>NZ_JBFAQH010000013.1:177308-222062 GCF_040677165.1 Micromonospora sp. NPDC049374 | reverse complement strand
GATCGCGGCTCGGCTGTGAAGGGGCTGGACCTGCCATGACGCAGCCGCCGTCGTGCACCCGCCGAGCACGGAGCGCGGACGGCGGCAAATCCGGATGGCGGCCCGCTTGGTAGCCCGGGAAAGATCAAGATCATGGGATGCAGAGCTGCCAGGTGGGCATGGTCGAAGGTCAGCACGATTCATGAGGCTCGTGCTGGGAGCGCCGATGCGTGTGCCGGTGAGATCTATTCCTACAGATACCGCTCCTACACCCTCTGACAGTCTGTACGAGAGCTGTGTCGGCTTGGCGTGGTGCTCGAGCTGCCGTGAGTACTCCGGGACGGTGGTGTTTGTACCGCAGGACGAACGTGTCCCGGACCTGCTCGCCGAGATGCCAGCATCCGAGCGTGGGCGGTTGTTTCGAAGCGAGGTGAAACTGCTCAACCACCTTGATCGACTCGTCCCGCCGGGGATCTTGGCCGGGTCGCTGGCCGTGACCGGCGGACGTTCCCGACGAGCTGAAGCTCGTCCAGGACGTCGCGGATGCTATCGGCCTGTCCGAAGCGAACAGGCCACCTCTCGGCTTGAACGGATCGCCCGTGGCTAGGCGGTAACGAGACCTCTGACGGCGCGGGTCTTGGACGCGCATCGGTTGGCCGGTGCTGTGGATCAGGGCTGGGACGCCACGGTGAGCTTTGCGATGTCTGGGGCATAGACGGTCATCCAATGCGGATGCAGTCGGTAGTAGACCACGTCGTTGTCCCAGTCGAAGAGGTCGTCGCCGTAGAAGTCCTTCAAGTACGCGAGCACGTCCGGCCAGTCCGTGGCCTGGTCGCCGTTTCGGGGGTTGAGGATCTCCACCTTGCCGTGCGTGAAGACGCCGAGGTCCTCACCGCGCATATGTGCGGCGCTGACGGCGGGCCGCGCCGCGAGGTGGCGCGCCTTGGCGGCGTCGGGCGCCGTGCCGAAGTACCACTTGCCTCGCAGGAAGTGCCCGTCCACACCGCTGATCCGCGGCTCACCCTTCGCCGTCACGCTGGACAGAGCGAGGGTGCACATGCCGGTGAGGACCTGGGTGAGCTGTTCCGCGTTCAGTGTGCGCGCGGTGTTGATGATCGAGCGGAGGTGGGAGGTGGAGCCGGCGAGGGAGGCGTCAAGGAGAGCTTGGAGCCTTTCGAGATCTTCTGGGGTTTCGCGCATGGAGGTCCTTGTCTCTCCGTATCTATCTGTGCCGAGGCCCGCACCTATCACCGGCGCCGACCGATGAACCCATGCTCCACCCAAAACCTGACACCTTGCGTCATATTTCGTCAACTGGCTTGCGGACGCAAGCGGACCGCACGGCAGCCGGCGCGACATGAATGACTCCCGGCTGGCGACGCGCACGCTCGGCAGCATGTGCGTGCGTCATCGCCACCCTCTAAGCTCTTCCCGTCCTCGCCCAAGGTGCGGTGGCTCCGGATGACCGCGCCCGCGATCCTGCAGGAGAGGGTGGCAGCCCGTTCGAGCCGGGCCGGGTCCGGGGGACGCCTCGCCAATGGCGAGGCCTCCCCAAGCCCTTTGTGAGCGGACAGCGGCATGAGCCTGCGATCCGCTGCGGAACCGTGCCTGCCCGCCGTTCTAGCGACGACCCGGGGCAGCAATGACGCGAGGGCGCCGGACCACGTCAGGGCGCAGGATCCTAGCCTTGGGCTCGTGGAACGTATCGAATTCCGTACCATCGAGCAGGAACTCGGCGTCGGGATGTTCACGACACTCGTTCCGTACCTTAACGGCATGCCCCTGCCTGACCTGGTTCGCACGGCTGAGCTGCCCTTTGCGCGGCGGGAAGGGAAACCCAACCTCGCGGGCAGCTATGCGGGGCTGCTGGGCGACAGCGTGCGCTGGCCGAGTCGGCACTATCTCGGTGATCCGGTCCTGAGCTGGTTCGGTGACGGCGACACTGTGTTACTAGGGTGTACCTGCGGTGACTGGGGCTGCTGGCCGTTTACCGCGATAGTCACGGTTGCTGAGGACACGGTCAACTGGTCCGGCTATCGCACCGGACATCGTGATTGGGGCTACCACGAACTGCTTCCCGTCACCTTCGATCGCCTCCAGTACGAAGAAGCGCTGCGGGCGACAGTTCGCTGAGCAGGAGAGGCCACATCATCACGCCGTCGGCTCGCAGGGATGAACGTCCTCAACTCGGCAAAGCAGATTCCGTGTGGGAACATGTCAGAGGTTGTCGATGTAAATGTTCACTGTTCCCTGTGGTGCCGCCGGTTGCAGCACGGTTGCGGGTTCGGCTTCGGTGTACAGCCATATTCGGTGTGGACTCCAGTGCAGGAGCCCGCTGATGTCGCGGCTGCCGGAATAGCTGCCGTGTTCGGGTTGCAGCGGCCATCCGCGGGCGCGCAGGTGGGCGACGAGCCGGGTTACGGTCGCTTCCCGGCTGGCGCCGTCGTTGGCCGTCACCACGAACTTGGCCGTGCAGTTGCCGCTGCTGCCGCCGGAGGCACATGTGTCAGCCGAGACCAGGCGCAGCGACGTCGGCAGCGGAAGAATCTCGTCTACGCGAACAGGTACCCGGAACCTGCCGTCGCCGTCGATCTGGGCGATGCCGAGCCCGCCACCGCATAGCAGCACCACGCCGGCCAGCGGCACCACCGAGGCGATCCACCGAACTGTCAGCCAGTTCCACTCCACCATCGAGGAATGCCAGATGCGGTCGATGATCAACGCCGCCAGGCACACCGCACCAACGAGCAACCACATCACGAACCAGTCAAGCCACGGCGCGACCGGCAGACCACGGGGCCACTGCGAGACAGCGAACAACGTGGCCAGCACGACGATGAACCCGGCACCGACAACCACACCCACACCACGACCGCTGCGGGTGCCCCACGCCCACGCACTGACCACGATTACCCCGAAGACCGCCGCCACCACCGCCGGCCAGGGCGCCCCCTGCCAGTACGGCAACACCACCAGCCCCGCGCTGCCCGCGCTCAGCCCCCACCGCCAGCCGTCACCAGCCGCCATCGCCATACCCGGATCGTAGGATCACCAGGGCCGTCAACGGCACGCACTCGACCCCAGCACACCTGCCGCCCGACACCGAGTCGGACCACGTGGGCCGACACTCACGTCGCCGTGGACGGCTGGACGGTGGCCATCACGGACATTACCGCCACCGTTGAGCGCGTGAGGGACCTCCTGCACAGTGGCGACGAACAGGCCGCAGCAGCCCACCTGCCCGTCGAACATGCTTACCGCTGCCGGCTCAGATCGGCGCCGGCCTCGACGCCAGCCCGCATGTCACCGCCGACGACGTGCCCGAGCAGCAGCACGGACAGTGACGGCCGCTCGGCAGGTCAGCGCGCCCACTCGGCGGCATGTGACTGATCCGATGGCAATCGACTATCGGTCAGCGCAAGGGGCTGGTGATGAACAGCCGCGTCCGAGGTCTTGCCCCTGCTGTTGTGAAGTCCGCGCGCCGGCCCTGGGTCGCATACGATGGCCTTGGCCTGCGATGCTGCCTGGGCCGAGACGATTGTGGACGTCGGCTGCGGCAACCGCACCTTCCGCGAGCTGCGCCGCCGCGAGCGGACCGTGCTGGTCACCGGTCTGGAGCGGTCCAGCACGGTGGTGCTTCGCTTCTGCGGGCTGCGCCGGCCTTGATCTCCGACGCATCACGTACGTCGGACCGATGGGATGAAATGATGCGCAATACCGAGATGGCGAAGCTGGGCGGGCTTGTCGGCGAATGGGCGACGAAGATTTCGGATGCCTTCTTCCTCGAACCGCCGGGCACCGAGGTGCGGGGCACTACCAGGATCGAGTGGCTCGGGGAATCGCTCCTGGTCGCGAAATCGCAGTTCGGCGGGGGCGGGCAGGCGCGTTCCGAGATGAGTCTCGTCCTGGGACGCAGCGACGCGAACGATCGGTTCGTCGCGCTCTATGAAGACGACCGCGGCGTCTGCCGCGAGTTCGCCATGACCTTCGACGGTGAGCACTGGACGATGACCCGTGAGGACCCGGACTTCCACCAGCGGTTCATCGCCAACGTCGACAAGGACCGGATCCTCGGCCGCTGGGAGGCGTCCGAGGACGCCGGCCATTCCTGGCGGAAAGACTTCGACCTCACCTTCGAGCGCGCCTGAGATCTGGCGCCTCCGATCGACGAGCACCGCGCACCATCGGCGGCAGATCCGCGCACGAGTGGATCTACGCTTACGGCCATGGCTCGCTTTTACCGTCGTCGCTGGGACGAATCGCGCGGCGACGAGTTCGACGCCTGGGGGCACTCGGTCTGGTACTTCGAGGTGGATGACGACGGTTGGCCGGTTCGGCAGATTGAGGTGTACGACCGCGGCCCGGTTCTCCGGTACGGACCCGGACATGAGGCAGACCAGTGCGGTGGCCTCGGGCAGGCTAGCCTGGATGATCTAGACGAGGACTGGAGCGGATTCGTCATCACGCGAACCACGTTCGAAGACGCCTGGGGCTCCGCTGGCGGGTAGTCCGAGCCCCTCAAACCAGCCTCGCCTGGCGGCATGTGCATGCGCGTGATCTCGTGCGTCTGTGGGGGTTCATCCGGCGGTGGCTGCCGCCTACGGCTATTCAGGGCCATTCGTTTCCGTTCGCTGGGGGCGATCGGTTGGTCGCGTCCCACGGCGTTGACCCGTGCGGTCGCCGTTGAAGTCCGGGTTGAGGCGGTCGGCCAGACAGGACCGGTGCGCGACGAACGACGCACATCCCGGTCCCTCACTGCTGCGCACATCGACGGTGACGCCGTCGCCGCTAGGGCTGAGGATCGTCAGCTGACCACAGCATCCGCACGGCCAGCTGAAATCATGTAGGTCCGCGGCCCGCATCGTGAGGCGTATCCAGACGGGCGGGCGGTACCGGCTGATCCACTGGACGATCGCGTCGACCTGCTCGCCGACTGGCGGGTACTCCTCGGGCAGCGCGCGAGGTGCGCCCGGGACTGCGTAGATCGACACACTCCCCGCGTCAACACATCCGCTTGATCTTTTGCAGCAGATCGCCGGTCTTTGCTGCATGCCGGTGAGGAAGGTTAGGGAATCCGAGTTGTCGTTCTCCAGCAGCGGAGGTGATGACCAGCCGGAACCAGTAGTCCATCTGCCCGGCGCCGACGTTCACCTTCGAAAATTGTTTGAACTCGATAACCGTCTGCGGCAGGTCCGCATAGGGAAGGTCGAGTGGCCCTAGTCCGTCTGAAAAGGAATCGGCCTGATAGCGAAACCGCCGGTCGGTAAAGATCGCTGACTGAGCGCCTTGGCGCAGAAGCGTGAGGTCGATGAAGGCCAGCACCACTTCGTCAGCGGTGATCGGGTGGGTGCGCCGGGCTGCCGCGAGAAGCCGAGGTGGAATGTGCGGGGTAACGTGGAACCGGCCACCAGACTTGGCCAGCTCCAGCATCTCGACCAGCCGCGGGACGAAGGCTTGCCGGCGCCAGGTCGGTGTCGCGTCCTCCTTCTGCGGCTCGGACGGTAATGGATGAGCTGCCCGCTCGGCCCGGTTCGGAAACATCGGCACAGCGCCGAGATCGCCGCCGGTCTGGTCGGGCACATGCAGCTCTGGACGGGGCGGGTCCTTCACTCGTCCCGTTAGTAGATTCGCGTAGGTAAGGTGCATTATGCAGCGCAGCGACAAGGCTTCGGCCGTCTCTGGGGTTCCTGCCCACAGCACCCGCATCAACGCTCGATTAAACAAGGTATATGTGTTTGGGTCCGCGAGTCTTGCTGGCATACGGGCCGACGCCGCGGCGACGATCGCGACGCCGGGATCGCCCGTCTCCGCCGCGGCTAGCCGACGGACCTCAGCAGATGCCGCCTGCTCCGGGCCACCCTGGACATGGCTAGCCTAGGGGCTGTGTCAAAGTCCCGGGTCGAGCCGAGGCGGAGTCCAGGCGGCGATCCGGCAAAGCCGATGATTCCTGCCCGTGGTTGCCGACCGCGTCCCGCAGGGTAGAAGCTGATCCATGGATTCCAGGATTGGTGGAACGTGGCCCTGGGCGCGGCCGGCCTGGCCGTGGCCGGCTGCGGTGTCCGCATACTGCTGACTCGTCGCATGTCTGCCGTCATGCGGAGGAGGTGGAGGCAGCCCGTCGACGCCGGGATGTACCTCCTCTGCGGCGGGCTCTGCCTGGTACTTCTGTCAGTAGGATACCTCGGCCGGCTCAGCGGTGTGTTCAGCCCCGTGACCGGCTGGATTCTGATGGCCTTGGCGTTCGCCTCATTGACGGTCGGCCTCATCAGGTACCGGCGATGGCAGCAGCCGCAGGTCCGGGATGTGACGGGCCTGGCCTGGCCGACGCCACGAACGTGAACACGGGCGCCCTTCACACGTGAAGTGAAGGGTGCGGCGGTGTACGCGTTGCCGATCCGGGAACCCGCCAGGGCGCGAAGCTCCCTTCCGGCACCGATCAGCAGAACACGAGGAGGAAAGCTCATGAACAGGCCGACGTTCTACGCCACCCCCGGCTACGGCGACACGCAACTGGCCAACATGCATTACAGCCAGGCGGTCCGGATCGGCGGCCGCGTCGAGACCTCGGGTCAGGGAGGCTGGGACGACGACTTCAACTTCCCCGAGGCCCTCGAAGAGGAGATCGTCCGGGCCTTCGACAACGTCGAGCGGACTCTCGCTGAAGCCGGCGCCACATGGCGTGACGTCATTTCCGTGAACTCCTACCACATCCCTGACTCCCCCGACTCCATCGGAGACAGCCACAATCGGGTCATGGTGGAGCAGTTCCGCAAGCGCATGGGCGACCGCGCGCCCATCTGGACCGAGGTTGGTGTGTCGGCCCTCGGTGCGCCGAGGATGCGTGTCGAGATCCGTGTCACCGCCATCGTGGGCGACGACGACTGACACGACATTCAGATAATTCTGGGCGTTTACGGACGCCTCGAGGGCGATCTGGAATTACCTAGATAAACGCGAGGCCCCGACCAGCATTCTTGCTGGTCGGGGCCTCGGGCCTGTGTCGAAGTCGGTCACCGCCACTCGTTGATGGCGGCGAGGTGGATCGTGGCCTCGTACCGGACGGCCAGCTTGCCGAAACGGGTGGCCACGGCTCGGTTGCGCTTGAGGCGGTTAATGCCGCACTCCACGGCGTGACGTTGCTGGTAGATGTGCGGGTCGAAGGCCGGTGGCCGGCCGCCTTTGGATCCTCTGGCCCGCCGGTTCGCGTCCTGGTCGGCCTTGCTGGGGATGGTCGCGGCGATGCCTCGCCGGCGCAGGTAGGCTCGGTTGGCCTTCGAGGTGTACGCCTTGTCGGCCAGGACCCGGTCCGGTCGTGTTCTCGGTCGGCCGGTGACCAGGCGGGGAACGCGGATCGCGGCCAGAACCGGGATGAACTGGGGGCTGTCGCCGCGCTGCCCGGCAGTGAGCACGATGGCGAGGGGTTTCTCGCCTTGCTCGCAGCCCAGGTGCAGCTTTGTGGTCAACCCACCGCGGGACCGGCCGAGCGCATGGTCGGTCGGCTCAACGCTGACACCGCCGGGTGGCCGGCCTGCAGATCCCCCTTTTCCTCGCCCCAGCCGCATGCTGGTGGGCGCGGGCGCTGGTCGAGTCCACCGACACGTCCCAGGTGATCCTGCCGTCCGCATCGGCGAGGGCCTGCAACGCGGTGAGCACCTGCTTCCAGGTCCCGTCGCGCTGCCACCTGCGGAACAGGGCATACACCGCCGACCAGGACCCGTACTGCGGTGGCACGTCCCGCCACGGCGCACCCACCCGGATCCGCCACCGAATCCCATCGATCAACTGCCGCCTACTCCACAACGACGGTCGACCCGGCCGCTTCGGCGTCGGCAGCAACGGCTCCAGCACCGCCCACTGCACGTCGCTCAGGTCGAACCGCCTCGTCACCGCTAGGGTGTCCACGAGGTCTCCGTTTTCAGGTTCTGCTTGGTCGCTGAACCATCTACCGGAGACCTCGCCTACTTTCGATCTCCGACACGCGAAGATCCTCAAACCAGCTCAAGCCCTGGCACCGACTTCGACACAGGCCCTAGTCGCCGGTGACGGCGGACTCGACTGGCTCTGCGTGCCCCGCTTCGACGGCGAGCCCCTGTTCGGTCGACTGGTCGGCGGCGCGGACGCGGGAACCTTCCGGGTCGGCCCGGCCGGGCCGGCCACGGTCGTCGAACGGCGTTACCGACGGCACACCGCCACGCTGGAGACGACCTGGGCCGTGGGCAAGGGCCGCCTCACCCTCAGCGAGGGGATGATCGCGGAGGCCAGCCGCCAGCTCCTGCCCACGACGCTGCTCGTGCGTCGGCTGTCGGCCGAGGCGGCAGCCGTCGACGCCGTCGTCGAGTTCGACCCCCGCCTCGGCGTACGGCACCGCCCGCCAAGGGTTCACCACCGGCACGAGGCCCTGGTGTGTGATCGGGGGTCACTCGCGGTGGGTCTGGGCATCGCACCCAGGCTCACCATCGAACCGGGGCGGCTCCTCCCGATCACGGTCCGCCCAGGCCGTCCGGTCAGCCTCGTGCTGGCCGTGGCCCACCGCGAACCACTGATCCATGTCGACCCGGCAGCTGCCTGGGATCTCCTCGTCGAGGACGAGAATCGGTGGCGGGACTGGAGCGGCGAAGTCGACGAATCGCTGCCCTTCCGGGAGGAGGTCGTACGGAGCCTGCTGACCCTGCGGCTGTTGACCTACTCGCCCTCGCGAGCCCCGGTGGCCGCGCCGACCACGTCCCTGCCCGAGGAGCCCGGCGGAATGCGGAACTGGGACTACCGCTACGTCTGGCCGCGAGATGCCAGCATCGGCGTCAGCGCCTTCCTCGGCGTCGGCAAACCCGACGAGGCCCGCGGGTTCCTCGCGTGGCTGTTGCACGCCAGCCGGCTGCAGCGGCCACACCTGCCAGCGCTGTTCACCCTGTACGGCCGCCACGTGCCGGCGGAACGGGACCTGCCTGGCTGGTCAGGCTATCTCGACAGCGTTCCCGTGCGGGTTGGCAACGGGGCCTCCGGCCAACACCAGCTCGACGGCTACGGTTGGGTGATCGACGCCGCGTGGGCGTTCGCACAGGCAGGGCACCGCCTCTACTCAGAGACGTGGCGGGCGGTGCGTGGCTTCGCCGACGTGGTCGCCCGGTGCTGGCAGGAGCCCGACGCCGGCATCTGGGAGATCCGCGAGCCCGCTCACCACGTACATTCCAAGCTGATGGGTTGGCTCGCCCTGGACCGGGCCCTGCGCATCGGCGACACCCATCCGCTGCCCGAGCGCCAACGTCAACGGTGGCGGAAGGCCCGAGATGCCATCGCCGCCGAGGTCCGCACGCGCGGCTCCGACCCGACGACGGGCAGCTACGTCCGCAGCTACGGCTCCACCGACCTCGACGCGGCTCTGCTCGTCCTGCCGTTGCTCGACCTGGACGACATCGGATCACCCCGGTGCGTGGCACCATCGACGCCATGCGGGACCGGCTCTCCGCGGGCGGCCCGCTGCTCTACCGTTACCCGCCCGGGCGGGACGGCTTCCCCGGTACCGAAGGCGCGTTCCTGCCCTGCTCCTTCTGGCTGATCCAAGCCCTCGCCCGCACCGGACGCCGCGATGAGGCGATCGATCTGTTCCAGACCATGCTTGGTCACGCCACTCCACTCGGTCTCTACGCCGAAGAGCTGGACCCCGCGACCGGTGCCCACCTCGGCAACTACCCCCAGACGCTGACCCACGCTGCGCTCATCCAAGCCGCGCTCGCGATCCGAGACGCCCCTGCTCCTGATCCCGGATCCGACCGCCCGCAGGGAAGTACGTCATTCAACTGAGCTACGAGGAGATCCTGGCGGGGGACGGCTGAGCCGCGAGGCTGACGTCGTCTGCACCCCCGGGCTGCGGGCAACGCGACGGGGAATCGTGGGGCAGCCCGCACCCGAGATCGCGGCACCGCTCGCTCGTCGCCACCCGACGCACCGTCACCGACGAGCGCCTCGCCGACTGCGTCGGCCGCTGGCCCGACGACGCTCAGCAGGTTAGGTGGGTGGGCATACTGGTGACGACGATGCCCGGGTGCCGGCGCAAAGCCCGACGCAGTCGCTGTTCGGTGCGGTAGTGCAGCAACCGCTGCCAGGGGCGGTCGACCACCACATCGGGTGCGACGACGGTGAAAGTCAGGTCGGGATGGCTGAGGCGCAGCGCGGTGGCGTACCCGGCGAGCCGCTGGATGATCACGCGGTGCGGCGACAGGATGGTCTCCAGCGGGATGTGGTCGCCCCAGGTGGCCCACTGCGTGCGGAAACGCTCGGCCTCCGCCCGCTCGGGGCTGACGTGCAGCGCCAGCGCCGGTTGACCGAGCGAGCCGACGTAGGCGAGGGTCCGCAGCGTCGCCTGGTTGAGGCGGGCCACCGGGACGAGGAAGAAATGCCGTACCTGCTGCGGGACGACGGCGGGCGGCTCGTCCTCGGCCGGTTCCAACCCGCCGCGCCCGGCGGCGGCGTGCAGGCCGAGGGCCTGCTGGACGTGGTCGTAGTGACGGCGTACCCGGGAGAACAGGTAGATCAACAGCGGCGAGCACCACCACCCACGCACCTGCGGTGAACTTCGCGACCGCGGCGGTCACCAACACCACGGCCGACAGCGCGGCACCGACGCCGTTGACGGTGGCGCGCCGCCGCCAGCCGGGGTCACGGTGGTGTCGCCAGTGGTTGACCATGCCGGTCTGGGAGAGCGTGAAGGCGAGGAAGACGCCGACCGCGTGGAGCGGGATCAGGGAGTGCGTGCGGCCACCGAAGGCGACGAGGATCACCGCCGCGGTGACCGCGAGTGCGATCAGTCCGTTGCTCAGCGCCAGCCGGTCCAGGTGCAGGAATCGACGGGTCACGTAGCCGTCCCGGGCCATGAAGTGCAGCAGGCGCGGCAGCTCATTGAAGGCCGTGTTCGCCGCCAGAAGCACCGGCGCAGCGATCACGCCGGCACAATGACGATCACCTCGTGCCCCAGGTGAAGGACCACAGGTGCTCCACAGGCGATTACTAACGAATGACGCGGCGGTCGAAAAGCGCGCCGCCGGTTTGCCCACTGGTCACCCTGATTCGGTGCCGGGTCAGGACGTACTCACATCGCCGCCGATCGGGGGTCGGGCCGAGACTTCTCCGTCATCAGTCGTCGCACGGCGGTTTCGTAGCAGCGCAGAGGTCTCAGCAGGAGTGAGGGGCGGTGGGTGGCGGGGGTCTTACGGTGTTGGATGACGGCTCAGGGCGGCCTCGACGATGCGGATGGCCTCGTGGGGATCGATGCCGACGCTGGTGATGACCGCCGCGTAGTCGTGGGCGGCGCGGCGGGCCCGCTCGAGGGCCTGCTCGCCGGCGGCCGAGACGAACGAGCCGGCCCGCCCGCGGGTCTCGATCAGCCCGGCCTCCTCCAGTTCCCGGTACGCCCGACCGACGGTGTTCACGGCGAGGCCGAGGTCGGCTGCGAGTCGGCGGATCGTCGGCAGTCTCGTGCCGACAGCGAGCGAGCGGTCCTGGATCTGCCTCGCGAACTGGGCCCGGAGTTGCTCATACGGCGGCGTTGGCGAGGTGGCGTCGATGACGATCATCGGGTGACCATGGCTCGCCGTGCCGCAGTCCCGACACCGGTCGTCCGGGCCTGGATCAGGCTGAGCGCGAGAGCGCCGGCCACCACGAGGAGCAGCGAGACCACGTTCCACCAGCCGAGCGATTCCCCGTACAGAAAGATGGCCGGCAGCAACCACACCAGGCTGGGTGTGACGAGGGCACGGGCGTCCTCGACCCGCATAATCACATCGGCGGTGAGCGATGCCGCGTCCTCCGCCACGGCCGGGCTCGCCAACACCTGACGCAGCTGCATGACGGTGCCGGCGCCGCTGCCGGCAAGGCCGATCAGCACGACAGCCGCCCCGTACCGCAAGCCGGAGTCCGACACCGGCAGCACGCTCACCGCGAGCAGCACGGCGCTGGTGAATGCGGTGACCGTGAAGATGGCGTACGGCCGGCCCAGCACCTCCGGCCAACCGAGCTTGACCGGGTGGGCGACCCGTCGGGACAGTTGCGCGCCGGCCCGCTGGTCGACGCGTCGCACCCACCAGCCGAGCAGCCACCGCGCCACCAGCAACACGACCACCAACGCCGTCAGCACCAGCAATGGTAGCCAGGAGGACGGGGCGTAGGTCAGTCGCACCGTGTGCGTGAGTGCCGCACCGAGCAGGAAGGCCGCCAGCAGGAGACTGTCGGCGAGCTTGGCCCGCCGCCGCACCACCAGCCGCGCCGCGAGCAGCGGTGTCGGCTCGACGCCGTCCAAGCCGTGCCCGGCCAGCCACCGCCCGGTCTCCGTGTGATCCGCCGGCCGCATGGCACCACCTCCGAATGTCGCAAGCACTGTATCAGTAATGTGAGTCATGGCATGCGACAATTTCAACCCCGGATCGAGCACCGCCACAGAGGTCAGACCACGTCTCCCCCGTCGGCCCGTCGCGGCAGGCCCCGGTCCGGGGCCCAGGATCACGCCACGGACCGGCTCTCCGGCAAACTCGGCTACGGCGGGCACGCTCATGCCGTGCGCATCAATCGTGACCGAAGATGAAGTCGACGCACCCGGAGGAGCTGCTCGTTCCATCCCTCTTCGTCAGCGTCGCGCCAGCGGTGCTGACGCGAGCACTGCCAACTCGGCGGCTCGTCACCCACGATGCAGCCGCCGAGCGCCAGTTGCCCATCGATGGCGGCATCGAACGCCTCCGGGACCGGCAAGCCGAACATCAACGGCACCCCCGGCTCACTGCACTCCGGACAAGCTGAGACCACCTCAAAAGCGTAACGACACGGCGTCCGGTTTCCCGCCGGTACCCGATCCGATCGTTCGCACCACCTGCGGCAAGCCCGCCTGCCAAAGGCCAGTTTCGTCGAGTGATCCTGCGAAGCGGCGCCGGACACACCGCAGCCGCCTTGGTGCTCTGCGCCTGGTCGGTCCGTCGGTAGCGAGCCGAAGGTGATCGTCGACAGTGGTTTTGCCGGAGTTCGGCAACGAAGTGCCCCTGCACCTGTCACGACATCGAACTGGAATATCCCGGGGACGCGGGTGAAGCTTCCCGGCATGGCTGAGTTCCAGCGCGGGCCCGCCGAGGCCGGCGGGTCGCTGTTCCGCATCGTCTCCACCGAGAAAGGGGGTGTGTCATGACATCAGCGATCGAAACCCAGGGTCTGACGAAGTTCTACGGCAACCGCCGCGGGTTGGAAGATCTCGATCTGCGTGTCCAGCCCGGTGAGGTGTTCGGCTATCTCGGTCCGAACGGGGCCGGGAAGACAACCACGATCAGACTGCTGCTGGACTTCATCCGCCCCACCCGGGGCACCGCCACGGTGCTCGGCACCGTTCCCCGACGCGGCGTCGACAATCGCCGCCGGATCGGTTACCTGCCTGGCGAACTGTCGTTCGAGGGACGGGAACAGGCGGCTGAGCTGCTGCGATTCTTCGGCGACGCCCGTGGCGGCGTCTCGGCCCGACGCATCGCGGAGCTGGCGGAGCGGCTGGAACTGGACCTGTCCCGCAGGATCCGCAGCCTGTCGAAGGGCAACAAACAGAAGGTCGGCCTGGTGCAGGCGTTCATGCACGAGCCGGAACTGCTGATCCTCGACGAGCCGACCACCGGCCTGGACCCGCTGATGCAGCAGGAGTTCCTGGAGATGGTGCGCGAGGCTCGTGCGAACGGGCAGACGGTCTTCATGTCCTCACACATACTCGCCGAGGTGCAGACGGCGGCCGACCGGGTCGGCATCGTCCGCGCCGGCCGGCTCGTCGCCGTCGAACGGGTCGAGTCGCTGGGCAAACGAGCCGTCCGCCAGGTCGAGGTGCACTTCGCCGAGCCGCCCGTGGCGGCCGACTTCACCGGCCTGCCGGGCGTCACCGACGTCTCCGTCGAAGGACCGGTGCTGCACTGCACCGTCGACGGGCAACTCGACCCGCTGATCAAGGCGCTCGGCCGGCACACCGTCGTCGACCTCATCAGCGCCGAACCCGACCTGGAGGAGACCTTCCTCAGCTACTACCACCAGTCCGAGGAGACGACGTCGTGATGCCCAGCCTGGTCCGCAAGTCCCTCCGCGACTACCGGCGGGCGGTCGCCGGCTGGATGGTCGGCATCGGGGCCTTCGTCACCATCTACGTCTCGTCCTGGTCCCAGTTCAAGGGCGATCCGGACGCCGCCGAGTCCGCTGCCGAGCGCATCCCGCAGGGGATGCAGACCGCGCTGGGATTCCAGGATCTGTACAGCGGCGCCGGCTACCTGCAGGCCGTCATCTACACCGTGTTCGTACCCCTTCTGCTGATCATGGCAGCGACCGTGTTCGGCACCCGCGCAATCGCCGGGCCCGAGGACGCCGGTGTGCTCGATCTGCTGCTAGCCAACCCGATCAGCCGCCGCCGGTTCGTCCTGCAACGCTTCGCAGCCCTCGCCACTGCCGTCGGCGCCGTCGGCGCGGTCGCCTGGCTGCTGGTCCTTGCCCTCGCCGCCGCGTTGGACATGAACGTCGGCGTCAGCAGGATCAGCGCCGCGTCCCTCGGCCTACTGCTGGTCGGGCTCTGGTTCGGCGCTCTCGCCCTGACCGTCAGCGCGTTCGTCGGACGCCGTCCCGTCGTGCTGGCCACCACCGGCAGCGTCGCCGTTGCCACGTACCTGTTGCATGCCCTCGGCAACCAGTTCGACGCCATCCGACCGTTGCGGTGGCTGTCGCCGTTCCACTACTACCTCGGCGCCGACCCGCTACACACCGGCTTCCACGTCGGCTACCTCCTCGTCCTGGCCGGCACCATCGCCGTCCTTGTCGGGATGGCCGCCGCGGCGTTCGAGCGACGCGATCTCGCCGTCTGATGTCTCGTCCGGTGCCGTCGGTCGCGCGTCGGCACCGGACGAAGCGAAACCGCCCGTGACCATACAGTTCTTGCTGTGGAGCCAGGTGTGAGTGACGAGTCGTCCGGCCCGACATGTGACCTCGGCACACCCGGCGTGCCAACCGAACTGCTGCAGGGTTACCTCGACGCCCTCGCCACCGCCGCAGCAACCGGCCGCCGCCCGCAACGCGCCGACCTCGACAGGTGCCGGCGGCACGGCGAGCGGGCTGCGGACCTCAACATCACCCTGCGTGCCCTGATCGCCGGCTACCTGCACGCCGCCGAGACCCTCCTGCCCACCCTGCCCGGCCTCGCCGACGCCCCCACCCCCAGCGCCGCCCGCGCCGCCACCACCGCCGTCTGGACAGCGGCCCGACGCCTCCTCGACGCCGCCGCAGAGGGACACGAACGTTCACACCTGCACGCCGCCCGCCGCGACCACACCGCCCGCCGCGAATTCATCGACGATCTGCTCTACGGTCACGGTCACCCCGGTCGGCTCGCCGAACGTGCCCACCGCTTCGCGGTCCAACTCGCCGGCCGGCACCAGGTCATCGTCGCCCGCGCGGCCACCGGGTTCACCGACCCGGTGCTCGACCTCGTCGAAGCAGGACTCGCCGCCCGGTTCGGCAGCCGGAACACCCTGATCACCAGCCACGACGACCTGCTGGTCTGCATCACCCCAGCAGCACTTCGCGGCACCACCGGCGAAGTCGCCCACCACCTCCTCACCGCCCTCGGCACCGACAACCGATGGCAGATCGGTGTCGGCCGCCCTCATCCAGGACCAAGCGGCATCCAGCAGTCCTACGAAGAAGCCCGCGACACCCTGCAACTCGCCGACCGACTCGGCCTCACCACTCCCGTCCTGCGCGCCGCGGACCTGCTCGTCTTCCCCGTCCTCCTCCGCGACCGCGCCGCCATCACCGACCTCGTCCACACCGTTCTCGCGCCACTGACCGAAGCGCGAGGCGGCGCCGTACCGATCCTCGACACCCTCACCGCGTTCTTCGCCTGTCACGGCAACACCACAGCCACCGCCCGACAGCTACACCTCAGCGCCCGCACCGTCGCCTACCGACTCGACCGGGTCCGCCACCTCACCGGGTACGACCCCGACGACCCCACCCAACGCTTCACACTGCAAGCCGCCGTCCTCGGCGCTCGTCTACTCAACTGGCCCGCCGAACCGTAAGAACCCCCACCCGGAACCCTCCCACGGGCCGCTGCGGCCACCCCGACGAAGCGGCCACCTGACTGACCGGACAAGTCCTCACCATCGACGGCGGGCCCGATCTCGCCTGACAGCAGCACCTCGGCTGACGAACGACCGCAGCCCGAGCCCCCACAACTCCTATCTGGAGCAACGACACGCCGCTGAGTGCCTGCTCAGCCCCGTCATCACGATGAAAATGGCATCGCAATACTGATGTCAGTCGGGTACATCAACTCGAATACGTGGATGAACTGTGCCCGGCTCGACGGTGGGTGCGGTGGCGGCGAGTTGGCCGACCTCGCGGCCCCCGGTCGTACGGGCATTGCCGTCAACTTGATCTCTAACCTGTGGGCACGAACGTTCCACAGTACGGTGTTGCCGGGAATGGCCCTATGCCGTGCTGTTGTGGGCGCGTGCTCGGCTGAACTGGTGGCATTGACGTTCCGTCGCCTCATTGGCGGGCAGGTAGATTTCTACGGTGACTTCCTCAAGCATGAGGTCGAATGCGGCCCCGAACGTCGTGACGGTGTTGATGAAGCACAACTCGGCACCGCGGTAGTCGAGCCGGATCGGCAGGGCGATGTCGGCAGGGTCCGGTGGCCGCATGTACTCGTCTTGCCCATAGGCGAGCAGTTCTTCATATAGCGCCATCAGCTGCGGGTCTCCGGTGTGCGCCGCTTGACGGCCGAGTCTGGGCAGCAAGTGGGCACGGACCTGGGCGAGGTTGCGCAACCGTGACGCGAGTCCCTTGGGGTGAAAGCCGAGCCGCATCATGTTGACCGGCGGTTGCAGTAGTTCGGGGTCGGCGTCCTCGACGAGGAGGTCGAACGCTCCGTTGGCGATCAGCACGTTCCATCGGCAGTCGAGCGCGATCGCTGGGTACGGCTCATGCGCCCGCAGGATCCTGCCCAGCGCCTCCCGCACACGATCGAAGTCCGGATCGTCCGGCAGTCGCTCCCGGTAGACCGGGGCGTGGCCGGCGGCGACCAGAAGGCGGTTTCGCTCACGCAACGGCACATTCAGGTACTCGGCCAGCCGATGCACCATGGCGCTGCTGGGGACAGTCCGCCCGGTTTCGACGAAGCTGATATGTCGGGTTGAGACGTCGGCTTGGATCGCCAGCTCGAGTTGGCTGAGTTTGCGCATGCGGCGCCAGCCGCGCAGGAGTTGACCGGCGGTTTCGTCGGGGGGCACGTCCCGAGTGTCGCGGAGGATCGCCTCCTTGGCCATTACCTCTGGTGTAATCGACGGCGGGTGGGTGTGGCTGCGATCGTCTGCGGCATGACTGACATGACCGCCGCCCACAACAACAAGGACCTGGTCCTGCGTGGCTTCGCCGAATTCGCTGCCGGCAACATCGAGGTGCTGCGAACCCTGCTGCGGGAGGATTTCATCGAGCACAGCCCGGACAATCCGTCGGGCCGTGACGCCTTCGTCGAGTTCATCGCCACCGCGTCGGTCGCGCGCGCGGAGCTGGATCTCAAGCGGATCGTCGCTGACGACGAGTACGTCGTCGTGCATTACCACATGCATACTCCTGAAGATGAACGCGGTACTGCCGTCGTCGACATCTGGCGGCTGGTAGACGGACAAATCGTTGAACACTGGGACGTCGTCCAATGCGTTCCCGATCCGTCCAGAATCCCGAACGGGATGTTCTGACCCGTCCGGACGACAACCGCACGTCGGCAGTTCCGTGTCCCCTCCTATGGCCGCAACCTGCCCGAGCCGATGCGCGAGGTCAACCGCTCCCACGCAAGGATCCGCGCCACTGCTGCGCTCGAAGGAGCGGCCGCAGGGCGCTACACGCCACGCCCCGGCGATCCAGTTGATCTACCTGTTCGCAATTCGCATGTTGACGCCCTGTTCTTCGCCGCCCGCACCAACTCAGCGGCAGTCGGTTCGGTCACGCTTCGCGCGTCTTGGCTCGTTGGTTTGCGATCCCCAGCCAGACGGCCGCACCGAGGCAGGTGGTGGTGAGCAGGAGCAGGAGCACCAGAGTCGGGTTGACCCATGCCGGCACCAGGTCGTAGGTGGCGTTGCACTTGTTGTGCAGGGGGAACCATCGCGACGGTTCCTGCCAATGGGTGGAACGGTAGGCGCCGTCATAGGTGGCACCGACCGCGCGGCAGGACTCTTCCGCGTCCAGGGAGGGACCCGAGAAGGCACCGATGAACCAGGTGACCGCGGCAGCGACGGCGCAAAGCGCGGCTGTTGCGAGGAACCAGCCGGGGGTTTTCCACCGGCCGGCGCACAGCGGTCTGCCCCACAGCCACAGCACGAGTAGGGCGGGTGCGGCGACCAGGAGAGAGCAGGCGATGAGCGACATGGTTCCGGTGCTAGGCGAACGTGTACGGGGTCAGGTACCGCGGTAGCAGGATCTTGGTGCGCGGTGCGGATTCGCGTACGGCAGCGAGGAACGCGTCGAGCCGTTTCTGGTCGCCGGGTGTGGTCGTCGGCGGGTTGGTCAGCGGGACCTCGAAGTTGTCCCAGTGCACCGGCACGATGGTCGCCGGCCGGCCGAGCGCCGCGAGCAGGCGCGGCACGTAGGTGTGGGTGACGTCGGTGCTCGGAACGGCGACCATGGCGACGTCGGGGCTCAGGCCGGTGAGGTTGCGTTCGACGAAGTCGCTCGCGCCCATGAAGAACACTGACGGCCCGCCCTTGACGGTGACCTGGTAGGCGAGTGTGTCGCCCTCGGGGAGGTCCGCGATCGTGGCCGGTTTGTCGGGCACCGCCATGCGGACACCGGGGAAGGCCATCGAATAGGAGGCGTTGCGGCTGTGCAGCGCCGCGACCACCTCGACGGTGTACTCGCCGAAGTCGAGCACCTCGCCGCCCTTGACCGGGCTGAGCTGGGAGGACGGCAGGCCACCGGCCAGCCCCAGGTGGTACGCGGTGAGGGTGCCGAACACGCGGGCGCCGGACCGCTGCGCGATGTGTGGTACGTCGTTGTAGTGGTCCCAGTGGGTGTGGGTCACCAGGATCGCCTGCGGGGTGCCGGGATGGTCGGCGATGCGCTCGACGTCGACGGTCAGCGGGGTGTCAGGGTTGAACTGCCCGTCGAACAGCCCGGTGCGGAAGCGGCTCAGGTACGGGTCGATCAGCAGAGTCTTCGCCCCGAGGTCGACCCGCCACCCGGAGGTGCCGAGCCAGCGGAACGTGGCCGGCACGCCCCGTGATGGACGGCGGCGGGGAGCGGCGGTCGCGGTGGCCGGCAGCACGGTGGTGCCGGCCACGGTGCCCAGCGCGGCGCCGGCGGTGGTACCCAGGAATCGGCGGCGGCTCAGTGGTGGTTCGGTCATGACGCGCAGCCAACCATCGCGCCAGGCGCGGCGTCCAAGACCATCCTGCGCCAGCGCCGATACGCGCTCGCGTATCGCCCCAGCAGAGCGGCCCACCACGGCGGCGGCCGAGATGTCGATCACATCGTCCGTAGCGTTTCGATGGCCGCCCGGGCCGCCTCGCCCATCGCCAGGTCAATGTCGATCCGTCGGGTGGCCAGCCGCTGGGTCTGCGCGAAGACCGCGACCGCGTAGCGGCCGCCGTCGGGATACTCCACCACCCCGGCCTCGATGTGCAGCCCGGGTAGCGTGCCGGTCTTCGCGGCCACCCGGACCTCGGGCGGGAAGCCGGATGGCAGCCGGGTCCAGAACAGTTGCCGCGCCATCAGGTCACGCACCATCGCGCAGGCGGCGGGCGGGCCGGCCTCGTCCCGCCAGATCAGGGTCAGCAGCCGGGTGATCTCCCGTGCCGTGCTCGAGCTGGTGTGGGCGGGGTCGAAGACCCGCATGGCCCGTATCCGCTCCTCGGGCAGGGCGGCGAAAGCGCGGGCGAACTCGGTCGCGTCCCGCGCGCCAACATCGGCGAACATCGACTCCAGCAACTGCCGGGGGCCTCCGACAATCCGGGTGCGGGTGAGCCCCAACTCGCCTGCGAGCAGCGGGAGAAGG
The DNA here is from genome assembly GCF_040677165.1 of Micromonospora sp. NPDC049374. NCBI lineage: Bacteria > Bacillati > Actinomycetota > Actinomycetes > Micromonosporales > Micromonosporaceae > Micromonospora > Micromonospora sp. NPDC049374. The sequence goes on along the minus strand of NZ_JBFAQH010000013.1, from coordinate 202,042 downwards.
TCCGGGCCGACCCGGCGCAGGAGCAGGTCGGCCGCCGTGTTGTCACTGACCGACATGGCGAAGTACGCCAGGTCGCGCAGGGACAGCTGCACATCGTCGGCGCAGCCAGCGGTGCCCCAGCCGCCGAGCCGGTCCTCAGCGCGCACCAGCACCCGTTCGGTGGGGTCGAGCTGCCCGGCCGCGGCCTGTCGCGCGAACTCCAGCACCAGAAGGATCTTGAATACGGACGCGATCACGACCTGTTCGTCCGCGCGCATCCCGACCTCGCGGCCGCTGTCGATGTCGACCGCGTGTAGGCGCGCGTCGACGCCCACCTTGTCGAAAATCTCCCCCGCCAGCACGGGCGCCACCCTAGTACGCCTATCGTCGGGGCGTGGATCTCTTCCGGCACCTGCGCTACTTCACGGTGGTGGCAGAGGAGCTGCACTTCGGCCGGGCTGCCGAGCGGCTGGGCATCGCGCAACCCCCGCTGAGCCAGTCGATACAGCGGCTGGAGCGGGAGCTGGGCGTCGAGCTGATCGACCGGTCCCGCCGCCAGGTCGACCTCACCCCCGCCGGCCGGCTGTTGCTCGACGAGGCGCACGCCCTGCTCGTCGGCGAGCAACGGATGCGCACCCTCATGCGGATGGTGCGCGATGGCACGCTGGGCACGCTGCGCGCCGGCGTGCCGCCGGAGACACCCGCGGTGACCCTCCAGGCGTTACTACGGCGCCTCGCCGACCAGATACCCGGCCTCGACGTCGACCTGCAGGAGCTGACCACCGGCGAGCAGCTGCGGATGCTCGCCGACGCACGGCTCGACATCGGGTTGATCCATCACCCGGTCGATGCCCCCGACCTGCGATTCGGACCAACCGCACAGGTACGGCTCGGCGTGGTCCTGCCGCGCGCCTCGCCGCTGGCTGTGGCAACCGAGCTCGCCCTCGCCGACCTCGCCGGTCACGACCTCGTCCTGCCTCCGCGCCCCACCGCACCGGGCTGGCACGATCATGTCCTGGACGTGTGCCGCCGCCACGGCTACACGCCGGCACGCATCCGGCATGCCCGCAACCCCGAGTTCCTGCTGGGCTTGGTGCTCGCCGGCCATGGCGTCGCATTCGAACCGGAGAACGCCGCTCGACGCGAACCGCGTGTGGTTTGGCGTCCTCTCACCGGTCACCCACTGCACAAGACGACCGCCGCGGCGTGGGCGGCGCAGTCACCGCACCCCGCAGCCGAGCGGTTCGCCGAGATCGCCGCCGAGACGCTGGACGAGGCGGCGCCACCGCCGATTACCGTCCCGGCGCCGGACGCGGCACGCCCCTGGAGCATCGTGTACGCCGCCCGCACGGCCGGCACCGGCGAATCAGCAACAGCCCGCCCCGCTCGTCATGGCTGACAGACTGTCCCGCCGCGCGGGAGAAAGATCAGTCTTTCGGTGGCTGGCATGTGCGGATTGGTCTGCTCGGCGGTCCCTATGCCGGCTCATCGAAGCTAAGCGGGGTTGAGGTGTCCGCGGTGGCGTCGGGCGGTAGCGGTGCGGGTGCGTAGCTGCTGATTCTCCGGGTTGCGGAAGCCGTAGGCCCGCGGCGCCCGCCTGGGGTCAGCGTCATGCGCCGGCGGACCTCGGTGACGGACCACCGCCAGGCGAGGCCGATCCGACGCCACGTCGGCCGCGGACCGGCCTCGCCCGAGGTGGTCAGTCACGTACGCTAAAACCGCCGCGGCTGGGCTGGAAGCCCGAAGCGATCCCCTGACTGAACCGCCCTGGACCTTGTAGAGACCCCACAGCACCCGGGGCGGTTCACTCTGCTGACGACGTTCTGGTTCTGGCAGGACCGGCGACGCCGCGCTCGTACCCTGATCCGGGTCTGTCGGGTGTGTCCGGCCGGCGAGGCAGCCGGTCAATCCGGCCGAAGCCACCGCCGGGGCGGCCCGTGCTGCGGACTACCCCCGCGAACAGGACACCACCCCGGCCAGCGGCACATCCTCGTCAGCCGGTAAAAGGCTCAAGGACGAAGCGGCCCCACGCGATGAAGGCTGCAAGCAAAAGATAGACCAAGTTCAGCATTACCAACTTGGGCTGACCAAAGCGGGCATGGGTGATCATCGCGCCTACCATGAGCAAGATCCAGCAGACGGCGGTCACCGGGACCATGAACGGCGCGATGTCGAGCACAGCGGGCAGGATCAGGCCAACCGCAGCCAGGAGTTCGAGGACCCCGAGAGTCTTGACGAAGACGACGCTGGCGTGTCCGGTCCACTCCCCTCCACTGTGCGCAGCCAGTTTCTCCTTGGGTACGAATGTCTTGCTGATGCCGCCGGCTAGGGCGACCGCTGCCAGCAGTCCGGCAGCAATCCAAAGAGCGAGGTTCATCCGGTCTCTCCTTGCTAGGTGTAGATGAGTCCGATGTCCTGGAAGCCGTCCGGCACCAATGGATCTCCCATGGGACACCCTCGGTGGTCGGTAGCCGTTCGAGGTGGGATCGCCGATACCTGACCAAGAGGGCAGGCCCTCCGTTCGTTTCCAGGGACTCAACCTCAAGACACCGCGTGACTGATCCTTCTGACGGGGTGTGAGGCAGACAACTACACAGGCGTGGACGCCAACACGCGGCGTCACCAGGGGACGGAGCCGCCGAAACCGTGCGTCGGCCACACCTCGGCCCCGTCGGGGAGCAGGTCGGCCAGCCGCTTCGCCGAGGCATGCTGGTGGTGAGCGAGCTCGTGGGCGTGCTCCTTGCCGAGCAGGTCGGTGCGCCCCGTCGTTCCGAACAGCAGCGACCCGCCGGTGAAGACGCCCGTTGACTTCCGGATCTGGCGATTTCAGTGCGGTACGCGAGCCAGCCGGACGGGCCGACTGATTTATCGCACATGGTGCAGCTACGCTGCGGGCCATGTCGACAAGAGAGGACCAGGTGTTCGATGCGGTAGTCAGACGGGTCGCCGCCGGCGGGTACATCGACGAGGTGCCAGCCAGCCGGTTGGCGCCGCTGCGACCCGCGCCGCCTGCCGCAGTTGCAGAGGCCGAGGAACTGGCCGGCCGGTCACTGCCGTCGCTGCTGCGCCGGCTTTACCTGGAGGTCGGCAACGGCGGTTTCGGCCCCGGTTACGGCCTCCTCGGCCTCAGGGACGGACATCGAACTGGCGGCCTTGACGCGCTGACCAGCCTCAAGGGCGGCGTCCTCACTCTCTGCGACTGGGGCTGCGGCATCAGCAGCCAGCTCAACCTCCCCGACGGCCAGATCTGGGGCCACGACCCGAACCCGGCCCCTGACGGCGTGTCATGCACGTTCCCTCAGCACATGACGACCGTTGACTGGTTCTCTCAGTGGGTCGAGGGCACGCTCTACCAGCCGTGGCTGGTCCAGGACCCGATGACCGGTGAGTGGCGCGGCGCGACGGACGCCGAGTACGCGGAGATGATCGAGGAGGCGTTTGGCCCCAGCGGCCCGGAGGACTGACCGCCGGACGTTGAAGGGCCACAGCACGCCGGTGTCCCACCGCCGAACAGCGGGCATGGCTCCATCCCCCGCGTCACATCACACGCTCATGGCAACCGCCAAGGCATGGCCGGAGCGAGTGTTCTAGGGTGGGGTTTGGCGGGTCCGGGAAGTGGCTTGTCCGAAGTGTCGGCCCAGGGGTTCGGGCCGGCCGCGCTGGATTGCAGAGTCGCCCCCACGTGTCCTCCCGGGCCCGTCCTGAGCCGTGTGACGTCGGCGGTCATCTGCCGGTAGACGATGTCGGCGAGTCGCCGTTTCAGCGCACGCATGGCTTGCATCGTGGTCTTGCCGTCGACGATGTCGCCGATCAACCGAGCAGCGCCGGACGAAGCCGATGCCGTTCAGTTGCTCAAGACGGCTCCCAGTTGCCGCGACGAGTTCGGTCAGCTCTCGGATACCCTCAGCGGCAATTCCACCATCATTCGCTGACGCCCGAGGGTGGATTGGCGGGAACCTGACCGCAAGGTTCCGACACCGGTCCCCGAGACCATCGAGGGCCTACCCACTCCGCCCCCGCAGGAATGCCGGAACCCGGCGCTGGCCGCGAGGACGAGCACTAGCGTGTGCCTGAGGAGGCTCGGAGTCTCCGGCCGGTACCAGCCATGTGGATCATGGGGGTGTCCATGCGCGGGCCGAAACGTGGTCCGGTCTGGGTGGCCCGCCTGTGGGTTCGTCAGCGTCGGCGTAGGTGGCGTACGCGGCGGGAACGGCGGGTTGAGCGGAACCGGCGCCGCCGCACGGAGGAGCGGCCAGACCACCGGTTGGATTGGCGGCACCATCGTGGGTTGCGGTGGGCGATCGTCGCCACCGCCGGAGCGCTCGTGGTGTGGACCGTCTTCTCTCTGGTCCTGACGGTCCTCAACCGCGAGCCCGGTTTCCTGCGGATGTCGAAGTGGTGTGCGGGGGACCAGCCGAGGTCGTACTACTGCGGGCAGGTGGAGGGCTTCGTCAAGGGGCCGCTCATCCTGGCGCTGGGCCTCGCGGTGTTCCTGTTCTGGCGGTACGTCCCGGTCCGTCGCTGGTACGACGGCAACGCCCTGCGCAATCTCCGGATGGTGCTTCCCACCGCCGAACGCGACAGCAGAGCGCATTATGTCGTGGGCCGAGACGAGCTGTGCGAGCTGATGGTCCAGAGGCTCCGCGACGAGCAGCGCCGGCGGCCGCTGCTGCTGGTGGGCGGCATCGGCACAGGCAAGACCGCGACCCTGGTACGCCTCGCGGAGATGCTGATGGCCAGTGACGTCGTGCCGGTCGGGATCGACCTGCGCACCGTCACGGACCCTGCGAAGCTGAACTTCCACCAGCTCGCCCTCGAACAGTTCCAGAAAACGATCGACAGTCAGCTGCACGCCGCCGGCGAGGCCGACAAGGTGTGGCGACGGCTGTGGCTGGAGAACCGCATCGTGGTGCTGGCCGACGGCTTGGAGGAGGTGCTCGCCGAGTCCGGCCAGCCGGCAGACCGGGACAGCGTGCTGCGCGAGGCGGTGCGCGGCGCGGTCCGCGAGCGGCTCCCCCTGGTCATCGCCTCACGACCGGACGATCCGCTACGCGGGTTGGATGCGCTGCTGCTGCAACTGGAGCCGCTGTCCATCGGCGCCGCCCTGGAGTACGTGCAGGCCCGGAGCCACCGCTCGGACACCGGCCAACAGTGGGACCGGATCACCGAGCTGGTCAAGGCCGCCGACGTGGCCGACTCACCGTTCTACCTGCGGGTCATCAGCCAACTCCACGGGGTGGACCGCCTGGACCGGGTCGGGCCGACGGACCGGGGCAGGGCTTTCCTGCGCTGGTGGCTGCTGGAGGAGTGGTGGGCGGCCGTCGTCGCCGGGGATCTGTACGAGGACTACGGCATGCCGCAGGCAGAACGGGCGGACGCCATGGAGGTTCTCTCCGCGCTGGCCTGCGTCGGGTTGCGCGACAACCGGCTGTCGGTGCGTACCACCGATCTCACCAGCGCCGACGGCCGGAAGGATGGTGGCCGGCGGTGGATCCTGGACGAACTCGGGGCCCGGCTGCACAAGCTCGGTGCCGACAACCCGCAGGATCTCGGGCTCGCCGAGACGACCGGCGAGGAGCTGAACATCGTCGTGAAGCGGCAGGACGGGGTGCGTTTCCAGAGCGGGGTGCTCCAGGCGTACCTCGGTTCGCGCTACCTGACAGCGGCCCTGCGCGACGAGGGCTTCCTGGAGCATGCCTTCACCGAGAACCACGGGCCGGGACGGGAACTGCTCGCCGCTCTCACCCTGCACGCCTGCAGTGCGGGCGCGTTCGAGCGGCTCGACGGGCGACGGGCACCACTGGCGGCGTACCGCGCCCTGCCGAGGCTCCGCAAGGTCCTCCGGTTACCGGTGGGGCCGTCGGAGAGCGCCCGCGACGCCAGGGCCACCCGCGACCGGTCCATCGCCCTGGTGCACCGGTTGTGTGCCGAGGCGATCGGGACACGCAACCGCACCCGGGCCCTGGAGCTGTTCGCGGCGGCGCTGGAGGTGGACGCCGCCACCGGGCACACGGCGCACGGGAAGCTGGCGGACGCGATCCTCGGCAGCTGGCCGAACTACCAGGGAGACGGCTCGGTCACCGACCGTCCGCTCGAGGACGCCAAGGTCGCCCTGGTGCACCGGTACGGCGATGCCGCGCGGCAACTGAGGGACCAGCCTCCCGAGCCCGTCGGGTTCCGGGGACAGCCGCCCACGCCACAGTACCGGCAGCTGTTCCAGACGATGGCGCACGAGACGTCGTACCTGCCTCGGCTGACGGCGGCCCGGCAGATCGCCAGCGGCGGCAACGCCGCGATCCGGGCGCTGCACGACCTGCTCGACCGGCCGCCGCAGGCGGCCGACACCCAGGGCCGGGAGCGTCTGGAGGAACTGCGCACCTGGTTGGCGCCGCTGCTGTTTCTCTTCTCCGATGCCACGCACACCCCGGGCGAACCGGACTGGCAGCGCGTGGCGGCGGACACCTTGCGCCGCTGGGTCGACCGCCTGGCCACCGACTTCCGCGAGGGGGCGCGCGTCTACGAGATCACTCTCGCGCAGGGGTTCCGGATGGCGGCCAACTGCCGCACCTACCCGGCGCATCGCAGCGTGCTGATCGAGGAGGCCGAGAAGGCGCTGCGTCATTCCCGGTTCTGGTACTCCCACCTGGTGCTCATCCAGGCGCTCACCCTGCTCACGCTCCCCCGTGATCCGAGCGAGTCACTGCGCGAGCGTGGTCATGGTTCCGACCCGCGCGGCTTGGTGGACCATTGGACCTCCATCGCCGGGGGCGGGCTCCGCGCCCCGCACCCAGGCAGCGGTACGAGGCACCCGCTCGTTGTCGAGGTCGCGGATCTGTGCGTCGACGCGCTCATCGACCGTCACCCGGAGCGGCACTGCTGGTTGGACGAGCGGGAGATCGTGGGTCGGATCGGGTCGGTCAGCCCGCAGCCGGGCGTCCGCCGCCTTCAAGCCTCCTGGTTGTCGCCCTGGCACGGCTGGGCCGTCCTGGAACCGCGGGCACAACGGCTACTGGCCGACGTGATGCTGCTGCTCAACCTGGCCGACCGGGGCCGGGACAACGATCAGCGGGCCCGACGGCTCAGCCGCGCCAGCCGGGCCGAGTTGCCCCCGTGTCTCACGGTCGACCGCACCGCCCTGCGGGTGAACCTGAGCCGCCGCCAGGCGCACGACGTGCAACCGGGCGCCACGTGCATCGATGATTGCCCGTTCCGGCTGTGCCCACTACCGCCGAAGGGGGACGACCTGCCGTACCAGATGGACGAGGCCTTCTGCGCCCACCAGATCGACCTCGTCGGGCGGTCCCTCCGCTCGCCCGGACGGGCGGACTGGCAGGCGGTCAACCGCCAGGATCTGCGAACGTTCTGGCGGGAGATGTCGGAGCGGATGGCCCCTGCCTGGCGCAAGTAGTCGAACCCGGGGCCAACCTTTATGGCTCTGCCCAGACGAGTTGCTCAATGAGCAGCCGAACCGCAAATCCCCCACATGATCAACGCGGTGTTCGTAGACGTCCCCGGCGGAGACATCTACCGCCGCGCAGGGCTGCGGGTCGCCACCACGGCAGAGCTGAATCAGCCGCTCCACGAGCGGCACCTACATCTTCTGACCGAAGAAGAACGCCGGGATGTCGCCTACCACCAGCCGAACAGGCTCGGCGACCTGCTGTTCACTGGTTCGACTGAACCGCCCTCCGCGCGCACCGTGCGGCAGATGCGGATGTCGAGACAAATCGGATTGGCAGGCCAGCGCGGTTGTTGCCTGGCGCGCCTTCTTGGCCGGCACCGCCGTGGTGACGCACTGACCCGCGATGGGTCAGTGGACGATGCTCGCGGCCATCACGGGCCGGTCCCTCAACGCGCGCCCGGCCGCCCGCTGCCTGGGTGCCGAGCGAGTTGGTTGAACCCGACCCAAAGGGGTCATGCTGTTGACGATTGTCGATGTTACCGTAGACAATTTGTCGTCGTTGTTCTACCCCGCGCATGGTGGTTTCCACCGCCCCTGTAGCGAACTCGGTGAAGGGAGTAGGCGATGAGCAGGCTGAGGCTGGCTGCGGTGGTCGCCCTCGCGGTCGTCAGCTGCGTTCTGGCGACGTCCGCCGCGGCGCACGCGAACGCGGTGTTCCCGTTCAGAGCTGACTCTGGTGACAACTGTCGTTATGGTTCCACTCAGGGCAGCTTGATCTGGCGGTACAGCACCACAACCCCGATCCGGCCGATCGCGCTCGACGTCCGCGGCACGCTGGTCGACCATCCACTGCCCGACGAGTGGGGCTTCTTGTGTCGCGACGACGGCTACTACTCGGTGGCGACGTTCGTCGCGTACCTGAGCAACGGCATGACCTCACGAGCAGAAGCCCGGGCTGACGCCGCGCTCGTCAGCTTGGACTTCACCCTCGGATCCAGTACGGCGACGGCCAGTATCAGCCGGGCGACCGTGCAGGTGTGCCGATCGCCGCTGTTCGGCACCGGACCCACTTATTGTGGCCCGCCACAGCACTACGCACCCGTGGTCTACGACCCGCCGCCACCTATCCCGTAGACCGCGACGGACGAGTAGTCGGTGAGGACGACCCATCTCGTCGGTCTGGTTCGGGTGGAAAAGTCCGAGGATCAGCTCAGGTCGAGTGGCACAACGAGGTCTTCATCGGCGATGACCTGCGGGTTCGGCAGTGTAGGGCTGGACACATGGCCGCGCCGGGCGCCTCAGCTTCACTGGGGAGTCAGGCATCCCTGATCCGCCGCTCTCCAAGGCGCTGCGTGGCACCGCGTGCGACTCGCTGCTGGGCGTCATCGTCGGCCTGGTGATTTGCCTGACGGCTGTCAGCTCCGGGTGGGCAGAGCACGCGGGCATAGCCGGCCTGGCCGCTACTGGGATACCACAAGCCCGCCGGGGATACCGGCTACGAGGGCGCTCATTTTTCTGGTCACGACTGCAGCCTGCCTGGTAGTCGGCATCGTTCTCGGAGGCGGACTGCGGGCGCCGTGGGACTTGTTCTTCCCGCTGGCCTTCGCCCTGTCCGTCGGCAGCCTCGCGGGGACGACTGCCGCCTACTTGCCGTGGCGGATTCGTGAACAGAGAGGATAGGAGCAGCAGCCTCGAACCCCGAGCCCGGACATCCACTGTCGCCATGGCCGCGCTCGACCCCGCGGCAGATCCGGGTCCGCGCGCCCGGGTCGCGGCTAGAAGAGAACCTTGAACGGTCGGTGCCGATGACGGCTGTGACCTTATGGCTGCAGGTCGGCGACCACCGCGAAGTGGTCGGACGGGTACCGCCCGTTGATCGGGTGGTCGCCAGCTAGGAACACCCGCGGCACTGTGATCGTGCTGTCGACGCGGCCGGGGCGGGCCAGGATGTGGTCGATGCGGCGGTCGGTTTGCTTGCTCGCCTCCAGTGGTGCATCCGGGACGGCGGAGCTGAGCGTGACGGCGTTTGGGTCGCCGCCGCCCGCTGTCCAGGTGTCGACCATTACGTCGAGCAACGGAGCGAGTTCGGGCTGGTCTACTGCGGCGTTGAGGTCTGCGAGGAGCAGTACCGGTAGCTGACCGTCGAGCCGAGGATCGGTGGCGAGCGCGGCGAGGGCTCGGCTCTGCGCGAGTTGGTCGGCGGCGTAGGCGGGCTCCCACTCGATGCAGGAGACGATCACGTGCAGCGGCCCGTGCGGGTGTTCCACAGTGGCCAGCAATGCCGTCGGAGGTGGGCCGGGCCGTTGGCCGTGCGGCAGGTCGTGGACGTCGGTTGCAAGGACCGGCCATCTGCTGATCAGGCCGATTCCCATGTCGATCCCAGCCTGTGTCGGATCTTCCGGCGGGTTCGGTAGCGGTGGAAGCGACGTCGGCGCGAACAGGGCGGCCGCCGCGCCGAGCCGGTCGGCCAGTCGCTGCGCCTGTATGGTGCCGTCGCCGGCCCAGGTCTCGACCAGCCCAACGACGTCAGGGCGGACTTGCTCAAGCGTTGCCGTGATGCCCGACTCTCGCTCCTGCCACGCACCGCCGAACCGCCACCAGAGGTTCCACATCATGACCCGCACAACGTTGACAATAAAGGCGGAGGCGATTGAGGTGTGTCTGGGTATGAGGGACGAGACGGGCACCATCAGGACGGCTATAACTCGCCCATCAGGGGCTGACTATCGCTGCTCCCGGTTACCGAACGTAGTCGGAGCTGGTATTACCGAGCGGCGATTGGCACCGACCCTCAAGCGGTCCCACCCGCGGACTACGCCAGAGCGCTCGAACGTCTGCACACCGGAATGCGCCGGATCGACCTGCCCACCCCACACGTCACGGACCGGGTTTGCGAGGCCCAAACGCTCGTGGCTGACTCCGAGCGCACCCCGAGGCTGGGCGAGGAGGAGCGGACTTTTCTCGCTGGCACGTTGGACGGCTGCGCCGAGCGGTCAGCGACAGCAGCCGGCCCGAACAACTCCTGCACGGCGAACCTCACCCGGGCAACCTGCCCTCGACCCCGACCGGCCTGCTCTTCATCGACTTCGAGACATGCTGCCGGGGGCCGATCGAGTTCGACCTGGCCCACGCACCCGACGAGGTCGCAGATTTCTACCCGGGCACCGATCACCACCTGCTCCGAGACTGCCGGCCCTCATGCTCACGATGATCACGACATGGCGCTGGGATCGCGACGACCAATTCCCCGACGGCCACCGCCTAGGCATCCAGTGGCTGAGCGAACTCCGGACGGCGACGGCTCGCTAAACTTGAACCCCCGCGCACGGCGCATGCGCCGGAAAACGGCGCAGAAGCATGGTCGCCATGCGTAGCAGGAAGGGCTGGGCTGCACCGGCTCGAGGGCCGCAGCAGCCCGTCGCCTGTCCCTCCATGGCGGACTCCCCCATCACGACGTGCGTTGCCTTCCGGATCTCATGGGTTCTGTCGGGTCGGTTCTTGGAGCAGACTCGGCGTCGGTAGCGGCTGGCGGGTCAGCACTCTCCGGATCTGACCCGTGCGAGGTCTTGCGGCAGACCGTGCGTCCGCTGGTCGTGAGGAGATGCATCACTGCTGGGATGACGTGCCCCTGTACGTGTGGGTGAGCACTGGACCATGAGATCGTCGGCTGTCTCCTCCGCGCTGCTGCTTGATCTTGGTGGAACCGTGGGAGCGAGGTAGTGATGCTGTTCGTGGGTGATGACTGGGCCGAGGACCACCACGACATCGAGATCGTGAACGAACAGGGCCGTCGGTTGGCGCGCCGGCGTCTGTCGGAAGGTTTGGATGGCGTCACGCGCCTGCACGCTCTGATCGCCGGCGTGATGCCGAAGGAGTGGGCCGAGCTGCCCGCCTCCGATGCTGCCGCTCGGGTCAAGATCGGGATCGAGACCGAACGCGGTGCATGGGTCGCCTCGCTGGTGGCCGCCGGTTATGAGGTCTTCGCGATCAACCCGATGTCGACGGCACGGTACCGGGAGCGGCACTCCACGTCGAAGGCGAAAAGCGACGTTGGCGATGCACACGTGTTGGCGGAGATCGTGCGCCTCGACCGCGATCACCACCGCCCGATCGCCGGGGACTCCGACGACGGCGAGGCGATGAAGTTGGTCGCTCGCAGCCACCAAAGCATGATCTGGGACCGGACTCGGCACGTGCTACGTCTACGGAGCGCGCTACGGGAGTACTTCCCGGCGGCGTTGACCGCCTTCGACGACCTCGACGCGCCTGACGCGCTCGCCGTCCTGGCCGCGGCACCCGATCCCGACCGGGCCGCGCGACTGTCCACGGCCAGGATCGGCACGGCACTGCGTAAGGCAAACCGTCGTGACGTCGCGGTCAAGGCGCTGCAAGTCCAGACCGTCCTACGGGCGCCTGCGCTACGGCAGCCTCCTGCCGTGCAGCAGGCGTTCGCGGCCATCGTCGCCGGTGAGGTCAGGCTGATCGCAGCGCTCAACGCGGAGATCGACGCCCTGGGCGAGGTGGTGGCAGAGCATTTTGGTCGGCACCCGGACGCTGAGCTCTACACCAGCCTGCCCGGCCTCGGTGTGGTCCTCGGTGCTCGGGTGCTGGCCGAGTTCGGCGACGACCCCAAGCGTTACGCCGACGCCAAGGCGCGCAAGAACTACGCCGGCACCTCACCGATCACCCGAGCCTCTGACACGAAGAGAACCGTGCTGGCGCGGCATGTCCACAACGACCGCCTCAGCGACGCCGTGCACCAATGGGCCCTCTGCGCTCTGCGTGGCTCACCCGGTGCCCGCGCCTACTACGACGCGATGAGAGCTCGAAAGATCGGCCACCACGCCGCACTGCGCCAGCTCGGCAACCGCCTCGTCGGCATCCTCCACGGATGCCTCAAGACCCGCTCAATCTACGACGAACACAAGGCCTGGGCTCACCACAGCACAGCAGCCGCTTGACATTTTGAATCCTGGGATGTCTGCCGCCAGCCGCGCGGTCGTGCCGATGAGCGAGTGGAGATCGAATTCCTCCTGGCGGCCGTCGAAGTTGAGGCGCCGCAACCAGCTTGACTGGTGCGGTCCGCCCGCGATTGGGTGGCGCCGTGAGCAAATTGTGGACTGCCCCCGAGGACGACCCCAGGACCTTCGGCCAGCCCGTCGGCGAGAAGGCAACCTATCGGGAGTACCTCGACAACTACCGTCTGACCATAGAAATGAAGTGCGACGGGCTGCACGCCGAGCAGCTCGGCCGACGCTCGGTACCGCCCAGCACCCTGAGCTTGCTCGGCCTGGTCCGCCATCTGGCTCAGCTGGAGAACCACTGGTTCCAGCATGTGCTGCAAGGGCGGACCGACGCACCGTGCCTTTGCAAGCACGAGGACGACGCAGATTGGGACTTCGGGGGCGCGGTCCCCGACCCAGCGGTGGTGAAGGACGCCTTTGCAACCTGGAAGGCCGAGATCGCCAAGGCGGACGAATGGCTCGACGCCATCGAGGAGGCCGACCTGGGCCGCGAGGTGCTGGTCGACGGTGGCAACCACGCCACGCGTGACGTGCTTGTCCACGTAATCGAGGAGTATGCGCGGCACGCCGGCCACGCCGACCTCCTGCGCGAGTGCATCGACGGGCGAACCGGCCTGTGACCCACCGAGGCGGTGGGTCGGCATAAGGACCGCCGCCAGCGCGGTACCAACACCGTGGCACCGGAATGCTGGCGGCAGATCGAGCACCGCGCCAAGCCGACGCAGCGCTCGTAGAGTCTGTGCGAGGGCGCGTAAGAGCGGTACCTGTAGGAGTAGATTCGCCGGTACACGCGGCACCGTCCCATCACGGACCCCGTGAATCGAGCTGACTGTCGATTATGTCTACCTGGCAGATCAATGCCCCATGACTTCGATCTTCTCGGGCCGACAGCACCCGAGACCATCCGAGTTGTATACCTCTGCATCGTCGTCTGCGAGACAGGCAGCCGCACTTCGACAGCGACTTGCCTACCGTCGCCCTCCCGGTCTGCTCTTTCGCACAGGGTCAGTCTCTCGCACGCGAGTGCCAGACGCGCCGCGAACCGGGTGCGTGACGGCGACAGCAGTCCGTCACTGACCGCACGTTGTCGGGCAACCTGGCGGAGCACGCTCATACCGATGGGACTGCGCCAGCCTCCACCCCTGCCGCACCGACAACTGGGCTGCTGTACTGGCTGCTTTACTGCCGGGAAGGTCAGCGGTCGAGGCTATCGTGCCTGGCGTTTCGGGGCACGGATGGCGGCCTCCAACCGCAGGCCGGTCCCGACGAGTACGAGCAGCCAGGCCAGCGTAAATGGACGGTCGGTGGTTGTGCCGAGAGTCAACAGGGCGATGAGCAGTCCGACGACGATTGCGGCGGTACCGACGTTCCGGAGGGTGATGGTGGTCAACACGCGGCTGAGTTTGCCAGGGCACGTGGCCGTGCAGTCATCCGGACGCACTGATCCGCCACCGACCGGCTATCACGTGACGTGACAGACGCGCGATCTTGCCGATGGGCGCCTACCCGTCTCCCATCAGAGCTCTGGTTGTCGGATCAGCGATTCGTGACCCGTCCGACCTGCGCCTGTAGTGCGGTCCGGCAAGCCGGCCATTCCGAATTGATGATCGAGTACATGGCGGAGTCTCGCAGCAGGCCCGCCTCACCCGGTGCCCAAGACCGCGACCAGCACCGTAGTACACCTTCGAGCCGGGCCCCCGTACGCTCGATCGCTTTGCGGGAGACCGTGTTGCGAGCATCGGTCTTGAGGTCGACGCGGGCCACTTTCCACACCTCGAACGCGTTCGCGAAGAGCAGGAGCTTCGCCTCCGTGTTCACCCCAGTGCGCTGCGCCGACGCTGCCAGCCAGGTGAAGCCCACCTCCACCGCGTAGGGCGCATCGCGGTCGGGCAAGAACCGCGGATCCCAGTAGGCCGTTACGCCGACGGCGCGTCCACTGACCTTTGCCACCTGAGCGTACGGCATCAGCCTCCCCTGAGCCGCCCGGCTCAACTGTGCGTCGATGTAATCGTTGACTCCGGCGGCGGTGGGCACCCACGTGAAGCGGTACGAAGTTCGGTCCTCTTCGGCCGCTGCAGCCAGGTCGGCGGCGTGCCGGTGATCCAATGGCTCCAGCCGAACGAGGTCGCCGTCGAGAACATGGGCGGTACGCGTCATGGGGAATGGCATGGTCTCTCCGTCCGCGGCTTGCCCGATGCGACGCGCAGCGAGCCAGGTCATCACCCGGGGCACCCCACCCACGAGACGGAGGGTTGCCGGCCAGCAAGCCGGGGCTTCGCGCTGGCGCTCATGACCTGGAACGACCCTAACAAGCGGCACGACCGCACCGCGACCCCGAAACAAACGCCCGACGCCACCGCCTTCGCCGTCGCCGGCCGATACGACTTGGTCGGCCGACGGATCGCCCAGATCGAATCTGCGCCGCAGTGCCGCCCACAATTCGATGCACGCTCATGCCGCTGTCGGCGCGCGGGCGGCGAGCACGACGGACCCTTCGTACGCTGCCGTGGTGCAGATCGACTTGGTTGCCCTGATCGTTGACGAGTACGACCCCGCGATCGCGTTCTTCACTGACGTACTCGGCTTCGATCTCGTCGAGGATTCCCCATCGCTGACCACTGACGGGCGGCCCAAGCGGTGGGTCGTCGTCCGGCCGCCGGGTGCCCAGACCGGGATTCTCCTCGCACGCGCCGACGGAGAACACCAACGTGCCGCAACCGGTAACCAAGTAGCTGGCCGAGTCGGGTTCTTCCTCCGAGTCGACGACTTCGACGCCGCTTACCGACGGACGGCGGAGGCCGGTATCACCTTCGTCCGGGAGCCACGGGCCGAGCCCTATGGCCGGGTCGCGGTCTTCCTCGACATCGCCGGCAACCGGTGGGACCTCCTCGGATCCGCATGACGTCGCCGCAGTTGCCAGTCGAGGCGCCCAGCTCAGACGTCCTGATTTGCCGCCGTCCGGACGTCACAGCCCGTGACGGAGGAACGGCGGCGGCAGGCGCGGTCGTGGCCGACGTCAGCGCGTTCGATCATGCCGAGGACTTCGCGCCCTGATCTATTGGGGAATGCATGGTCGTCGAGGACCGTCTCGCGCGTCTTCTCATAAGAGAGGACGACAACCTTGTCGCCGGGTTGGTGACGTGCTGCATCTCGGTCGGCGTTGGCCCAAGCGACCTGCGCGAGAGCGCGTCGTCGACCGGGTCCGGCGCCAGCGATGATGTCAGCGTGTCCCCGAATCAGAAACCCTCCACGGAGAAGCTGGCCCCGGTCCGCCCACACGGCGGGGCTGGACGTTTCCGATCCCGCGCCGTTGACGTTGACGACCGCGCGGTTGCTGCGCTGCTTGCCTATCACGCGCTTATCGAGATCCGCTCGTCGGCCGGGAAAGCACGCCGGCAGCCGGAAACTGCCGTCACCGACGAGGTTCTCGAACGCATCCGGTTCTTGGCGGACCTGACGCACAACCTGCCCTTAGTCGCCCGCCCGCAAGGCAGATGGCGACCTTCTCGCCCGGGGCTTATAAGCCGGCGAGACCGGGCGATGCAGACCCGGCCGATGAGCTGGACCTGGAACACCACCGGAGAACAAGGGCGGAAGTGGATGCTGCGCCACATCGCCCAAGCCGGATACCAGTGGACACCGCCTCCCCCGCTCCCGACGCCCCGCAAGGATGCTGCTGCCTGGAACCTTCGACAAGGATTACGTGTGCTGGCCGGCTGGCCCGTCCGTACCCCACCCGGTCGGCAGCCCCTTCCCCGGCAGGCCCGGATACTCAAGGCCCTCAACCGCGACCAGATGTACGCCCTGTACGAGGAGGCGGGCAGGCGACGGCTCGGGATGGGATCCGCAAGCCCCGAGTTTCGGGCACACCTGGACCCGAATACCCCGCACTACCTCTTCCCCGACCCGGCCAACTACTACTGGCCCGACAAGGACCACCCCTGGTGGGAATGCCGCGTGCTCCTACGCATGGCCGACGGCGAGCAAATCACCGGCACACTGGCTGTGCTCCCGGAAACGTTCACGGCACTGCCATCGACCGTGCCCGTAATACGGCAACGCCGACTCGCGGTGACTGCTCGGATGCTTGAGCGGGACTACTACCTCTGGTCGAGGGACCACACAGAGGACTGCTCGCCGCAACGGTGCGGCTATCCCGCCGAGCCAACCGCGTAGTACCTCCGTCCGTCAGCGGCGAGTCGCCACATTCGCGCGGACGATGGCCCGGACGTTGATGAGGGCATCAGGCAAGGCATCCTGACTGCCGTGAGTGATGGATACATACGTCTCATCCCGACGGACGTGACCTGGCAGCCCACCCTCGAGGCCGCCGCCGCGGCCGTGGCCTACGTCGCTCGACTGTTCTCCGGTCCTGACGACGACGTCGAACAAGTCGAACACGAGTTCTACGACAAAGTCACTCTGATCGACGCCGGCGAGAACACCACGAGGATCACGTGCTCGTGCTGCCTCGCGGAGATCGATATGGAGTGGTTCTACGATCTGATCGAGGAGAACGGCGAGAGCTTCGACAACCTGGATACGACGGTGCCGTGCTGCGCTGCGGTCACCTCCCTGGTCGCGCTTCGCTACGACTGGCCGGTCGGCTTCGCCCGATTCGAGGTGTGCGCCATGAACCCGACCCGCGCGAAGTACGAGCTCGATGCCCGGGAACTCGCCGACGTGGCCACCCTTCTCGGCCACCCTGTCACGCAGATCCTTGCCCACTACTGATCGGGCGGCTGCGTAGTCCTTCCAGACTTGATCGAGTGCACTGTCATGCCGCAGATCGGGCGTTGCGGTACGTGACCGAGGACAGCAGAGCCTGGCGCGCGGTCGTGCCGAAGAGCGTGCATCCGATTCAAGAATGCCTGATCGGCCGCAGCTACTCACCGTCAGCGAACTCTGTCCGGCACCGCCTGACGCCACCGACCGATCACGACGGGATGTGCACCGGAGGGCCATTGTGAATTTCTTCGATCGGATTCCACGGCCGGCCGCCGAGCCCGAGCCGGAGCAGCCGCCCCGGCCCGCCTGGATGAAGCCGGCGGATCTGCTCGGCGCGGCGGTACCCCGGCATGTCGACCCGGTGCCTGTGGCTTGCCGCTGCCTTGCTAGCCGGAGACATCGCCCTCTGCGGCCCGCGAGCGCCATCGCCTGATCCGCTTGCAAGCGGTAGCGTATCGAGCGGGGTAATTCCACGGAAGGATCAACGATGACGCTGCGCGACACCCCGCCGTTTCGTGCCGACCACGTCGGCAGCCTGCTCCGCCCAGCCCTTCTACTCAAAGCGCGCGAGCAGATGGCCACCGGCGAGATCAGCGCCGACGAGCTGCGCGCCATCGAGGACGAGGCCATCCGCGACGTGATCCGCATGCAGCGCGACGTGGGTATGCGCTCAGCCACCGACGGCGAGTTCCGGCGCACCTCATGGCACATGGACTTTATCTACCGTTTAGGGGGGATTCGTCCCACCGATGAGAAGATCCAGGTGCACTTCCGTAACGATCAGGGCGAGCTCGATTTCGAGTCGGCGGCGCTGGCGATCGACGCCCCGGTCCGGCTCACCGAGACGATCTTCGGCGACGACTTCACCTTCCTGGCGAACGAGGTGGATGACGACGTCACCGCCAAGCTGACCATCCCGTCGCCCAGCATGGTCCACTACCGGGGCGGCCGCGCGGCCATCGACCCGAAGGTCTACCCCGACGAGGAGCAGTTCTGGGCCGACCTCAGTGCCGCCTACGCCGAACAGGTCCGCCGCGTCGCCGACCTGGGCTGCCGCTACCTGCAACTCGACGACACCAGCCTCGCCTACCTGAACGACCCCGCTCAGCGGCAGCTGCTCAACGAACGCGGCGACGACGCCGAACACCAGCACCTGCGCTACATCCGCCAGATCAACGCCGCGATCGCCGACCGCCCCGCCGGCCTGGCCGTCACCACCCACATGTGCCGCGGCAACTTCCGCTCCTCATGGGCCGCCGAAGGCGGCTACGACTTCGTCGCCGAAGCCCTGTTCAGCGAGCTGGCCGTCGACGGCTTCTTCCTGGAGTACGACGACGAACGCTCAGGCGGTTTCGCCCCGCTGCGTTTCGTCCCGCCCGGCAAAATGGTCGTCCTCGGCCTGGTCACCACGAAGAAGGGCGCCCTCGAATCCAAGGACACCCTCAAGCGCCGCATCGACGAGGCCGCCAAATACGTCCCGCTCGACCGAATCTGCCTCTCCCCGCAGTGCGGCTTCTCCTCAACGGTCGAAGGCAACGTGCTCACCTACGACGAAGAGGTCGCCAAACTCCGGCTGATCGCCGAAACCGCAGAGGAAATCTGGGGCTGACCGCTCAGAGGGCGGTTGGAGATCTCTGGTGTTGGTCTATGCGTTGTGTCCGGTTGGGGATCGTTGCGCCTCGCACCAGAAAGGTCCCGAGCGATCCAGGTCGGCGCAGTCCAGGACCACCGCCAGGATGACGTCGCTGCGTCCACCAAACCGAGCCCGGCCCGTCAGTCATTGCTGCAGGCTATGCGACAACCATGGGCTCCGGACGGGGCGCCTCGCAGGAGGTACTGCGCTTGCCCAATAGGCCACCGGGTCTGGCACCGCCGACCGGGCATCACAGTACGTGACCGAGGAGGGCAGAGCCGGGCGCGTGGTCGTGCCAATGAGCGGTAGCTGTCAGGCTCGTTGCCGGGCCTCGTAGGTGCGGATCACTCGGGCAGTAGGGTCCGCGCCGCCCTCGGGTGTACGGAACCGATCGGTCAGCAGAAAGCCGGGCAAGGAGAACTGGGCCGCATGCTCGCGCTCGGACAGCAGGAACCATCCGCCCTGTACCTCTGGCTGCCACCCGATCTTCAGGGCATAACTGATGATTGCCCGCATGTCGGCTGATGTGGGATAGGCGCCGTCAGTCGCACATGCTCCCCATGGTGCTGGCCAAGCGACTGACAGCAAATCCGCCTGGAGCGCCTGGCTGGTCTTTCCGGCGCCCCAGGCTCGAACACGGATGCACCGGTGGCAATCGCCGCTGCCCTGCACGTGATTAATCTCCGCGCGCCACACAAAGGTCTGCGCGGCGACTCGCAAGTGCCGCAGGCGAATTCTCACGCGAGTCACCCCCCCCGACCGGTGGATCTTCCCCGATTCGCCAGCAAAGCGTCAACATATTCGCCGGTAGCACCAGTCGCAGTCGGTGTGCACTCTCAGTAGCCGCGATCTGCGGTCTATCTGTGGGGACTGAGCCTGCGTCAGACGGCGCCGGTGCTGATGAGGCTGTCATCGATGCTTTGCTGAACGGCTGCCGGCGAAGGCAACGTCCGCCTGCCACCGTCGCCCAGCCCGCACGCTGCGGGAGGGGACGGGGGCGGGTGCGGACGACTGGGATCATGGGCCGATGATGCATTCGTTCCATCTCGCACTGCTTCCGCCGGTCTTGACCTTGCGCACACTGCGTCGCAGCCCTCAGGCTGCTGGGCTGCGGCACGCCGAATGCCTCGCGCTCATGCGACTCGACTCCCCGGCGTTGTCGGTGGAACGGATGCAGCTGCGACGCCTTGCGATGTTCGCCGAATGGGACGACGAATCGGCGTTGGAACGGTTCCTCGCAGACGACGATCTAGGGCGGCAGCTCGACGGCGGATGGCATGTGCGATTGCAGTACCTGCGCCGTTACGGCGAGGTGGCCGCCCTCGCCGGCCTGCCGGTGCAGGCGGGCCGGTGGGATCCGCAGGAGCCAGTTGTGGCCGTCACCCTCGCCCGGCTAAAGGTTCTCGAACTACCCAGGTTCCTGAAGTGGGGGCGGCCCGTCGAACGC
The DNA here is from genome assembly GCF_040677165.1 of Micromonospora sp. NPDC049374. Lineage (NCBI taxonomy): Bacteria > Bacillati > Actinomycetota > Actinomycetes > Micromonosporales > Micromonosporaceae > Micromonospora > Micromonospora sp. NPDC049374. The sequence goes on along the minus strand of NZ_JBFAQH010000013.1, from coordinate 181,829 downwards.
TTGGTCGCCGGCCACCCCGGCACCAACTTCGCCACCGCAGCGGTACGCCCGCCCCACACGTTCTCCACCTTCACGATCTGGCGCAGCGTCCGCGAGATGACCGACCTGGTGTACGGCCGCAGCGCCGTCCCACAGGCCCACGCACATACCGTCGCCATGACTGAACAGCATCGCCGGGACTTCCACCACGAATCCGCGTTCATGCGGTTCCACCCTTTGTCCGAACACGGAACCTGGGACGGGCGCACCCTTCTCCCCTGAGCGACTCCAGAACCACGCTTGATCAGATGCACGCACATGCCGCGAGCCGGGCGCTACGCAGCGTCCCGCCGAGCCAGCCCGGGTTCCGTACGGACGTGGCTCCCCTCTGTGTCAAGACACCGCCGGGAGGAGAGTTCTATCCTGGGTCTCGGCGGGTCCGGGAAGTGACTTCTCCGAAGAGCCGGCTGGGGGATGAGAGTCGGTCACGCTGGAGCCAGTCGTCGTTCCCCGTTGTCCTCCCGGGCTCGCCGCCGTGGCCACGGCGTCGTTGGTCATGCTGCGGTAGACGATGTCGGACAGGCGTCGTTTCAGCGCACGCATGGCCTCCATCGAGGTCTTGCCGCCGGCTTTCTTCCGGTCGAAGTAGGCGCGTCCTTCGGTGGGGTTACGCAGTTGGACGGTGGCCATGATGTGCAACACCCGGTTGATCTGCCGGTTGCCGGCTCGGGAGAGCCGGTGTCGCATCTGCTCGCCGGAGGACGCGTCGATGGGGGCGGTGCCGTTCCAGGAGGCGAAGTGGGCCCGGTTCGGGAACCGGGTGATGTCGGCGACCTCGACCAGCAGCCGGGCGGCGCCGGAGGGCCCGATGCCGTGCAGGTCCATCAGCGTGGTGCCGGTGGAGGCCACCAGTTCCTTGAGTTCCTTGTCGGCTTCCTTGGAGCGTCGGTAGACCCGTTCGAGGTCGGCGATCAGCTCCGCGGCGACCCGCCGTCGGGCCTTGCCGACCGCGTCACGGGGCCGGACAGTGGCCAGCAGTGCCTTGGCTTGGGCTGCGGACAGGCTCTTCTTCGCTCCACCGGGGATCAGTTCCAGCAGCAGTTGGTGCAGCTGGGAGACCATCCGGGTGTGGTCCTCGCCGAGGGAGCGGCGTCGGTCGACCAGAATTCGCAGCAGGGCCAACTGCTCATCGTTGACCAGCGGGCGCAGCCCGGCCATGCGGGTGCCGACCAGCGCGATGGAGTGGGCGTCGGTGGCGTCGGTCTTGCGGCCCTGGCCGGTGGCGAACACCCGCGCCCGGGCGGACAGCTTCGGCGGCACGTCGACGACCTGTTCGCCGTCGGCCAGCAACCGGTTGGCGATGTGCCGGCCGATACCCTGGCAGCCCTCGATCGCCCAGACCCGGTTCGGCCACTGCTTGGCGTACTTCCTCATCGCCGTGTAGCCGTCGCGGTCGGTGTCGAACCGGCCGCCGCCGGCAATCGTCTCGTCGCGGGCCATGACCTCGATCGTTGCCGAGCGCTTGTGCGGGTCCATCCCGATGACCACACGATCCGACACGACAGTCAACGCGTCCTCCGATGCTCGATCCACCTGGGTTGTCGAGCCGGGAGGGCAACGCTACTTCGAGCCGAGCAAACCCCTCTTGAGCCTCTCCCCGCCCTGGAGCGGTGCCCGGGCTACGCAGGCCAAATGAGAGCCACACGACCAGCGTGGGCAGCCGAAAAGTGAGCGACAGCCCGGGCACCTCGACCGAAGCCTGGCCGGGCAACAGTCGCAGGTCAATGAAACAAGTAGCCGATGACAGTGCACCCGACCGATCAAGGCGCGTTGGGCCAGAGTGCCGGTCGTCCGGTAGGCATTAGGCCGCTGGAGGCTAGCTAATGAGGTGATCTCAACAAGGCTCGGAGCGCCGATCGGCGCGACACGGGCGCTGCGTCCAAAGCGGACCATGCTGGGAAGGGCACCCGATAGACAGGTTCTTGTGAAAGAAAACGATCTATCTGGAGGACCCCACGTGATTGCCTATCGTGCCATGCTCGATGTCCCCGGGGAACTCGTGCGGCACGTGGCGCGGCTACTCGCGTCGAGCGTCGAGCGGTGGATGTTCGGCCATCGCCCGGCCCACGATCGGGCCACCTCCGGGGCGTGGGCTTCGCTACGGGCCCGCATGGATGAACGGTGCCCAGATGCTGGGGCTGTGGGGGGCGTCGTCGCGTAGTGTGCGGACGGCGCGGTGCAGGGCCCAGGCGGCGTGGGCGGGATCGAGGTGGCCGTCTCGGACCAGGTGGGCGTAGACCTCACGGCTGATGGTGGCCGCGGATTCGTCCCAGACGCGCCATAGCGTGCCGATCACGTGTCGCCATCCGGCGTGCTGCATGGCGGCGGCGACGGTGATCGCTTCGTCGAGGGTGGTGACCCCACCCGTCGCGGTCTTGCAGGCGGACAGGAACGCGAATTCGCCTCCGAGGTGGCGGGCGGCGGTCAGGTCGGTGACGCTGATCGGGCCGGCGGTGTCCCAGTCGTACGGCAATAGGCCGCCCTCGGTGGGGCCGGCCATGTTCTGCGTGCCGTGGCAGGAGGCGTGCAACCAGCGGTGCCGGCTGATTTCGGCGAGAACCGTGTCGTGGGTGGCGTGGGGGCCCGTCAGGAGAGTTCGATGGGTTGCGGGGAAGCTCGCGCAGAGCAGGTCCTGTTCGATGCTGGCGCCCCGGAGCGGCTCGCGTCGGGGGGTTTCGGGGATGGCGATGACCAGGATCTCGCGCGGTTGCGTGGACTCGGGTCGTACGCGTGCCTCGTGCAGTGCCCGCAGGGTCGGAGTGTAGGAGGATATGACCCGGTCGTGGACGGTGTTCGTGGTGTGGTGGTAGCCGGCGGCGTGCAGGGGGAGCACGGTGAGGGCTCCGGTGGGGCACCACCACAGTCGGGGCCATCGGTCGCGGGGGATGGTGGCGTGGCCGAGGGCGTCGAGGATGGGGCGGGTGATGTAGTCCCACAGCCATTCCAAAGTGGCAGTGATCGCCATTTCGAGGATGAACCGGTCCGTGTAGTCCCGACGGCCGGTTTCGAAGGTGTGCAGGGCGTCGAGGTATCGGTTGGCCTCGGTGACGACCTGCTTCTCGGTCACGTCGGGCAGTTCGACCAGTTCGACGCCTCCGTGGGTGAGGACGAGGGCGTCGCAGCGCCATCGACTCAAATTGACGATCACCGTCGGGTCCTGGCCGGGCTCGGGCAGCAGGGTGTGGACGGGTGGCGGCCTGAGGAACCGATCCGGGTGGGGAAGGTGTTCGGTCGGGGGCAGCGCGCGGACGAGGTCGAGAAGTTCCTCGAAGCGCCGTGCGGCTCGTAGCCGCGTTTCGCCGGACGGTGCCGAATGGTGGTCGCCGGTCGGGACGGGACGCGTGAGGACAGCACGGCAGCGGTGGAGTTGCTCGGCGAGGTCGGGGTCGGCCCGCTGAAGTGCGGTCAGGTCGGTGCGGGTGTCGAGCAGCTGGGACCAGAACATGCCTCGGCCGTGTTCGAGCAACTCGACGGCGAGGTCGAGTCGACCGGCGTCGACGGCGCAGGCGGCGCCGTCGCGAGCCAGGGAGGCGGCGTGGGTCTCCAGGAGGTGCTGCCGGTCGGGATGATCGATGCCGCGCCAGGCCATCAGCGGTAGCAGGTCGATGCCGGCGGCGTACGCCTCGGTCGCGGCGGCGGGGCCTCGCGCCCGCGCGACGGCCCGCCCCCAGCGGCTCGCGGCCGCCACCCGCATCGAGGCCGGCGCGGCAGTCGACGCGCAGGCCTGTGCCCACGCCTGTACGGCGCCGTCCAGGTCTGTGGCGTCGGCGCTTCGGGTGAACCGGGTGTGCAGCGCCGCGCCGAGGTTCGACAGGGTTCGTGCCCGGTTCGGATGGCCGGCGGGGGTGGCCTGGACCGCTTCCCACCCGACTTCCACCGCTTCCTCCAGGTCGGTGCTCACTCCGGTGTGTTCATACCGGGTCTCCAGCGACAGGCTGAGGTTGGACAGCCGCGGTGCTCGGTCAGGGTGGTCTCGGGGAGTGGCGTCGACGGCTTGCCGCGCGATGTCGATCGATTCGTCCAGGTCCGCGTCGGCCTCGACCTGAACGAATCGGTCGAACAGGGCCACGGCGAGGTTCGTCAGGTAGATTGCCCGGTTCGGGTGGTCGGTGGGGGCGGCTTCGACCGCTTGTCGTCCGATCCGCACGGCCTCGTCGAGGTCGGCAGCGCTGCCGGTGCGGTCGTAACGGGACCGTAACGCGTGGCCGAGGTTGGACAGGCAAAGAGGACGGGAGGGATGGCCGGCCGGGCTGGCGTCGGCGGCCTGCCGCAGGACGGTCACCGCCTCGTCCAGGTCCCTACCGGTTCCGAAGTGCTGGAATCTGACCTGTAGCGCGTTGCCGAGGTTGGACAGGCACCCGATGCGGTAGGCGTGGTCGGCGGGGGTGGCGTCGAGGGCCTGCCGTAGCACGGTCACCGCCTCGTCGAGGTCCGCGTCGGCGCCCGTGCGGCCGAACCGGGCGTGCAGCGTCATGCCGAGGT
>NZ_JBFAQH010000013.1:0-177211 GCF_040677165.1 Micromonospora sp. NPDC049374 | reverse complement strand
GGTCGGTGGGAGTGGCGTCGAGGGCCTGCCGTAGCACGGTCACCGCCTCGTCGAGGTCCGCGTCGGCGCCCGTGCGGCCGAACCGGGCGTGCAGCGTCATGCCGAGGTTGGACAGGTAAACGGCGCGGTGGGCGTGGTCGGTGGGAGTGGCGTCGAGGGCCTGCCGTAGCACGGTCACCGCCTCGTCGAGGTCCGCGTCGGCGCCCGTGCGGCCGAACCGGGCGTGCAGCGCGGGGCCGAGGTTGGCCAGGGCGCGGGCGTGGTTCGCGTATCCGGCGGGCGTGGCGGCCGCAGCCTGGCGCAGCACATTGATCGCCTCGTCGAGGTCCTTGTCGCGTCCCGTGCGTTCGAACCGGGCGTGCAGCGCGAGGCCGAGGCTGTTGAGACCGTTGCCGTGTTCCCGATGGTCGGTGGGGGTGGCGCCCACGCTCTGCCGCAGGACGACGATCGCATGTTTCAGGTCGGCGTCGCTTCCGGTGTGCTCGAATCGGCGGGCCAGCGCGTTGCCGAGGTTGTTCAGGGCAGCGACACGGTACCGGTGGTCGGCGGGGGCGGCGTCCACTGCCTGCCGCGAGACGGCGATCGCCTCCGCCAGGTCGGCCTCCACGGACGCGTGATCGAACCGGGTTCGCAGCAGGGCGCCCAGGTTTGCCAGCGGTCCGACGATGTCCGGGGGGTCGGTGGGGGTGGCAGCCACGGCCTGCCGGACGAGTTGGATCGCCTCCGCCAGGTCGGTGAGGGCTCCGGTACGTTCGAATTTTGCCCTCAGCGCCAGGCCGAGTTCTTCGAGAAGGCCGGCGTGGTGCCGGTGGTCGATGGGAGTGGCGGCCACCGCCCGACGCGCCGTGCGGACCCATGCGTCCAGTTCGGTGTCGGCTCCGGTGAGTTCGAACTGCGCGTGCCGCCGGACGACGCGGATCAGATGAATCCAGACGGGGAGGATCTCGTCTCCCTTCCGGTACGGACGAGGACCTGCACCGACGTGCCGGCTCAGGCCCGCTTCACGAGAATATCGTTGATCTTGTTGCCTTCGCTGGGAGTGACGCGTCCCTCGGGCAGGTCCACCCCGACAACTCTGGCGAGGTCGGTGGCATGCGCGTCGACAGTGGCCTCGATGAGCGTGGCCAGCGTGGCGGAACTGGCGCGGGCCCGCCGGTGGCCGAATGCGAGGACGGCGGCGGCGATCAGCGCGGCGGGCCACCACCGCGCCGTCCACGGTAGGTAGAGCAAACCCCAGGCCGTCAGGACGGCGTCGCCGTGGTACCGCTGGTGCGCGGCGCTGATCAGGGCCCGGGTGTCGGCACTGGTCAGGATCCACAGGCGGGGCCAGGCAGCGGTGACCGACAGCCCGTACTGGGCGTGTACGCGTTCACCGATGAGCCGGAAGCGTTCGCCGATGACTGTGGCCCGCTGCGGAAGATAGCGCTGGGGCGGCTGGGGGTCCCGTCCCTGCCACCGGCGTCTGGTTCGTTCGCGGAGGGCGTCGAGTCGGCGCTGCGGACCACGGATGGTCCACAGCCGGTGCACCACGTCCTCGGCGACCACGGTGGCGGCTACCCCGGCCAGGCCGGCCCCGGCCAGCGCGGCGGCTACGACCGCCGCTGCCGGAACGGGTCCGGACCCGTGACCGTGCCACAGGTCGGTGAGCCGGCGCAGAGTCCACGGCAGATCCACGGCGTGGTCCTGGCCGGTCAGCGACGCCCAGCCGGCGATGGCCACGTACAGCAGGCTGGGCAGCACGATGGCGGCCAGCCATCGTTCGGTGACCCTCTTGCCCAGGGTGTTGATCAGGTCGGTCACGGCCAGCCCGTCACCGGCCGCGCAGCAGCATCGTTCTGCCGTGTACGCCGCACTGCGGTTCGTGTCCGTCCGCGTCGGGTTGGGTCCGACGTGGGCAGGGCGGCGTGGCGGGGCAGGTGTAGGGGCCAGTGACGATTACCGGGTCGATGTTGAGATCGTCGAGGATGCCCGGGTCGCCTCTGCTGATGCGGGCCTGCTCGTGACCAGCGGCGGCGAGGTCGATGGGGAGGTGCTGGTCGGCCAGCGCCCGGGCGACCGGCGTGCTGGCTCGGATGTCGCCGATCGCGGCGTCCAGCTTGTGGTTCCACTGGTAGCGTTGGGCGGCGTCGCTGATCTCCGGCAGGTGGGTGCACAGCCAGGCAGCGAGGTCGAGGTCATCGACGGGTCCCGTGGTCATCGCGTGAGGTCCTCCCGGGCAGTGGCGTGGGGCGGGTCTGCAGTGCGCGGGTTCCAGGTTAGGTGGGGCCGGCCACCGAATGGCTCGGTCACGTCGTACACGAGTGTCTACGGTGCCGTCATCTTGCCGCCCCTACGAGCGTCAAGAACCGCTCGCATGGGCCGCCGAGCACCGCGGCTACGCCACCTCCACCTGACCGGGTGGATGCTCAGACGAGTAGGCGTCCGCTCACCGCCGAGCTTGCGCGGCAGCCTGCAGAGGCGGGTCACGGTTGGCGAATGCTCCTCGTCGACCGTGACGCAGCCGGCGTCCACCCCCGGCGGCGATGTCGCGTTCGTGCACCTACCCGTCCAGAGGGCCTGATGGGCCAGGATAGTCACCGGGACGTGACCCAACGGACTCTCCGCCGGAAGCGCCCATTCCTCCGGGCGCAGATCCGCCAGGCAGTCCGCGAGCGCCTCGGTCGTGGACCGGTACCCGGCGAGAGTGTCCGCCGCCGACACCCGAGGGGCGGCCCGCACGAGGGCCGCCGGGTCCTCCACCGGGTCGAAACTCGGCCAGCATCCTGGTGGGCCGACCCAGCCTCGCCTGGACGATCGAGTGCGTCCAGAAACGGTTGGTGATGCTCAAGTGCACCACCACGTCCCGGTTGCTCCAGGCGTGCACCGGCTCTGCGCCGACCATGCCGCCTCATCGAAGCCGGCGAGGGTGTCCGCCAGCCGCCGACGCTGGCCGAGCAGGGGTGCCACGACGGCCGCCGGGTCACCGTCGAAAACGATCAGCGAGTCACTGCCGTACCCGGGGGCCGATCCTCACGCAGAAAATTACGGACCAGTACCGGAGTTACGCTCCACCGGCGCCGGGTCGCCCTGGTCACGGCCCGGGCAGATAGCTCACCGGACGCACGCACATGCCGCCGTTCGAGTGCGACGGCCGCCCGATGGCACGCTCGTTTCGATCAGCTCGCCGCAGGACCGTCGAGATAGCCGACGTCCGTGGAGCCCGACGCGACGCGGACGCGATAGCCCCGGTGCCGTAGGACCTGTGCAATCCTCGCGGCACCGCCAGGGTTGGCGGAGTGATCGTTGATGACGCCGATGTCGAAGCGACGCTCCTCGAACGCGGCCTGTTCCAGGACCTCCACGACCGGCCAGATCGTGTCGTCCTGTCCCAAGTCGTGGTCCAGCCACAGCTCGTCCAGCCGCCGATCCCGGTACCGGCCGAGAAGCTCGACTCCGGCAGCACTCGTCCGGGCCACCTCGGCGCTGCGACCGTCCACGAACGAACGCAGATCATCGACCAGAACGACCGATCGGCGGGCATCCACACCATGATCATGCCCCCGCACCCTCATGATCCGCCATCCGAATTCGCCGCCGACCGTACGTCACGCGGACGACTACGCCGTTGTGGCCCCCGGCACGGCTTTGTGCTGCTGGTGTGCTCCGGTGCCCGGACGACCTGAATACCGGCGGTCGTGGTGGTCACGAGTGCTACGGATGCCGCGATCAGCAGCAGGGTGGTCTCGGCCAGGACAGTGCGCATGTACTCGCCTCCGTTCGCGGTGGCGGACAGGTACTGCACGGCTGCGATCAGGTTAAGAGGTACGGCGACGATGGCGCTCATCCGCCACCACCCCACTGGCGCTGTGGGTGCGACCGGTGGTCCGGCGCGCCGGGCCCGGATGACCCAGTTGGCGACGCCGGCCCAGGCGGTAAGCAGCGTGAGAAGCAGCAGGCAGAACATCGCTGCGGACAGCTCTCGAAGCGGCACGATGCTGTCGAGCATGTTCACCGTGCCGGACCCGTCGTGGGTCACTACGCCGATCCGGTGCTCGTACGCCGCGAGGGCGACGATGGCATGGAAGACGTCAACGACCGTGAGGGCGACAAGGGCGGTCACGGCGGTGCGAGCACCGGGCATCTGACGACGATAGAAGGTGAAACCTCGCTTGAGCGCTGATCCTTGGTTCACGGTCCTCGCAGAGTCCACGCTCAGGTGCACGGATCTGCCGCGGATCGAGCGTGGCCGTGGCGACAGCGGATGTCCGGGCTCCGGGTTCGAGGCTGCTGCTCCTAATTCTCAGTGCTAACGAGTCCGCCACGGCAAGTAGGCGGCAGTCGTCCCCGCGAGGCTGCCGACGGACAGGGCAAAGGCCAGCGGGAAGAACAAGTCCCACGGCGCCCGCAGTCCGCCTCCGACAACGATGCCAACTACCAGGCAGGCCGCAGTCGTGGCCAGAAACAGGAGCGCCACTCGTAGCCGGTATCCCCGGCGGACTTGAGGTATCCCAGTAGCGGCCAGGGCGGCTATGCCCGCATGCTCTGCCCACCCGAAGCCGACAGCCGTCAGGCAGATCACCAGGCCGACGGTGGTGCCCACCAGCGAGTTGCACACGGTGCCACGCAGCGCCCCGGGAAGCGGCGGATCAGGGATGCCTGACTCCCCAGTGAAGCTGAGGCGCCCACTTCGGCCATATGTCCAACCCGACACTGCCGAACCCGCAGGTTGCGACTCACGGTGCTTGGCGGCATCTGCTTCCATCCGCTCAGTGTCAGTCGACGATCAGCGTGGTGTCGACCATGCCGACGAAATGGGCCTGCCTCATGGTCGGCGAGTCGTCCGCACATGCCGTTGACAGAGGGCGCCGGCCGGCGGGCGCCCCATCACTGTCCGGGCCGGACTTTGATGAGCGGTACGGCTTTGCCTGTTGATCGCAAGGCCGGTGGTGGCGCGGAGCCGAAGGTCGCCGGCCCTGGGTGCCGTCGGCAGCACCGGCGAGTTGCGGGCCTGGATCGGTCAGCCCGCGGGTGCCGCTGCCAGGGCCGTATCGCTGGCAGGCTGGGCTGTTTCGGAGCGGCCGGCAGCGATGATGGCGTCCAGGATGGCGCGGGCGGCGAGCAGGTCGTCGATGGCCGTGGTGAGGCGGTCCCGGTCCTGGCTCAGCACAGTGGTCAGCTCGGGGCATGCGGGCACCAGCGCGTCACCGTCGTCGGTCATGCAGGGAAGCACCTCGGCGATTGTGTAGGTGCTCAGGCCCGCGGCCAGCAGCGTGCGGATGTTACGCACCGTCCGGACGTCGCCCTCCGCGTACTCGCGGTACCCGCTGCGGCGCCGTTCCGGTCGTAGGAGCTGTTGTTCCTCGTAGTAGCGCAGCGCCCGTTCGCTGATTCCGGTCCGCCGGGCGAGTTCGCCGATGCGCATGTGACCTCCCCCACCGCGGGTGGACTCTCACGTCAACGTGAATGTCTACGTTAGCCGGCATGGCAGCTCAGCAAGCAACTCACGGCGACCGGTCCCGCATCACTGTTCTCGGTCTCGGTCAGATGGGTCGAGCGTTGGCGGAGGCGCTCCTGTCCGCCGGGTACCGGACCACTGTCTGGAACCGCACCACAGGGAAGGCTGACACCCTCGTCGGCAAGGGCGCCCTCCGTGCCGACACCGTCAGCGACGCCATCGCGGCAAGCCCACTCGTGATCGTCTGTGTGGGCGACTACGACGGTGTACACGAAGTACTCGACGGCAGCGTGGCCGAGATACGGGGCCGCACCCTCGTCAACCTCACCACCGGCACACCGGACGAGGTGCAGGCCGTGGCCGCCTGGGCAGCCGGGCACGGCGCCGACTATCTCGACGGCGCGATGATGGCCGTACCGCAGACCGTGGCATCACCCGACGCGTTCTTCCTCTACAGCGGGTCCGCCGCAGCGTTCGAGACGCACCGCGACGTGCTGGACGTTCTGGCAACCAGCTACTACCTCGGCACTGACGCCGCGGCGGCAGAGCTATGGGACCTGGCGCTGCTCAGCAGCGGCTACGCGGCCCTGACCGGCTTCCTGCACGGTGCGGCGCTACTGGACACGGCCGACGTCGCACCATCGGCGTTCCTTCCGCTGGCCACCCGGTGGCTGCACGGCATGATCGCGTTCATGTCCGAGCTGGCGGACGAAGCCGAGTCCCGCGACTACACAACCGGTGTCTCCCCGGTCGCCATGAACCAGGTCGCGGTCGCCAAACTCGCCCATGTCAGCCAGAGCCGCGGCGTCAGCACGGACATACACGCGCCGTTACAAGCCCTCCTCGGTCAGCGGGTAGCCGACGGACACGGCACCGACAGCTTCGCAAGCGTGTTCGAACTCTTGCGAAAGCGGTCGTAGGTCACGCGCAGGCGTATGTCTCCGGCTGGGGAGACGTCACCACCGATGCGATCGCCGACTTTCTCGGCCACCTCCTACGCGACATCGCCGACTTCGTCCGCGACCACGCCGCAGCGTTCACCCCAGCCGACGACAACTGAAACCGAGATCGAGCCCAGACAGCTCCGATCCGAGCGCGGCCCCGCCACCATCCCCACAGGTTGCGGGGCCGCCTTCGGTGAACAACCGCTTCTGCCGCAGACCGAGTGTCGTTACGAGCGGACGAGATCGTAGGCCAGTGCCAGGTCGTCACCCCACGGCATGGTGTGGTCACGCTCAAACGCTCGATACAGTCGGTCGCGGACCGTCTCGCTGCGCAGCCAGGCGGCCAGCGTGGCCGGCCTCTGGTCCGCGAAGTTGAGTCTGTTCACAGTGTCGGCCAGGTGGCGTTCTGCCGCCGAGCTGTGCGTGACGTCCCAGATACCGAGGAATCGCGTGACGCTTTCATCGCCGGCGACGACCGCGTCGAGGAAGGTGGTCGGGTCGAGGAACGACCCGACCTGCGACGGGTACGTCGCTAGCAATGACCGCCACACCGCATCCAGGTAGCCGTCAATGGCGTCCTGCTCGGCTTCGGGCCAGGCGCGCCACTGCTCGCGACGCAGCTTGCCCAACATGATTGCTGGGTCGAGTTCCGTGGAGGTGGCCAAGCGCCCCAGCAGCAGGGGCAGCAGACTCTTCAGGTCGTCACGGCTGCCGACCGTATTGCCGAGGCTGATGGCCAAAGAGAACAAGTCCTGACCGTCGACCGGCGCCTGCCCCCGGCAATGCGGGCAGCCATCGAGCACCGCGCTGTCCGGGTACCGGACGAACGCCTCCTGGAGTCGTGCTACCGCCACAATCAGATCGCCGTCCACCGGCCGATTTTCGCAGCCCGCACCGGTTCAACATCGGCGACCTCGGCGAGGAACACGGCCACCGCCTGTTGCGCGGCAAGTGAGACAGCTCCTCCTCTTGTTGTCGCCAGAGCCTTCGATCGGGCATGGACGACCACGACGGTGGGACTGGCCAGCGCCAGCGACCGTGCGATAGGGCATCAGTGGCTCAGACAGCGTGAAAAAGTCGGTTGATCAGCTGCGCACAACTCCCGCGTAGAACGTGTGCCTGATCAAACGGGACGCCAGCCGCTCAGACGCCATGGCTCGCCGGTGGTGTACGGCTCTGGCTCGCCTGATACGGCCAGAGCAAGCCCGGAATCGGTGGTCAGGTGCAGCCAGCCGTCTTCGTCGATCCACGCGGTGTCGATCGTTGTGTTGTTGAGTGCCGCGGCTGTGGTCAGCCAACGAATGTCGTTCTCTACGCCGCCGCTGGTGGAGGTGGTTGTCTCGATGGTCCAGGAAGCGTCGATGTACAGGCGAGTCTCCTGGGCGGGTGTGGATCGGTTGTCGCAGAGCCCGACGAACGGCCATGTCTGCCGAACTCCGATCTCCACCACGAAGGAGCCCACGATCTGGTCAACATCCATGAGCACATGATCCTGCACCTGGTCACCGGTGCACTGATCTGTAGCCGCGAAGCGTTCGTCACCGAGGGTGATAGTGGAGCCGGCCGACATTCGCGTGCGATCGGATCGAAGAGCGCGCGGCTGTCGTCCCGTACAGGTGCTCACCTTGCGGTGGAAGTCATTCCAAAGCCGCTCGCGCCGCATCGAGGAAGTTCAGACGAGGTTCTTCGAGTAGATCCCGGACACTCTGACCTTCAGGCGCTCCCTGCCACACCGCGCCGTTGAGCAACAGGAAGTAGACGCGGGCTGCGTCGTGCACCGGGATGGGAAACAGCAGCCGGATCATCCGCTCCGCGACCCAGAAGCGGTTCATCACATCCTGCGTCCGTGTCGGCCATGCATCGCCGTCCTGCCACTGCATTGGCCGGGAAAACGCGCAGCGCTCGGCCTCGGCCCCGACGTCTACGAACCGTTCCAACATCGCCAGTCGCTCAGCTCGCCGCCTCTCCGCCAGCGCAAGATCCTGTTTGTATTGCTCGATTTGCGCGGCCGTTCGTTGCGTCGTCCGCTGCACCATATAGGACAGACCGCCACCGATCGCGACTCCGCCCAAGGATATCGCCGCCGTCCATATCTCGACTGCCATGGAGGCATCATGGCCGGGACCGCAGAGCGGCGTCGACCCGCATGCGGCGGACAGAGACCCGGCAATCTGCCGAGGACCGACCGTAAGGTCCAGCCGGACAGACAGGCCAGCGTGTCGCCCACCGCAGGGCGATACACCAACCCTGGGCCTTCCGAGGACCGTATCCGCTCATGCCGCCGGGCGGGCGCGCTGAGGAGACCGGCCCCTTAGGGGAGTCCTGCCGTAGACGGTCGACGGGAGAGCCGACTCTCAACGTTCGGTCGTGACGATGGCGGTGACCAACAGCAGGACGCCGATCGTGATCTGCGTGCACAGGGCACCGAAGAAGAGCTTCGGGCGGCTGACGAACAGACGAAGTACTCGGAATGGCCCCGGCAGCGTTCTGCCTACTCGTAGCCGACGCTCGACCCACAGCCGTAGGACGAGATTTCCGAGGGCGAACGTAAGGAACAGAACCCCGAGGAGACCGAGCGGAGCCTTCGGTGATGCGTCTGCGGAGCTGCTAAGGCCAATGGGGATCACAGACCGACGCTCGCACGGCTTTCGAGCCTTGTAAAGATCGTCAGCACGTCACTATCGCTTGTCGACCGGACGGCGGCATCCGTCCTGACGAATTATGCGGGAGTGACTGACTGCCTCGATCTGTCAACTCCGACTGCCCGCATCTGCCGCCGATCGCGCGCTACGCGTGTCACCACAGCTGGATCGAGCCTGCGCCCGGTCGTAGCCGATTTGCGGATGCTCGATCAAGCATCGGAAGGTGCATCGGGCAGCCCGGCCGCTGTGGTCGAGGTAGGGTCGCTGGCCCAGCGCGTCGGCGGCGTCCGGGCGTTCACCGCTGACTCGACCACCTGCGTAGTGAGGACATCCCGCAGTGGTACCGCGTCGCCTTGACGACGATTCGGTCGATCGGTGCCTGCCAAGGGCGCGCCTGATCCACGACGCTGGCGGTCAGTCTTGCTTCAGGCCGGCGAAGATGACCGTGAGCGTACGGGCTTGCAGCTGCTCGTCCCATCCACCGTGCAGGGCCCCCTGGCACACGCTGGCAAGGAGCGCCATCACCTCGGGTAGCCGTATCGGGGCGGCTACGGCCCCGGTGGCCTGGGCCTGTTCCAGCAGCTTGCCCACCGCCTCCTCAAGGTGACCGACCGCGTCCGGCAGCCGGATGTCCACTCCCGACCCGGCAAGCAGGTCGACGACGGTTTTCTTCGCTGCGGCCTGCGCCACGAGATGCGTGAAAAACGCGAAGAGGTCATGTTTTCCGGCCTCCTCGACGAGCTGCGCGAGCAGCCGCTTCATGAGCGCGGCGAGCAGGTCGTTCTTAGTGGGGAAGTGACGAAAGACCGTGCCGATGGCAACGCCGGCCCTTCGGGCCACCTGCTCGGTTGAGGCGCGCGTGCCGAACTCGGCGAAGACCGCCTCGGCGGCGTCCAGGATGCGTGCTCGGTTGCGCTGCGCGTCGGCACGCAGCGGTGGCCCCTCTACCAAAATGAGTCTCCACTCATTATCCTCGGTCCTGCAAGTCGAGTCATGACTCATTATCCAGGAGGACGACATGACACCAAGCGAGATCTTCGACAGCATGCGCGCGCGATGGCTCGCGAACCTGCCCACCTACGACGCAGATTCGCTCGCCGACGACGTGGTGATCGAGACGCCGTTCGCCGCACCCGGCCGCACTACGCGCATCGAGGGGAAGCAACGCGTCCTTGAGTACACGCAAGCGGGCCGGGCGCTGTTCCCGGTCCGGTTCGACGACTGCCGCAACGTGGTCGTGTACGAGACCGCTGACCCCGAGGTGATCGTGGTTGAATACGAACTGGTCGGCATGCACACGGCGACCGGGGTAACCGCCTCGGCGCCGTTCATCGGAGTGCTGCGGACCCGGGACGGCAAACTGGCCCACTGGCGCGAGTACCAGCACACCCTCGCCATCGCTCAAACCGTCGGGCAGGCATAGGCCTGGATCAAGATCCGGCTGCCCATGGCGATGAGCGAATGCCGGCTACAGGTGCCCAGTGTCGTTGAAGCTGACCAAGGTCGGCGGTCGGTCGGAATCCCACTGCACGATGGTGATGGCGCAGTTGGCCTGGTTGAGGCCAATCCACCGCCACTCCGGGGCGTCAAGCATGTGGCGGACGAACCACCCGATGACGAAGTTGTGCGTGATCAGCAGTTCGTGCCGGTCGGTGTCGCCGGCGACACCGAAATGTGCGACGGCAGCTTGCAGGGCCGTGGCGTCTTCGTCGCGTTCGTCGTGGGGCACGCCGTCGAGCCAGGCGTGCCACTGGTCCGGGTATCGGCCGCGTTGCCCTGCTGAGGGCACCGGCGTTCGGTCCGCTACGAACTCGCAGCCGTGTCGCGGCACCTGTGGGAGGTGGCCGGCGACGACGTCGGCGGTCTGACTCGCCCGCGCCAACGGGCTGTGATGGATCGCCGAGAAAGGCACTGTGCGCAGCCGCCGGCCCAGCCGGTCCGCCTGCTCGCGGCCGAGTTGGGAAAGGCCTCCGTCCAAGGCCGCCGGATCCTGCTCGCCATGGCGAACGAGGTACAGCTGTGTACGAGCCACCGTGGGCCACCCTTAAGGTCCTTGTGCGACGAAGAGCACGATAGATCAGGGAGGCACGAGACGATGGGGCCGAGAACGCGGCTAGGTGCACTCTTCTGGCCGCGCTTGGTCAGCTAGCGCTTCTACCCGGAGCGGTAGCGGGTGTCGGTCGGCTGGCCTTGGGCGCGGTAGCGGGTCCGGGACGAGCGGATGTCTTACCCGTCGCTGGTTGTTGTCGTTGGACGGCCAGGGGGAGCGCCGGCAGTCAGATGAAGCTGAACATTCGTGTGCCGGACGGCATCGGTGGGACAGTTGCGGGGCGGGTGGTGAGCCGGTGCATGCCGACCCGGAATCTGGCGTCGGCGGGGCTGGTGAAGGACATTTCGCTGAAGCCGTGCTCGGCGAAGCAGGCGCGGACGTCGTGACTGGGGTCGTGGCCGTCGTCGGTGCGGCCTCGGGTCCAGATCACGATGCCATCGGCGAGGACAAGGGTGTGCAGCATCGCGATGGTCCGGCGTACGTCGTTGACCGTGATGTTGCCGAACACGCCGCAGGCCAGGAGCAGATTTGCGGGCTGGATGTCCACGTAGGTGTCCGTCGCGCCGGCGTCTGCGGTGCGCACGTCGATCCGGGGCAGGCCGAGGCCGATGGCTGCGGTGCGGGCGCGCTGTGACAGTGTCGGGTCACGTTCGATGAGCAGGGCGTCGACGGTGCGACCGCCGTCATGTTCGGCAAGGACCGGCAGCACGTCGCGTCCGTCACCGGCGCAGATGCTGATCAACCGTTGGACGCCGTGTTCATCGTGGGGTGCTTCGGCCAGTGCCCGGCGAAGGTCGTGCTGGACGACGCGCAGTCTGCGCGCCAGCGACGAGTTCGGGGAGTCGTACTCGTGGTGCCACCGGAGCCAGTCCTTGGTCACGACGGCATTCGACCAGCAACGAACGACGAGATCCGTAGGGGACGCCTGCCCCGGCCACGTCCGGTCCACCGGTCGCCCTGCCCTGGGCTACCGATGTGCGGCGTTCTGTGCGGGCTGGAGGGTGGCGGCGATGAGGCGGAGTTGTTCCGGCGACAGTTCACCTCCGTGACGGCGGTAGGTGTGCCGTCCGAGGCTGACGAGGGCGTCGTCGACGTATGTCCATCGGCACGGTGCCCAGTACCTGCGGCTGTTGAGCAGTTGGTCGCTGACCTGACGCACGTCGGATCGGGCGCCGAGCGTGGCCAAGGCTTCCGCGACCAGGTCGACGGCCTTGTGCGGGCGGCTGCTGTCGGCGCAGGCCGGAACGAGCAGGAGCAGCCGCTCGGCCGGGGTGTGATCCGGATCCGGCTGATGCGCTGCGGCGACGACTTCCGGCCATGCGAACGCCGGCCCGCGGAAGTGTCCTTCCATGGCGGCGAGGCGGATCGACGCGTCGCCGGTGCCTGGATCGAGCACGTAGTCGACGCCGCCCTCGTCTTCGACGTTGCGCATGATGACATGCAGGCGACCGGGCCCGGACAGTGGTAGCGAGAACACCGGCCATCTGTGCGGGTCGAGGAAGACGTCGACGATCTGCTCCAGGTCGGCTGGATCGACGTCGAAGGCATCCGGTGCCGGCCCGCGATCCAAGTTTGTCTTGACGAGGAGTTGCCCCGGCTGATCGACGTCGCTTTACGGCATCCCACCGCCGTCGCTCGTGACGCCTGCGTTGTAGCCCTGGTTGTCGTCTCCGCCGTATCCCTTGCCGCGGATATTGCCCCTGTGCCGGTGACGCTGGTCGCGTCCGCTCTGGCGGATGGCGCGGCGAGCTGCCCTCAGCGTTCGATCGGACCTATCCGCGTTTGCCCGTTGTCGGAGAAACAGCGCGAGGCCGGCAATGACAAGAAGGACGGCGACCAGCGACCCGACGATGAACCACGCCCCTCTATTCATGGCACCGATCGTAGGTACGACAACAAGGCTGCCGTCGCCGACCTTGGACAGCCGTCGACTGACGGCAGGAAAGCCTCTTGCGCTGCTGCCCGGCGGTACAGACGACAAGATCAGGTGCACGCTCATGGCCGCGAAGTGGTCGTCACTTGAAGTGATGTCAACGTTGGCTTGGTACGAGGCAGAATGGGTGCCCAGCCGGGTCGAGGAGTATCCGGAACCGGTCTCCACCCGGTTGGTGCTCGGGCTTGGCCGCACCCAGTTCCAGCAGCATGGCCTCAGCCGCGCCGATGTCCTCGACTGCGAAGTCAAGGTGCAGTTGCTGGGGGACGCTCTGCCCGGGCCAGTGTGGCGGCTGGTAGTCGTTGACTCGCTGAAAGCCAATGAACAGCCCGTCCTCCCGGGATAGCCCGGCAAACTCGTCGTCTGACTTGGGGTGCAGTGCGTGTCCGGTGACCCGCTGGTAGAACGCGGCCAGTTCCAGTGGGTCGGCGCAGTCGAGCGTGATCGCCACGAGGGTCAGCGTCGAGCGCACGGCCACTCCTTCAGGCCTCATGGATCGGCTCTCCCGACATCGCCGCATACTCTCATGCGCGAATCGAGTCGGCACCGGAGTTGTCACGCCATCAGGGATGCTTCCAAGTCGTGTCGGGTAAGGGCGGCGTGGAGTTGTAGCGCCTCGGCTGCCAGGTTCTCGCGACCGCCTTGTTCACGGTCGACGGCGCAGACCACGGTGTCCACTTGGGCGCCGATGGCGCGGAGTTGTCCGCACGACGCCAGTAAGGCGCCTCCGGTGGTGACGACGTCTTCGATCAGGACGATCCGCCGTCCGTTCACGGGACCGCCTTCGGCGACCTTGCTGGTGCCGTACTCCTTGGCGTGCTTTCGTACGAAGACCGTGGGCAGCCCGGTCAGTTGTGACATCACGGTGGCGAGGGGATACCGCCCATCTCCATCCCTGCCAACACGTCGCACTCCGGTAGCAGTGCCACCATCGCTTCGGCGACCTCGCGCAACAGATCCGGCTCTCCCTCGAACAGGTACTTGTCGACGTACTCCTCGCTGACCTGCCCGGAGCGCAGACGGAACCGTCCGGTCAGATGGCAGGTGTCGTAGACGCGGCGCGCAAGCGGGTAGGTCACCCCCTCAGCCTCGCATCCGGGCCTGAATCGGGAACACCGTGCCGGTGGCAGCATCGTCAGAATCGTTGTGTCCTGAGCTCTTACGTGTACGCGCCTCTGCCGCACCAACTGTGCGTCATCGAAGGTGACGCCGGTGCCGGTCGCCGGCGTCCGGAACGGGCCGTTGGGCGGGAGTCGACGGACTGGGTGTCTGCACGACACCGGATTTGCCCTGCGCGGCTGGCCGACATCGGCGCTGGCGCGGGTCATAAGCTCGCTGGGTGATGGGCGAGGAAACTACGGAACGTGTCATCGATCGCCTGATCCTGGCGTTGGCGGCGCAACTCGACACGTCGGGACGACCGGTCCTGGCGGCCAGCGCCGCCGAGGCGCTCGCCGACTTGAGCAGAGCCCAGGCCGATGTCATCTTCGGCCAGGCGGGCCATCTGGTTCACTACGGCGCGGACACCGAACCGCTGAAGACTCTCATCCACGCGATCACGGCCATCCAACGCGATGAGGCTCCGGCGGATGCTGCGGTCAAGCCGGGTGACGAAGTGCGACTCGTGGGCGAACTGCCCGAGAGCCTTACCGACTACGACGAGACGTGGCTACGCGGGACCACGTTCGTCGTCCGCTACGTCGACACGAACGCGATGGTCGACGTGCAGCCGGACCTGACCGAGGATTACCTGATAGCGACGGTGCCGGCCGCCAGCGTGGAACCCATGCGAAAGCAGAACATTCCGTAGCATCGCCGCATCGGCTCAGGTACGACTGTCGTCCATGCGGCCGGAGGATACGTCGGCGCTAACCATGATGTGGGACGCCTGAGGGCGAGCGTGCCTGCTCACATCCGCTTCTGGCGCCGACCGGGCATCGTCCGTCGGTGACATCGTCGCACTCCGTGCGCTGTGGTTCGACGGCTGGAGTCCTCGGCAACCCGGTCGCCGTCGCCGGACTTGCGAGAGGTTCGGATTTCAGTGCCTCTTCTGGAGTGCTCGGCTGATGTCTTGCCGCAGATGCACCGCTTCTTCGTCCCGGTCACACAGCAGCAGGACCTTGAACGGGACGACCTTTCCCTCCGGTTGCCGGAGAGGGCTGGCCCAGTGGTGAACTGCCCGGGCGAGGACGCGGAAAAGTGTGTGCCGGTCCTGGGAACTGTCCCGCAGCAGCTCAGGAGCGTTGTCGATGATCACCAGGTAACCTGCCGCCGGCAGCCAGTGCAAATCTCTGAGGCAGTCGGACAGTGCGTCCCAGTTCCAGCCGAAGTAGCTGGGAAAGAGCAAGGCGTCCGAGAAGTCGTAGAAGACCTGACCGGCATCCGCCATCCTCGGGCCGTCGAGGCGGGCGACCACGAACCTGCCGGACGCCGGTAGCACCGCGGCCAACTCCACCAGCGAACCACGCGAGCAGACCACGAGCGGTTCCCTGGAGCGATGCCACGCTTCGTCCGTCATCCTGTCCACCTCGATCGACGTCCCCCACAGCAACTACGGCACCGTGCGCCAGCCGCACCAGCTCCAGTCTGCGAGGAAAGCGAAGCAGCAGGATAGAGCCGCCCGCCGGACGACCGGATCTGCCGCTCCGGGTGGACTGGTGTTCATCACCGGTCGTGACGCACGGTGATGTATGACTACCTCTCCTGCTTCCGCTTCCCCTGTCGTGCTGGCCGATCAACTCGTTGTGCACGCCGCGGTGTCGGCTTTCCTGGGCCGCTACCGTGGCCAGACTCGCGTGCACACCGAGTCCGACCTACGTGTCTTCCTACGCTGGTGCACCAACCACGACCTGGACCCGCTGGCCACGGTGCGGGTGGATATCGAACGGTACGTGCGCTGGCTGCAAGACGTCCGCCGGTACCAGCCCTCGACCGTGTCCCGGCGCCTGTCGGTCGTGGTCGGTTTCTACCGGGTCTGCGTCATCGACGCGATCCTGGAGCACTCGCCGGCCGACTACGTCCGCCGCCCCACCGTGCCGGCCGAGTCACCGACCCTCGGACTCGGGCACCTCCAGTTCGAAGCCCTGATCACCACCGCCCGCAAATCTTCGAACGCGAACGACTTCGCTCTCATCGCCCTCCTGGGCCTACTCGGCCTGCGGATCTTCGAAGCCTGCGGGTCGAACATCGCCGACCTCGGTGAGGAACACGGCCACCGACGTACACCCACGGCACCTGGGGAGCAGGCGAATCGCGCGGGCAGCCCTGCTCGGTCGGCAGGCTCGGCGTCGGCCTCCGCGGCTGTTTGAGCGAGCTGACGTACTTGCATCAGGGACGGCAAGGTGATCGGTCGGTGCCATAGGGTTACCGGCATGGGCATTGACGAGACGCTGGACCACCAGGGCATGGCGATCGAGCTCATCGACGCCTTCACCGCTCACGCGCCGCTGGCCTGACCGCTCTCACCAAGACTGGGCGAGCCGAGCAGCTGCGAGCCCGACAGGCGCTGTACGACTACATCGACAAGATCTGGGAGCAGGCGAAGGCCCGTGGCCTGAACCCGGCGATCCGGCCAGAATGGAACGTCGTCGCCGGGCTGCGTGATCTGACCAACGCGCTGGTCGAACAGGCAGACCAGGCCGAAGCCGAAGCCGACGACGAGGACTGACCCGGCAATGAGCGCCGGCCACGAACACGACGAGGCGATCCGGAGACTGATCGCCAGCATTGGGCAGGTCGGGCGGGTCTCCGGCAGCGAACCGTGGCGCGCAGTGCTGCTCCGGCTGACAGGCAACCGGTGGCCGCAGCGACGCGGTTGGCCGGTTGTGCCCTGGCTGGCTACGCCGTGGCAGGACACCGTCTCGGCGGAGCGGCCCGGCTGGCGGATGCGAGCGGCGAACCTACGCGGCCGCACCGACGACGGCCTCGATCGCGACGAATTCGCCTTCGCCGTCGACTACCAGCTTTGCCGCCGGTGCCGGATCGGCTGGGTGGAGCAGCCCTACACCCAGCCCGCCTACCAGCGGCGTGGCCTTGCCGCCGCAGGTATGGCAGCGCTACACGAGGAGAATCCCGGCTTCACCTGGCACAACCCTGGGCGGGCACATCGACGGCTCCCGCCCTTCTGGGACACCATCGGCGCCGACATTCCCGACGGCTACCGGCCGCGCACCGTATGCGAGCAGGTCACCGCGGGCGGCTAACGGCGCGCTCACCCACCCCGCTGGCGATCCGACGCCCAGCTCCGGGCCGGTCGGCCGCTTTTCGGCGTAGCTAAGGCTCGCCCCATCCCGCAGGGGCTGACCCAGGCCAGCACGCCCACGGCGGTCATGGTAAGCGCCGACCGAAATGCGCCGCTGATGGCCAATGTATCGATGCGGAACTCGCACCCACCGGTGCACGCCCAGCTGCCCGTACCAACAGCCTGTAGTATCAGTGCATGCGCACTCAAAGTGCGCACCAATGCGGAAAATCTGTGTCCGAGGGGGGACTTGAACCCCCACGCCCTATACGGGCACTAGCACCTCAAGCTAGCGCGTCTGCCATTCCGCCACCCGGACCTACTTGCCCAGCCTACCGTGTCAGCCTTGGTGATCCCATCATCCGTAGGCCGCCCGGTGGGCTGCACGGGGAGTTACTGTACACGCCGCAGGTGGATCATGCACATCGGCATCGGGGGCCTCGCCCGGCCGTCCTCGCAGGGTCCTGCGGTGGGCTTTCGGCGGGTGTGTGCGCCGGGTAGCGTCGAGGTGCCCGTACCCGGCAGCATGGGCCTCGTGCCCCATGCCTCTCCCCTGGCCGTCGCTCAGCAACGGGCTCTCGCGCTGCGTGGTGCGGGTAACCTCGCCGCCGCCCGTGACCTGCTGGTCGATGCGGTCGAGTCCACTCGGCCGCCGTTCAGCAAAGATCATCCGGACGTGCTCAGCACCGCTCATCTGCTGGCCAGGCTGCATCGGGAGGCGGACGACCCGAGCGCGGCCCGACGGGTGCTGGAGGAGGCGTTCGCCGCCGGGGAGCGCCGCTGGCCGCATGCCGATCCGCTGATGCTGGCGTTGGCCTTCGAGCTGGGGTCCGTCGCGGACGAGCTGGGCAATCGCCACGAGGCACGCCGGAACTACACCCGCGTGGCCGCCGCCGGCCCCGCCGTGCTCGGTGCCGACCATCCGGCGGTACGGACGGCACGGGAGTATCTCGGCGACGCCGCGCCCGCCCCTCAGCCTGCGGTCCCCGCTGCCCCCCAGCCTGGTCCAGCGAGCCAGCCTTCCCGGGGAGCGCTGGACGAACCGACGGTGTCCCTGGCCGCGCTCTCCACGCTGTGGAAGCCACACGACGCGTCGACGGCAGCACCGGCACGTCCCGCCTCCGCTTCGACGTCGCCATCTGCCGCCATCGATCATCCCATTTCCGGCGGTCCTGGAGCAGCGACCGTCCCTCCCCCGCCCAGCTCACCACTCGAGTCCGCCGTGCTGTCGGCACCGGTCGTTCCCGGGACACCGCCGACCTCGGCCGAGCCGGGACGGCCCGCCCCACCACCGATTCCGTCACCACCCACCGTGCCACCAACCGCGCTGCCGCAGATCCCGCCGGCGTCCACCACGGTGCCGCAGATCCCGCCGCCCACCGTGCCACCAACCGTGGCGTCGCAGGTCCCACCATCACCCGCGGCGCCACCGACGGTCGCGCCGCAGGTCCTGAGGCCAACCTCACCATCACCCGCTACGCCGCCTGGCCCACCTCGCGTACCGCCGTCGATGGTGCCGCCGTCAGTTACGACGCCGTCCGCCCCACCGCCGACCGGCGTGCCTGCGCCGCCGGTGGTGCCGCAGGCGCGGACGGCTTTTCATGATCAGTCGACTCACCCGGTTGCACCTCCGGTCGACCGGGCCCGATCGGCTGGGGCGCCACCCGCGCCGGTGGTTTCGGCTGCCGCCCTGGCCGGGCCGGCAAGCGGGGTGCCGGCCCCGTCGTCGCCCGCTCCGCCCTACCCCGCACCGTCGGTCGCGCCGCCCGGCCCGTCTCCGGCCGGACCGGCTCCGCGCCAGCCGATCGAGGACGACGAACAGACCGGCGTACTGCGGTCCTCCCCGGCCGCCGGCGGGGCGGCGGGCGTCGAGTCTGCCTCGACCGGGCATCCCGAGTGGGCCCGGCCCACTATCCGGGTGCAGCAGATCGGGCCCCTGCTGGAGGAGGAAGCGGCACGGGCCGGCCGTACGCCTGAGCCTCCGGCACCGGCGGACGGTATGTCCTCACCGGTGAGCGCGTCCCCGGCCTGGTCATCGGCGGTCACCGAGCCGCCGGCCGAGGGGCAGCCGGTCAGTGCGCCACCTGCCTCGGCCTGGTCGGTCAGCGCGCTACCGGCGCTGGGGCAGCCCGCCGAGGCGGCCTGGAGCCAGGCCCAGCCGATCAGCGCACCACCGGTCAGCGCACCACCCGTGAGCGCACCACCGATCAGCGCACCACCCGTCAGCGCGCCACCGACCAGCGCGCCGCCGGGTACGCCCGGGCCTCCGCAGGGCACCGCACCGGTCAGCCCGACGGCCGGCCCGCACGACCTGACCGCACCGTTGCCGCAACCCGGCCCGACCAACGCACCACAAGGCTGGGCACCGACAAGCGGTCCACCCCTCAACGCGCCGCCCGTGAGTGCGCCACCGGGTACGCCCGTGCCTCCGCAGGGCACCGCACCGGTCAGTCCGACGGCCGGCCCGCACGACCTGACCGCACCGTTGCCGCAACCCGGCCCGACCAGCGCACCACCCGGCTGGGCACCGCCGGCCAGCGGACCACCCGGCTACCCACCGCCGACCGGTGGGCCATCTGGGTATGCGCCGACCAGCGGAGCGCCCACCAGCGGGCCGGGCGGCTACCCGCCGACCGGCGGAGCCGCCCACCCCGTACCTCCGTCGTACGGGTCGGTGAACGGTGCCGGCTCGTACGAGGGCCCGGGTGGCGGACCCAACCCGTACGGGCCGGGGAGTGGTGTACAGCAGCGTGACCCCCGGCTGGCGGGTCCGGGTCATGGAGCCCAGCCGCCCGGCGCACCGACGTATCCGCAGTCCGGCGGTCACGGTGCGCCGCCGCCCTATCCGGGTCCGGCCGCGCCGCCGGCCTGGGGCCAGTCCGGTGCTCACCATCCGGGGATCGCCGCGCCGTACCAGGGGCCGTTGGCGATGCCGACGGCGGAGCCGGCGCCGGGTCGTAACCGGGTGGCGATCGTGGTGGCGGTGCTGGCGGTGCTGGTGGCTCTGGCCGCGGTGATCGGGGTGGGTTTGTTGGTCCTGGACCGACAGGCCGCACCGCCGTCGGAACCTTCGTCGGCGCCGACGTCGCCGCCGGGTTCGGTCGGTCCGCCTCCCGGTAACCTGACGATGCGCGACGACACTACGACGATCACGTTGACCTGGACCGACCCGTCGGACGGGCTGGTGCCGTTCATGGTGGCCGGTGGGCGCACCGGGCAGTCGCTGGGCATGATGGCCACGGTGGACCCGGGTCGGACCAGCTACACGGTCAACGGGTTGAGCACGCGGGTGAACTACTGCTTCGCGGTGCTCGCCGTCTACGACACCGACCAGTTCGCCACCTCCGACCAGGTGTGCACGTCGCGGTAGGCCGACCGGACCTGACCGAGTGGCGGTGCGAGCGGTCCCGGTCGGACGGTCGTGGCGGGACACGCCGACGACACGCCACGCTGGGTGTCCACAGCCGGACGGTGCGGGTTCCCGGGGTCCGCAGGGTGACCATATGATGGCTCCCGGCTCAGGGGAGGGGTCGCCGTCCGGGGCGCCACCTGCCGAGACGACACGGGAGGCTGCCGGCTGTGGCGAGCATCGACGAGGCCGTTCCGACCCGCACCCCACGATCCCGGTCCCGGGTACGCGGTGGTCTCGTCACCGTGGGTACGGTGCTGGCGCTGCTGGCGGCGATGGGGCTGACCGTGCTCGGTCTGGGTTCGGCGGACAACGCGGTGGCCAACTACGACGCGAGTTCGTGGCTGTGGAGTGCGGCGCGCAGTGAGTTGGCGCGGGTCAACGGGGTCACCGCCCGGGTGGACACCCGGATGGAGGTGCCGGCGGCGCGGCGGCATCCGATGCAGGTGACGCAGACGGACCGGCTGCTGGTGCTGCGGGATCTGAACACGGGTCAGATCAGCGCGTTGGATCTGGCCACGTTGCAGATCACCGCTACCACGCCGACCACTCCCGGGCTCGGGGTGAGTGTGGCGTTGCACGAGGACGCGGCGTTCGTGGTGGACGCGGTCCAGGGTGTGGTGCGGCAGTTGGATCCGCGCTCGCTGGCCCCGGTGGGCGAGCCGGTGCGCTATCCGCCGGGGATCACCGGTGGCGCGTTCGACGGTGCGGGCCGGCTCTGGGTCGCGGTGCCGGCGGAGGGCACTGTCTCGGCGATCACTCCGGCGGTGCTGCCGTCGGAGGCGGCGGACTCGCCTGTGGGTTCACCGCGGGTGCAGACGTACGACGTGGCGGAGGCGAGCCACGAGCTGGTCGTCTCCACCTTGGACGACGGGGTGGCGGTGCTGGACCGCACCGCCGGGGCGTTGGTGACCGTCGTGGACGGTACGACCCGGCGCACGCCGTTGGCGTCGACGTTGACCGGGCCGGGCATCCTGCCGGTGCGTACCAGCGGGCCGGTGGTGCCGGTGACGGTGCCCGGGCAGCGGCAGGTGCACGCGATCGGCGACGGCGGCCAGGTGCGGTCGTTCACGGTGCCGGGCGATGGTGACCGGCTCGGTCCGGCGGTGGCCTGGGCCGGGCGGTTCTACTGCGCGGACGAGGCGGCGGGCACGGTGTACGCGTTCGACGCGGCAGGCCAGCTGACCGACACGATCCGGGGCCGGTGGGGTGGCCCGCTGGAGCTGGAGGTGCGGGAGAACTACCTGTTCATCAACGCACCGGACGCGGCGACCGCGCGGGTGGTCGATGATTCGCACCAGGTGCGGGAGGTCGACAAGTACGCCAACGACGTGCTCGGTGGCGATCCGCCGCCGGAGCCTCCGCCGCCACCTCCGCCGCCGCCGCCGAAGAAGCCTCAGGTGAACAAGCCGGGTGCGCCGCGCAACGTGAGCGCGGCGGCCGGCGACGCGCAGGCCAGGGTGAGTTGGCGGCCGGCGGCGGCCAACGGCGCCGAGATCATCCGGTACGTGGTGGAGGGTGCCGGGCAGCGCCTGGAGGTGGGCGCGAACCAGCGGTCGGTGGAGGTCACCGAGCTGACAAACGGTGAGACGTACCGGTTCTCGGTGCATGCGGTGAACGCGAAGGGCGCCGGTCCGGCCCGGACCAGCAATCCGGTGACGCCGACCGCGGACGTGCCGGACGCGCCGACCGAGGTGACCGCCGAGGCGCGGGCGGACGGGACGGTGGTGGTGACGTGGCCGGAGGCGAACGGTCAGGGCAACACGATCGCCCGGTACGCGGTGTCGGCGACCTCGGCGGGCGCGAACGCCCCGGTCGGTGAGGCAACCGGCACCGAGTTGGTGGTGAAGGCCGGTGAGCTGGAGTACGGCACGCAGTACGCGTTCACGGTCGTCTCGGTCAATGACAAGGGCGCGGCGTCGGAGGCGTCCCCGGTGAGCAACACGGTGGTGCCGTTCACGGTTCCCGGTGAGCCGGTGGAGTTGCGGGCGAGCACGGTGGCCGACCAGCCGGGGACGGTGGCGGTGCAGTGGGCGCCGGCGGTGGCCAACGGCCGGCCGGTGACCGGCTACGTGGTCGAGGTGGGTGACAAGCGCAGCGAGGTCACCGACACCCGGGCGACGGTCGGTGGGCTCGGTGACGGGCAGAACGTGACGGTGCGGGTCCGGGCGGTCAACGAGGCCGGCGAGGGTGCGCAGGCCACGACGACGGCGCGTACGGTGGCCGCGCCCCGGGTGACGGTGACCGGTTCGTCGGCGACCGCGACGGCGGCGACCGTGACGTTCACCGTGGACGCCGGTGGTGGCCAGGCCAGTTGTACGCTGTCCCGGTCGGGTCAGCCGGCGAAGAGTGGCCCGTGTTCGAGCATCACGATGAGCGGGTTGGCGCCCGGCACCAGCTACACGTTCACGGTGACGGCGACCAACGCCGCCGGCAGCGGCACCGCCACCAGAGCGCAACAGACCGACGCCCTGTACGGCATCGCCACCTGCGAGAACGGCCCCGACGGCGACCAGCGCACCTACTGCAACCGGGACCGCGACGGCCGCAACGGCAACGAGATCTTCTCGGTGCCCCGGCAGGACAACGACCGCCAGGTCGGCTGGGCGGAGCCGGGCACCCGGTTGAAGGCGTACTGCAAGGTGCGGGGCACGGACATCGACTCCTGGATCTACAACGACAACAAGCAGAGCACCTGGTGGGTGCAGGTCGAGTACAGGGGACGTAACTACATCCCCTGGGCCTGGCTCAACCTGGAGGGCGGCGACGACATAAACGTTCTGCCCACCTGCTGATCCACCCCAGGCGAGGAGCACCACGGTGAACAGCCAGGAACCGCTCACCCAGCAGGAGGTGCAGGGCTTCGCCGCCCTGGCCGCCCGGCTGGCCGAGAACGTCAACACGGTGGTGCTCGGCAAACCGCAGGTGGTGCGGCTGGCGTTGACCGCGTTGTTCGCCCAGGGGCACGTGCTGCTGGAGGACGTGCCCGGGGTGGGCAAGACGACCCTGGCGCGGGCGATCGCGGCGACGGTGAAGGGGCAGTGGCGGCGGATCCAGTTCACGCCGGACCTGCTGCCCTCCGACGTGTCCGGGGTGACCATCTTCAACCAGGCCACCCGGGGCTTCGAGTTCCACCCCGGCCCGGTCTTCGCCAACATCGTCATCGCCGACGAGATCAACCGGGCGTCGCCGAAGACGCAGTCGGCGCTGCTGGAGGTGATGGAGGAGCGGACGGTCACCGTCGACGGGGTGCGGCATCCGGTGCCGCAGCCGTTCCTGGTGGTGGCCACCCAGAACCCGGTGGAGATGGACGGTACGTACCGGCTGCCCGAGGCGCAGCTGGACCGGTTCCTGGTGAAGTTGTCGGTGGGGTATCCGGACGAGTCGGTGGAGGTGGAGGTGCTGCGCGGGGCGACGGTCCGCTCCCCCGAGGCACTCGCGGCGGTGACCGACACCGCCACCGTGGGCGAGATGGTGCGGATGGCCCGGCGGGTGCACATCGCCGAGCCGCTGTACGCGTACGCGGTGCGGCTGGCGGCGGCCACGCGCACCCATCCGCAGGTTCGCGTCGGGGTCAGTCCACGCGGGGTGATCGCGTTGACCCGGGCGGCGTGCGCGTACGCGTTGATCGACGGCCGGGGCTGGATCATGCCGGAGGATCTGAAGACGCTCACCGAGCCGGTCTTCGCGCACCGGCTGCTGCTCACTCCCGATGCCCAGGTGCGCGGGGTGACCGCCGCGGACGTGCTGCGGCAGGCGGTCGCCTCGGTGCCGGTGCCGCTGCCGTCGGGCCAGCCGGCCCCGGCGCACCACTGACCGGCGAGGTCTGGCGTGGGGATCACCGCCCGGGGCATCGGTCTGCTCGTCGCGGCCGTGCTGCTGCTGGGTGCGGGTTTCCGGTTCGGGTACCCGGAGTTGACGTTGCTCGGCGCGGCGGCCGGAACCGCCGTGGCGGTGGCCCTGGTCGCCGCGGCCCGGCGGCCCCGGCTGCTGGTGTCCCGGCAGGCCGATCCGGACCGGGTGGCCCGGGGCGAGCCGGCCGCGATGACGTTGACCGTCCGCAACGCGGGCCGGATGGGGGCGGCGAGCATGCTGGCCACCGACCGCTGCGGTGACCAGGTGGTGCCGGTGCCGGTGCTGCGGCTGCGACCCGGCGCGGACACCACGGTCAGCTACCCGGTGCCGACGAGCCGGCGCGGGGTGGTGCCGGTCGGGCCGCTGCGGGTGACCCGCCGCGACCCGCTCGGCCTGGTGGTGCTGGCCCGCTCCTACGGCGAGGTCGTGCCGGTGTGGGTGCACCCGCGTGTGCATCCGCTGCGGGCGGTGCCCACCGGCGCGGGCCGCAGTCTCGACGGGCGGGTCGACGCGGT
Organism: Micromonospora sp. NPDC049374; assembly: GCF_040677165.1. Lineage (NCBI taxonomy): Bacteria > Bacillati > Actinomycetota > Actinomycetes > Micromonosporales > Micromonosporaceae > Micromonospora > Micromonospora sp. NPDC049374. The sequence goes on along the minus strand of NZ_JBFAQH010000013.1, from coordinate 152,189 downwards.
GCCGCACGGTTCGATCACCTTCGACTCGCTGCGCGACTACGTCGTCGGCGACGAGTTGCGTCGTGTGCACTGGCGCACCAGCGCCCGGGTGGGTGAGCTGATGGTGCGGGAGAACGTGGACACCAGCCTGCCCCGGATCGTGGTGCTGCTGGACAACCGGGCCGTCGCGCATCCGGATCGGGTCGGCGGGGTGGCGGAGTCGTTCGAGTCGGCCTGTGAGGCGGCGGCGTCGGTGGTCACCGCGGCGGTCCGTGAGGACCTGCCGGTGGTGCTGCTGTTCGTCGCCGCCGAGGACACTTCCGCCGGATCGATCGGTACCGGTCCGAGTGGACCGCTGGACCGGCTGGCGGCGGTGGCACTGACCGGCGAGGGCACGCTGGAGGCCGCGGCGGCGCGGCTGCGCCGCGACCGGCTCGGCGACACCCTTGTCGTGCTCACCGGACCGGGCGCGGCCGAGGATCTGGGGCACGTCGGCGCGCTGCGCGGCGCGTACCCGTCGGTGTTGGTCGGGATCTTCGGGGCGGGGCAGCCGACGCCGCCGGGCGCGGCCGGCCTGGTCGTCGTCGACGCGGCCGACGGGGCGGCCTTCGCCGCCGAGTGGGACGGGGTACGCCGGTGGTGAGGCTGCTGCGGGCGGTGGCGGTGCCGGCCACGCTTGTCGTGCTGGTCACGCTGGCCGGTGTGGTGCTCGGCCGGGTGTACGCGGGGTCGCTGCTGACGATGCTGGTGGCCGGCGCGGCGGTCGGGTCGGTGCTGGTAAGCGTGGTGACCCGGCGGCTGCCGTCGTGGCTGGTGGCGCCGGTGTCGGTGCTGGCCATGCTCGGGTGGACGGCGGTCTGCCTGCGGGTGGCCGCCGCCGACGCGCAGGTGCCGGGCGGGTTCGTCGAGGTGGCCGGCGACGCCGCCCGTAACGCCATTCCCCGGCTGCTGACCGCGATGATCCCGGTGGAGGCCACGCCGGACACGGTTCTGCTGCCGGTGGTGGCCGCCTGGCTGGCCGGGTTGGCCGGCGCGGAGGTGGCGTTGCGGGCCGGGCGGGTGCTGCTGGGCTACCTGCCGCCGGTGCTGCTGCATGTCGGTGCGGTGTACGTGGTCGGGCCGAACGCGCAGCCGGCGATCGGTGCGACGGTGGCGTTGGTGGTGACGGCCGCGCTCGGGTTGGCGGTGTCGTCCCGACCGGCGGGCGGTGACCCCGCCGACGGGCTCGCCCCGGCGGTGCGGTCCGGGGTACGGGCCCGACTGGCGCTGGCCTCGGCCGCCGGTACGGCAGTGGTGGTGGCGCTGGCGGCGTTGCTCGGCCCGGCGGTGGCCGCCCTGGTGGACACCCGGCCGGTGGATCCCCGGCGGTATGTGGAGCCGCCGCAGGTGGAGACGCTTGACGAGAATCCGCTGATCCGGATCTCCGGTTGGGCGTTGAACCCGGAGCAGGAACTGTTCCAGGTGGCGACCGACTTCCCCGGCGGATCCGGCCCAGCCGACCCGGCCGACGGTGCGGCGACGGGCAGTGCCGGGGTGCGGATCCGGCTGGCCGTGCTCAGCGACTACGACGGGGTCACCTGGCGGGTGGGCGCGACCTACCGCAACGCCGGCCGGATCCTGCCCGCCCGCGAGCCGGCCCCGCACGCCACGGTCGAAACCGTGCGGCAGGAGATCACCGTGGGTGACCTGAGTGGACGGCTGCTGCCTGCGGTGCCCACCCCACGCGAGGTCAGTGGCGCCCGGGTCGCCTACGACCCGGGCACCGGCACGCTGATCCGTCCCGACGGTCTCGCCCCCGGCCTGCGCTACACGGTGACCTCGGCCCGGGAACGCCCCGACGCCAACCTGCTGGCCACCGCGAACACCCCGGCCGGCGACGCGGTGGCCCGGGTGCTGCACGTCCCCGACGGGGCCCCCGAGCAGTTGCGGCGGCTGGCCACCCAGTTGGCCGAGGAGAACGGCGCGCCGTACGCGCGGGCGGCGGCGATCGAGCAGTGGCTGGCCGAGCACTACCGGCTGGTCGCCGACGCGCCGAGTGGCCACGCCTACCCGAATCTGGCGTTCTTCCTGTTCGGGCCGCGCAACGGTGGCGGGCAGCGCGGCACGTCCGAACAGTTCGCGGCGTCGTTCGCGGTGCTGGGTCGGCTCGCCGGGCTACCGACCCGGGTGGTGGTCGGCTTCGCCGCCCCCGGGTCGGGTCCGGTGCGGGCCGCCGACGCGTACGCCTGGCCGGAGGTGCTCTTCGACGGCCTCGGTTGGGTGTCGTTCGACCCGCTGCCCCGACCGGACGAGCAGCCCCGCCCGGTGGAGGAGGACTTCCGCCCCCAGCCGGAGGACCCGCCACCGTCGGAGCAGCCGGAGCCCACCCTGGAGCCGACCGCCTCGCCACCGGCGCAGGCCGCTCCCGGTGGACCCACCGACAGCGGCGGCGTCCCGACGCCGGTGCTGGTCGCTGGCACCGGCGGTGCTCTGCTGCTCGTCGTCGTGGCGCTGCTGGTCACCCTCGCCGGGCTGCGCCGGGCGCAGACCCGGGCCCGGTTGCACCGGGGCGACCCCGGCCACCGCATCGCCGGCGCCTGGCGGGAGCTGACCGACACGTTGCGGTTGGCCGGCCGGCCGGTCGCCGCCGACCTGTCCGCCACCGAGGTCGCCGCGCAGGCCCGGCAGGCCCTGACCGACGTCCGGCCGCCGGCCGCGGCGTACGGGGCAGTCGATGAGCTGGCCCGGCTGGTCAACCAGGTCAGCTTCGCTCCCGGCACGGCCGACGAGGAGCAGGCCGGTGCCGCCGCCGCGGCGGCCACCGCCTACACCGGGGCGGTACGAGCGGCGCGTCCCCGCTGGCGGCGACTGCTCTGGTCGGTGCACCCGGGCCCGCTGCGCTGGCGCCGCTGAGCCTTGCCCCGGGTGCCATTGCCGAGAACGCCACCTACGGTGATGCTGCCGGCTTCGGCGGCGGCGGCGCGTCCTGATCGACGGCGCGCAACCGGCGGACGAGTTTGCGCAGGCCGGACTGCCAGCCGTCGGGGTCCTCGGCGCGACGGCGGGCGTAGTCGGCGACCTCCGGGTGCGGCAGGATCAGGAACCGCTCCTCCGCCATGCCCGCCACCGCCGCCGCAGCCACGTCGTCCGGGCTGAGCACCGCGCCGGAGGCCGCGATGACCCGGGCACCCAGATGACCGGCGGCCAGTCCGTCGGCCAGCATCGCCGTGTCGACCCCCTGCGGGCACAGCGCGCTGACCCGGATGCCCTGGTCGCGGTAGGTCACCGACAGCCACTCGGCGAATCCCACGGCGGCGTGCTTGGTGGTGGTGTACGCGGCGTCACCGACGGCGGTCAGCACCCCCGCCGCCGAGCAGGTGTGGAGCAGGTAGCCGCTGCCCCGGGCGAGCATCGCCGGCAGCACCGCCCGGGCGGCGTACACGTGGGCGAGCACGTTGACCTGCCAGGACCGTTCCCAGCCGGCGTCGTCGACCTCCACTCCCCCACCGCTGCTCACCCCGGCGTTGGCGCAGAGCACGTCGATCCGGCCGTGGCGGCGCTCGGTGTCGGTGACCAGGGCGCGTACCTGCTCCTCGTCGGTGACGTCGACGGCGACCCCACGGGCCCGCGGGCCTACGGCTGCGGCGACCGCCTCGGTCGCGGCACCGTCCAGGTCGGCCAGGACCAGCACGGCGGCTCCCTCCGCGGCGAACCGCCGGGCCAGCGCCGCACCGATCCCCCCGGCCCCGCCGGTGATCACCACTACCCGGTCGGTGAGGTTCACACCGACTCCTTCGCGTCGCGCCCGAGCCGGGTGACAAGCGTGGCCAGGGCCACCGGATCGGTGGCGGTGACCTCCGGCGTGGGCAGCAACGCCAGCACCGGTACGTCCACCCCGGCGTCGACGTACCGACTCACCTGTGCCCGGCACTGCTCGGGTGAGCCGTGCAGGATCAACGCGTCGACCACCTCGTCCGGGATCGCGGCCAGGGCACCGCGCCGGTCGCCCGCCGCCCACGCCGCCCACATGTCGGCCAGCGCCTCCTGCCGACCGAGCCAGCGGTGGAACTCCGCGTACGCGGGCACGGTCAGATAGCTGGTGATCATCCGCCGGCCGAGGGTGCGGGCGTACCCGGCATCCTCGGTGGGACAGACGAAGATCCGGGCGACCACCTCGAAATGCGGACGCCGGTGCCCCAACTCGGCCACCGCCCGGGGCACGTCGGTGGCGGCGAGCCAGTTGAGGATCACTCCGTCGGCCTCGGCGGCGGCCAGCCGCAGCATGCCCGGACGCAACGCGGCCAGCAGCAGCGGCGGCGGCACCACCGGCGGCCGTTCCAGGGTGAACCGGCGGACGGCGAAGGTGTCGAAGGCACCGTCGACGGTCTCGCCGCGCAGCGCCGCCCGCAGGAAACGCAGCACGTCGCGGGTGCGCCGGAACGGTTCGGTGAACTCCACGGCGTTCCAGTCGGAGACCACCACCGGCGAGGACGCGCCGATGCCGAGGGCGAACCGGCCGGGGGCGACGTCGGCGAGCGCGGCGGCGCTCATCGCCAGCAGGCCGGGGCCGCGGGTGAAGGCCGGTGTGATCGCGGTGCCCAGCCGCAGCCCGGGCTGCCAGGCGGCGGCCAACGTCAGCGGCGTGAACGCGTCGGCCCCGTTGACCTCGGAGGACCATACGTCGGTGTAGCCGGCGTCGGCGAGGGCCGCGTACACCGCGGCGTGGTCAGCGAGCGGGATCCCGCCCAACGGCACCGTCATTGCCCATCGCGTCGTCATCGGTCGATGGTGCCCGCCCCGGCGTCGTCGGGCAAGGTCGTCGCGGCGGCGGCCACAGGACCGTCACCAGCGTTAACCTTCCGAGCGTGACCTTCTCGCTCGTGGCCCGCTCCGACGACGGCCGGCTGCACGGCATCGTCGTGGCCAGCCGTTTCCTGGCTGCCGGGGCCCTCGTGCCGGGCGCCGCAGCCGACGTCGGCGCGATCGCCACCCAGGCGCACGTGAACCTGGCCTACCGGCCGCAGGGGCTGGCGCTGCTGCGGACCGGTGTATCCGCCGCCGGTGTGGTGGCCGGCCTGGTCGCCGCCGACCCGGAACGCGATCATCGGCAGCTCGGTGTGGTGGCGGCCACCGGGCCGGGTGCCACCTGGACCGGTGAGCACTGCCGGGGCTGGGCCGGTGGGCAGACCGGCGACGGCTGGGCGGCGCAGGGGAACATCCTCACCGGTCCGCAGGTCGTCGACGCGCTCCGCGACGCCTGGCTGGCCGGCACCGGCCTGCCGTTCGCGCAGCGGCTGCTCGCGGCGCTGCGCGCCGGCGAGGCCGCCGGCGGCGACCGGCGGGGCCGGCAGAGCGCGGGGCTGCTGGTGGTGCGCCGTGGCGGCGGGTACGGCGGCACCGGCGACGCCATGATCGACCTGCGGGTCGACGACCATCCCGACCCGATCACCGAACTCGACCGGCTGCTGGCGGTGCACACGCTGCTGTTCACCCGGCCCGATCCGGCCACCCTGCTGGACCTGACCGGTGCGCTGGCCGGCGAGGTCGCCGGTCTGCTGACCGCGCTCGGGTACCCGGCCGATCCGGCGGAGCCCGAGGACTCGTTGGTCGCCTGGGCCGGGTTGGAGAACCTGGAGGAGCGGCTGGCGCCCGGCCGGATCGACCCGGTGGTCCTGGCTCACCTGCGTGCCGCCGCCCCGCACGTGCCGGCACCCCGCACCGCCGCCTGACCCACCACCGGCCGGCCATGCCCGGGCAGCAGCGGCAGCCCGACACCGCCACGCCGACGCCTGACATACCGGCTACCGGGCCAGCGGCGGCTCGCGCGGGCGGTGCGCGGCGGTCGGGTGCCGGTCAGCCGCCGAAGGCGAGCAGTCGGATGCCGGCGGCGTCGAGGGCGTCCTGCTCGGCCCGGCTGCGGGGGCTGCGGCCGGTGGCCTTGCGGATCAGGGTCAGCCGGTCCCAGCCGAGATCCGCCGGCAGTGCCCGCCCGCCGGTGAGCAGGTCGCCGATCACCCGGGCGGCGGTGGGGGTCAGCCAGGGCGGCCGGTCCAGCGCCTCGGCCAGGTCGAGGCCGTGCACGCCGACCTCCACCACCCGGGTACGCAGGAACTCCGGCACCGTCATCGCGTCGCCGTGCCGGGTGCGTACCACCCGGTCGGCGGGATGGGCGTCTACCGCGGCGAGGGTGGCCCGCCACGCCCGGTCGAAGTCCGCGGCGAGCACCGCACCGGGCCGGCTCGGCGGGGATCCGGCACTGCCCGAGGCAGCCCCGCCCCGGGCGGCCTCGACACGGGCGGACTCGACACGGGCGGACTCGACACGGGCGGACTCGACACGGGCGGCGTCCACCTCCGGGAGGAACTTCGCCGCACCGAAGTAGCCGGCGGCGTCGACCTCGGCCGGACCGGGCACCGTGGCGCGCAGCATGTCGGCCAGCCGGCCGGCTCCGGTGCGGACGTGGGCCAGCAGGTCGGCCACCGTCCACGGCGTGCAGCGGGTCGGGCGGTCGAGGTCCGCCCGGTCGAGGGTACGCAGCACCGTGCCGAGCCGGTCGCACTCGTCGTGGAACGCCGACCGTACGACGCTCATCCGGTCAGCCCTTGTAGCGGGGCACGAGACGGTGCACGGCGGTGAGCACCAGCGCCATCACCACCGCCATGGAGCCGGCGATGCCGGCGGCGCTGCCCGCGTAGCCGACGAACAGCGGACGGCGGGACAACTCCACCGCCGGGGTGGACCGCAGGCCCACCAGCCACCACAGGGCCAGCGCGCAGCCGGCGATCGCGAGCAACCCGGCCGCGCCCAGCAGCAGGGCGGTGAGCCGGTGCGCGTCACCGGGCGCGACCTCCGCCCGTTCCCGCTGGGTGACCAGCAGCAGCAGGCCGGCCAGCGCCGCCCAGACCCCGACCACCAGGAACGCGGCGACCGCGTCGCTGGGCCGGTGCCAGCCCGCCGACAGGGTCGCCACCCCGGCGGTCGCGGCGTAGCCGGCACCGATCACGGCGCCGCCCGCCCGCACCTTCGCCGGGAGCACGAGCACCAGGGCCACCGCCACCGAGCCGGCGACCGTGGTGTGCCCGCTGGGCAGGCTGTTGCCGACGAACGCCCGTTCCAGGTCGATGCCGTAGTCGGGACGGCTCAGTCCGTACTTGAGCAGTTGGGTGGTGACGTTGGCGCCCGCGATCAGCAGGGTCGCCGCGACGGCCAGGGCGACCCGACCTCGGATCAGCGCGATGAACCCGATCATCACGGTGACCGCCAGCAGCGACACCACGGACATGGCGTTGAGGATCCGGTCGACCGGTTCCTCGATGTGGTCGCGGCCGATCCGGTTACCGGTGAGGGCCACCGTGTCGATCCACTGGCCGATCTCCGTGTGCAGGGCGAATCGCCAGACGGCGATGAAGGCCGCCGTCTGGATCAGGGCCAGCACGACCAGCCAGACCGCAGTACCACCCCTGGGCGTCACGCGCACCCGCACAACTTAGCGGCACGCCACCGGCGTCCGGCCGGTGGCCCGTCCGTGGCGTGGAGATAGGTTGGCCGCAGGTGAAGGAGGGCACGTGACCGGTACGTCGGAGCGGGACGTCGCCGTGGCCGGGCGACCCGAGTCACTTGCCGATCTGCTCGGCGGGCGCCGGGGAGCGGTGGACGCCACCGTGCCGCCGGTCGCGTTCGCGGTGGGCTGGCTGGTGTCCGGCCGGTCGGTCATGGTCGGGGTGGTGGCGGCGCTTGTCGCCGGGGCGGTGGTGGCCGGCTGGCGGTTGCGTCGCGGTGACCGGCCCCGGTCGGTGCTGGTCGGGCTGCTCGCGGTCTGCGTGGCCGCGCTGGTGGCGGTGCGCACCGGGCGGGCCGAGGACTTCTTCCTCGTGCAGGTGCTGGCCAACGCCGCCAGCGCGCTGGCGTGGGCGGTGAGCATCATCGTGCGCTGGCCGCTGCTGGGGGTGGTCGTCGGCACCGCGCTGAGGCAGCGCGGACGCTGGCGCCGTGACCCGGCGCTACTGCGGGCGTACGGACGGGCCAGTTGGGTGTGGACGGGGACCTACCTGCTGCGGGTGGCGGTGTTCGTGCCGCTGTATCTCGGTGGTCACGTGCTCGCCCTGACCGCGGCCCGGGTGGGGCTGACCTGGCCGCTGATCGCGGCGGCATTGGCGGGCAGTTGGGCCGTGGTGCGCCGGTCGCTGCCGGCCGGTCATCCGGGGCTGCGACACCCGGTGACGCCGCCGACCGAGCCGGCCGCGAGAACGTCGGACGACGGCGAGCCGCACGCACCGGGGCTGGGACAATAAGGGAGAGGCCGCCACGGGGGGAGCGGCCTCTCCGGTGATGTACGTTACTCCGTCCCGGGCCGGGTTGTGATCCCGGGGCGGTCACTTTTTTTCGCTATGTGCGCGCCGTGCCCGGCGGGTCGGGTGGTGGGGTGGGCCGACCGCTCCGCTGCGTCGGCCAGAGGGCCGACCCACCCCGGCCTGACCGTGGGTGTCAGGCCGTCAACCGGACCTGCCTCTACCCCCGAGGCCCGGCCGGTGCCTCCGGGTGGGTCAATGCCCACCCGGAGGAGTTCGTTCAGCCGTTGGGGAACAACTTCCCGTAGTCGGCGTAGGCCATGGCGACGTCCGCCTGGGCCCAGAAGCGGTGGTAACGGAACTCGGGCTCCGGCCCACCGTCGAGGTACGCCTGCACCTTCGGCCACGCCGGGTCGTTCTTGTAGAACGACCGGATGTCGACGAAGCTCTTGCCCGGGGCGATCACGTCACCGTTGGGCATCTCGCCGGTCCAGCCCGGCGGGATGTACAGGCCCTGCCCGGTGGAGGCGTCGTAGACGTCGTCGAAGCGCCGGTAGTCGCCACGCTTCTCCACCGTCGAGACACCCTGGGCGTCACTGTGGGCGTGCAGCGCGTCCAGCAGCCCCTTGGCGGTTTCCTTCGCCTCGGTGTTGCCCGACTTCGCCGCGTACGCGATCAGCGTGCGGGCGTAGGCGGCGGCGACGCCGACGTCCTGGCCCTTGACCGTCACCTCGACGTGCAGGTTGTTGTTCGGCTGCGGGTTGCTCGGGTTCCAGTTGTTGGGCTGGCCGGTCCACTCCATGTCCGACGGGATGGACCAGTCCTCACCCAGCGTGGTGTGCTCGATCGCCCACGGCACCCACTTGTCCAGCAGCGCCTTGGCCTTGGCGTTGCCGCTTACCAGGTACAGCTCGGCGATGCGCTGCATCGACCAGGCCTGCATGCCGAACCACTGGTTCGACGGCGGGTCGTTGTAGACCGGGTCCTCGTCGTAGAACATGCCGTAGAAGGTGGCCGTGCCGGCCGGCGGCGTGCCGTAGTGCCCGCCCCAGCTGTTGGTCGCGCCACCGGCGATGCCGCCCTCGGCGGACTGGAGCCAGGTGTAGAGCTCCAACTGCCGGTTGAGGCTGTTGGTCCAGTCCGCCGCTGCCGTCGGCGAGCGCGGCTTGAGCTCGTCGACGTTTGTCAGCGCCCAGGCCGCGAACGGGTTCTGGTAGCCGAAGTGGCTGTGGCTGGAACCGATCCGCCAGGACCAGTTCTGGCTGGTCTCGTACGCGCCGCCCCAGGCGTAATACCAGGACAGCAGGTAGTGGGCGGAATCGCGGCCGGAGCCGGCCGGGCAGGCGCTGGCCCCGACGCAGTTGCCGACCCGCTTGAAGTACTTGTCGAACAGGGCGTACCGCAGGTAGTCACCCATCTTGGCGGCCTTGGTCACGGTGGCCGCGACGTCGGCCGCCTTGTTCTGCTCCTTGGCCCAGGTCAGCGCCCAGTACGCGGCCTGCACGGCGCGGGCGTCGGCGTCCGGGGCGTTTGTGTACTTCCACTGCTTGGCCGGCGCCTGCGACTCCTTGATGAACAGGTCCAGGTAGCCGTACTGACCGCCGTGGGCGAAGGTGTCGCAGGACGGCTGCGGCACGGTCTCCCACACCGACTCCTGGGTGCCCCGCTGGAAGGTGTTGATGTAGGCGGGGCGGGTGGTGCCGTCGCCGCAGCGGCCGTAGCCGTAGACGTTGTCGACGTCCAGCAGCCAGTGCATGCCGTAGACGGAGCCGGTGTTGTAGGTCGACCGGAGCTCCGAGCGCAGCGGGTCCTGGCCGACCGGCACGTTCGAGTCCAGCTGCGACGGGTACTGGCTGGGCAGGTCGTGCTCGGCGGCGTAGGTGGCGTCACCGGCGGAGCCGGCGGTCGGCTGGTCGGCGTCGGACGGGATGATGTACCGCTCCATCACCGTCCAGGCGTTGTTGAACGGCGTCCAGTTCTGAGTCACCCGACCGTAGTAGGCCTCCAGCCACAGCCAGAAGCTGAACGCCTCGGAGGTGGTCTCGTGGCCGTGGTCCGGCGCCTCGACGATGAGCGTCTCGATGGAGTGGTACGGCACGCCCTCCGGGCTGAAGTAGCCCGAGTTCTTGATCTTGTTGTACTGGGTGAGGAAGCGCTGCACGTACTCGTCGTCCCCGCCGGGCACGTCGTTGTCGATCTCGGTGACGGTGACCGTCGCCGGGGTGTGCCCGGTGGCCGAGGCGGTGATCGTGGCGGTGCCACCGACGGTGTCTTCGTCCTCCGCCGCCCGGACGGTCACGTCGACGCCGGTGTTCCAGTTCGACGTGGTCAGCGTCGCCGAGGTCGGCGTGACGGTGACGTCCGTGTCGCCGGTACGCGCCAGGCTCACCGCGACGTTCGCGGTGGGCGCCCGGCTCAGCTTGAGGTTGAACGTCGAGTCGCCGCCCTCGGGGACGGTCACCGCGGTCGGCGTGGCGACCAGGGCCGGCGAGGTGGAGCCGGCGACGGTGAACGACCGCTCGGCGATCGCGGACAGCCCGCTGTTGTCGTACGCCCGGGCCTGCACCGTGTAGTCACCGGCCGGCAGGCTCTCCAGGGTGTACGCGTACGGCGCGCTGGTGTCGGTGTTGACCAGCAGCCCGTTGCGGTAGAACTCGACCCGGGCGATGGTGCCGTCCGGGTCGCTGGCGGTGGCGGTCAGCGGCACGGTCGCCGGGGCCGTGAACGGGCCGGCGGGCACCGACAGGCTGACCGTCGGAGGCTGCTGCGCCGTACCACCGCAGGTGACCCCGTTTACCGAGAACGAGGTCGGCTTCGCGTTGGTGCCGGAGTAGGAGCCGTTGAAGCCGATGCTGGTGCTGCCGCCGGCCGGGATGTTGCCGTTCCAGGATTCGTTGACGGCGGTGACCTCGTTGCCGCTCTGGCTCCACCGGGCCGACCAGCCCTGGGTGACCCGCTGGTTGCCGGGGAAGGCGAACTTCAGGGTCCAGCCGTTGATCGCGTCGCCGGTGTTTCTGATGGTGACGTTGGCGGTGAAGCCGTTGCTCCAGTCATTTGTCGTATAAACCACGTCGCAGGCCGGTGCGGCCTGTGCGGCGGCGGCGGGGACGGTCGCCCCACCGATCGCCAGCGCCGCGGCGGCGAGCCACGCCAGGCGCCGACGTCTAGCCAGGTTTCTCATCTGCGCGGTGTCTCCTCGGACCAGGCCGGTGGCGGTGGTGCCCCGGCGGTGGCGCCTCGGGGACGACGGGTCCGCCGAGGTGCCAGTGGATGGTGGTCGCTGCGGCCCGGGTGGGGCCGGCGCGGCGGGGCGCCCCATGGGACGGCAACTGCTCCCGCTGCTGGCAGGACGCCGTACCGGACGAGCCGGAAGCCCTCGGCGACCCGCGCTCACGCGTACCTTGGCTCCGCGCGGTCGATCGACAGTGTGCCATGGAAGCGCTCCCAACGCTAGCAAGGGAACTTCCGGAAACACTGAGTTGTTTCGATCTCGTTTTGGGGCTTTCACAAAGCCGTGACGGGCGTTACAGTCGCAGCAACGTCGATGGGAGCGCTTCCATCGACAGAGTTCCACCCGGAATATCGCCCGGGGTCGTGCCCACGGCTCCGGGGAACAGACCACAGGCCGACGGCGGGCCAGCCCGGACACCGCCGCCAGCCGTCACCCCACCACAGTGGAGGGAGGTGGATCCTCAGCCACTCGCGTGGCCCGGCTCCCGCGCGACACGCACAACTGGGACGCCAATCCGAACGTGCGTGTACCGCAACACGGTGGGGACGGGGGTTGCCCTCCCCCGTCCCCACACTAAACCCCCGTTCACGATGGGAAAAGAGGCCGACGGGTCAGACGCGCACCACCCGCGCGCCCCGCACGGCAGTCGACCCGCCCGCCGACCGCCATCCGCGACGCCCCGCCGACCGCCCGGGCGCGCACCACCGGTCCGCCCGCGGCAATCGGCGCACCCGGTCCCGCCGCACCAGCTGCCCGACCGGCACAGCGCCCTTCCCCACCCCACGTCACCCGCCACCGGGGCAGTCCGCCCCACCCCTCGCGACGACTCGGCCCGGCGGGGACCGCCTACCCTCTACCCTTTGTTGGGAGCGCTCCCGGGCTCAGGCGGTCGTCCCCATCCACGAGGAGAACCCATGTCGATACTCACCAGGCGGCACCTGCTGCGCCGCGCGGCGCTCTCGGCCACCACCGCCACCCCGGTCAGCGCAGTGCTCGGCACCACCGCCGCGGCCACCACGGCCACCGGTCTGGCCGGCTGCCAGCCCGGCGACCCGGCCGACCACACGGCCACCGCGTCGAACCCGGCCACCCGACGGTCCTTCCCGCCCGACTTCGGTTGGGGCGCCGCGACCTCCGCCTACCAGATCGAGGGTGCCGCCAAGGAGGACGGCCGCGGCGAATCGATCTGGGACACGTTCAGCCGCGCACCGGGACGCACCCGCAACGGCGACACCGGCGACGTGGCCGCCGACCACTACCAACGTTATGCCGAAGACCTCGATCTGATGCGCGACCTGGGGCTGCGCAGCTACCGGTTCTCCATCTCCTGGCCGCGCATCCAGCCCGACGGAACCGGCGCCGCCAACCAACGCGGCCTCGACTTCTACCGTCGCCTCGTCGACGGTCTGCACGAACGCGGGATCGCCCCGATGGCCACGCTGTTCCACTGGGACCTGCCGCAGAGCCTGCAGGACACCGGTGGCTGGGAGTCCCGCGACGTCGCCAAACGATTCGCCGACTACGCCGGCATCGTCTTCGACGCCCTCGGCGACCGGGTGCCCGTCTGGCTGACCATCAACGAGCCGAAGACCGTGGTGCAGAACGGCTATATCTTCGGCCACCACGCCCCCGGCCGGCAGGATCCCGACGCGGCGTACCTGGTCGCCCACCACCTTCAACTCGCCCACGGCCTCGCCGTCCGCGCCCTGCGCGCCACCGGCGGCAAGAGCCGCATCGGCCCCGCCTTCAACCTGCACCCCTGCTACCCCGCCGACGACTCCGCCGCCGCAGCGGAGACCGCCCGCCTCTACGACGGCTACGAGAACCGCCTCTACCTCGACTCCGCGTTGACCGGCAGCTATCCGTCCGACGTGCTGGCCGACCTCGGCCCCGGCAGCCGGATGGTCCGCGGCATCCGCGACGGCGACCTGGAGATCATCTCCGCCCCGATCGACCTGCTCGCCGTGCAGTACTACACCCCGATCTACGTCACCGCCGACGGCGGCACGGTACGCCGCTGGCCCACCTCCGAGGCGGACTGGCAGCAGATCTACCCGGACGGGATGTACGACATCCTGACCCGGGTCACCCGCGACTACGGGCCGATCCCCCTCACCGTCACCGAGAACGGCCTGCCCACCCCCGACGAACTCAGCGCCGACGGCACCGTCGAGGACGACGGCCGCGTGACGTTCCTCCGCGACCACCTGACCGCCGCCCACCGGGCCATCGCCGAGGGCGTGCCGCTGGAGAGCTTCCACGTCTGGTCCCTGCTCGACAACTTCGAATGGGCCGAGGGCTACGAGCAGCGCTGGGGGTTGATCTACGTCGACTACCCCACCCAGCGTCGGGTGTTCAAGCGCAGCGCCCACTGGTACCGCCAGGTCATCGCGGACAACGCGGTCTGACCCCGTCAGCTCGGCGGCGGCCCGGCTCCGGGCCGCCGCCGAGGCACGTACCATCTCCGCATGCGTGATCGCCACCGTCTGGGCCGGCCGTTCTGGACCTTCTGGAGCGCCGCCGCGCTGGCCAACCTCGGCGACGGCATCCGGGTGGCCGCCTTCCCGCTGCTGGCCGCCGCACTCACCGACGACCCGCTGGCCGTCGCTGCCGTCGCCGCCGCCCAGTTCCTGCCGTGGCTCGTCTCCGGGCTGCTCGCCGGTGCCCTTGCCGACCGCCGAGGGGCTCGCACGCTGCTCGCCGCCGCCGACACCGGCCGCGTCGTCGTGCTGGCCGCGCTGGCCACCACCGTCGCCCTGGGCTGGGCCACCATCGCGCTCGTCGTCGCCGCCGCGTTCCTGCTCGGCGTCGGCGAGACCATCCGGGACACCGCCGCCCAGACCGCCGTACCCAGGCTCGTCACCGACGCGCAGCTGGAAAAGGCCAACGGGCGCCTGGTCGCCGGGGAGATCGTCGGCAACGAGTTCGTCGGTCCACCGGTGGGTGCCCTGCTGTTCGTGCTCGGTGCCGCCATCCCGTTCGCCGTCAACGGAGCCACCCTGGCCCTGGCGGTGATGCTCGTGCTCTCCCTGCCGCTGACCCTGGCGCACCGGGCCACCCCGGACACCAGCGACGCCGCGCCGGCCACCGACGGCCACGGGGTCCTGGCCGGCCTGCGCTGGCTCGTCCGCCAGCCGATGCTACGCACCCTGGTGCTCGTCACCGCCGCCGTGGCCGCCGCGGACACCGCCTGGTTCGCGATCTTCGTGCTCTACGCCCGCGACGCCCTCGGCCTCGGCGCGTTCGGTTTCGGCCTGCTGCTGGCCACCGGCGCGGCCGGTGGACTGATCGGCTCGTTCGCCGCCGACCGTCTCGTCGCCCGCTTCCAGCACCGGTCCGTGTTGACCTGGTCCATGGCCGTCACCGCCGGCGTACCGGTCCTGCTGGCCGTCGTCGGGCACCGCGCCGTCGCGGTGGTCGTGGTGGTCACCACCAGCGCCGCGTTCGCCGTGCTCAACGTCGCCGCGCTGTCGGTACGCCAACGACTGGTGCCGGGCGGGCTGCTCGGTCGGGTCATCGCCGCCTCCCGGCTGGTCACCTACAGCTGCACCGCGCTGGGTGCGCTGGCCGGTGGTGCGCTGGCCGCGCGAGCCGGCATCGAGGCGCCGTTCCTGTTCAGCGGCGTCGTCGCCGTGGCCGCCACCGTCGCCTGGTGGGTCGCCTCCCGCCCCACCACCCTCGGCCTACGCTAGCGTCGGCCACGCCTCACCGTCGTGCCGTAACCCGGCCGGCAGACGGGCGGCCACCTTCTCCCGCAGCCGGGGACAGACGGTGATGTCCTCGGCGTCGCAAGACGCCGCGTGCTCGATGACGGCCAACGACTCCTGAGCCGCCGCGATCCGGCTGCGCAGCAGGTCACCGTGCCGCTGGTACAGGGCCACCCGCGCCTGCTTGTCGGCCGCCTCGGTGAGCAGGTAGCGGGTCTGGTCCAGCGTCAGCCCCGCCTCCTTGGCCAGCAGGACGAGGGCGACCCGGGTGGCGTCGACCGAGCCGTACACCCGCCGTCCACCGGGATCCCTGGCCGGTGTGAGCAGCCCCATCTGCTCCCAGTGCCGCAGCACGTGGGGGGCCAGCCCGTACATCGCCGCCAGCTCACCGATGGCCATCTCCCGCCTTGACTTCATGTCGACATGAAGATGCACCGTGGCCCGTGATGTCAAGCATCCGGCAACAGTCCGGATCGAACGTGCCGCAGGAGAAAGCAATGTCGCTCGCCAAACGGCTGCACGCCGTCGTCCATCCCTCCCGCCACACCGGCTTCGACCGGCGTCGCAGCGTCTCCTACGACCGGATGTCGCGCTGGGCGCTACGCGGCCTGTATCGAAGGGTCGCCGCCGACGTCGCGGCGGTCGCACCGCAGTCGGCGATGATCCTGGACATCGGCACCGGTCCGGGGCGGCTGCTGCACGAACTCGCCGACCGCCGCCCCGACCTCACGCTGACCGGTGTCGACCCGTCGCCGCACATGATCCAGGTGGCCGAGCAGGCAGCGACGAGCCGCTCACTGGGCCACCGCGTCCGGTTCCAGATCGCCGACGTGGCGGACCTGCCCCATCCCGACGGCAGCGTCGAGGTGGTCGTCTCGACGCTGAGCCTGCACCACTGGCCCGACCTCGCCGCGGCCGCCACCGAGCTGGCCCGGGTCCTCCGGCCCGGCGGCCGGCTCATGATCTACGACTTCCGGTTCGCCCCACTCGACCAGGCGCTCACCGTGCTGCGCTCCCAAAACGCCTTCACGCCGGCCGACATCGGCAGAACGCCGGTCCGCGCCGGCTGGTACCCGGTGACGCCGTTCGCCAGGGTGAACGCGTCGCGGATGCCACGGTGAGACCAATCGGCCGGCCGGCAAGCCGACGGCTCAGCGGGGCAGTGCCTGCTGAAGCTCGGCGCGCAGGGCCGGGGTCAGCATCTCGCCGGCCTGCTTGGCCAGCCGGGCCATCTCGTAGCCCACCACGCCGATGTCGGCGTCCGCCGCCGCCAGGGTGGCCAGGATGGAGCCGTCGCGTACCTGCATCACCAGGAAATAGCCCCGCCCCATCTCCACCACGGTCTGCTTGACCACGTCCCCGTCGAACATCTGGGCGGCACCGGCGGTGATGCTCATCAGTCCCGAGGTCACCGCGGCGAGCTTGTCGGCGTGGTCCCGTGGCAGGTGGTCGGATATCGCGACCAACAGCCCGTCGGAGGAGACCACCACCGCGTGCGCCACCCCGGGCACCCGCTCCGCGAACGCGCTGACCAGCCAGCTCAGGTCGCGAGCCTCCTGCGACATCCCCGTCACTTCCGTCCTCCTTCGCTCCACGCCCCGAGCGGTGGCACGGGTATCTCGGTGGTCTCCTCAGCCTCGGCCCGCCGTACCCCGCTGTACAACCTGGACAACATCCCACCGACGGCTTCCGGGTCCGGTTCGTTGCGGGCCGCCGGCTGCTGCCCCGGACGGGCCGGCTGGGTCACCGCACTGAGCTGCGCCATCGGCACCCGCACCGGCAGGCCCCGCTCGTTCGTCCCGGCGGTCACCGGCACGGCCGGCGGTGCCGGTGCGCCGGCACCGACCGCGGGTACGACCGACGAGGGGCCCTCCCGCGACCACCAGCCGCTCCCTCCACTGGCCGGTGCGACGGCGGGGGCGAGCACGTCCTCGGCGCGTACCGGTACCGGGTGGGCCTGACGGGGCACCGTGGTCGGACGCCGTCCGGCCACCGGCAGATCCGCCAGCCCCGGGTCGGCCGGGGTGACCGGGCGAGGCGTCGCGCCGGGCAGCCCACGCGGCGCCGGCACCGGGTCCAGGCTCGGCGGCGGCGCCGCCGCGAGCAACGGACGCGGCAGCCGTACCCGGGCCACCAGCCCACCGGCACCGCCGTGCAACCGCACCTCGATGCCGTGCCGAGCGGCGAGGTGACTGACCACGAACAAACCCATCCGCTCGACCGTCGCGACGTCCGCGGCCGGCGGGGCGGCCAGCACCCCGTTCGCCTCCGCCAGTGCCGTCGCGCTCATACCGAGGCCCTGGTCGGCGATCTCGATCACCGCCCCGGTCCCCTCCACCCGGGCCATCACCTGCACGATGGTGTCCGGACGGGAGAAGGCGGTCGCGTTCTCCAGCAGCTCGGCGAGCAGGTGCACCAGCTCACCCACCGCGTGCCCGACCACGTGCAGGTCCGCCACCGCCTCGTGCCGCACCCGCTGGTACTGCTCGATCTCGGCGCTGGCCGCGAGCAGCACCGCGCTCAGCCCGATCGGCCGGTTCCACCGGCGGGTCGACTCGGTGCCGGCGAGCACCAGCAGGCTCTCGTCGTTACGGCGCATCCGGGCGGCGAGGTGATCCAGCTTGAACAGGTTCTCCAGCTGCTCGGGGTCGCCCTCCTCGCGCTCCAGGTCGTCGAGCAGCTCCAGCTGCCGCTCCACCAGTACCTGGCTGCGTCGGGCGAGGTTGATGAACATCGCGTTGACGTTGCGGCGCATGTTCGCCTGGTCGACCGCCACCCCGACGGCGCTGCGGTGTACCGCGACGAACGCCTCGGCCAGTTCACCGATCTCGTCGAGCGACCGCACCACGGCCGGCGAGACGTCGATCGGCGGTACGCCGCCGGAGACCGACCGCAGCCGGGCCAGCGCCTCGGGCAGTTCGATCTGCGCGATCCGCAGCGCCTGCGAACGCAGCAGCCGGATCGACCGGGCCAACGACCGACCGATCAGCACCGAGATCAGCACCGCCACCAGCAGAACCGTGATGATCACGCCGACGACCAGCAGCGTCTCCCGCAACTGGGTCTCGCTCGCGTCGTCGGCCTGCCCCGCCGAGGCCGACAACACGTCCGCCTCGAAGCTCTGCAACAGCTCGTGGCGGGCCTCGCTGGCCGTCCACCACTGCTCCGCGTCCAGCACCGACGACCCGGACGTGCCCTGCGACAGCGCCTGCTCCTCCATCCGGGAGGCGGCGATGAAGGCCGGATCCAGGCTCATCTCGTCGTAGCGGGTGACCTGTGCGCTCGTCGCCGCGATCCGGAACGCGCCGAGGGCGGTCAGCTGCCGCGCCCGCAGGTCGGGCAACTGGGCCGCGTCCTCGGAGTCGTAGCTGCCGACCCGGGCCGCCGAGTACAGCTCCGCCCGGACCCGGGAGGAGAGTTCCTTCGCCCGGGCGAACTGCACGTACCGCAGCACCGCATCGGCCAGTTCCGGCCGGTCGGCGCCGGGCGTCGGCTGGGCGAGCAGATTCAGCAGCGCGTCGATCGCCCGGTGGTAGTTACCGATGATGGTGTCGTCGCTGAGCACCACCGTGGTCAGCGTGTTCCGGATGTAGCCGACCTGCTGGTACGCCTGCGACGCCACCACGTAGACGTCCCGCCACGAGGCGTCCGCCTCGGCCAACGGCTCGGCCGCCGCACGCAGTTCCGCCGCCGCCTGGTCGGCGGCCTCGCGGTAGGGCTGCAACACTGCCAGCCGCTCCTCGCTCGCCTCCTCGTCGGTGGCCGCACGCAGCGCGGGCAGCTCCCCGGCCGTACGGTCGCGCTCCAGCTGCAACCGGTGGGTCAACGCGGTGATCTCGCGTCCGATGCCGACCTGGGCGGCGAAGTCACCCAGCACGCTGGCGCGGCTGACCAGGCTCTGGGTCTGCACGCCCGCCAGCACCAGGAAGGCGACCGACGGAATGACCAGCACCGTG
Organism: Micromonospora sp. NPDC049374; assembly: GCF_040677165.1. Classification (NCBI taxonomy): domain Bacteria; kingdom Bacillati; phylum Actinomycetota; class Actinomycetes; order Micromonosporales; family Micromonosporaceae; genus Micromonospora; species Micromonospora sp. NPDC049374. The sequence continues at coordinate 133,048 of NZ_JBFAQH010000013.1, read as the reverse complement.
GCCAGCTTGGTACGCATCCGCCAGTCCTGCAGGCGCAGGGCGGAGCGACGCCGGTGGGGTACCACCCGGACGTCGAACCGACGCCGGCGGTGCTGCGACACCCCGTGCGCCTGCTCCGGTCCTACACCCACCCGCTCCTCCTCCCCCACGCGTCCGCCGCGGTCCGGGGAGCGCGGTCCATCCAACCAGGCCCGAGAGCAGTGTCAACGCCCTGCCCTTATGAACGGTTAAGGAAGGGTACTGCTGGTCGCCACCCTATGCCGAGGTCGCCGAGTCTTGATCATCCGTCCGGCCGATGTCGGCCACCACCACGGCATCGGCGATCCGGCCGGTGGCCACCAGCGCTGCGCCGGTGGCACCGATCTCCGGGTGCCGCGCGAAGTGCACCGGCCGGGGGGCCAGCACCGCCGCGAACGCCTGCCGCCACCAGGTCGAGGCGGCTATCGCACCGCCGCCGAGGACCACCTCGACCGGCCGACCCACCGTGGACTCCAGCACCACCAGGTCGTCGACGACCTGCTGGCACACCCCGTACATGAGCCCGGCCAGCATCTCCACCGCGGTGGTGCCGAAGCCCAGCCCCCGCAGCTCGCCCAGCCCGGCAGGGCGAATGCCCGGCGGACGGTCACCGCCGAAGCGGACGTTGGCCGGCAGGCCGCCGTCGGGCGGCAACAGAGCCAGCGCCTCCTCCAGCGCCCGGCCGGTCGGCAGCCGCAGCTCCCGGTCCGCCCAGGCGAACAGGTTCCCGCCCGAGGAGTACGCGGCCCCGGTCACCACATGGTCGTGGTCGACGCGGTAGCGCCACAACCGATGCGGCAGAACGGTCGACTCGGCGGGCGTCGACATCCGCTGCAACAGCCGCACCGCCGAGGACGTGCCCACGGTCACCGCCGCCCGGGCCGGGTCGACGCAGCCGGAGCCGACGTTGGAGGCGGCACCGTCACCGAGCGGTGGCGCCCACCGGGCCCGGGCCAGAGCCGGCCACCGCCGGCCGTACTCGGCGCGCAGCCCACCGTGCCAGCCGCGGGGGGCCAGTTCGGGAAGGTCCGCACCGTCGCTACCGGCCAGCGCGCAGGCCTCCGGGTCCCAATCCAGGGTGTGCAGGTCCAGCAGGCCGGTGCCGGACGCCTGGGACATCGACATCGGCGCCTCGGCGAGCAGCCCGCCGAGCACGTACTCGACCAGCCCGGTGAACCGGGCCACCCGGTCCCCGGCGCGGGCCCGCAGCCAGGGCAGCCGCACCGACCAGTAGCAGCGGTGCCACCAGGTGCCGGTGCGCTGGTGGAAGGCGTCCGGGTCGGCCGGGCCGACCGCCGTGGCCGACGGTTCGGGCCGGGTGTCCAGCCAGGTCAGCACTGGGCCGAGCGGCTCGTCGTCGGTGCCCAACGGCACCACCGAGTGCCACTGGCCGCTGATCGCCACCAGCTCCACCCCGTCCAGCCACCCCTGCCCGTGCAGCTCGTCCAGGCACTCGATCAGGCAGGCCAGGTAGTCACGGGCGTCCAGGGTGCCGGCGCCCTCGTCGTCGACGGTGACCAGCATGCGGCGACGAGCCAGCGCCCCCGGCAACGGTTGCGCGCCGTCCAGCACGAGCCCACGCACCGACGAGGTGCCCAGGTCCAGCGCGAGAATCTTCATCGCCGGTCAACGTACCCGGTGATCGCGACGCCACAACGCTGCCGCGCACCGGGTCCGCCGATCGGCTTCCACGCCGACCGTCCGACGCGTAGAGTGTTCCCATGCTCGCGCGATTGACCTGCTGGTGGCCCGCCGACCCGGCGGCCCTCCCCCGCGCGTAGCTTCACCCACGCGGCCGCCCGACGAGGCGGCCGCCGGTCATGTCCCGGTTCCCGGGCCGCCCCCGACGGTGGTCACCCGGCCCGAGGAGACCGATGCACCAGCTCACCGACCTGCTCAACGCGCTCGCCGCCGGCCTCGACCCCGGCCCGTTCGCCCTGTTACACCGCGAGGGCACCGAGCATCTCGACCTGTTCACCGGCACCGTGACGACCGTCGACCGGCTCGCCGACATCCCCCTGCCCGCCGCCTCCCCCGGCCCGGCGACGCTGGCCCTGGTGCCGTACCGGCAGGTCGCCGAGCGGGGCTTCGCCTGTGTCGACGACGGGGTACCGCTGGAATGCCTGCGCATCGACCACCGCCACCGGCTACCGCTGGCCGGCGTGCTGGCGGCGCTGCCGACCGCCCCGGTACGCACCAGCGGCGCCGCCTTCGACATCAGCGACGACGAGTACGCCGACATCGTGGCCCGGGTGCTGGCCGACGAGATCGGCCACGGCGAGGGCGCCAACTTCGTCATCCACCGCACCCTGCGCGCCCAGGTGCAGGGCGCCCCGCTGACCGCCGCGCTGGCCGCGTTGCGCTCGCTGCTGACCCGGGAGCGCGGAGCGTACTGGACGTTCGTGGTGCACACCGGGGCACGCACCCTGGTCGGTGCCAGCCCGGAGCGGCACGTCAGTGTCGACGACGGTCTGGTGATGATGAATCCGATCAGCGGCACCTTCCGGCACACCGGTGCCGGCGCCGACCGAGCCGCGCTGCTGCGCTTCCTCGCCGACACCAAGGAGACCGAGGAGCTGTACATGGTCCTCGACGAGGAGTTGAAGATGATGGCCACCGTCGCCGAGCGGGGTGGGCAGGTCGTCGGGCCGTACCTGAAGGAGATGTCGCACCTGGCGCACACGGAGTACCTGCTGGCCGGACAGGGCTCGAAGGACGTCCGCGAGGTGCTGCGGGAGACGATGTTCGCGCCGACGGTGACCGGCAGTCCGATGGAGAACGCCTGCCGGGTGATCGCTCGGCACGAACGCACCGGACGCCGGTACTACTCCGGGGTGCTGGCCCTGCTCGGTCACGACGAGACGGGCCGGCAGACCCTCGACGCGCCCATCCTGATCCGTACCGCCGAGATCTCCCCCACCGGTGAGCTGCGGGTACCGGTCGGTGCGACCCTGGTCCGCCACTCCACCCCCGCCGCCGAGGTCGCCGAGACCCACGCCAAGGCCGCCGGCGTGCTGGCCGCCCTCGGTCTCGGCCCGCAGGCACCGGCCGGGCCGCACTCGACGCACCGGCTCGCCGACGACCCGCAGGTACGCGCCGCCCTCGCCGCCCGCAACGCACCGCTGGCCCGGTTCTGGCTGGACCAGCGGCCACCGGGCGCCCTGGCCCTGCCCGCCCTGGCCGGACGCCGGGCCCTCATCGTCGACGGGGAGGACACCTTCACCGGGATGCTTGCCCATCAGCTCGGCGCCCTCGGGCTGTCGGTGACCGTCCGGCCGTGGCACGACGAGCAACACTTCGGGGCGTACGACCTGGTGGTGGTCGGCCCGGGCCCCGGCGACCCGGGCGGTGACACGGAGAAGATGACCAGGCTGCGCACCCTGCTCACGCACCTGCTGGACGCCGGGCACCCGACGCTCGCCGTCTGTCTCGGCCACCAGCTTCTCGCCGGTCTGCTCGGGCTGCCCGTGCACCGTCGGGACGCGCCCTACCAAGGGCTGCAACGCACGGTCCCCATCTTCGGCACACCCCGCCGGGTCGGCTTCTACGCCACCTTCACCGCCCGCGCCACCACCGACCACCACGACGGCCCGTACGGACCGGTGGAGCTGGCCCGCGACGAGGCCGACGGCGCGGTGCACGCGCTGCGCGGGCGCGGTTTCGCCGGGGTGCAGTTCCACCCCGAGTCGGTGCTCAGCCCGGACGGGGTGGCGGTCCTGACCGACCTGCTGCGCGACCTGCTGCCGGCCCCGGCCGGTGAGTTGTCCCCGGCGGTGCAGGCATAGCCGCCCCGATCCCGGGTAGCGCTGTGGACGGCCGACGGTCCGGGCGGGTCTGAGAGCCCCCGCCCGGACCGTCGGTCCGGTCGTACCGGACCGCTCAGGCGGCCAGACCCTGCTTGAGCGCCGCACTGATGCTGACCGCCCGCTTGGCGGTCAGCGCGGTCGCCCCCAGCGCGACGTGGTCGGGCGCGGTCTCGCCGTTGTTGCTGGTGTGCGAGGCGCCGTACGGGTTGCCGGCGGTGAACTGGCTCGGCTCGGTGTACCCGGGGGTGACCACGATCCCGCCCCAGTGGTAGAAGACGTGGAACAGCGACAGCAGGGTCGACTCCTGCCCGCCGTGCTCGGTGGCCGTGGAGGTGAAGCCCGAGTAGACCTTGTTGGCCAGCGCACCCTGCGCCCACAACGGGCCGGTGGTGTCGATGAACTGCTTGAGCTGGGCGGCGACCAGTCCGTAGCGGGTCGGCGAACCGAAGATCACCACATCCGCCCAGCTGAGGTCGTCGAGCTGCGCCTCCTCCACGTCCTGGGTCTCCAACCGGTGCGCCTCCCATCCCGAGTTGGAGCGGATCGCCTCGTCCGGTGCCAGCTCGCGTACCTTGCGCAGCCGCACCTCCGCACCCGCCTCACCGGCCGCCTCCGCTGCCGCCAGCGCCATCTGGTAGGTGATGCCAGTCGCGCTGTAGTAGATCACTGCCACCTTGACCTGTGCCGCCATCGCTCGTCCTTCCTTCTCGGGATCAGCTTCGGCGACTACCCGATGGTTGCGCCGACAAACACCGGGCGGTGTCCACCGGTCGACGGAAGCGGCGTTCACCGCATCGTCGTGATGGCCGCCGGCCCGCTGCGGACCGGGGCCACCAGACCGGTGGTTTTCCGGTGGCCGGCACCGGCGGCGTGCTGGCAGGCTGTCCGGTGATGGAGATCAGGATCGCGACCGCCGACGACTGGCCCGGCATCTGGCCGTTCCTGCGGCAGATCGTCGCCGCGGGTGAGACGTACACCTGGCCCCGGGACGTCGACGAGGCACGGGCCCGGCGGATGTGGCTGGTGCCCCCGCCCGGCCGCACCGTGGTCGCGGTCGACCGGGACGGCACGGTCCTCGGCTCGGCGAAGCTGACCCCCAACCAGCTCGGTCCCGGGGCGCACGTCGCCAACGCCAGCTTCATGGTCGCTCCGGCGGCGGCCGGGCGTGGGATCGGGCGGGCCCTCGGCGAGCACGTGCTGGACCTGGCCCGCGCCGGCGGCTACCGGGCGATGCAGTTCAACGCGGTGGTGGCGGTCAACACCCGCGCGGTGGCGCTGTGGCGCTGGCTCGGCTTCGAGGTGGTGGGACGGATCCCGGACGGCTTCCGACATCCCACGGACGGCTACGTCGACCTGCTGGTGATGTACCGACGGCTCTGAGCCGGCAGGCCGGACGTCGCGTGCCGCCGGATAGCCTGGGCCGGTGATGCTGCCCCTGCCGACCGGCGAGTTCCAGGCGTACCTGTTCGACTGCGACGGCACGATCGTCGACTCGATGCCCCAGCACTACACCGCCTGGCGGGACACCCTCGACCTGTGGGGCTGTGCCTTCCCCGAGGACCTCTTCTACGCCTGGGCCGGGCGACCGACCGCGGACATCGTCGTCGCCCTCAACGAACAACACGGCCTGGACATGCCGGTGGAGACGGTCGTCGCGCACCGGGAGACGCGTTTCCAGCAGCTACTGCCCACCGCCACCGGCATCCCCGGGGTGCTGCGGCACATCGACGACGCGCACGGACGCATCCCGTTCGCGGTGGTCTCCGGAAGCACCCGGCAGGCCGTGACCGCCTCGCTGGACGCGCTGGGCATCCGCGACCGGTTCGACCTGCTGGTCTGCGCCGGCGACTACACCCGCCCCAAGCCCGACCCGGAGCCGTTCCTGCGCGCCGCCGAACTGCTCGGCGTACCGCCGAGGTCCTGCCTGGTCTTCGAGGACGCGGACCTGGGCATCGAGGCCGCGACCGCGGCGGGTATGGCCGCCGTCCGGGTGCCGCCGCCCCGCCGGGGCTGAGCGCGAGCACCGCCCGGCTTTGCTCAAGATATCCGCAAGTTGCGCGGAACACAGTTCTCGGCCAGGTAGGAAAACGTCATCCTGATGGCACCGGTGCCGGCGATTCCGTCGCCGCCCCGCACCGGTCGCCTGAACGGGGGATCGCGCTCCGCCACCAACGGCGCTGGCGTAGCGCGATCAGGGGAACCGCTCGGTCCACCGGGCCGGCCGTGTTGTCGGTGGCCGCGCCTATGCTGCCGTCGACATGGGTTCCGGCAGGAAGGCGGCCGACGTCGTGGCACTCCCCGATACGAGCGCGCTCAGCGGTTCCGAGGCCCTCGCGCTACGGATGACGAGCCTCCTGCTGCGCCCCCACCCCACCATCGTCCCGCCGACCAATGTGGCCGACGTGGTGGAGTGGTTCGGTGCGATGCAGGCACAGGACCTGGCCAGCGGCATGTGGTCGCTGGGCGTACGGCTACCCGGGTCCACCCACGCCGACGTGCACGCCGCACTGGAGCACCGGGAGGCCCTACGGACCTGGCCGATGCGCGGCACCATCCACCTGGTGCCGGCCCGCGACGCCCGCTGGCTGCTGGAGCTGACCGGCGTACGCGCGCTCGCCGGGGCGGCGAGGCGACGTGAATTCCTCGGCCTGTCGGAGGCGGAGGCGGACCGGGCGGCCGACGTGCTGGGCGAGACGCTCGCCGGCGGCGGCCGACTGACCCGCGCCGAGTGCGTCGCCGCGCTTGTCGCGGCCGGCATCGACGGCGCCGGCCAGCGCGGCTACCACCTGCTGTGGTACGCGGCCCAACGCGGTGTCACCTGCATCGCCCCCAACGTCGGCACCGAGCAGACCTTCACCCTGCTCGACGAGTGGGCACCCGGCCAGCGACAGCTCGACCGCGACGAGGCGCTGGCCACCCTGGCGCTGCGCTACTTCCGCAGCCACGGTCCCACCACCCGGCAGGACTTCGCCGGCTGGACGGGCCTGACCGCCGCCGACGCCAAGCGCGGCATCGCCGCCGCCGGTGCCGACCTGACCACCGTCCTGGTCGACGGCGTCGAGGCGGTGCTGCACACGCCGCTGCTGGACGCACCCCGCGCCGAGGTGGACGACGTGCTGGCCCTGCCCGGCTTCGACGAATACCTGCTCGGCTACAAGGACCGCGCGCTGATGCTCGCCCCGGAGCACAAGCAGGCCATCATCCCCGGCGGAAACGGTGTCTTCCAGGCCACCGTCGTGGTCGGTGGCCGAGTGGTCGGCACCTGGAAACGCAGCCTGGCCAAGACCCGCGTCACCCTGACCGTGCACCCGCTGGCCGACCTCGACGCGGTCCGCCGCAAGCAGGTCGAGCAGGCGCTGCACCGGTACGCCGACTTCCTCGCCCTACCGCCCCGGGTCAATTGGAGCGACTGAACCGCGGATACTGCGAGCCGGCCACGGCGGCCAGGCTGGCGAGCCCCGCCAACACCGCGACCGGTCCGCCAGGTCCGAGCACCGGGCGGACCGCGGGGACGACCGGGCCGAGGAACACGTCGGCGTAGTTGGTCATGACAACGACGGCGGCCACGACCGTGACGACACCGAGCCCACCGGCCACCAGCGGCAGCCAGCCGCGACGGCCCGGCTGGACGACCGCCCACCCGGTGAGCACGTTGAGCAGCACGGCCGCGCTGGCGTACCCGGCCCATCCCGGGAACTCGGTCAGACGTACGGCCCGGTCCCCGTACCAGGCCCAGGGCAGGCCGAAGGCCGCGACGACGGCGGCGACCGCACCGGACACGGCGATGGCCCGAACGACAACCCTGGACATCATGCCTTCCCCTCAGTCTGCGGACCATGCCACGGGCGCGGCGCCGGCCGGGCGCACAGTCGAGGATGAGATCGCACCGGCCGCCACGAGTGAAGTCCTGCGGAGAGAGCATCGTATTCGCCCTGGGGCGTTTTCTCGGTCCTCCCATCCGGGCATCGCGCATCGGCGAGGCCAACTGGGTGCGCGCAGAGCGCTACCTGATCCGGCACTCCGGCTGAGGATCCGCAACGGGATTCGCCGCGATGGCACTTGTGCCCGAGCAGCCAAAAGCGAGATCATCACGCATGCTCGACCCCTCACCCGAGGACGACGGGACTTCGCCGACTGTTGCTACGCCGGCCTTCGTGGGTCGCGATCGGGAGATGGCGGCGCTGCGGGGTGCCGTGGCCCGGCCACCGGCGATCGTGCTGGTGGAGGGCGAGGCGGGGATCGGGAAGAGCCGGCTGCTGCGCGAATGGTTGGCGGCGCCGGACCAGCGCACCGCCTTGGTCTCGGTGTGCCCACCGCTTCGCGAGTCGCTGACCCTGGGACCGATCGTCGACGCGTTCCGTGGGGTCGACACTCCGGTGTCGCGATTGCCGCTCACCGCGCTTGCGGGTGCGTTACGGCCCCTGTTCCCTGAATGGTCCTCGGACCTGCCGCCCGCACTGCAACCCCTGGACGACGCGAAGGCGGCACGGCATCGCCTGTTCCGCGCCCTGGACGAGCTGCTGGGGGCGCTGCGGGTCGACGTTCTCGTGCTCGAGGACGCTCACTGGGCCGACGAGGTGACCTTGGAGTTTCTGCTGTTCGTCGCCTCTCGGCAGCAAACGGACGGGCCAAGCCTCGTGATCTCCTACCGGCCCGAGGAGGTGGGCGACGGGTCGCTGTTGTTGCGGCTGACGTCCCGGTTGCCTGCCGGCGTGACCCAGCTGAGGATCGCCCTGGCGCCGATGCGACCCGACGACACGGCAGCGCTGGTGTCCTCGATGCTGGACGGCAACCCGGTATCGCACGAGTTCGCGACGTTCATGCACGAGCGGACCGGTGGCGTTCCGCTGGCGCTGGAGGAGTCGGTGCGCCTCGCGTGCGACCGTGCCGACCTCGTCTTCCGCGACGGGCAGTGGGTCCGGCTGAAGCTGCGCGAGCTACGGGTGCCGCCAACGGTGCGCGACTCCACCCGGGAGCGGGTGGGTCGTCTGTCGCCGACGGCGCAGCAGGTGTTGCGGGCCGCGGCCACGTTGGCTGAACGGTCATCGGTGGCCACGATCGCGGCGACCGCCGGCCTGCCACCCGCCGCGTGTCAGGGCGCCATCGCGGAGGCGGCCGACGCCGGCGTCCTGGACGCAGACGACCGCGGCCAGTGGCGGTTCCGGCATGTGCTGGCCGCCACGGCTGTCTATGAAGCGATCCCGTTGACCGACCGTAGACACTTCCACCTGCTGGCCGGCCGCGCCCTGGAGAACATCCATCCGCAGCCGGTAGCACGCCTTGCCCACCACTTCCGGGAGGCGGGCGAAACCCGGCGCTGGGCGCGATACGCCGAACAGGGTGCCGAGCGGGCCATGGCCTCGGGTGACCACACCAAGGCGGTCGACTTGCTTGTCGATCTGTTGAGGTATGCCGTACTGCCGCCGGTAGATCGGACCCGGGTCGCGCGCATCGCCGGAGTGGCCGCACTGGGCCGTCGCGAACCGGTCGACGAGGTCTACCACCGCGTGATCCGTACCCTGCGCTCGGTGCTGGAGACCCCCGGCCTCTCCGCCCGCCAGCAGGCCGAGATCCGCAACCCCCTGGGTCGGCTCCTGATCCGCGGGGGTGAGGCGCAGGCCGCACTCAGCGAGCTGGAGCAGGCGGTGGCAAACCTCGACCATGACCCGGTCGAGGCGGCTCGGGCGATGACCTACCTCGGATGGGCCTATGCGGGACCGTGGCCGGCGTCGACTCATCGGCGTTGGCTTGATCGCGCCGCCGAACTCACCACCGAAGTCGACTCTCCCGCCGAGCGGCTGAACCTGGCCGGCAACCGAGCTGCGGCGTTGCTCATGCTCGGCGAAGAGGAGGCCTGGGACGTCGTTGCTGCATTACCCATCGACGGTGCGGCCTCGGCAGAGCGTCTCGACGTGGCCCGCATCCACACGAATGTCGGGACGGGCGCTCTGATCTGGGGTCGGTACGCCGACGCGGCGGAACACCTCGCCGTGGCCATCCGCCTTGCCGAGGTCGAGCAGGCGTCCCGGTTGCAGCACAACGTCCGACTCGAACAGGCCAACCTGGCGTGGCTCACCGGCCGGTGGGAGGGTCTCGCGGAACAGAGCGCGGCACTCGCCGACGCCGACCGCGACCGGCCGGCGCACTACCTCGGCAGTATCCGGCTCGCGGCGCGGCTGGCAGCCGCAGCCGGACGGCGGCGTGCCGCGGAGGAGCAGTTCCGCCTGGTTCTCGAAGAGGCCGCCCGTCTCGGCGCAGCCGACGACACGATGGAGGCCGCCGCCGCGCTGGCCAGACTGTGGCTGACGGACGGAAACAGCGGCCGGGCGCTGCAGGTCACGAACGAGCCGATGGACACCGTCCGGAGAAAAGGCATCTGGATCTGGGCGACGGACCTCGTTCCCGCCCGGATCGAGGCGCACCTTGCCGCTGGCGACCTCACGACCGCGACCCGCCTGGGCGACCAGCTCGCCAGGGGACTGCGGGGCCGAACGGCGCCTGCGCCCCGCGCCGCGCTCGCCGTATGCCGTGCCCTGCTGCTCGCCGCGACCGGAGACCACGCCCGCACGGCGGCGGCATACGATCGGGCGGCGCGCGCCTGGAGCGCATTGCCGCGCCCCTACGACGCCATGCTCGCTCGGGAACGTCAGGCCGAGGCACTCATCGCGCAAGGCCAGATCGAACACGGCCGAGAGCTGCTGGCCGCACAGTACGAGCAACTGTTTAGGCTCGGGGCCCGCGGCGACGCAGACCGTGTGGCACAGCGGCTTCGCGAACACGGTGCCGAGGTTCCGCGACTGTGGCGCGGTGGCCGACGAGGGTACGGCGACCAGCTCTCACCGCGCGAGCTTGACGTGGTTCAACTGGTTGTCGCCGGCAAGACCAACCGGGAGATCAGCCGGATCCTGGCCAAGTCCCCGGCCACGGTGGATCAACAGCTGCGTGCGGCGATGCGCAAGCTGAAGGTGACCTCCCGGACCGCGCTCGCGGTCAAGGCAGTCGAGGCTGGAGTGTTCGCCGAAGAGGACTCCCTCGACGCCCCGTCGTGAAAATTGACGTATCCGCTGGATAGCGACGGCCACTCGGTCCACCCGAGCATGGCTCCATGATCCATAGCCCTATGGCAATGCATGCCTGAGCAACCATCCGCGCGTGACGATGCCGCCATCGAGCACCCGCCACCAACCGAGCTGCCCCGCGAGCCGCGCGTCAGCGCCCCCGACGCCCACGACGCCGACGGTGGCGACGACCACGAGAACCACGACCCCTACCAACCCCTGTAGGCCGAAGGATCCACATGAAACTCAAAGCCCTAGCGGCTTCGCTGGCCGCAGCAGTCGGCCTGAGCATGATCCAGGCAGCACCGGCGTCCGCCGCCGAGCCGGATCCAGGCGCCGCCGCCAGCAAGATCGCCTCAGACCTGAAGGACCGGTTCCGCACGGCTCCGGCTTCCGACTTCTGGATCACGTTCGGCACCGCAGCCGACCTTGAGCCGGCGAAGAAAGTCACCGACTGGAACGCTCGCGGTCAGTTCGTCTACGACGCGCTGGCCACAGCGGCGAAGGACGCCCTGGATTCCGTCTCCGCCGAACTCGACCGGGCAGGCGTCGAATACACCTCCTACCCGATCGTCAACACGGTGCTCGTCAAGGGGGGCAGCGAAAAGCTCGCCCTGGACGTGGCCACGAAGAAGCAGGTCGCCGAGATCCAGGCGACGCCGCAGGTCGCGCTGATCGAGCCCGTCGACGAGAAGGGCCCAGCCGACCAGGCTGCCCGCCCCGCCGACCCGAAGGCCGCCGCCGAGGAAGGCACCTCCACGTGGGGTCTGGACGCCATCCGGGCCCCCCAGGCGTGGGCCATGGGCGCCACCGGTGCGGGTATCACCGTGTCCAACATCGACACGGGCGTCCAATTCGACCACCCCGCCCTGATGCACCAGTACCGCGGCACGAAGCCCGACGGCACCTTCGACCACAACTACAACTGGATGGCCACCCGGGGCACGTGCACGGGTACCCCCTGCGACGACGACGGACACGGCACGCACACCATGGGCACCATGGTCGGCGACGACGGCACCAACCACGTCGGCGTCGCCCCGGACGCGCGGTGGATCGCGACAGACGGCTGCTGCGACAGCACCGGCGTCGAGTCGCTGCTGCGGTCCGGCTGGTGGCTGCTCGCCCCGACCGACGTCCACGGTGACAACCCCGACCCGTCCAAGCGCCCGCACGTCATCAACAACTCGTGGGGCCAGTCGCTCGAGCACAGCTTCGACGACTTCTTCCAGGCCATCGACGGGGCCTGGAGCGCCGCGGGCATCTTCAGCGTCTGGTCATCGGGCAACACCGCGCCGTACGCGGCCTGCGACACCGTCTCCTCGCCCGGAGCCGCCGCGAGTGCCTACTCCGTGGGCGCCTCCCGGTCGGACGGCACGCTCGCGTCGTTCTCCCGCAAGGGCGAGGGTGAGGGTGGCCGGATCAAGCCCGAGATCTCCGCTCCGGGCGACGGCGTCCGGTCGTCCTACCCGAACAACAGCTACGCCCAACTGTCCGGCACCTCGATGGCGGCACCCCACGTCGCCGGCTCCGTCGCGGCGCTGTGGAGCTACGAGCCGACCCTCATCGGACAGGTCGAGCAGACCCGCCGCCTGCTCGCCGAGTCGGCCGTCGACGTCGACGACACCGAGTGCGGCGGCACCGCCGACTTCAACAACAAGTACGGCGAGGGCCGGCTCGACCTCGTCCGCCTGATCGAGCTCGCGCCCCGTAACGGCGGCACCCTCACCGGTGTCGTCACCGCCGACGGTGCCCCGGTCCCCGCCGCCGAGGTGACGATCAGCGGGTCGTTCAGCCGGTCGATCGGAACCGACAAGGACGGTCGGTTCACCACGAACCTGCCGGTCGGCGACTACCAGCTCAGTACCAAGGCCTTCGGCTACCTGACCGCGACCGCAGACGTCACGATCACCCTCGGCCAGGACACCTCCATCAAGCTGCCACTCACGGCCGCCGCGAGGCACGACATCAGCGGCAGGGTCGTCGACGAGAAGAAACAGCCCGTCCCGAACGCCGACGTCTCCGTCAAGGACACCCCGCTGAAGCCGGTACGCACCGATGCCAACGGCGCGTTCACGATCACCGCTGTCCCCGAGGGCGGGTACACGCTCAACGTCAAGCCCAACGCCTGCTTCTCGCCCACGACCGTCCCGCTGACCGTCGGCGCGCAGAACGAGTCGCGGGAGATTCCCGTCGGGCTCGTCGTCGACGGGGGCGGCTACAGCTGCGCCGTCTCCGAGGGCGAGTACCTGCGCGGCACCGACCCGGTCGCGTTCACCAGTGGCGTGTGGGCGACGGTACAGCTGCCGTTCCCGGTCGCGCTCTACAACGGCAGTCACGACACCCTCGATGTCAGCCTGCGCGGCGTGGTTTCTCCGGGCATCAGCGGACCCGGCACCGGCGGTGCGGGCGTATTCCCGTTCTACGTTCAATCCCCCGTCCAGTTCGCCCCCGGCGGGGGCGTCTTCACGGCAGCCACCAACGTCGGCGGTGAGGACGCGTTCGTCGTCGAGTTCCGCAACGCCAGGATCTGGGCCTATCCGATCCGGTCGGAGTACACGGAGCCGGTCAACTTTTCGGCCACGCTGACCCGCTCGGGCACCGTGATCTTCGGGTACGGCGACGGCGTCGGAACCGACGACCCGGTGACCGCCGGCGTCCGCACCATCACCGGCATGCAGGGCTGGGCCGGCGTCGACGGCATCCGTTTCTCCGACAACGCCCCGGTGCTGCACGACGGGATGATCGTCACCTACGACATGCCTGACTTCGGGTACCTCGACGCGACCGTCGTCGACCAGAACGACGGGCTGCCGGTGGCCGGGGCCAAGGTCTCTTTCACGAACGAGAACGGGCTCGTCGAGACCGTCACGACCGACGGGACGGGCATCGTGCATCGGCAGCTTCCGGTCGGCGACTACACCATGACGGTCGACAAGCCGAACTACCCGAGCGCGGCATTCCCCTTCACCCTCGACAAGCTCTACGCGAATGCCAAGATCGACGTACGGCTGACCACGGGTGTCGCCGGCCTGAAGGCCGACGGCCTCGACGCGCTGTTGGGTACCGACCAGAACGGCGTGGGATCGCTGACGCTTACCAACAACGGTTCCGCTCCGCTCACGTATGACCTGGCCGAGGCCGCGCGCCACCCCGACCTCGACGCCGCGGGCGCCACCACGCGCACCGGGAAGGGCGCGGACAGCACGATCGACCTCACCGCGTGGCAGGCCGGTGCGAGCGGCATGAAGCCGTCGAACGTCGACGGCAAGACGGCGACGTCGAGCACCGCGGAAGCACAGGCGGCCGGCAAGGTCGGCACGACCGCCGGCGGCGACGTCATCACCCGGATCCCCATCCCACGCACGAACGAAAACCTGGCGACCACCGGCATCGGGTACGACGGCGACGTCTGGGTCCACGACTACAACGCGCGGACCAACACCGCCTACACGGTGGCAGGCAAGCCCACCGGGAAGGTCTTCGACGCGTCGTGGAACCCCGCATACCGGGCTTTCGACATGGCGCTCGACACCAAGACCGGTGACATGTGCCAGATGGAGGACAGCCCCGCCAGCTACATCCACTGCTTCGACCGGAAGACCGGGAAGAAGACCCGGCAGATCAAGGGTGACTGGTCGACGCTGCAACTGAGCGGACTCGCCTACAACCCGAAGACGGACGTGTTCTACGTCGGCGGCCGGGCGAACGGCAGGATCGGGACCGTCGCCGGGACGTCGCACGACAACCCGGGTGCGCTGCTGTCCTTCTGCGCCCCACCGCTGCCCGAGGTGATCGGCTTGGCCTACAACCAGACGTCCGACACCATCTGGTACACCGACTTCACCTCGAATCGGCCCACCCGCCTGCTACAGGTCGACCCCGACGACTGCTCGCTGGTGAACGCGTGGTGGTTCCCCGGCCAGAAGCCACGCCAGGGCGGCGGCCTCGAGACCGACGCGACCGGTGCGCTGTGGGCGGCGGACCAACTCGCCGATGATGTCGTGCTGGTTGACGTCGAGGACGACCTGTTGACCGACCTGCCGTGGCTGTCGCTCTCCTCGACCGGCGGCAGCCTCGCCCCGGGTGAGTCGACGACCGTCAAGGTCTCGATCTCCTCGAAGGACACCAAGCCAGGAGTCCTCGGCGCGAACATCGTGGTCAGGTCCAACTCCGGACGCCAGTCCAAGACCTACGTCCCGGTGACGCTCACGACCACGAAGTACCAGGTCGGCGTCAACGCCGGCGGCACCTCGTTCACCGACGCCTCCGGCTACATCTGGTCCGCCGACCAGGCCGCGGGCAAGAAGGCGTGGGGCTACGAGGGCAAGACGAAGGTCGCCACCACGAAGGCCGGGATCGAGGGCACGACGGACGACGCCCTGTTCCAGTCGCAGCGCACCACGCGGCAGAAGGAGCTGTTCTACCGCTTCCCCAACGCGCCCAGGGGCAGCTATGCGATCGATCTCGGGTTTGCCGAGATCGAGAAGGTGGCCAAGGGGAAGCGGGTGTTCGACGTCCTCGTGAACGGATCGCTGGCGGAGTACGCGTACGACGCCGCCGCGGTCGTGGGGTCGAACACCGCCGACTGGCGCACCGCCGTCGTGCAGCACGAGGGTGGTCCGCTGACCGTGGAACTGCGGGGGTCCAAGGGACTACGGACCCCGACCATTGCCGCGCTGCGGGTGACGCGCGACCCGCGCGCGGACACGGCGGAGCCGGAGCCTCAGCCCGAGCAGCCGGAACCGGGCCCCGTGCCGGTGGCCCCCGCCGGTCGCTCGTACTCGGTGACGGTGACCGACGGGCTCTACCGCCAGGGCACAAAGGAGTCCGGGTGGCACGGCGATGACGTCTGCGGGGTGCTGTGGTTCGACTCCAGCTTCCTGTTCCCGTTCTACGACACGGCCTGGGATGGCGTGTGCGTGACGACGAACGGCACGCTTGTCTTCGACCGCTCCAGCACCCTGAGAAACAACACGGCCCTGCCGTCGCGCAGTCCGATCGACGCGATCTATCCGCTCTGGGACGACCTCATCGTCGACGCCCAGGCAGGCATCTACCTCGGTACGACCGAGGTGGACGGGCTGGCGGCGCAGATCATCGAATGGCGCAACGTCACCTTCGACAGTGACCTGACGGCTCGTGTGAGCTTCTCGGTCACCCTGGTCGCGGACGGGCGGGTCCAGATCGGGTACGGCGAGGGTGTCGGCGGAGAGAATCCCCTCACCCGAGGGGCGTCGGCGACGGTCGGCCTGGAGAGCCTGACGCGCAACCCCGCGAGCCAGTACTCCTTCAACGAACCGATCCTGAAGGCCGGCCTGGGGCTGGAGTACACCCTCCCGGCCGCGGGCACGATCGAGGGCACGGTCACCGACGCGAACGACGGCAAGCCGATCGCGGGGGCGATCGTCACGCTCGACGGGCCGAGCGGCGAACGGGTCCTCACGGCCGACGAGAAGGGTCGGTGGAAGGCCCAGGCGCTGGTCGGCGAGAACTCCGTGCAGGTCTCGGTGCCGAACTACGTCACCGTCAGCCACCCGGTGACCATCGCCGAGAAGGATCAGGCCGAGGTGGTCAACACTGCGTTGACCACGGGCGTCGCCACCGTCACGGCAGGTGACCTCGACTGGCTCCTCGACAGGGACCAGAAGGCGACGGCCGACGTGACCGTGACAAACACCGGCTCCGCCCCGCTCGAGGTGCGGATCAGCGAGCAGAAGCGCACCAGCGACGGCGGACACGAGGCCGCCGACCTGCCGTGGCTGACCCTCACTGGCGCGGCGGCAACCGGCACGGTCGAGCTCGCGGTCGGCGAGTCCACCACGGTCACGGCGACGGCCGACAACGCCGACGTCGAGCCCGGCCTGCTCGCCGGCGGCGTGCTCGTGGCGTCGAACGCCGGCAAGGGCGAGGCCCAGCTCAAGCAGGTCCGCGTGGCGACCTCGGCCTACTGGAAGGGCGTCAACGTCGGCGGTTCCGGGTACGTCGGCACCGACGGCTTCGTCTGGTCGCCCGACCAGCGGCTCGATTCGCGCCCGTGGGGCTACGTCGGCGGCAAGGCGCGTGCCACAAAGGCCGACATCGCCGGCACCGAGGACGATGCACTTTTCCGCACCCAGCGGACCGGCGAGACGTTCAGCTACGTGTTCAAGAACGCCCCCGCCGGGAAGTACCGAATCGCCCTCGACTTCGCGGAAATCGAGAAGGTCAAGCCCGGCAAGCGTGCCTTCGATGTTCTGGTCGACGGCAAGGTCGCGCTGCACGACCACGATGTGCAGGCGAAGGTGGGTGCGCGGACCGCCGACGTGAACACGGTCACCGTCGAGCACGCCGGTGGCGATCTGAAGGTCGAGCTTCGCCGCGAGAAGGGCGAGCGCGACCCGATCCTCAACGCCCTCAAGGTCCAGCAGGACCCGCGCCTGTGAGGTAGCCGTACCCATCTGTCAACAGTGGTCAGAGCCTCCACGAACGGATCGCCGTGGGGGCTCTGACCACAACTATGAGGACTGACCAACGCCGCCACCCTGCGTTACCACCCGTCCACCGCTGGTGCCGACCCGCTCAGGATCTCGGGTCGGTGGTCAGGAAGGCGCGCACCGTGGCGGTGATGCTCGGCCAGTCAGCGGCGAACTCGTAGAAGTGATGGTCCGCCTGGCTTTCGAGCAGCTCCGCTCCGGAGATCCCGGCGACCAGGGCCTCGGCGTGCGCGAACGGCACCGCACCGTCGCGGCGGCTGGCGATCACCAGGGCCGGTTGGGTGACCTGCGCGGTGAGGTCGTCGCGGGGCCGCATGTCGTTGCGGAAGCCGGTGCCGGAGCGCATCCGGGAAAAGAGCCAGACCAACTGCGTACGCTGCGCCGGGGTCAACTCGGCCAGCACCTGATCCGCCGGCAGGGTGGCCAGGCCGGCGAGCAACTGCCGCAGACCTCGTTCCGGCGCGCGGCGCAACAGAGCCCGCATTCCACCCCACGTCATGCCCTCGGTGCGGGGCGCGAACATCAGCCGCGCCAACAGCCGGGTGCGGCGGTCCGGATAGGGCAGCGGCCCCAACGCGCCTTGCAGAATCAGCCGCTCCACCAGGATTGGGTGACGGGCCGCGAAGGCCACCGCGGTCGGCCCGCCCGCGGAGATGCCGACCGCCGCCGTGACCCGCTGGAAGCCCAGGTGCCGGCACAGCTCGGCGGTCACGTCGGCGAAGCCGGGCACGGTTGTCCCGGTGGTGACGGGGGTGCGGCCGTACCCCGGACGCGACGGCGCCAGCACTGAGATGTGCGCCTCGGCGTAGACCCGCTCGTCCAAGGTCAGACCGGCACGCATGTGACCACCGTGAAACACCACGACGACCGCGTCCCCGCGCTGGTCCAGCCGATACTCCACCGGGCCGGCGGACAGGGTCACGGTGTTCGTCGGCCGCTCCATCATGGAGGTCATCGGGTCGACACCCCGCTGCAGACCTTGCCCGCCGCGATCCGGGACGCCGCCTTGCGCAGAACGCCGGGCACGAGCCGGCGATGCAGGACCGACAGCGGGGGCCAGACCAGGTGCGCCAGCCAGCGGTCGTAGCGTAGGAATGTTCCCAGAGCCACGCTGTCACCGGACGCCTGGACGACCAGGTTGGCGGCCAGGAACCAAGAAGCAGCCTCGAGTCGGATCCATCCGTCACCCTGCTCGCCGATCCGCCAGCCGGCTACGGTGTCCGCCGACGGGGTCCGGCTCAGCCGCAGGCCCATCAGGCCCCGCCACAGAAACAGCTCGATGGCGTCGGGTGTGTCACCGAACATCACGCGGGCCCATTGTTCGACCGTCGCGGCGGCGTTGGTCGGCAGCACGAAGTGGTCGGCGTAATCGATCCGGGACAGGGAGCTGAGGGTACGCACCGACGCGGGCAGACGTTCGGCCCCGACGGTGGCGACGGCGGCTCCTACGGTCATGGGGACAGCTCCATTCGTAATATACGGTGCCGTATATAGCTACTGTAGCGGCCATATACGGTGGTGTACACAACAGAACGAGGTGAGACGCAGTGGCTGTCACCCGCACGCCCCGCGACAGGTGGATCGAGGAGGGCCTGCTGGTCTTGGCCGAGGGCGGCCCGGACGCCGTCCGGGTCGAGGTGCTCGCGAAGCGGCTCGGTGTCACCAAGGGCGGCTTCTACGGCTTCTTCGACGACCGTGAGACGCTGCTACGCGCGATGCTCGACGTGTGGGAGCGCGAGAGCACGGACGAGGTGATCGCGCGCGTCCAGCGTGAGGGTGGCGACCCGCGCAGCCAGATCCAGCGGGCCGGCGTGCTCACGTTCTCGAGTAGCCGGTTGCTGCCGATCGACCTCGCGATCCGCGCCTGGGCGCGGCGCGATGAGGTGGTCGCCGAGCGGCTTCGCGCGGTGGACAACCGGCGGATGGCGCTGCTACGCCAGATGATCGGCGCCTTCTATTCGGACCCGGAGGAAATCGAGGCCCGCGCCCTGCTCGCCTTCTGCATGGCGATCGGCGTGCACTTCCTGGCCGCCGATCACGAGCAGCGCACCCGAAGTGACGTTGCGCAGCGTGCGGTCGACCTGTTGTTCGATCGCGCGCCCCGATCCGCCGCGACGGCCGAGTAGGCGACAACATCAGAGATGTTGTCGCATCAAGCCGCTGCGAGGCGACAACATCCCCGTAGTTGCGGGCGGCCCGGTGAGCGACGAACGCGCGCCACGCGGACGGGGCGAAGGTCAACGCCGGGCCGCGCCGTCGGCCTCGTGTTCTGCCTACGGCAGAGTCCGTTGGCTACGTCGCGCCACCGCTGCTTGGCTGGGCACCATGCAGACACTGGTGCTGGGCGGGACGGCGTGGCTGGGGCAAGAGGTGGCCCGGCAGGCCGTCGCTCGGGGACATTCCGTCACCTGCCTGGCCCGTGGGGAGAGCGGGGCGGTGCCGGACGGCGCGGTTCTCGTCCGCGCGGACCGCAGCGACCCGACGGCGTACGACGCGCTGCGTGACCGTGACTGGGATGCCGTCATCGAGGTGTCGTGGCAGCCGGGCTTCGTCCGACAGGCCCTGCGCGCACTTGGCGACCGGGCCCGGCACTGGAGTTGCGTCTCGTCGGTCAGCGCCTACGCCAGCCACGACACGCCTGGCGCCGACGAGTCGGCGGCCACCCTGCCGGCTACGATCCGTGACACGGTCGACCGCGAGGAGTACGGCGAGGCGAAGGTTGCCTGCGAGCAGTTCTCCGCCACCACGGTGGGAGAACGGTTGCTGGTGGCCCGCGCCGGGCTGATCGGCGGCCCCGGCGACCACACCGATCGCTCCGGCTACTGGGTCGCCCGTGCCGCCCGCGACCCCGAGGCACCCATGCTGGTACCCCGCACCCCCGACCTGCCGACCCAGGTGGTCGACGTGCGCGATCTGGCCGCCTGGCTGCTGGACAGCGCAACGGCCGGCACCGTCGGCACGTTCAACGCGGTCGGGCCGGTGGTGCCCTTCGGTGAATGGATCGCCCGGTGCCGCGCCGTCGGCGGGCACACCGGCCCGGCGGTCGACGTCGACGCTGACTGGCTGGTGGCCCAGGGCGTGGCCCAGTACATGGGCCCGGAGTCGCTGCCGATGTGGCTTGTCGAACCGGGCTGGTCCGGCTGGTCGGCGCGCAGCGGCGCGGCGGCGGTCGACGCCGGGCTGCGCCACCGGCCGCGCCCGGACCTGCTGGCGGACACCCTCGCCTGGGAGCGGCAGGCCGGGCTGCACCGCGACCGACGCGCCGGCCTGAGCGCCGGCCGAGAGTCCGAACTGCTCGACGCCCTGGCCCGGTCGAGCGGCCCTCGGTCAGCCTGCTGAGGGCTGCTGCCGGACAACCGACGCTGTAGCTGGCCGAGGAGCGACATCATCAGGGATGTTGTCGTGTCAAGCCACCGCGAGGCAGCAACATCCCCGTAGTTGTAGGCGGCCCGGCGGGCGTCACCGGCGAGCGACGCACCTACCGGCACGAGGCCGTGTGTGTTCCCAACGGTTGCTCACAGCGCCGTGCCATGTCGGCGTGTCGCGCTGCCAGCGCAAAGCGCCCGCCCCGCGAAGGGACTGACACCCCCGCGTGTCTGGGTCAGGCCCGATCGGTGAGCGGGGCGACGAACGCGCGCCACGCGGACGGGGCGAAGGTCAGCGCCGGGCCGGTCGGGTCCTTCGAGTCGCGGACACCGACGACGCCGGGAAGATTGTCGGCAACCTCAACGCAGTTGCCGCCGCTCGCACCGCTGCGGGTGCTCTTGCGCCACCGGGCGTTACTGAGGTCCATGATGGCTCTCAACTTCCTTCAACAGTTCGATGGACTGCCGGCGTGGTAGCGCCTCGTTCCGCACGCTCTCCCACCTCGCTTGAAGCGTAGCCACCTCATCATCCTTGTCAACGACATCCCCGCCGAGCTGGTTCTCAAGGTGGGCGACCCAGACACCCTCACCAAACCGTGCCAGCGCGAACGGTCCAGATAGTCCGACGTGCAGGCCGCCGCCAAGGGGGATGACGTGAACGTGAACGTGCGGAAGCTCGGCCATTGCGATCAAGTGGGCGACTTGCTGGGCCATGATCCCGCCCAAGCCGTCGCCGGTACGGCGAAGCGCGGCCTCGTCCAGCACGGCGACGAACTGCGGCGGGCGTGCGCCGGTCAGGATCGCCTGTCTGTCCAGACGCGCCTTGACGCGCTGCTCGACCTCGTCATCGGTCAGGCTGTCCACGGTCCGCAGTACCGCACGGGCGTAGTGCTCCACCTGCAACAGGCCCGGGATCAGGTTGGGCTCGAAGTAGCGGAGCTGCGTCGCACCGCGCTCGGCGTCGAGCCATGGCAGGAACCAGGACGGTGTGCCGAGCTTCATCGCCAGTCGCTCGAAAAGGCCACCGGTGCTCAGCGCGCGGTCGGCGCCTCGGGCGAAGTCCAAGGTCAATGCCCGGGTGCCGCCTTCAACGGCGCTGACGTGGGAGGCACTGAAGCCGGCGCTCCGACCAAATGCCTCCTGCGTCATGCCGGCCGCGCCCCGCGCCCGTCGGATCTCGCCCACGATGAAGGCCGCCACGGGGTTTGGCATGTCAGGCATTCAGGGCTCCCCACACTGAAGGTCAACTACCCACGTCGCCACGGAGTCAGCGGCCGTTTCGCCAGCTCAGCCCGGACGGCGAAAGCACCTTCCGAGAGTAACGGCCTCCATACCAGAGTGTCACCAGCGGAACCGCGGGCGTGGCACGGCCCGTCGGCGGGACCAGCACGGGGCCGCCCGACGGGCGAGCACTCTCGGGCGGCCCTCCCACACTCCGTGTCGACTGAGGAGGCCCGCCGTGCCCGTGCCGAAGCCCACCACCGCCGTACCCGCGTCCCGTCGGCCCGCCCGGCTCGGCCGTCGCCATGTCCGGTGATGCGGGAGGACGGCACGCCTCGGGTCTCGCCCGGCGTGTACCTCCTGGACCGGGCAGCTTCCCCACAGTTCGCCAGCCCGATCCTGGTTCGGGTGATCCGCGAGCTGCCAGACCGGCACCCGCCGTACGGCTGGACCTGGGTCGACTGTTATCAGCTCGACCGGCACGGCGACGCCACGGAGAAGCGGCAGTTGTTCGTGATGCCACAGGGGATGCGTCAGGTGTACCTGGCACCGGTCCCGTACGCCGCGCGGCGGCCCCCGTCCCGCTCCCGCGCCGCGCGGACACGCGGATGAGCACCGGGCCGGATGAGCATGTGCCGTCCCGTCCCACCTGGCGCTGCCGGGCCTGCGGGATCGCCTGGCCCTGTTCCTCGGCGAAGCTGCGCCTGCTCGCCGAGTACCGGGACAACATGCCGGGCCTGATGGTCTATCTCGTGACGGTGCGCGAGGAGGCCGCCGAGCAGCTCGCCGGGCTGAACGGCGGCGGGCCGCCTGTCGACCTGCACCGGCGGTTCACCGACTGGGTGCCGGTCCGGTCCAGATAGGCGGCCCGCCCCGGGTCCGCGCACTCCCCCGACGCGCGCCCGGGGCGGGCTCCGCCGCCTGGGCTCAGTCGATGTCGGGGGTGTGGCCGAGTTCGCCGGAGATCTGGGTCGCTGTGTCGAGCAGCAGGGGAAGGCTGTCCTTCAGCTTGTCGAGGCTCGCGATGACCTCGATCGCGGTCATCGAGGCGGCGGCGATGACCTGCCCGCGCGAGTCCCTGATCGGCGCCGCCACGCACATGACGTACGTGTCGTGTTCGCCGTTGTCGACGGCCCAGCCCTGTTCCCGGATGCGGACGAGTTCGGCTTCGAGCGACTCGCGGTCGGCGTACGTGGTGGGGGTGAATCGTTCGAAGACGACGTGGGAGAGGAGTCGGTCGCGTTCCTCCGTGGGCAGGTACGCCAGAATGATCTTGCCGACGGCGCTCGCATAGATCGAGACCGCGCGCCCGATCCGCGACGGCAGCTTGACGGCGTCGAAGGCCGGACTGTCGACCTTGTCGATGTAGATGATCTCGTCGCCGGTCAACTGTGCCAGGTGCACGGTGTGGCCGGTCTCGCGCTGGAGCGCACGCAGCGGCGCGGCTGCGAACTGGCGCAGGTCCATCGAGCCCAGGGCGAGTTCCGACAGTTCGATGATGCCGCTGCCGAGCACGTACGTCCCGGCGCCGGTGCGGCGGACGAAGCGCGCCGATTCGAGCGTCTGGAGGATCCGCAGGGCGGTGGACTTGTGGACCCCCAGGACCTCCGCCGCCTCGGTGAGTGACAGCGGATGCTCCGCGGCGCGACGGATCAGGTCGACCGCACGGCGAATCGATTGCGACAAGGCGATGTCTCCCTCTGCGCGGCGACCCCGACGGCCGCCGGTTGCATCATATGCAATGTAGTCCGCTCCAACTGCAACCGACTGTTGACACCGTTGCATATAACGCTACGATCGTTGCAGATTTCGGCTCGGCGACTCTGACCTGTTGCAGGGGAGCGACGATGCGCAAGGAGCCCTGGTTCGGAAGTGCCGCTGAGGCGTTGCCGGACGACGTCGACCACAGCGTCCTCATCGGCCGGATCTGGGACCCGTCCGTCGACGGCCCCTCACCCGTGACCGTCCGCGACGGCGAGGTCATCGACGTCAGCCACCGGTTCCCGACCGTCCGGGACATCTGCGAGCTGCCGGACCCCGCCAGGACGGTGGCCGGGTTGGACGGGCCGCGGGTCGGCGGCTTCGACGAGCTACTGGCCAACACCGGCGCCACCAACCGTGACCGAAGCCGGCCCTGGCTGCTCGCACCGGTCGACCTGCAAGCGCTCAAGGCCGCTGGCGTGACCTTTCCCGTCTCGATGATCGAACGGGTCATCGAGGAACGGGCCCGGGGAGACCTGACTCGCGCGGCGGACATCCGTCGCCGGATGCTCGCCGACATCGAGGCCGACCTGCACAGCCTGGTCCCCGGCTCGGCAGCGGCGGAACGGCTCAAGACCGCACTGATCGCGGAGGGCATCTGGAGTCAGTACCTGGAGGTGGGGATCGGGCCGGACGCCGAGATATTCACCAAGGGTCAGCCCCTCTCCGCCGTCGGCACCGCCGTCCCGGTCGGCGTGCTCGCCGCGTCCACCTGGAACAACCCGGAACCCGAGGTCGCACTGATCGTCCAGTCCAGCGGCCGGATCGTCGGCGCCACCCTGGGCAATGACGTCAACCTGCGGGATGTCGAGGGTCGCTCGGCGCTCCTGCTCCCCCTGGCGAAGGACAACAACGCCTCGTGCGCCCTCGGTCCGTTGATCCGGCTGTTCGACGAGCGGTTTCCGCTCAGTCGGGTACGCGAACTCGAGGTGGCTCTCCAGGTCCACGGGGTGGACGACTTCCGCCTGGCGGCAACCTCGGAAATGGCTCGGATGTCACGCGACCCGGCGGCGCTGGTGCGGCAGTTGATCGGCCCCCATCACCAGTATCCCGACGGCGCTGTGCTGATGCTCGGCACCATGTTCGCCCCCACCCAGGACCGCGAACGCCCCGGTGAGGGCTTCACCCACAAGGTCGACGACGTGGTGCGGATCAGTTGCCCGGCGCTCGGCACCCTGGTCAACCGGGTGCGGCACGCCGAGCAGTGCGAACCCTGGCGGTTCGGCGTCCGCGATCTCATGAGCAATCTGGCGAGGAGAGAACTGCTGTGAACGTCACCACCACCGATCCGCGCGACGGCCGACATCACCCGACCGATCTCACCGAGACGGACGAGCCTGGCGTGGCGACGATCGCAGGTCAGGCGTCCCGGGCGGCACAGTGGCTGTTCGGCCTGGGCAGGCTCGGCCGGGCGCAACTGCTGGAAGCGGTCGCCACCTCCCTGGAGTCCCGTCGCGGGGACCTGGTCGCGGCCGCGGAGGCGGAGACCGGGTTGGGTCAGGCGCGACTCGACTCGGAACTGACCCGGGCGGCGATCCAGTTCCGGATGTTCGCGGATGTGCTGCGCGACGGTGGGTACCTGGAGGCGGCCATCGATCACGCCGCCGACACGCCACTCGGGCCCGGCCCGGACCTACGGCGGATGCTCGTACCCCTCGGGCCGGTGGCCGTCTTCGGCGCCAGCAACTTCCCGTTCGCCTTCTCCGTCGCCGGCGGCGACACCGCCTCGGCGCTCGCCGCCGGCTGTCCCACGGTGGCGAAGGCTCACCCGTCCCATCCGCTGACCTCGCGTGCCTCCGCCGACGCGATCGAGTCGGCCGTGCGCGACCTGGGTGGGCCCGAGGGTGTGCTCACAGCCGTGTACGGGGAGCAGGCCGGCCGTTGGCTGGTGCGCCAGCCGGCGATCCGGGCGGCGGCCCTGACCGGCTCCGTCGGCGCGGCCCGCGCCATCCAGGCGGCCATCGACGAACGCACAGACCCCATTCCGCTGTACGCCGAACTGAGCAGCGTGAACCCGATCGTCGTCCTGCCCGAGGCGGCGGCCAGCCGGGGAAACCAGATCGCCGACGGGCTGTTCGCCTCCTTCACCGCCTCGGGCGGTCAGCTCTGCACCAAGCCGGGGCTGGCGTTCCTTCCGGCAGACCCGGGCGGAGACCGACTGGTCGAAGCGCTCCGCGGGAAGGTCGCCTCCGCTGGCGGAATGGTCCTGCTTAACCAGCGCATCCGGGACGCGTACGAGAGCGGGGTCATCGCGTTGGAGAAGGCCGGTGCTCGCCTCTCGGCGCAGCCCCGGATCGACGCTGGCGCGGGCTTCACGGTGGCACCGACGCTCCTGGAGGTCGACCTGCCGGGCCTGACCGCCGAGATCGCCGACGAGTGCTTCGGCCCGCTCATGGTCGTGGTCCGCTACCGCGACGTCGCCGAGCTCGACGCCGCGCTGGCGACCGTACCGCCGTCGCTCACCGGTTCCGTCCACAGCGGACCGGGCGATGACACCGAGGCCGTACGCACGTTGGTGGACGTCTTCGCCGCCCGCTCGGGTCGCATCGTCTTCGACGGCTATCCCACCGGTGTCCGGGTGTCGTGGGCGCAGCACCACGGTGGGCCCTGGCCGTCGACGAATGCCGTGCACACCTCGGTGGGCGCCACGTCGATCCGACGGTTCCTGCGCCCGCTGGCGTGGCAGAACGCCCCGGAATGGATCCTCCCCGAGGAACTGCGAGACGAGTACACCGCCATCCCCCGCCGAGTCGACGGGAGGTGGGTGCCAGGGATCGATCCCCAGCCGTGATGTCGACGCTTGGAACCTCGTGCACCGCGAGCCGAAGGGAACCACGTCAATGAAGACGAGACGAACACTCGCCACGGTAGCGATGCTCGCCGCCGCGAGCGGCCTGGTCGCCTGCTCCTCCGACGAAGGCGGAAGCGACGCGAGCAACTGTACGAACACGATCACCAAGCCGGACCTGCCGGTTGTCACGATGTGGGCCTGGTATCCCAACATGCAACTGGTCGTAGACAACTTCAACAAGACCAACGACGAGGTGCAGGTCTGCTGGACCAACGTCGGGCAGGGCGGCGACCAGTACGACAAGTTCCAGACGGCCATCTCGGCGGGCACCGGCGCACCCGACGTGATCATGGTCGAGATGGACCGGATCCCGACCTTCCAGATCCAGAACGCGCTCGTCGACATCAGCGGGTACGGCCTCGGCGCGGTCCGGGCCAACTACGGCGACGGCGCCTGGAAGGACGTCTCGGTCGGCGACGCGGTCTACGGCGTGCCGGTCGACGGCGGCCCGCTGGCGATGATCTACCGCAAGGACATCTTCGATAAGTACGGCATCACCCCGCCGCAGACCTGGGCCGAGTACGAGCAGGCCGCGCAGAAGGTGAAGGACGCCGGCGGACCGCTCTTCGGTGACCTCGGCGCGAACGTCCCGGCGCTGATGATGGCGCTACAGATCCAGAAGGGCGCTGCCCCGTTCACCTACGATCCCGCCCAGCCGGAATCGATCGGGGTGCGGCTCAACGACCCGGCATCCAAGGACGTGCTGGACTACTGGGGCGGCCTGGTCCGCAAGGGCCTGGTCGGGACGCAGGACCAGTTCACCCCGGAGTACATCTCGGGGGTCATCAACGGCAACTACGCGACCTACATCTCGGCCGCCTGGGCACCCGGTTACCTGACCGGCGCCGGTGTCGGTCAGGGACAGGACACCGGCACGTTCGCGGTGGCGCCGCTGCCGCAGTGGGATTCGAACAACCCGGTCCAGGTGAACTGGGGCGGGTCGGCCTTCTCGGTCACCAGCCAGTCCAAGAAGCCGGACCTCGCGGCCAAGGCAGCCTACGGCCTCTACGCCGACGAGGAGTCGCTCACCGACGGCTGGACCAACCAGATCATCTTCCCGCTCAACCTGACCGCGCTCAACAATCCCGAGTTCGTCGATCTCAAGGTGGCGTTCTTCGACGGCCAGCAGGCGAACAAGGAGGTGTACGTCCCCGCCGCCAACGCCTACCAGGGCGTCGTCTACAGCCCCTTCGGCCAGTACTACTTCGATGCCATGACCAAGCAGATCAGCGAGATGAGCGCCGGCTCCATCACCGGTTCGCAGGCTGCCGACCGGCTCCAGGAGGACGTGACGAAGCACGCCACTGAACAAGGGTTCACCGTCCAGTGACCGACCGGGTGGGCCGCGCCGTCCTCCCCCGGCCGGCCCACCCTCGCCCCCAGCGGCCCTCGTCCCGGAGCCCGAGATGACATCGTTGACCGAGAAGCGCGCACCGCGTACTCATGATGAGAAGCGCAAGATCCGCGGCAAGATCCACCGCCGTGAGCACCTGACGGGGTGGCTGTTCGTCGGGCCGTTCGGGGTCGTCTTCCTCGCCTTCCTCATCGCCCCACTGGGGTACGCGCTGTACCTCAGCCTGTTCCAGAAGAAGCTGATCGGTGGCACCAGCTTCGTCCTGTTCGACAACTACGTGAAGGCGTTCACCGACCCGAGCTTCCTGTCCGGTGCGTGGTTCGTCATCCGCTTCGCGCTCGTCGCCATTCCGGTCCAGATCGGCGTCGCGCTGGCCATGGCGCTCATCCTGGACGCGGTGACCTCGCTGTTCACCCGCTTCTCCCGCCTCATGATCTTCCTGCCGTACGCGATCCCCACGGTCATCGGGGCCGTGATGTGGGGCTTCCTGTACAGCCGGAGCTTCGGCCCGCTCACCGACGTCTTCGGGTTCTTCGGCGCCACCGCACCTGACTTCCTCAGCAGCAACCTGATCTTCTACGGCCTGCTCAACATCGTCACCTGGCAGTGGGCCGGTTACTACATGATCATCCTGTACGCGGCCCTACAGGGCATCGACCCCACCCTGTACGAGGCCGCCCGCATGGACGGGGCCGGACGATGGCAGGTCGCCCGGCGGATCAAGATTCCGCTGATCGCGCCCGCCCTGATCCTGATCCTGGTCTTCTCGCTCATCGGCACCCTGCAGTTCTTCAACGAACCGCAGATCCTGCGATACCTCGCGGCGGGCACGATCGGGTCGGACTTCACGCCCAAC
This sequence comes from Micromonospora sp. NPDC049374, assembly GCF_040677165.1. Taxonomy (NCBI): domain Bacteria; kingdom Bacillati; phylum Actinomycetota; class Actinomycetes; order Micromonosporales; family Micromonosporaceae; genus Micromonospora; species Micromonospora sp. NPDC049374. Next base: position 104,282 of record NZ_JBFAQH010000013.1, on the reverse strand, counting down.
ATGTACGCCTACCAGCAGGCGTTCGGGCTGGCCAACTTCAACTACGGGTCGGCGATCTCGTTCGCCCTCGGCGGCGTCGTCTTCATCTGCGTCTACGCCTTCCTGTTCTTCACCCGTAAGCGGAGGAGCTTCCTCTGATGGCCGAGCACACAAGCGTCAGCGCAGGCCCCCGCCGAGCGCAGCGCCACCTTCCGCTGCAGATTCTGCTCGGCTTCCTGGTGATCTACTTCCTCGTACCGTTCTGGTGGGTCGTCGTCAACAGCTCGAAGGACGCGCCGGGCCTGTTCGGCGGCGGCAACACCCTCTGGTTCGCCGAGCAGGTCGACTATCTCGGCAACCTCAGACAGTTGTTCACCTACGACGGGGGCATCTACCTCCGGTGGCTGCTGAACTCCACGCTGTACGCGCTCGCCGGCGGCATCGGCGCCACCGTCCTGGCGGTAATGGCCGGCTACGGGTTCGCCAAGTACCGCTTCGCCGCCCGGCGCTTCAGCTTCGCCGTCGTGCTCGGCGCACTGATGGTGCCGGCCACCGCCCTGGTCATCCCGACCTTCATCATGTTCGCCCGGCTCGGCCTGACGAACACGGTCTGGGCGGTGATCCTCCCCTCGCTGCTCAATCCGTTCGGCGTCTACCTGATGCACGTGTACGCGCGCGACGCGGTCCCCGACGAGATCCTGGACGCGGCGCGGGCCGACGGCGCGGGAGAGATACGTACCTTTCTCCAGATCGCCCTTCCGCTGATGCGCCCCGCGGTGGTCACCGTCCTCCTCCTGTCCGCCGTCGCGTCCTGGAACAACTACTTCCTGCCGCTGGCCATGCTCTCCGACAACCGGCTCTTCCCCGTCACCGTCGGCCTCGGCCTCTGGCAGGGGGTCGCCTCCGCGAACAACGCGGGCGGCACCTCCCTGTGGAGCCTGATCATCCTGGGCTCCCTCGTGTCGGTCGTTCCACTGATCATCGCGTTCTTCAGCCTCCAACGACACTGGCGCGGCGGGCTGTCCGTCGGAGGCCTCAGGTAGGTCACCGCCGCCGCCAACTGATCAACAGCTTGCCCCTTGACCGCCGCGCACGTCGCGGCCAGACCGTTGACAGGAAGGTGTGCCGATGTCGATGACGAGTCGACCGCTGCGCAGCGGCCAGTGGTTCGGTGCCGACGGGCGCAACGGGTTCATTCATCGATCCTGGATGCGCAACCAGGGGTTCGCCGACGACGTCTTCGACGGTCGCCCGGTGATCGGCATCGCCACCACCTGGTCGGAGCTGACCCCGTGCAACGCCCACCTGCGCGAACTGGCCGAATCCGTCAAGCGAGGAATCTGGGAGAGCGGCGGCCTGCCGCTGGAATTCCCCGCGATGAGCCTCGGCGAACCCCTCATGCGCCCCACCACCATGCTCTACCGCAACCTGCTCGCGATGGAGGCGGAGGAACTGATCAGGGCCAACCCCCTCGACGGCGTGGTCCTGCTCTCCGGCTGCGACAAGACCACTCCCGGCCTGCTGATGGGTGCGGCAAGCGTCGACCTGCCGACCCTGTTGATCACCGGCGGGCCGATGCTCAACGGCAAGTTCCGCGGCCAGGACATCGGCTCGGGCACCGCCGTCTGGCGCTTCACGGAGGAACTGCGGGCCGGCCGGATGACCGTGGCCGACTGCGCGGAGGCGGAAGTCTGCATGTCCCGGAGCCGGGGTCACTGCATGACCATGGGCACCGCCTCCACGATGGCCTGCGTGACCGAGGCGTTGGGCGTCCAACTGCCCGGGGCCGCCGCGGTCCCGGCGGTCGACTCACGACGGTACGCGCTCGCGCACGCCGCCGGACGCCGCATCGTCGCCATGGTCGAGCAGGACCAGCGGCTGTCCACGGTGCTCACCCGTCAGGCGTTCGAGAACGCCATCCGGGTCAACGCCGCGATCGGTGGCTCCACCAATGCCGTCGTACATCTGCTCGCGATCGCCGGACGCGTCGGTGTCCCCCTGTCGCTTGAGGATTTCGACACCCTCACCACCGACGTGCCGATGCTTGTCAACCTGATGCCCTCCGGCACGTACCTGATGGAGGACTTCGCCTACGCGGGCGGCGTGCCGGCGGTGATGACGGAGATCGCCCCGCTGCTGCACCTGGATCAGATCACGGTCAGCGGAAAGAGCGTCGCCGACAACATCAGCGGTGTCCAGTGCTGGAACCGACAGGTCATCGGCACCCTGGCCGAGCCCTTCCAACCCGCCGGATCGGGCACCGTCGTGCTGCGTGGATCACTCGCGCCGTCCGGGGCGGTGCTCAAGGTTTCCGCCGCCTCGGCGCACCTGCTCACACACACCGGGCCGGCGCTCGTCTTCGACCGGATCGAGGAGTACGCCGTCGCCGCCGACGACCCGGATCTCGACGTCACACCCGACACGGTGATCGTGGTGCGCAACGCCGGACCGCGCGGCTACCCGGGCTTCCCCGAGGTGGGCAACGTGCCGATGCCACGACGCTTGCTCGCCGCCGGCATCACGGACATGGTGCGGATCTCCGACGCCCGGATGAGCGGCACCGGGTACGGCACCTGTGTCCTGCATGCGGCGCCGGAGGCGTCGGTGGGCGGCCCCCTCGCGCTGGTACGCACCGGCGATCCGATCCGCCTCGACGTCCCGACGCGCCGCCTGGACCTACTTGTCGACGAGGTCGAACTCGCCCGACGCCGCTCCGCCTGGCAGCCGCCGCGACCGGTGGCCGACCGAGGATGGGTGCGGCTGTACAGCGAGCACGTCCAGCAGGCCGACAAGGGCGCGGACCTGGACTTCCTCGTCGGTGGCAGCGGCAGTGCGGTGCCTCGGCACTCCCACTGACCCGGGCACCTGGGTACATCTGTTGTCGCCGGGACGACAACAGATGTACCCAGTGGTCATCGCGGCAGGTCAGTCGGCGAGGGTGCCGGCGGCGCGGCCCTCGTGCAGGGTGAGGTTACGGCCGTCGGACGGGTCGAACAGGTGGATCTTCTCCAGGTTGAACCAGACCCGCCGGTCCTCCCCCTCGGTGACGGTCGACTCCGCCGACAGCCGGGTGACCAGGTTCGACCCGGCACCGCTGAAGTCAGCCGCGCCCGCGTCGGCGGCCAACTCCTCCAACTCGGCGGAGGTGGCCCGCTCCCCCTCGACGCTCAGGTAGACGTACTTGTCCGAGCCCATCGACTCGACGATGTCCACCGGGGCGGTGAACTCCATGCCCCGACGGCGGGTCTCCTCGTCGATCAGCTCGGCGTCCTCGAAGTGTTCCGGACGGATGCCGAGAATCAGCTCCCGAGAGGCGTCGGCGCCCTCCAACTCGCGGCGGATCCGGTCGCCGATCGGCACGTCACCCAGGGCGGTACGCAGCGTGCCGTCCTCGACCTTGGCGGTCAGGAAGTTCATCGACGGTGAGCCGATGAACCCGGCCACGAAGAGGTTGTTCGGGTGGTCGTACAGCTCCTGCGGCGGACCGACCTGCTGCACCGCACCACCCCGCATGATCACCACGCGGTCGCCCAGGGTCATCGCCTCGGTCTGGTCGTGGGTGACGTAGACGGTGGTGGTGCCGAGCTGCTTCTGCAACCGGGAGACGACGGTACGCATCTGCACCCGCAGCTTGGCGTCCAGGTTGGACAGCGGCTCGTCCATCAGGAACGCCTTGGGCTGCCGGACGATCGCCCGGCCCATCGCCACCCGCTGCCGCTGCCCGCCGGAGAGGTTGGCCGGCTTACGGTCCAGCAGCGGCGTCAGCTCCAGGACCTTCGCCGCCTCGTCGACCTTCTGGTTGATCGTTTCCTTGTCGAGCTTGGCCAGCCGCAGCGGGAACGCCATGTTCTCCCGCACCGTCATGTTCGGGTAGAGCGCGTACGACTGGAACACCATGGCGATGTCCCGATCGCGGGGGGCCTTGTCGTTGACCCGCTGCCCCCCGATGCGCAGCTCGCCGGAGCTGATGTCCTCCAGCCCGGCGATCATGTTGAGGGTGGTGGACTTGCCGCAGCCGGAGGGGCCGACCAGGATCACGAACTCGCCGTCGGCGATCTCCAGGTCGACGTCCCGCACCGCCGTGGTGCCGTCCGGGAACTTCTTGCTCACCTTGTCGAGCACGATGTCAGCCACGAGTAGTCACCTATCCCTTGACGGCGCCGGAGGTCAGGCCGGAGACGATGCGGCGCTGGAAGAAGAGAACGAACAGGATGATCGGTACCGTGATCACCACGGCGGCGGCGCAGATCGCGCCGGTCGGGTCCTCGAACTGCGAGGCGCCGGTGAAGAACGACAGCGCCACCGGCACCGTGCGCGAGCGCTCGGTGGAGGTCAGCGAGATGGCGAACAGGAAGTCGTTCCAGCAGAAGATGAAGACCAGGATGGCCGTGGTGAACAGTCCGGGCGCGGCCAGCGGCGCGATCACCCGCCGGAACGCCTGCCCCTGGGTGGCGCCGTCCATCTTCGCGGCCTTCTCCAGGTCCCACGGGATCTGCTTGAAGAACGCCGAAAGCGTGTAGATCGCCAACGGCAGCGCGAAGGTGATGTACGGCAGGATCAGGCCCGGCCAGGTGTCGAAGATGCCCAGTTGCCGTTCGATCTCGAACAGCGGCGAGACCAGGGACACCTGCGGGAACATCGCGATCAGCAGGGAGACGCCGATCAGCACCCGCTTGCCGGGGAAGTCCAGCCGCGAGATCGCGTACGCGGCCATCGCGCCGAGCACGACGGCGATCGTGGTGGCGATCAACGCGATGCCGATGGAGTTGATCAACGCTCGGACGAACTGGTCGGTCGCGAAGATCGTCCGATAGTTCTCAAGCGTCCACTCCCGGGGGATGAACTTCCCGTCGGTGAGCGTCGCCGGCGTCTTGAACGACAGCGACATGATCCACAGCACCGGGGTCAGCGCGAACACGACCACGGCGACGTCCAGCAGGCCCCAGCGCACCTTGGCCCGGGTGGTGGTGTCAGCCATGTCAGCGCCTCTCCCCGTCGTCGCTGCCCGGAGCAGCGGTACCGAACAGCTTCACGAAGACGAACGCGATGATCGCCACGGTGATGAAGATCAGCACCGACATCGTCGAGCCGATGCCGAGGTTCAGGCCCCGGATCAGGTTGTTGTACGCGATCATCGACACCGACGAGGTCTCGTTGGCCCCCGACGTGAGCACGTAGATGTTGTCGAAGACCCGGAACGCGTCCAGGGTGCGGAACAGCAACGCCACCAGGATCGCCGGCTTCATCACCGGCAGCATCACCTTGGTGAACCGCTGCCAGGCGGTCGCGCCGTCGGTGGAGGCGGCCTTGAGCAGGTCCTCCGGCACCAGCGCCAGGCCCGCCATCAGCAGCAGCGCCATGAACGGCGTGGTCTTCCAGATCTCCGCCAGCATGATGATCGCCAGCGAGCTGGCCCGCTCGGTCAGCGGCGCGCCGTCGGAGAACAGGTTGGCCAGGTACCCGGTGCCCGGCGTCCACGCGTACCGCCAGGAGAAGGCGGCCACGACCGTGACGATGCCGTACGGGATCAGCGCGGAGGTCCGGACGATCCCCCGCCCGACCAACGTACGATGCATGATCAACGCGAGGCCCATGCCGAGCACCAGTTCCACGGCCACGGTGACCACCGTGATCAGCATGGTCACCCCGAACGCCGTCCACCAGAACTCGTTGGTCAGCACGGTGGCGTAGTTCTGCAACCCGACGAACTCCCGCTCGGCGGGGAACCGCAGGTCGTAACGCTGCAACGACAGCCACACCGAGTACAGGATCGGATAGGCGGTCACCGCCAGCATGACCAGCGCCGCCGGGGCGCACAGCAGCCAGCCCAGCCGACGCTCGGCCCGCTTGTTCTCACTCAGCGGCGCCTTGCCACGCCGGTTGTCCCGCTGCGCGGGCACCTCGACGTGCCGGCCGCTACGGCTGTCGGTGCCGTCGGCGACCACGTCCGCGCCGGCCGGGGTGGAATTCACGCTCATGCCGTCCCTCCGCTTCGCTCCGGCCCGGCCTGAGGCACCGGCACACTGAGCACGATGGTTCGCTCGCGGTGCTCGCTCACGGCAGGACTCCCCTCGACTCCAGGGCGGCGGCGACGGCCTCGCGCAGCTCATCGGCGGTCGCCTGCGGGTCGATCGCCGCCGGCGGCGACAGGATCGCCGAGGTCACGGTGGAGATGCTCTGGTACGCGGGGGTCAGCGGTCGCACCGCCGAGTCCCGCAACTGTTCGAGGATGGTCTCCTTCATCGGGTACGCCTCGTCCATCTCCGGGTCCTCGTACACGCTCTCGATGGTCGGCGGCACCCCGTCGTTGATCGCGGAGAACTTCTGGTTCTCCGCGTTGCGCAAGCATCGGGCCGCCTCGAAGGACTCCTCCGGGTGCTCCGAGTACCGGCTGACGGCCAGGTTGATGCCGCCGATGGTGACCCGGCCCGGCGTGCCCTCCTCGACCCCGGGCACCCGGGCCCAGGCGACCTGCTCCGCCAACTCCGGGTTGGCTTCCTGCATCGCCGGATAGACGAACGGCCAGTTCACCTGGAACGCGCCGTTGCCGCTCTGGAACTCCAGCCGCACCGGATCCTCGGTGGCGTTGCTGAACGACGGCGAGGTCACCCCGGAGGTGGCGAAGTTGCGCAGCACCTCCAGGGCCCGCACGGCACCGTCGTCCACCACGGCCTCGGTGCCGTCGTCGTTGAGGATGTTGCCGCCCGCGCTGGCCACCAGGGTGTTGTAGAGCACCACGAGTCCCTCGTACTGGGCGCCCATGGTGAGCACCTGATGCGGCTGGCCCTGGTCCCGCAGCCGCTGCGCCGTCGAGATCATTTCGTCCCAGGTGGTCGGCGGCTCGGGCACCAGGTCCTTGCGATACCACAGCAACTGGACGTTCGTGTTCTTCGGCGCGGCGTAGAGCTTGTCCTCGTACCGGGCGGTCTCCAGCGGGCCTTCGAGGGTGCCCTCCTCCACCTCGGCGCGGTCCTGCCCGGTCCACTCCCGGATCCAGTCGGCGCTGGCGAACTCCTGGGTCCAGGTCACGTCGAGACCGAGCACGTCCATGCCGTCGTCCTCGGCCGCGAGCCGGCGCACCATCTGCACCCGCTGCTCGTCTGCCTCCCGTGGCAGCACCCGGTTGACGATGCGGTACCGCCCGCCGGCCTCGGTGTTGCACCGGTCGACCACCTGTTGCAGGTTCTGCTCCGGCGGGTAGTACAGGTTGATCGTGGGCACCCCGCCGTCGTCGCCGGATGCGCACGCCGCCATCGGTGCCACAAACGTCAGTGCCGCGGCCGTCGCCGCCATCCGTACGCGGGGCCGGCGCCGAACGCCGACCGGATCACTCCGCTCGCTCATGACCCTCCCCTCGTTCTCGGCCAACAGCCGGGGAGGTCTCCGTGCCCCGGCGCACGGCGAGACGGCCAGGGCGTGTGACCTGCTGCTTCCCACCCCTGCGTTTCGTGGCTGGAACACTGCCCGACCCGTGAAGCCGCGAAACCTGCCCGGACAGACACGCGCTAAACACCAAAGTGTGTGGCCCACGTCACGCGTCAGCAGCGCCCCTGCCACCAGCCCGCACCGGCACACCTGGCATGTTGCTGATCACGACTGAGGCGGCGGCCTTTCGGAGGCGGATGTCGGTGCCGGCCGGCATGATCGGCGGATGATCGCACGCTTCAAGGACCTTTGTCTCGACGCCGCGGATGCGCACGCGCTGGGCACCTTCTGGGCGCGGATTCTCGACGCGCAACTTGTCGACGTCGGTGACGGCGACACCCGGATCGACTCGCCCACCGGTGTCAGCGCCGAGTCGATCTGGGTCAACCAGGTTCCCGAACGGCGTACCGTCAAGACTCGCGTACACCTGGACCTGCGGTTGGCCGAGGCGGGCCCGGCGGCGCTGCTGGACGCCGGCGCGCGGCTGGTCCGCGAGCCGGATTCGGAGATCAGCTGGTGGGTGCTGGCCGACCCCGACGGCAACCAGTTCTGCGCGTTCGCCCCGGGTGACGACTCCCGGCCGGGCCCGTTCGAGCTGGTGGTGGACTCCGCCGACCCTACCGCCCAGGCCACCTGGTGGGCCGGCGTCGTCGGCGGCGAGGTCCAGGTCAGCGAGGAGGGGCACGCCTCGGTCACCGGCGCGGCCGGCTTTCCCTGGGACCATTGGGTCTTCGACCCCGTCCCGGAGCGCAAGAGCGTCAAGAACCGGATGCACTGGGACGTCGACCTGACCGACCCGGAGCCGTCCGCGCTGATCAGGGCCGGGGCCACCCTGCTGCGGGAGCCGGACGACTCGGTGTCCTGGTGGGTGCTGGCCGACCCGGAGGGCAACGAGTTCTGCGCGTTCCCGCCGCGGGACTGACCGGCCGGTGCTACCGGGCAACCGTCAGGTGGACTAGCGTTTAACAAGCTCCGCCGCCAGCGCGTACGCCGTCGCCGTCGATACGCCACCGGCCGACCCCGACCCGCCCGATCGGTTGGTTCTCGCGGGAACAGCCCCTCACCGGTTACCGGTTGGGCAGGATCGTCCCCAACGAGGAGGTGCCGCCGTGGTGCAGGACACCCGCGCTCTCACCCTGACGTTCGAGGTGAGCGGCCTGCCACCGGTCAAGACCGAAGCGCTGTCCATCTTCGCCGCCGGGCATCGGCAGGCGACGAGGGTACGCGCCCTGTTGCAGGCCGCCTGCGCGGCCGCGCAGGAGACCGGCTGGACGCCACTGTCCGGCCCGATCGAGATCGACCTGACCCTGCGCTGCCCGCCCGGGCACCGCACCTCCGACGCCAGCACGCTGCTGGGTGGGGTGTGTGCGGTGCTGCAGGACAAGAAGCGGATCTCCAGCATCGGGCTGGCCCACCTCGGCGTGCTTGTCGACGTCGCACTCTACGACGACGACAAGCAGATCCGCCGGCTGTCCTACCTGGAACAGCCAGCCGAGGAATTCTCCTACCAGGTACGCGTCGCCGCCGTACCGGACGGGGTTTGACCGACGGCAGCGGTGGGGTACCGCAGCCGCCGACGAAGGGAGCACCAATGTCGGAGCCGCACGTCACGCTGGACCCCCACGACCCGGTGCAGGAGAAGCTGCGCGGGCCGCTGGAGGAGCAGCTGACCTCTGCCCTGCAGGTGGCCGCCGACCGGGTGCGCGACAGCTACGCCGGTGAGCCGGTGGAGCAGGTCTGCCAGCGGCTGCTCGACGAGACCCGCGCCGGCCTGCACCCCGACATCGCGGCCGGTTTCGAGCCCGACATGGACGAGTTGTGCCGGGTGGCGGTCGCCATCGTCCGGGGCGCCGCCACCTGAGGTTCATGCCGCGACCGGCCTCGCCCGCGCTCCCGTCCTCGCCGGCCGGGCTGCCAGCTCGGCCACATAGTCGCTTACCAGCGCGGGCAGCCGGTAGCCGAGGGGCTCGTCCCGGTAGACCAGGTGCGCGTCGACCAGGCCCTCCAGGGCCCGCCAGACGCGCTCGGCAGGGACGCCGAGCCGCGCCGCGGTCTGTTCGGGAGCGACCGACGCGTCAGGTGACTCCCCGAGCAGGGCGAGGATCCGGCCGGTCACCTCGTCCGTGGCGCGGACCGCGGCGACCCGGGTCGCGAGGCTCGCCCGCACGGACAGGTCACCGAACGCCAGGACGTCCAGCCGAGCGCGCCCGTCGTCCGCCCGCTCCGCCAGGACGCCGACCGACAGGTCCGGACGGCTCGCCAACCGTGCGGCGGCGATCCGCAGGGCCAGCACCGAACCGGCACAGAGCCGGATCAGCTTCGCCGTGGCGGCGGGTGCCGCCTCGAGCCGGTCGGCGCCGACATGAGCCGCCAGCAGCGCCAGCGCCTCGGAGTCGGTGAGCCGCCGCAACCCGACCGACGGGACGTCGTCCAGGCCGTACAGTTTCCGCAGCCCCACGACGATCAGCGCTGGACCGGGCCCGGCGGGGACGAGCGGTCGCACCTGTTCCGCCCGGATCACCCCGTCGAGCACCAGCAGGATCCGCCGGCCTGCGACCCGCGTCCGGTACCAGCCGGCCCGCTCGTCCACATCCTCCGGCACCTCGTCCGCCGGCACACCCAGGGCGCGCAGCACCCGGCCCAGCACCTCACCGGAGGTCACCGACGGCCGGGAACCGAGGTCGACGAAGACCTGCCCCTCCGGGAACTCCGCGGCGACCGCGTGCGCCGCCCGGACCCCGACCGCCGTCCTTCCGCTGCCGGCCGGCCCGCTGACGACCACGGCGGCCGGCCTGCCGCCGCACGCGGCCGCCACCACGTCCGCCACTTCCCGCGTACGCCCGACGAACGTCGTGAGGTCCGCCGGCAGTTCCCGGGGTACGAGGGCAGCCGGGGTCACGGGCCGGGACCTCTCGTCCGGCCGGCTCTGGGCGCTGTCGCCGTGCGCCAGATCGGGCGACCGATCGAGCATCGACCGGTGCAGCGCTATCAGGTCCTCCCCCGGCTCGATGCCGAGGTGTTCGTCGAGCGCCGCGCGTGCCGCCTGGTACGCGGTGAGCGCCGCCGGCACGTCCCCACACCGGTAGAGGGCGAGCATCAACTGCCCCCAGGCGCGCTCGCGCAGCGGGTGCGCGGCGAGGTGGCGCCGCAGATCGCCGAGGAGGTCGCCGTGCTCGCCGACGGCCAGGCGCGCCTGCGCCCATTCCTCGAACACCTGGAGGCGCTGCTCCTCCAGGCTGGCCCAGTGGCCGTCCAACGCCGGACCCGACGGAAGTCCGTCACCGGCGCGGCCCCGCCAGAGATCAAGCGCACCGGTCAGCGAGGCGACCGCCGAGCCGTGATGCCCGGCCGCCAGGTCCGCCCGGCCCTCACGGGCCAGCCGGTGGAACCGGTCGACGTCCAGTTCCTCATCAGCCAGGCACAGCTCGTACGCGTTGGGACGGGCGACCAGCCGATCACCGAGCACCTTACGGAGCCTCATCGCGTGCGACCGCAGGTTGGCCACCGCGGAAGGCGGCGGCTCGTCGCCCCAGGCCACTTCGGAGAGACGGTTCAGCGAAACCGGCCGGTTCGCCGCCAGGGCCAGGGCGGCGAGGACCGCCTGCCGCTTCACGGATCCCGGCGTGACGGTGACGCCCTCCACGATCAGTTGCATCCGGCCGAGTACCCTGAGATCCACCTGCATCTTTCGCTCCCCCGTTGAGCCTTCGAGCGCGCTCAGGCTAAGTGCCGGCCGCAGGCGACAACAAGGTGCATCGATCGACGACAATCGTGATGAATGTCTATCGGTAACGGCGGCGCGTCAGCGTAACGGTCCGGCTGCTGAAAACGCTTAGCCAGCAAACCCTTGCCGGTCAGGTCCGCCCTCAAATAGATCATCTTGCGGCTAGCGCCGTGGAGATCTCCAGCAGGTCGGCGGGTGAATGCGCAGCTGGTCCCGCCGGGTTGCGCCGACTGTGTCGCCCATCGCACACCAGGGCACCGTTGGCGTCGGACCACCAGCGAGGCCACCTCTCCGGCTGCCGCAGCATATACCCGGCCAGTTCACCTGCTCCCGCTCCCGCGCCGCAACTGGTCAACGCGGCGGTCACCATCCCGTTCGCGTCGGCCGGCAGGTCCGCGTCCCCGAAGGCGGGTAGCAGCAGCAACAGCCGGGCATGCGGCTCGACGATCCCATGCGGTTCGCCGGAGAGGTTGGCGGCGGCTACGAGCTCTGGCCAACTCATCCCCGGTCGGAACTCGTGCCCTCCCACACTTGCCAGATCCAGCTTGGAACTCTGAACGGGTCGACGCAAAACAAACTCCGTACTGTTGTCTTCCGGCTCGTTCCAGTAGACCAGATCGATCTCGTATCCATCACGCAGGCTGATCCGAAACACCGGCCACTCGTCAGGGTCGGTCAGCCGATCGAAGTATTCAAAGCAGGCCGCTACGTCAACCGCGAAAGCCTCGGTGACCAGCGAATCCCGGTGGGGCGCCATCGTGGCCGACAAGTAGGTCGGCCAGAACAGGGGGTCCTGAAGCATCGGCGCACCGTCGATCAGCGGAAATTCCTCACACCCAGCGATCACGAGCCCCTCCTCCAACCTTCGGGCAACACATGTTCCGCGCCCTCCTCTGCGTCAAGGGGTGCGGCTGACGTTCAGCTGTTCCGGTTCGGGTTCGTGAAAGCCTCCCACTCCTCAGCGCTTGAGATCGTCTGTCCGGTCGGCAGGAAGAACGCCTGCCGCGGCGGATCAGCGACCGTGAAGGGCTTGAACTCCGGATCCGCAATCAGTCGATAGACGAACTCAGCGGTCGAGATGTCCAACCCGTGCCACGACGCCAGCGGGTCCTTCCGGGCCACCACCGGCCACCGGTGGATTCGACGGAGCGGTCGGCCAGCCAGAAGTACTCGCCCCGGTCTGGTCCGAGGCCCAGCGAATCAGCCCCGGGCCCTGGTCCGGCTCGTACAGTCGGTAAGGTGCGAGGAACTGCTGGATCATGTCGCCCGCACGGTTGTCCTGTCGATACCGCCTCCACGTCGCGCGTAGTGATGTTGCGCCGTCGTCAGCGGTCGGCGGCGGCACATGCAGGTACGCCGAGAATGATCCCGACCCGAAACGGCGGCAGAGGTCCTGGTAATCGGCCGGCAGTGCGACCCCGAGCTCGGACTCGACATCGCCCCAGCCGCCACCGACGGGCTCCTGACGCCATCCGGTTACGTCAACGATCCGATCCGTCCAGTTCATCTTCTTCCCTCGCCTCAGCAGTACACGCACCCGGGACGTTGGGAATGATTGTGTCGCCGGCAAGGACCACGAGTTTACAGGCGAAGATCGTACATACGCGATCCACATCCACCACCCGGCAAGCAAAGGACTCCGTTTGAAGCGAATAGGCGAAGGCCGGCCACACGTTAACAGGGTGTGACGGCTATCTCCTTGAGCGACGCCGGCCCAGACGTTACGGAGGACGCTATTCCACGGGGTCGAGCAACCCTGCCTGCTTCATTTCAGCACCCAATCGCGTCACTCCCTCCAAGCCTGGCCAGTCTTCACCTGGGGCAACGAGCGAAAAGAGGAATCCGGCTTCTTCGAGACGGGCCGAGGCCGAGATCCGCGAGGGCACCGTTGTAGCTGTCGCGGGAGAGGAACCTGTTCAGGCCGGGGCTGTAGTCGCGGAAGCCCATGTCGTAGGACTCGGAGGCTTGGTCCCACCGTTTGGCGTTGTACCGGTAGGCGTTGTACGGCTCCTTGGTCGGGTCTGCGGCGTCGGGTTTGTCGATGCCGGTGAACTCGGCGTCGTTGTTGCTGCCGTAGGCGGTGTAGCCGTATGTGGCCTTCGTGTTGCCTGTCTCGTCGGTCAGCTGCTCGACGTCGGTGTGCGGGTTGTACCCGTAGTACGCCTCCTCCTCGGTCCCGTCGTCCTTGTGGGTGATCTGCGACAGCCGCTGACCCCACGGCGAGTACTGGTAGGACTTGGTGAGTTCTCCGGCCACCTCCTCGTCGAGTACCTCGGATGACAGGCCCAGGTAGTTGAAGGTGGTGGTCTTCTCCTTCGCACCGCCGGCGTCGGTTGTCTTCGTCGCGGTGCGGTCCAGTGGATCGTAGGTGTACCTCGTGACGGTGGTACTGGTACCGACCTTCTTGCGGTTTTCGGTGATGTGGTCAAATCCGTCGTACAGGTTCTTCTCGATCACCTGACCCGCGGCGGTCACCGTGTCTAGGCGGCCGAACGGGTCGTAGTCGTACGACGAGGTCGACCCACCTGTGGTAACGGTCAGCAACCGGTTGCGGTCGTAGTTGAAGGTGGTCGTCGCGCCCTTGATCGTCTGGGTGATGACGTTGTTGTTGGCGTCGTGGATGTAGGTTTCCGTGTCGGCGCCGTCACCGGTCCTGGCCAGTTGCGCGAGGCGGTCACGCGGGTCGTAGGTGTAGTCGCTTGTCGTGTTCAGGTACGCCGAGTTGTTGTCGGCGTTCATCTTCTTCGCGACGTCCCGCGTGCGGTTGCCGTTCAGGTCGTAGGTGAAGGTGTGCTCCGACACCAGCGTCCCGTTCGACTTCTTCTCGAACTGGGTTCGTAGCAGGCCGTCGAGGTAGTAGGAGTACTCGACGGTGTTGCCGTTGCCCTTGGTCTCCTTCTTCTTCTCACCCCGGTCGGTGTAGGTGAAGGTGGTCGTCTTCTTGCCGGCGTCGGTGGCGGACTTGCCGTTGACCACCGTCGACACCAGATCGCGCTCGTACGCATCCCCTCGACCTGGCCCCGGGCCGAGCAGGTCACCGCCGCGTTCACCCGGATCGCGGCGATCTCCGCACCCGGCTGACCCGCGCAGCCGCCGACCCTACGACCGGAGGAACCCAGGAGACCACGCCCGCCGCCGCGACAATCGGCTCACAACCATGCCCCGCCACCCAAGCAATCGACGTTACTCGATCGCAGCGGCCTGGATGGAGCACGTCCGCGTTACGCGTGAATCGTCGAGGTTAGCTACCCACCACCGCAGCGACCACCTGACCAGTCACCCCATTTCATCCGCATCGAATTCGAGGACATCGTTCAGGGTCGCCGTCCTGGCAGCGCAGGCTCCGGGCCGGCGTACTGGTTCCCAACCCCACCAGTCCGCCGACCCGGCCGGAGCCCCGCACGTTGCCGATTCAGCCCTCACTGCCTCACTGAGAGCTCGCCTGCACCGTTACATCGGAAACATTCCGGCGTACGGATCTGGCTCGCCGGTCCATGGATCAAACCCGGCCTTCCGCAGCCGCGTCTCCTCACCGAACGTCAGGTATTTCGCCGTGGCAATACCCCAGACGTTGGTGCCACTCAGCGGGCATTCCTCAAATTCCGCTTCCAATACCCGCCGCAAGAACTCCACCATGCCGCAGTCATAACGGCGCCATGCCGTGTCATCCCGGTTCCACACCAGAACCGGCCATCCATCCGGATCGTCACCGGACGAATCCCAACACAGAATGTCCGCGCTGGCGCTCACCGCCCACGCGATCAGCATCGGCTTGACCTCGGCAAGCGTGGATTCCTTACGAAACTCCGTCCACGCCGCCTCGGCATTGGCGGTCTCGCAAACCATTCCGCCCACTGCAGCGCCGGAAAGCACCTCCCTGGGCTCGGGCTCCTTGACCACCAAGAACTCAGCTATCGTCCCCGGACCGTACACGTCCATGAACTGGCGGTAGTCGGCCGGAAACTGCTTTCCCCAGGCCCTACTCATCCGTCCCCAGTCCACAGCCACGTCAGGCCCAATTGGGGGTGGCATCATTCGCCGCAGCGCCGTCAGACTCACAATCATCCTCTCGCTCACCTTGGCCCAGATCACGGCATTCCACCGGTCGGGACTGGCTGACCTGTCCGGGGATCGGTACGCCAGTTGCAACCGCAATTGGCCATTTGAGGCGAGTCAGCCGGGAACATGAGAGCGGTAGGGCCACGTTAAGCCCTACCGCCCAGAATCCAACCTCTAGTTGAACGGGTCGCTCTCGTGCCGGCCGGAACTCCGGTATCTACTCACTTCGTCCGTATAAATTAACACCGCCTCTGCATCACGATCAAAATACCTTTCCCAGAATCCCGGCGCCAAGAGCCTGGGCGGCCCAAAGGAGAGAGAACCTGAGGCACCGAATGCCACCCATCCATCTGCCATGTCGCCATCGGCCACCTCGAACATCCGCGAGTCCCAAAGCGCGGGCGTTCGCCAATCATCCCCAATGACTCGGAAACTGACACGTCGGCCATCAGGAACCTCGATCGACAGAACCCGGTACTCTTGCCCCACCTTGATCGATGGATGGCTTTCGACAGGTTCCCATGTGGTCGGACTAATGATCTTTATACATCTAACTAGCATGTCACCTCGCCGTACGGCAGGTCCCGCTGCCGGATGGGTCGTGGCCAACTGATTCACCCGGACCGCCCGTTGCCCGCACTGCGGGCAACATCGCGTCTGCTCATCACCGGTGGATAGACCCACTACCGGGACGTCGTACAGGTTCTTCTCGATCACCTTGCCGCCGGCAGTCACCGTGTTTAACCGGCCGAGCGGGTCGTAGTTGTACGACGCCGTCGGCCCACCGACGCGGCCAGCAGACGGTTACGGTTGTAGTTGAAGAGCGTGCGGGTGCCCTTGATCGTCTACTCGATGGCGTTGTTGTTGGCATCGTGGACCTACGTCTCGTCGCCCGGCGTGTCACGCGCCTTGTTCATCGACACCACCCGGTCACGCGGCTCGTATGTGTACGTGGTGTTGTTCCAGACGTAGGCCGAGGAATTGCCCGACTGCGTCTTGATGTTGCCGCTCGAGTTGTCCTTGCCGCAAACAACCGGGTCCTTACCTGGGGGGCACCCAGCGCTAAACAGCGGCTGGATGCCCGTTACCTCCCTCCCACGATGCACTAGTGAAACAGAGCGTTCCTAGCTCTACAAAGTAGAGGACGACTTCATAACTTCACGAACAAGCCGCCCCACCTCCGCGCTTTCCACCTTGGCTGGTGACTTAATCGAACCTTCCGACCGGAACATGAAACCACCGCGCCGCCCACGATTTTCCGTCGGACTGAAGGTGATAGAGCCGGTCACGTCAGTCTCGATGCCAACTGAGAGAGCGCCTGCGGCAAAGGCAGTGAACGACTTGACGCCGGCAAGCCGCAATAGCGGTTTGAGGTGTTTCTTCAACTCGTCGCTAGACTCCTCCAAGACCTGCCTTCCGCCGACCGCAAGACCTTCAAGCACTGCCTCGCCCAAGGATTCGTCAGGAGAATCAGCAGGCAAAGTCCGACACCAGCCGTTCAGAACGAACGGGCCGTTCAAGGAGCGCGAGTAGCTCACAATATAGAGGTCGCCGTCGTTACGGTGATAAACGTCGACTGTGCCAATCATTTTACGATCACGTACCTCACGTCGATCCCCCTGGCCATACCGTACCGGTACCCGTCAACCATAGCAGCGTACTGCGCTGCCGTAACTCTGCCCGACGGAATGCCCACAATCAGTTGCTTGCTCTTGATCTGCGACCTACTGATCCTAACATTACCCCATACGCTACCTTCATACTTCTCGAGTGCGCGAATATCGCTCCGTATCTCGGTCTGAAGGCTGCTAGTGGTTCGATAGCCCGTTGCAAGATCACGAGTTTTGATACTTACAGCGGCTCCAGTGCTGAAGTCGAAGGAGTCAATAGTCGGATTATTACTGGCCAATCCCCCCGGAAGCCCCAGCTCATCCATGATCTTGCGCTCCAAGGCATACCCTCGATCACTGAATGGCAAGTTCCAGAAGCCACGTCCAGCGGCTACGTCATCGGCGTGCCTGCCCAGCCGCACAGCCGTGACGAAAGCAGACGCCGCTGCGCCGATCGCGTTGGCGATCTTGCCGCCCGGGACAGCATCCACCGCCGTGAACCCGCAGGCGACCTTGTCACCCTGCACACAGGCTGGCGCGTCCGCGAAGGGCACAAATCCAATGGCCGCCTCGACCATCGGGTCCTTGCACAAGTCCTCGGGGATACAGGAAATAGGGATAGGCGTTCCTTGCGGAGAAGGCGACGGGGTCGCCCCCGGCCTAGGAGACCCACCGCCGCTGGAGCCGCCTGAGGTAGGTGTTGGAGTGGGCGAAGGCATGGGCGACGGGCTTGAGCCGCCTTCCCCAACCGTGTGGACGTGACCATCGATTTCGATGGCGCTGATGGGGTTGCCCCCGCCGAAGGCGTAGCGGTTGCCGGTGAAGGGGTTGAGGCCGAGATTCATGTCGGCGAGGGCGCCGTTGTAGCTGTCCCGCGACAAGAACCGGTTAAGGCCGGGGCTGTAGTCACGGAAGCCCATGTCGTACGACTCGGAGCCCTGGTCCCAGCGCTTGGCGTTGAACCGGTAGGCGTTGTACGGCTCCTTGGTGGGGTCCGCAGCGTCCGGCTTGTCGATGCCTGTGAACTCGGCCTCGTTGTTCTTGCCATACGCGGTGTAGCCGTACGTGGCCTTCGTGTTGCCGGTCCCGTCGGTCAGCTGTTCGACGTCGGTGTGCGGGTTGTACCCGTAGTACGCCTCCTCCTCGGTGCCGTCGTCCTTGTGCGTGATCTGCGACAGCCGCTGACCCCAGGGCGAGTACTGGTAAGACTTGGTGAGCTCGCCAGCCACCTCCTCGTCGAGGACCTCCGACGACAGGCCCAGGTAGTTGAAGGTGGTCGTCTTCTCCTTCGCCCCACCGGCGTCGGTCGTCTTCGTCGCCGTCCGATCCAGCGGGTCGTAGGTGTACTGGGTGACCGTGGTGCCGGTGCCGATGTTCTTGCGGTTCTCGATGACGTGGTCGAACCCGTCGTACAGGTTCTTCTCGATCACCTGGCCGGCGGCGGTCACCGTGTCGAGCCGACCGAACGGGTCGTAGTTGTACGAGGCGAGCGAGCCACCGGTCGACGCCGTCAGGAGACGGTTGCGGTCGTAGTTGAAGGTGGTTGAGGCGCCCTTGATCGTCTGGTTGATGACGTTGTTGTTGGCGTCGTGGACGTAGGTCTCCGTGTCGGCGCCGTCACCGGCC
This sequence comes from Micromonospora sp. NPDC049374, assembly GCF_040677165.1. Classification (NCBI taxonomy): domain Bacteria; kingdom Bacillati; phylum Actinomycetota; class Actinomycetes; order Micromonosporales; family Micromonosporaceae; genus Micromonospora; species Micromonospora sp. NPDC049374. Next base: position 85,859 of record NZ_JBFAQH010000013.1, on the reverse strand, counting down.
CTGACCAGTTGTGTAAGGCGGTCACGCGGATCGTAGGTGTAGTCGCTTGTCGTGTTCAGGTACGCCGAGTTGTTGTCGGCGTTCATCTTCTTCGCGACGTCCCGCGTGCGGTTGCCGTTGAGGTCGTAGGTGAAGGTGTGCTCGGACACCAACGTCCCGTTCGACTTCTTCTCGACCTGGTGCCTCAGCAGTCCGTCGAGGTAGTACGTGTAGTCGACGGTGTTGTCGTTGCCCTTGGTCTCCTTCTTCTTCTCACCCCGGTCGGTGTAGGTGAAGGTGGTCGTCTTCTTGCCGGCGTCGGTGGCGGACTTGCCGTTGACCACCGTCGAGACCAGGTCGCGCTCGTCGTAGCCGTAGCTGGCGTACTGCTTGTCGTGCTCCGTGGTCAGCGGCGCGCTGTTCTCGTTGTAGGTGAAGGACGTCGTGTTCTTGACCGTCCCCGACTTGCGTTCGGTCACCGTCTGCACCTGGTTGAGGCCCGTGTAGGCCACCGAGTACGTGTCCACTCGGGCGTTGGGCGATGAGTCGGTGATGGTTTCCAGGTTGCCGTTCGGGTCGTACCGGTAGGCGTAGTCGACCTTCTCGTTGTCGGTCACACCGGTGTTGTCTCGCACCACCTTCACCGCGTCCGCCACCACCGTGCCGCTCGCCTGGTCGGACAGCGACACCGTGTGGCTGTTGCCCTCGGGGAGGCTGTACGAGCCGAGGCTCACCCACGTCCCGGCGTTGGCGGTCTGGTTGACCGTCTTCACCGTGTCCCCGCCATCGTGCTTGACGGTGTATCGAGCGTCCGTGGCGGCGCCGGACACCTGCGGGTAGCGGGCGAACACCTCGTAGGTGCCGGCCTGCGGCACGTTGAGCTGCCAGGTGAAGGTGTCCGTCCCGGTGCCCGCCGGCCTGGTGGCGTAGTTGGGACCGTATTTGTTCCCGGCCGTGGTCGCGGCCGTCCAGGTGCCGGTGGTGGTGACGTTGTTGAAATCGGAGTTGTCCACCAGCACCACGTGCTTGCCGACCGGCACGCCGTCGTCCGTGCGGGACGCCAGCTTGCCGTCCGGGAAGTACGACCAGGTCATCGTCCGGTTCGACGATCCACCCGCCGACGTCACCGTCCGCGCCGTCTGCGCGCCGAGCTTGTTGTAGTCGTACGTCGTGACGATGTCCCACGGGTCGCTGCTGGACTTGGTCCAGCCGTTGTCGAAGTACGAGTACGTCGTGTCGTTACGAACCGACTCCCCCGCCGACGGCGGCATGCTCACCTTCGCCAAGCGGCCCACGTCGTCGTAGTGGTATGTGGTGACGTCCGCGGTCGTGTATCGGGCGTCGTCCTTGTCGTACGCGGTGCGGGTCTCCTTCACCCGGTTCAGCTCGTCGTAGACGCTGACGGTGGCGAAGTCGTCCGGGTCGTCCGTGGTGGCCACACCGCGCGGGCTGATGACCCGCGTCTGGTTGCCGACCTCGTCGTACTCGTACTTGGTCGTCCGGTAGGTGATGTCGCCGTTGTCGTTCTTGTGCGGCACCTTCACCTCGGTCGGCTTGCCCCGCCGGTCGAGGGTCACCTCGGTCGTGTTGCCGAGCTGGTCGGTGGTCGCGGTGACGAGGCCGTCCCGGTCGTACCGGCTGGTGGTGAACTTGCCGATGGCGTCGGTGACCTTGGTGACCCGATGCGCCCAGTCATAGTCGTAGAGGGTCGTGTAGTCGGAGGTCGATGCCGACGCGTTCTTGCGCGGGTCGACCACCTTCCTCACGTTGCCGACGTTGTCGTACTCGTAGGTGATGCGGTGCCCCTCGGCGTTTGTCACGCTGGTGAGCTGGTAGATCGGGTCGTACGCGTTGGTGGTGACGTAGTCGCCAGCCACCGTCGTCAGGTTGCCCTTCGGCTCGGTGGCGGTCAGCAGGTTGCCGACCTTGTCGTAGGTGAAGGACGCCCTCCGCTCCGGGTCACCGGTCTGGTCGACCGGCGCCAGCGTGTAGGTCAGCTGGTCCGCCTTGTCGTACGACGCGGTGGTGTACGCGCCGTTCGGGGCGTACGACTTCACGACGTTGTCGTTCTGGTCGTACTCCGGGGCCGGGGTGACGATGAAGTCGCCGGCCGCCTGGTCCTTCGGCACCCGGTTCTCCAGCGGACGGCCGAACGTGTCGTACGTCTGCGTGGTCTCCTTCTCGTACGCGTCGATCACCTTCGTGACCTGGCCGCGCACGTCGTAGACGAACTCTGTCTCCTTCAGCGTCGCGTCGATGATTTTCTGTGGGTAGCCGTTGTCGTCGAACAGGTCGTTCTTGGTGGTGTTGCCGTTGGCGTCGGTCGCCGTCAGCATCTGGCCCCACGCGTCGTAGGTGTAGGAGGTCTTGTAGTCCTCCGGGTCCGACGTCGTGTTGCCGATCGGGTCGATCACCCAGGAGAGGTCACCGTCGGCCTCGTAGCCGAAGGTGTGTTTGCGCCCCTCCGGGCTGGTCTTCTCGGTGAGGTCGGCGACGTAACCGTTGAGCTGGCGCTGGTAGGTCAGCACCGTGCCCGAGGTGCCGTTCTTGACCGCCTCCGCGTCCTTGATCTCGGTCGGGTAGCCGGTCTTGGCGTCGTACGCCCAGGTCGAGACCGCGCCGTTGGCCTCCTCCAGCCGGGTGACGTTGTGGTCGTCGTCCCAGCCGAGCTTGGTGATCTCGTTCTTCGCGTTGGTGGTCTGGTACGGACGGCCGTAGCCGTCCATCCGGTACGCCGTCGCGTGGTTCTCCGCGTCGGTGACCGTTGTGTCGATGTTGTTGCCCTGCGGCCCGTCCGGGTCGGTGTACGCGAAATGGGTCGCGTGGTTGAGCCGGTCGGTGTAGGTCTTGGTCGTCCAGTGGAACTTCGGGTCGTCGCCGGTCTGCGGGTAGTTGTAGACCAGGTTGGTCGCGTTGGCCCGCGGGTCGGTGACCTTGACCAGCTTGACGTTCTTGTTGCCCTGGGTCATGTCGTAGGCGAACTTGAACGTCTTCGGCGCGCCGTTGGTGGAGCCGGCGCCGTCGATCAGCTCACCGAGCAGGCCCTTGTCGGTGTACGTGAAGGTGAGCTTCCGTCCCGAGATGTCGGTGATCTGCGAGACCTTGTCGATGATGTGCGGGTTGGTCAGGTTGGTGCCTGACTTCCGCGTCCAGGTCGTGTCGTCGATGTAGTCGAACGCCTGGCCCTTGGCGTGGTAGTCGACGGTGAGGGTGCGCCGGTCGGCCGCGTCGGTGATGTAGCGGAGGAACTTGGTCGGCTTGTTGTTGCTCTTGCGCTCCTCGTAGGTGAACACCATCTCGTTGCCGTTGTTGTCCACCACGCTGGACAGAAAGCCCTCGCAGTCGAAGAAGAACTGCGTACGGTCCGGCTTGGTGAGCACCCAGGCCCGCGGCTCCTGCGTGTTGGGCTTGCACTGCACCGGGCTGTGCTTCTGCAGGTACAGGTGCACGCCCTTCGGGCTCTTCCACTCGTTCGCCGCCGAGTCCCACGTGAACCAATGGCTGGTGCCGTCCCCATCGGTCAGGGTGACCTTGGTCGGGTTCGGGTTGGGGTGGAAGTCCAGCGGGGTGCCCAGCCGCATCAGCGACGACGCCTGCAGCGACCAGCCGTAGCCGGCGACCGTGTCGCTGGTGTCCAGCGAGTTGTACGCCAGCCGCACGAACGTCGAAAGACCCCGCGACGGGTTGGTGAACGCGTTGTACGACCAGACGGTGTTGCCGGCGTACAGGTTGTTCATCACGGTGGAGCCGGCGCCGGTGTTCTTGCCCGCGTACGAGTAGAACTTCTCCAGGCCGAGCTGGTCGGAGGTCGGCTCCTCGACCGCCACGTTCTGCGGCAGCGCCTCGATCGGCGTGGTCTCCGACAGCTTCTTGCCGGTGAGCTTGTTGCGCAGTTCCCACTCGATGACGTACGGCGTGCGCTTGCTGCCCTCCGTCGACGATGGCGGGGCCTTCACCTGGGCGGCGACGTCCACCGTGCCGCCGGCCGGCACGTTCTTCGGCAGCGGCGTGCGCGGCTCGAAGCTCGCGTCGGCACCGTCGGTGACGCCGTCGGCGCGCTTCCAGTCGTACGACAACTCCCAGTCGCTGGTGTTCCAGGCCGCGAGGGTCGGGTTCGACACGGTCACCGGCAGGGTGTACGTGGTGTTCGGCGTGAGCACCTGCGGGGTCGAGGCGGCGTGGTACGTCGACTCGGCGGTCTGCTCGAGGTAGGTGACCTCCAGCGTCGGCCGCAGCATCGGCTCGGCGCCCTCGGAGGAGAGCAGCATCGCCCGGGCGGTCTGGTTGACCTCGTCGCGCTGGCGCAGCAGCAGGCCGTAGTTGCTGGCCGGGGTCTTCACCCAGCCGTCGACGGCGGCGGTGACGTCCCAGGTCTCCCACTCGGGGTCGTTGGTGAAGCCGTTGAAGCTCGCCTTCCAGGCGGCGTCGTAGTCACCGCCCGGCGTGGTCCAGGCGTTCACCCCGTCGTAGGTGTTCCACGTCGCCTTCGTCTCGTTGAAGGCGCGCTTGAGCTTGTAGACGTCGACGAACTCGTCGGTGTCCGTGCCGGGGAACAACGCGTTGTTGTACATCCGCAGCTCGGCGCCGACGACCCTGGCATCGGTCGGGATGCCGGTCAGCGTCGGGAACTTCACCACACCCCGGGAGTCCCCGTAGTACGGCGAGTTGTTACCCGGGCTGACGTAGGGGTCCCCGTCGTAGACGTCGACGTTCTCCGTCGGCCGCGCTGCGGAGAGCGTGGTGTCGATGACGCCGTTCGAGCCGGTCGCGTCGGTCGCCGCCGTCCGGTAGATCCGGGTGATCTGGCCGGCCTTCGGCAGCATCGCCGGCTGGGTCGGGCCGGCGAGCAACTGCCCGTCGCGGGTCTTCACCGCGACCATGTAGTAGAAGAACTTGCGTGCCATCGGGTCGGTGTTGTCGGCCGCCGTCGGCTCCGCGGTGGTGTCCTGATAGGTCCGCGTGCCCGACGAGACGGGGGCGATAAGCGTCGCCGCCGACGGCGTGAAGGTCTGGTGCACGCTGCGGTGTACCTGGTACTCGACGATGTCGTCACCGGTCGCCGTTGACGGGTCGACGTACGCCGGCCAGGTCAGCACCGCACCGGTCGAGGTGATCGTGGTCGGTGGCTCCACCGAAACTCCCGGCCGCCCGTAGGTGACCACCAGCTTCGGCAGGTTGTAGTCCCGCCGGTCGTTCGCGTACGCGTACTCCGACGCCTCGTAGATCGGGCCGCCCCGGTTCTTGGTGGCCTCGTCCAGGGCCTTGATCATGAAGCCGTGGTTCGAGTGCGTTCCGTTCACCCAGTCCTGCACTAGGTTGCGGACGGGGAACGACGTCCACACGCTCGACTTGGCGTTCTCCTTGACCGCACCGGCCTTGGTGAAGCGCACCGCGTCGGCGTTCGCCGACGTGCCCGGGACGCCGTTGAGGACCACCTTGCCGGTGGTGCCGGCCACGAACGGGTGGGTGCCGAGGGTGACCCACTTGCCGGCGCTGTCGGGCGTCGTCTGGTCGACGGTGTAGGCCTTCGAGCCGCCGCTGTGGTGCACGGTGTACTTCGCGTTCGTGGGCCGGTCGGAGGCGCCGACGTAGTGCACCTCGACCTGGTAGTCACCCGACTCGGTGATGGTGGGCACCCAGGTGTGGGTGTCCGACGAACTGGCGCTGCCGTGGTAGCGGTAGTCCCCGTTGACCGCCTTCGGCGTCAACGTCGCGTTGCTCGAGTACGGCCACGAGCCGACCACCGACGTGCCGGAGTCCCCGTCGTCCTTGGTCACCACGTTGCCGGCTGGGGCGCCCGCGATGTTGCCATTCATGTTCGCCCAGTTGGCGGTGTCTTCGGACCATGCCGTCGTGACCCGCCGCGCCTCCATCGGCACGTCGTAGGCCCACTGGGTGTGGGTCTGCGAGTAGTACAGCTGCAACTGCGCGTCGTCGATGGGCGTGCTCGCCGGGATGGTGCCGAGGTTGAACTTCAGCAGCGATCGCCAGGTGTGGGTCGCCTCGGTGCCGACCTTCAGCTGGTAGGTGTCGTTGTAGTTCTTGGTCGCGTTGCCCGAGTAGATCTGAACGTCCTGCGCGTCGGCGGGGACGGGCTGGATCTTGATCGTCGGGTCGATGACCACCGGGTAGACGCGCGCCGGGTCGGCAAGCCAGCCGACGTCGGCGGTCACCGTGATCGTCGAGGTGCCACCGGACCGGGTCACCGTCTGGGTGACCTTGTCGCTCCACACCTTGCCGTGTGGGGACGACTTGTCGTCCTTGTCGTCGTACATGAACGGCGCCGGCATCACGAAGGCCGGCTTGCCGCCGCCCGGACGCACGAACGCGATCGAGCCGTCCTCCCGCTGCTGCGCGGTCAGGCCGGCGGTCTCCAGAGTGAACGTGTACGACGTCGGTCCGCTCGGAGCCTTGCGCAGAACGATTTTCTCCTTGAGCGCGGTCGCGGTGACGTCGTAGACGACGTCGGCGCCGTCGGCGATGCCCGGGTAGGTGACCGTCGAGCCGCTGACGTTCGGCGTCACGTCCTTCGCCGCACCGGCGAGGCCCAGCTCGATGCTGCGCCCGTCCCGTTCGAAGCGGACGAGCTCGTCCGAGCTGTCACCGAACAGGCTGGTGAAGGTGTTGCTGCGGTTGCCCTGGACGTAGCCCTTCTCGGTGGTCGGGCGGACCTTGGTGTCGATGGGCTGGAAGTGGCCCTTGGCGTCCTTGTAGTGCAGCGGCACCGCGGAGATCTCCGCCTGCGTCCGCCCGTCGGAGAGCTGGTAGACGCGGGCGTTCGCGGTCCGCTTGCCGGTCAACTCCCGGACCCGCTTCTGCGGCGGCCATGCCTTGGCCGGTAGCGCCTTCTCGTGGACCGTCAGCCCGGCGCTGACCACCTCGGGCTTGGTGCGCCTGGTACCTCCGTCGACCAGGTCCCGCGCAGCGCCGCCGATGCGCTCCAGCAGGCCCGGCCCATCGTCGGAACTCGCTGCCGGGTCGGGTCGGTCATAGGTCAGCAGCTGCGTCCCGCCGACGGTGCTGCCCACCAGCGTGACCGCCAGGACCGCGATCAGCGGTCCCCGTAGTCTTCTCTTCACCCGTCACCCTCCGATCAAGGGCCAATACGACGGGTAGAAGCTAGGTAGGGTCGATACATCCCGGGCTATCGATCAGATAGCGATGCGTCCGAGCTTTCCGCGCGTCCGGTCGCCCCTCGAAGCGAGGATTGCGCGGACGCTTTGCGGCGGGCGGCCAGACGCCGCTCAGAAGTGGTGGAGCAGCTCCGGGAAGGCGGCGAGGCGCAGCAATCCCGCGTCCGCCAGGTCCAGCTCGTCGTGCTCCAGCACCCAGGTGTTCTCGTTGGGGATGAACACGGCGTTCATGCCAGCTGCCCGGGCCGGGGCGATGTCGGACTTCGGGGAGTTGCCGATCATCCAGGCTCCCGCCGGGTCGAAGCCGTGTTCCTTTGCCAGCCACCGGTAGGTGTCCACATTCTTCTCCGGCACGATGTGCGCAGCCCGGAAGTGGTGCAACAATCCGCAGGCGTCCAGCTTGCGCTGCTGCTCCTCCCGCTCGCCCTTGGTCAGCAGCAGCAGCTCGTGCCGGCCGGCCAACTCGTCCAGGGCGTCGGCCACGCCCGGCATCAGCTCGACCTGGTGGGTCACCAGCGCCACCGCCAGCTCGTCGATCTCACGGCGCTCCGCCTCGGTCGCCGGACGCTGACGCAGCTGTTCCAGACACTCCCGCAGACTTTGCAGGAAGACCTTGCTGCCGTACCCGTGGGCGACGGCGTTGGCCCGCTCGATGTCGTCGAGCACGGCCCGCAGCTGCGCCCGGTCGAGGGTGGGATGGTCCAACCACTCCAGGAAGTCGTCGATCACCCGCTCGAACACGACGTTGTTCTCCCAGAGGGTGTCGTCGGCGTCGAAAACCAGCACCCGGCCCGGCTCGATGGCTGCCTCACGCATCACCTCGCGGACTCTAGGCGAACAGGCGCACGGCGGACCACCGGATAACCGGGGACCCGTCCTTGATCGCCTGCATTCCAGTGACCGTCGTGCCGTGCTGTCGAGTCACTGGAATGCAGACGATCATCGGCTCAGGCCGGGGTGAAGACCACCCGCGAGCGGATCCGCCGGAAGCCGGTCCGCTCCAGCTCCGCCACCACCGCCACCCGGTGCGCGTCCACGTCGGCGACCACCTCGTACGCCCCGCCGCCGGCCAGCGCCGCGACAGAGTCGGCCAACAGCTCGCCCAATGCCGTACCGCCCTGCACCGTTTCGCCCAGTAGTCCGAGGTAGGCGATCATCGGGAAGCAGGCGTCGGCCGTCGGTCCCGCCAGGCCCACCGGTTCGTCACCGTCGAGGGCGACGCGCCAGTTGCCTGGCGGCGTACCGGTCAACCAGCCAAGCGGGTCGCGGGCCAGGTCCACCCCGGCGACCACCCGGGCGGTCTCGACACCGGTCAGCACGACCGGTTCACCGATCCGGGCCACCAGAGCCTCGACCTCCGCGGCATCGGCGGCGGAACGGAACGAGAACCGGCCGGACGGAGCTGGCAGCGGGCCACCCGCCCAACTGAACCTGATCCGCTCTCCCCGCTCGACCAGTCCCGCGAGCCGGGCCGCCGCCATCGCCGCCTCGGCGACGGACCGCACCTCGGGTTGCCGACGCCAGTACGCCGGCAGAGCCGCGTGGTACACCTTCGGGCCGCCCAGCGCGTCGTGCGCGGCCCGCAGCAACGCAGCACCGATCTCCGGCGCCGTACCGGTTGGCCGCGTTGGGTCGACCAGCGGCGGGTCGACCAGCCGCGTGGTGTCGACCGACCCGGCTGGGTCGGCCGACCGTGCCGCATCGGCGGACGGCCTGAGGTCCAGGTCGAACCGTTCCAGCCACGGTTCGCCGACGGATCCGGGTGGCAGCAGCCACGCGGCGCGACCCACCACCCGCCCGGCGCGCAGGGCGATCCAGGTGTGCTCCGGCCGGTAGCCGCCACCGGCGATCCCGTCGGCGTAGCTGATCTGTCGCAGTTGCGGCAACGGGTCGGGCATCGAGTCGAACAGTTCTTCCTCGCCCGCGACGAGCGGGCGGATGACCAGATCGGTCATGGCAGATCCTCCGGGGACAGCGACGCCCCGGGTCAGATCCGCGTGGACGCCGGGCCGCGGACGGGGCGCAGAACATCGGACATTGTTCTGACCTCCTCTCCCACTCGACGGCGTGCCAGCGAACCTACGCCCCCACCCCACCCCCCGCAACCACACCCCACCCACCCCGCCCAACCCAACCCGTTGATCAAGAAGTTTGCGTCGTCCTCGCCCGCGAAATCCGACGCGAACTTCTTGATCAACGAGGCCGAAGGGCCGGGCGGGAGGCCGAAGGGCGGCCGGGTGGGGTGGGTCAGTGGGGGGTGAAGAGGTCGGTGCTGAGGAGGCGTTCGCGGTGGTCCTGGGTGTCGGGGCGTAGGCGACCGCCGCGGGTGAGCATCACCATGCCGTGCAGCAGGCTCCAGCCCAGCTCGGCGAGGATGTCGGCGTCGCGGCCGGCGGCCAACGGCGTCAGCGCGGTGCGCAGTTCGCCGAAGGTGGCCGCGACCGTCTCGGGGACCTGCTCCACACCGAGGGTCAACTCCGGCGTGTGGGCGAACATCGCGTCGTAGACCTCCGGATTGGCGTACGCGAAATCCAGGTAGGCCGCCAGCACCGCCGGCCAGACCTCCGCCGGGCGCTCGACCGCGGTGCGGGCCCCGGTCAGCGCGGCGGCCAGGTCGGCGAAGCCGCGCACCGCGACGGCGGCGACCACGGCGTCCCGGTCGGCGAAGCGTTGATAGAGGGCACCGAGGTCGACGTCGGCGCGTTCGGCGAGCCGGCGGGTGGTCACCGCGGCCAGGCCCTCCGCCTCGGCCAACTGCCAGGCGGTGGTGACGATGGCGTCACCGTCCCGCCCGGTGCCTGGTTCGTCTGCTCCGGACACGCCGCTGATGCTAGCCCTGCTCCACGCAGAGTCATTCGGTCGCGACGGATTGGCGACTGAAGGGAGGTCAGTGATCGGGTGATCCGACCACCGTCGAGTGGTACCGCCCCCAGATGGTGGCCCGCTCCTCGTCCGTGGATGCCGTGTGCAGGGCCGCGACCAGTTCATCCACCTCCGGCGACATGATCGCGATGATGTCGGCACCCTCCGGATCGACGGTGGCGAAGGTGTGGGTGGTGCCGGCCGGAATCACCACGTGCTCGCCCGGTTCGAGAATCCGTCGTTCGGCACCGACGAGGACCTCCAGACGCCCCCGGAGGACGACGAAGCCCTCGGTGGACCGGTGGTGCTGATGCGGTGGCGCCTGATCGCCCGGGTAGTGGTCCAGCTGCCACCTCCGCACCACGAAGTCACTCATGGCGGTGACCATACCCACCGCAGGCGACACTGTGGACCGCACCGACGCGGCCACGGCACGGCAGCCCTGGTCAGCGGCGCAGGGTGAGGATGAGGTCGGCGACCAGGGCGGTCCAGCCCGTCTGGTGCCAGGCACCCAGGCCGGCGCCGTTGTCGCCGTGGAAGTACTCCGGGAACGCGATCAGGTCACGCCAGTCCGGGTGGGTCTGAAAGAGCTGCGCCGCACCGTAGATCGGTCGGCGGCCCCAGCCGTCGCGGGTGAACAGCGCGATCAGCCGGGCCGACAGGTCGTCGGCGATCTCGTCGAGGGTCTTCTTCACCCCGGAACGGGTCGGATACTCCACCTGGAGGTCGTCGCCGAAGAACGCGGCGTAGTCCCGCAACGCGCTGATCAACAGGAAGTTCGTCGGCATCCAGATCGGGCCGCGCCAGTTGGAGTTGCCACCGAACAGACCGCTTGTCGACTCGGCGGGCTCGTAGCCGACGCAGAACTCCTGCCCACCGAGGGTCACCGCGAACGGCTTGTCCAGGTGGGCACGGGACAGCGTACGCAGCCCGTACTCGGAGAGGAACTCGTCGGTGTCCAGCATCCGGGCGAGCAGCCGCACCACCTGCTCCGGGCCGCACATGGACAGCAGCCGCTGCTGCCGCCCGTCCGGGCCGAGCCGCCGCGCGCCGACCACCGAGGCGTACTCGGGCCGGTTGGTCAGGAACCAGCGCAGTCGGGCACCCAGTTCGGGCAGCCGGTGCAGGGTCCGCGCGGTCAGTCGGGTCACCGCGGCCAGCGGCAGCAGGCCCACCACCGAGCGCACCTTCAACGGCACCTGCGTGCCGTCGGCCAGCCGCAGCACGTCGTAGAAGAACGCGTCCTCGTCGTCCCACAACCCCTGGTCGTACGCGGCCGCCGCGATGTAGGCGAAGTGTTCGAAGAACTTCGTCGCGGTGTCCACCCAGGTGCGGTCGTGCTCGGCCAGCACGATGGCGATGTCCAGCAGGTTGAGCGCGTACATCGCCATCCAGCCGGTGCCGTCGGACTGCTCCAGCACCCCGGCCACCGGCAGCGCCGCCGAGCGGTCGAACGGGCCGACGTTGTCCAGCCCGAGGAACCCGCCCTCGAAGACATTGTTGCCGCCGGTGTCCTTGCGGTTGACCCACCAGGTGAAGTTCATCAGCAGCTTGTGCATCATCCGGGCCAGGAAGTCGTGGTCCCGGCTGCCGTCGATCTCGAACACCTTCAACGCCGCCCAGGCGTGCACCGGCGGGTTGACGTCGCCGAAGGCCCACTCGTACGCCGGAATCTGCCCGTTGGGGTGCAGGTACCACTCACGCAGCAGGAGCAGCAACTGCTCCTTGGCGAAGCCGGGGTCGACCCGGGCGATGCTCACGCAGTGGAAGGCCAGGTCCCAGGCGGCGTACCACGGGTACTCCCACGGGTCGGGCATGGAGATCACGTCGAAGCTGGTCATGTGCCACCAGTGGCTGTTACGCCCGTGCCGGCGACCGGCCGGCGGGTTCGAGCCGGGGTCGCCGTCCAGCCACCGTTTGACGTCGAAGTGGTAGAACTGCTTGCCCCACATCAGCCCGGCGATGGCCTGCCGGGCGATCAACGCCTCGTCGGCGCTGGCCTTGGCCGGGATGACCGCGTCGAAGAACCGGTTCGCCTCGGCGCGACGGGCCCACACCATCGCGTCGAAGCCGTCGCCCAGCTCGGCCGGCGGCGGCTCGCCGCCGCCGGGCGGCGGGGCCGTGCGGGTCAGCCGCAGCCGGATCCGCCGTTGCTCACCGGCCGGCACGTCCAGCACGTAGTGCAGGGCGCCCTTGGTGCCCTCCAACTGCGGGTTGACCGTCTCCGCACCGTCGACCACATGGTCGTTGATGCCGTCCTTCGGGTACGGGGTACGACTCGGCAGCCCCCACAGCCGCTCGGCGTTGGTGTCGTTGTCGCAGAGCAGCGGCGTCGGGTCGCCGTCGCCTTCGAGCATGATCTGACCGAGCACCCAGTGCTCGCCGACCAACCGCCGCCCGGCCCCGACGATCCGGGGCACCCGGTCACCGCCGGGCAGCCCCCACGCCCAGGTGTTGCGGAACCACAGGTGCGGCAGCACGTGCAGCCGGTCGGCTTCCTCGCCGCGGTTGGCCACGGTCACCACGATGCACATGTCGGTCGGGCCGGCCTTGGCGTAGTCGACGGTCACCGCCCAGTACCGGTCGTCGTCGAAGATGCCGGTGTCGACAAGCTCGTACTCCGTGTCGTCCCGGCCACGCAGGCCGTTGACCGCGACCAGCTCGTCGTACGGGAACGCGGCCTGCGGGTAGTGGTAGCGCCAGCGCATCCAGGAGTGGGTGGGCGTGGAGTCCTCGTACCACCAGTACTCCTTGGCGTCCTCGCCGTGGTTGCCGCCGTCGCCACCGAGGCCGAACATCCGCTCCTTGATGATCGGATCGCGTCCGTTCCACAGCGCGAGAGCGAAACAGAACGTCTGCCGGTCGTCGCACACGCCCGCCATGCCGTCCTCGGACCACCGGTAGGCTCGGGAGCGCGCATGGTCGTGGGGAAAGTAGTCCCAGGCCGTGCCGTGCTCGCTGTAGTCCTCCCGTACCGTCCCCCACGCCCGCTCGGACAGATAGGGACCCCATGCGCGCCAGTCCTGCTCCCCGGCATCGGCCTGGGCGAGCCGGATCCGCTCGACGTCGGGGGCCGGCGCGGAGGACGAACTGTCAGTGATCACCTGAACATCTTCGACGCCGCCGGGGTACTTCACCACAGCGGCCATTGTCGTCGTGTCGTGTTACACCTCGCCGCCGTGGAGGAAAGTTGATCGAGATTCGCTACGGTTCGCAGGTCTGCGGCGAGCTGACCAGCGCCGCCAGCCGCGAGTGGCTGGTGCCCGACGGCCTCGGCGGGTACGCCATGGGCACCGTCGCCGGTCTGCGCACCCGCCGCTACCACGGGCTGCTGGTGATCCCGGGTGAAACCCCGGCCTCCCGCAAGGTGGGACTGGTCAGCCTCGATCCGGCGGTGCTGCTGCCCTCCGGTGCCCGGGTGCGCCTCGGCGCGCACGAGTGGGTCTCCGGCGACGTCGACCCGCGCGGCTTCGAGCTGCTGGAGCGCTTCGACCTGGCCGACGGGCTGCCACGCTGGCGGTGGCGGGTCGGCGATGTGGTGATCGAGCGGGAGCTGGCCATGCTGCCCGGCCGGTCCTGCGTGGCGGTGGTGCACCGGCTGGTCAGCGGTGGCCCGGTCGAGCTGGAGCTGGCCGCCGCCTGCACCTGGCGGGATGCGCACGGCGAGCGACGCGGCGACGGGCCGCCGCTGCGGATGGACCCGGTCGACGGCGGCGCGTTGATCGAGGGGGCATACCGGCTTTCCGGGCCCGGTTGGTCGCCGCAGGGCCACTGGTGGCGGGGCGTGTACCACCGCGAGGAGGCGGCGCGGGGCCTGCACCCGGAGGAGGACCTGTGGTACGCGGGCCAGTTCCACGACACCCTGCACCGCCCCGGCGACACGCTGTCGGTGCTGGCCTGGGCCACGGACCTGGAGCAGGAACCGCCGCCGGGCCCGCAGGTGGTGGCGGCGGCGCGGCAACGCAACCGGCAGGTGGTCGCGGCGGCCAGGCCGGCCGACGCGGTCGAGGCGACCCTGGCGCTCGCCGCCGACGCGTTCGTCGTACGGACCGCCACCGGACCGGACGTGGTGGCCGGTTACCCGTGGTTCGGCGCCTGGTCACGAGACACGATGATCTCGTACGAGGGGCTTTTTCTGCGCACCGGCCGGGCCGACCTGGGTCGTGAGCTGCTGCGCTCGTACGCGGCGACGCTGTCGGAGGGGATGCTGGCCAACACCGCCGACACCGGACGGGTCGAGTACAACACCGTCGACGGCACGTTGTGGTTCCTGCACGCGGTCAGCCGGCACGTCACCGTCACCGGTGACACCGACCTCGGCGACCAGTTGCTGCCGGCGCTGCGCGCGGTGATCGACGCCCACGTGGCCGGTACCCGGTACGGCATCGCCGTCGACCCGGCCGACGGGCTGCTCACCTGCGGTGCCCCCGGTGCCGCGCTGACCTGGATGGACGCCCGGGTGTACGGGGTGCCGGTCACCCCGCGGCACGGCAAGCCGGTCGAGGTCAACGCCCTGTGGATCAACGGGGTGGCCGGCGTCGCCGAACTGGCCGAACTGGCCGGGCAGGACGCCGACGGGCTGCACCGGCTGCACGAGCGGGCGGTCAAGGCGTTCCGGGACCGGTTTCCCACCCCGGCCGGCTGGCTGCACGACGTGGTCGACGCGCCCGCGCCGGCGTACCCGCTCGGTGGTGCGGCCCACCACGACGACGATCTGCTGCGCCCCAACCAGCTGCTGGCCTGGTCGTTGCCGTTCGCGCCGATGAAGCCGGATGCTCCGGCGCTGGGGCACCTCGGCGCCGGGCTGCTCACCCCGCTCGGCCCGCGCAGCCTCTCCCCCGACTGTCCCGGCTTCCTCGGCCGGCACCGGGGCGGGCCGGCCGAGCGGGACACCGCGTACCACCAGGGCACGGTCTGGCCGTGGCTGATCGGCCCGTACGCCGACGCCGTCCGGCGGGCCGGTCTGCCGGTCGACGACCTGTTCACCGGCCTGGAGGCGCACCTGAGCGAGTACGGCCTCGGCTCGGTGAGCGAGACCGCCGACGGTACGGCCCCGCACACCGCCACCGGGTGTCCCTTCCAGGCGTGGTCGGTCGCGGAGCTGCTGCGCGTCCGCCGGTAGCGCTTTACACCCCCGCAACGGTTACGTCTCCGCTGGTTAGCCAGGTACGACCAGGATTGGTCCCGATCCGGCCGCAACGCGAACGCCACCCGCCAGGGGGCTTCCCAGGGGTGCGCGGAGACAACTCAAAGGGGGCGCGTATGTCACCGAACGCCGACGTGATCGACATCAACCCCGCACGCTCGCAGCGGGTGCTGATGCTGTCGTGGGAGTACCCACCCGTTCTCGTCGGCGGTCTCGGCCGACACGTGCACGCCCTGTCGGTGGCGCTGGCCGCCGCCGGTCACCAGGTCACCGTCGTCACCCGCCACACCGACGGCGCACCCCTGGAGGAATACGTCGACGGCGTCCGCATCATCCGCGCCGCCGAAGACCCCGTCACCTTCCCCCTCGCCACCAACTCACTACTGGCCTGGACCATGGCCTTCAACCACACCCTCACCCGCGCCGCCCTACGAGCAACCGCCACCGACACCTACGACGTCATCCACGCCCACGACTGGCTCGTCGCCCACACTGCCATCACCCTGCGCGACCACCTCGACCTCCCCCTCGTCACCACCATCCACGCCACCGAAGCCGGCCGACACCAGGGCTGGCTCCCCGAAGACATGAACCGCACCATCCACGGCGTCGAACACTGGCTCAGCAACGCCTCGAACCGGGTCATCGCCTGCTCCGGCTACATGCGCGATCAGGTCACCACGCTGTTCGACACCCCCGGGCACCGCGTCGACGTGGTGCCCAACGGCGTCGACGACCGGGCCTGGCGGGCCCGGCCCCGCGCGGTCGCCTCGGCCCGCGCCCGCTTCGCCGGCGACGGGCCGCTGGTCGGGTACGCCGGTCGACTGGTCTACGAGAAGGGCGTGCAGCACCTGGTCGACGCCGTGCCGAAGCTACGCGCGCGGCATCCCGGGCTGCGGGTGCTGATCGCCGGGGACGGACCCTACCGGGGTGAGTTGGAGGACCGGAGCCGTCAGCTCGGGCTCGCCGACACCGTGCGCTTCGCCGGTTTCCTCGACAACACCCAGTTGCCGGCGGTGCTCGGCGCCACCGATGCGACTGTCGTGCCGAGCCTCTACGAACCCTTCGGCATGGTGGCGTTGGAGGCCGCCGCGGCCGGGGCGCCACTGGCCGTGGCCCGCACCGGCGGGCTCGCCGAGATCGTCGAACCGGGCGTCACCGGCGTCACCTTCCCGCACAGCGACCCGTCGGCGCTGGCCGGTGCCGTCGGGCAGCTCCTCGGCGACGAGGTCTTCGCCCGCCGGGTCGCCCGGCAGGCACGCAGCATGGTCGGCCGACGGTACGGCTGGGCCACCATCGCCGCCCGCACCGCCGACACGTACGCCGCCGCCCGCCGCGAGCACACCGCGCCGCAGCCCCGGCGCATCACCGCCGAGCTGCCCGCGTGCCGGCAGACGATCGCCATCCCGGACGGCAACCTCCTCGCGGTCGGAGGAGCCGCCTCCTGAATGGCTGCGTCGGATAGGTGATTCCCGATCCGCTGGCTAGGGTCTGTGTCGAGGTCCGCGGTCCGACCGTGGGCCTCGACCAGACCCTAGGGGTGTACGCCGGACCGCGGCGGATGGGAGAGATGTGCGAGCGGTGATCGCCGGCCGGTACCGGCTGCTCGATCTGGTCGGGCGCGGCGGGATGGGGACGGTCTGGCGGGCCGAGGACGAGCTGCTGCACCGCCAGGTGGCGATCAAGCAGGTGGTGCTGCCGGCCTGGCTCGGCGGCGACGAGTTGGACCAGTCGCGGGCCCGCACGCTGCGTGAGGCGCGTACCGCGGCGCGGCTCAACCACCCCAACGTGGTCCGCGTCTACGACGTGGTCTCCGAGGCCGACGAGCCGTGGATCGTGATGGAGTACGTGCCGTCGCGCACCCTCCAGGACCTCCTCGACGCCGACGGGCCGCTGTCGCCGCAGCGGGCCGCTCGGATCGGTCTGGCGCTGCTGGACGCGCTGCGGGCGGCGCACCACGCCGGGGTGCTGCACCGCGACGTCAAGCCGGCGAACGTGCTCGTCGCCGACGACGGGCGGGTGCTGCTGACCGACTTCGGGTTGGCCGTGTTCGACGGTGGCGATCAGACGATGACCAGGCCCGGCACCATCCTGGGCTCACCGCAGTACGTCGCCCCGGAGCGGGCCGCCGAGGGGGTGTCCAGTGAACGCGCCGACCTCTGGTCGCTCGGCGCCACGCTGCACGCCGCCGTCGAGGGACGCGCCCCGTACGCCCGCAGCACCGCCATGGCGACGCTGAGCGCGCTGGCCTCCGCACCACCGGACCCGGCACCGCACGCCGGCCCGCTGTCGGCGGTGCTGGCCGGGCTGCTGCGCCGCGACCCCGCGCACCGCACCGACCACGCCGAGACGCGCCGCCGACTGCTGGCCGCGGCCGGTCCCGACCCGGCCGACGAACCCGACCGGTCCGGTGAGGACACTGCTCCCCTGCCCACGACCGGATCGTCTCCCGCCGGCACCGCCGCGTCCATCGAGGCTGCTGACGCTCCGGCGATGACCGCCGGCTCGCCCCGCAGGGAGCCGACCCGGCACCCGAGCGCCGACGAGGCGACCCGGCGGTCAGGCGGGCACGACCCGGATCAGACCGGCGGGGACGGCCCGGACCGGACCGGCGGGTCACCTCCACCGACCGCGCCCGCCGGCACCCCGGCGGCGACGCCGGAAACCGGGCAGCGCCGGGAGCCGGTGGCCCGGTCCTGGGCACTGGCGGGGGTCGCCGTGCTGGTCGCCATGGCGGCCGGGATCGGCACCGCACTCACGGTGGTCGGCACCGGCGCGGACCAACCCGACCCGGGGACGCAGAGCCCACAGTCGTACGACGTGGGCGCGCCGGGGCCCGGCGGCTCGTTCCCGCGCGACGGGCGACGCCCGCCCGGCCCGCCGCCGGGCGGCGTCATTCCCCCGCCGCTGCCCTGCGTACGGCCGTGGGTCGACGGTGTCTCGCTGCGCACCGCAGCGCCCCGGCCCGGCGACGGTTTCCGGCCGCCCGCCGGGTGGGTGTGGCATGCCGATGCCGGCGGATTCCGGGTGGCGTTGCCGGCCGACTGGCGGCACTCCCGCGACGACGACGTGGCCTGCTTCCAGGATCCGGCCACCGGTCGCGCGTTCACCGTCGCGGACAGCGCCGACGTCACCACCGAACCGGCCGCCCGGCTCCGGGCGGTGCGGGACCGGGAACTGGCCGACGGCACCCTGCCCGGCTACCAGGAGTTCCGCCTCGGCCGGGTCGGCGACGCCATCGAGTGGGAGTTCGGGTGGTTGACGCCGCACGGTGACCGGCTCCGCGCCACGCAGATCGTGCCGGATCCGACGCGGGGCCGTTCCTGGACGTTGGGTTGGATCACACGCGAACACGACTGGGCGGCCGCGGCGAGCGAGCTGGCGACCGTCCGGCTCAGCTTCCGACCGTAGGCCGCGTTGAGACATGCCCTGGCAGACGGCCTCGCGGGACGCCGTTAGTCTCGGACCGTGGAACCGGACCGACACGACGACACCGACCAGCTGCGAGTCTCCGACCGGGAACGGGAGGAGGTCGTGGAGTTGCTCGGCAAGGCGACGGCCGAGGGCCGGCTGACCCTCGACGAGTACTCCGAGCGGGCCGGCGTCGCCCACGCCGCACAGACCCGCGGCGAACTGGCCCGGGTGACCAGGGATCTGCCCGACGCGGCGACCCGCCCTGCGGCCGGCGCGCTCGCCCCCGCCCCGGAGAAGCTGCTGGCCGTCTTCGGCAACGAGGTACGCAAGGGCGCGTGGCCGGTACCGGAGCGCATCGAGGCCCGAGCGGTCTTCGGTGACTGCCGGATCGAGCTGCACGAGGCCCGGCTGCCCGGGCGGGTGACCCGGATCGACGCCGAGGCGATCTTCGGCAACGTCACGATCGTCGTGGCGGAGGGCACCGATGTCCGGCTCACCGGCAGCGCGATCTTCGGTAACAAGCAGTCCAAGCTCAGTGGCCCCGTCGCGGCGGGCGCACCGGTGATCGAGGTGCACTGCCGGGCGATCTTCGGGGACGTGACCGTCCGCGCGCCCCGCAAACGCTTGTGGTGACCCCGGTGACACCCGCCGACTCGGCATAGCAGGGCAGTGGGGAGCCGCATCCGTCAGCTGTCGGACCGCGTCCCGGGGATTGGCGAGCCCACCCGGTGCAGTGTGCCGTCGGGGTCGACGAAGGCGAACTCCCGCAGGCCGTACGGGGTGTCCCGGGGATCGGTCAGCCGACCCTCGACACCTGACGCAGCCCACTCGGCGTGCAATGTGTCGGCGTCGGAGACGTAGAGGTAGAGGGTCGAGGCGGTGTGGGCAGGATCGTGCTCGGCCCACTCGGTGAGGTGCACCGACACAGCGCCGCGTTCGACGAAGCCGTACCGCTCGCCCCCGGCGTAGGCACGCGTGGTGAAACCCAGCCTCCGGTAGCGGCCGAGCGCGGCATCCAGGTCACGTACCGGCACGACCGGGGCGACCCGGTCGAACCTGATCTTCTCGGCCATCCGGTCCTCCCCGTCCAAGGCTCACCCGTCAGGACGGTAACCCAGCCCACCGACAGCCACGCGCGGCTCGGGCGGCACCGCCGTCCCATCGCCGACAGATCGGGCCGGTCGACCATCACGCGCTGCCATACTCCCTGGTGGTCGGCGTGGTCCACCGACCGACTCCGATAACTGTCCGAAGTAGACGTGGCGGGTGGTCCCCCTGCGGCGTCGCCGCGAACTACAGTGGCGTAGTTTTGGCGCTCAAGATCCCTGGGGAGGGCGAGCCGAGATGATGGGACCGTCGCACGCGCTGTCTGGCGCGGCGGTATGGCTGAGCGGGTCCTGGGCGCTACAGCACTTCTACGACTACGAGCAGTCGCCGTTGGCGTTGGCCGTCGGCACCGCCGTCTGCGCCGGTGGAGCGCTGCTGCCCGATCTCGATCTGTCCGGCAAGGTCACCCGCAACCAGGGTGGCGCGACCGTGGCCCGCACGTTCGGCGTCTTCTCGCTGTTCATCGCCGAGGTGGTGGAGAAGGTCTCGCTGGGCGTCTACTACGCCACCAAGCTCAGCCGCGATCCCAAGCGCAGCAACGGCCACCGCACCCTCACCCACACCATCCCGTTCACGGTGCTGGTGGGTTGGGGCACGACCACGCTGTGCGCGCGGTACGGCAAGTGGGCGGTCATCGGCATCCTGTTCTTCATGATCGGCCTCGCCCTGCGCGGCCTGTTCGACGAGTGGGCCGAGCGCGCGGGCTGGGTCATCGTCACCCTGGTCTCGGCCGGTGCGGCCATGTTCACCGCCGCGAACCTGCCCGGTGACCGGGGCTACCCGATGATCGGACTGGCCGTCGGCGTGGGCTGTTTCGTGCATATCATCGGTGACATGATCACCCGGGCCGGCGTACCGATTCTCTGGCCGATTCCGATCAAGCGCCGGATGTGGACACCGATCAGCCTGCCCGACAAGATCGCGCTGCGGGCCGGCGGCAAGACCGAGATCGTCGTGGTCCGCACCGCACTGACAATCGTGTCCGTGCTGGCAGCGGTCGGGCTGGTCGCTCCCTCGGTACTACAGAAGTTCAACCTCGACCTGTGAGTGTCGAGGCCGTCGACCCGGCGATCGTGGCCGCCGACGAGGCGGTGCCACGATTCTGGCAGGGGCTCGGCCTGCCCGGCCTGGCCGACGTGCACGTGCACTTCCTGCCGCCGAGGCTGCGCCGCCGGGTGTGGGAGTACTTCGAATCGGCGGGCCCGCTGGTGGGGCTGGAGTGGCCGATCCGGTACCGGTGGAGCGACGCCGAACGCGTCGACCACCTCCGTCGGCTGGGGGTACGGGCGTTCAGCGCGCTCGCGTACGCCCACCGCCCCGGCATGGCCGAGCAGTTGAACCGGTGGACGCTGGACTTCGCGCGCGACACCCCCGGATGCCTGCCGTCGGCCACCTTCTTCCCCGAGCCGACAGCGGCACGCTACGTCGCCGAGGCGATCGACGCCGGCGCCCGGGTGTTCAAGGTGCACCTCCAGGTGGGTGGTTTCGCGCCCACCGATCCTGCGTTGGAGCAGGCGTGGGGCCTGCTCACCGAGGCCGGTGTGCCGGTGGTCGTGCATGCCGGGCACGCGCCGGTGGGCACCGCACACACCGGGCCGGACCCGTTCGCCGCGCTGCTCGCCCGGCACCCACGGCTGCCCGCGATCGTCGCCCACCTGGGCGCCCCGGACTATTCCGCCTTCCTGGATCTCGCGGAGCGCCACGAGCGGGTGCGGCTGGACACCACCATGGCGTTCACCCCGTTCCTCGACCAGTTCGTGCCCTTCCCGACCGAGGAGCTGCCGCGACTGCGGGAGCTGGGGCTGGCCGGGAAGGTGCTGCTGGGCAGCGACTTCCCCAACATCCCCTACCCGTACGCCGACCAGTTGACCGGTCTGGCCCGGCTCGACCTGGGCGACGACTGGCTGCGGACGGTCTGCTGGCAGGCCGCCGCGGACCTGTTCGACCTGCCCGCGCACTGATCGAGCGGGATCCGACCTCAGTTCGTCACCGCCTATTGACGTGGTCGTAACACCTGACCTACCTTCTGTCGAACCGCCTAGTCGAAGCGCTTCGACAACGCCCCGGGCGTACCGCGAGGAGGTGCCGGATGGCCACCATGCAGGACGTCGCGCGTCGCGCCCAGGTCTCGGTCAGCACCGTGTCGTACGTGCTCACCGGCACCCGACCGATCTCCCAGGCCACCCGGGACAAGGTCCTCGCCGCCATGGCCGAGCTGGACTACCAGCCCAACGCCCTGGCCCGCGGGCTGGCCAGCCGGCGCAGCCGGATCCTCGGGCTGCTGCTGCCGATGGACGAGCGCGGCATCGGCGCCACCGAGACCGCCTTCGTCACCGGCGCGACCGCCGCCGCCGTGGCCGCCGGCTACCACCTGGTGCTCTCCCCGATCGGCGTCGGCGACCTCGACGAGCTGCGCCGACTGGCCAGCCAGCGGATCCTCGACGGCGCGCTGCTGATGGAGGTCCAACTGCACGACCCCCGGGTGGACGTGCTGCGCGAGGCGGGCGTGCCGACGGTACTTATCGGGCGCACGGAGGACCCGACCGGCCTGTCGTACGTCGACATCGACTTCGACCGCACCGTCCGCGCGGCGGTCGACCACCTGGTCGGCCTGGGCCACCGCCGCATCGTCTACGTCAACCACTCGGCCGACACCATCGCCGAGGGTTACGGCCCGGCCCTGCGCACCCGTGACTCGTTCACCGCCGCGATGACCGAGCACGGCCTGGCACCGCTGATGATCCCCGCCGAGGACAGCGCCGCCAGTGGTCGAGCGGCGCTGGCCACCGCGCTGCGAAAGGCGCCCGACCTCACCGCCGTGCTGGCGATGAACGAAAGTGCCGTCTTCGGGCTGCTCGGCGAGTTGTCCACCCGGGGGCTGGGGGTGCCCGACGACGTGTCCGTCGTCTCGATGGTCACCTCTCCGCAGGTCGCCGAGCTGGCCACGCCCGCGTTGACCGCGATGACGTCGCCCGGCTCGGCGCTGGGGCGCATCGCGGTGCAGACGCTGCTGCGGCACGTCGAGGGCGGCGACGGGGAGATCCACCAGGAACTGCTGCCGTGTGTGCTGGAGGTCCGCGGTTCCAGCGGCCCGCCACGTACGCCGGCGGCCAGCACCACCGACCCGGGGCCGGCCGACGACCGGTCGTCCCCGAGTACCGAAACAGCCCGCCGCCGCGCTGCCACGCGACGACGGGCTTGAAGGAGTACCGGCTCGATACTCACCAGGGAGACTAGCAATGCGACGATTCCGTAGCGTAGCCGTGGCCGCCACGGTCGCGGCGCTCGCGGCGACCAGCCTGGCGGCCTGCGGCGACGACGGTGGCGACAGCGAGGCAAACGTCCTCAAGCTCTGGCACTACGAGAGCGCCAACAGCGCCATGGGCATCGCCTGGGACCGGGCGATCGAGATCTTCAAGGAAGAGCACGAGGGCGTCGAGGTGCGCTTCGAACGTAAGGCGTTCGAGCAGATCCAGCAGAACGCCGGCATGATCATCAACTCGTCCGAGGGGCCGGACGTGATGGAGTACAACAAGGGCAACGCGACCGCCGGGCTGCTCTCCTCGCAGGGCCTGCTCACCGACCTCACCGAGGAGGCGACCGAGCGCGGCTGGGACACCGCGCTCAGTCCCAGCCTCCAGACCACGGCCAGGTACGACAACGGCGTCATGGGCTCCGGCAACTGGTACGGCGTGCCCAACTACGGCGAGTACGTGATGGTCTACTACAACAGGGACCTCTTCGCCGAGCACGGGGTCACGGTGCCGACGACGCTGGCCGAGATGACCGTGGCGATGGACACCTTCGTCGCCAAGGGCGTCACGCCGCTGGGCATGTCCGGCGCCGAGTACCCGGCCGGGCAGCTCTTCTACCAGCTCGCCCTCTCCCGGGCCGACCGGGCCTTCGTCGACAACTACCAGCTCTACGCCAACCCGGTGGACTTCACCGCCGACCCGCTCAAGTACGGCGCCGAGACCTTCGCCGAGTGGGTCGACAAGGGCTACATCGCCAAGGACTCCGCCAGCCTCAAGGCCGAGGACATGGGTACCGGTTTCATCTCCGGCAAGACACCGATGATCGTCTCCGGCAGCTGGTGGTTCGGCCGCTTCAAGAGCGAGATCTCCTTCGACTGGGACACCTTCCTCTTCCCTGGCAACACCCTGCACGCCGGCTCGTCGGGCAACCTGTGGGTGGTCCCGGAGACGAGCAAGGCCAAGAGCCTGGCGTACGACTTCATCGACATCACCATGCGACCGGAGATCCAGGCGTTGATCGGCAACAACGGCGGCGTGCCGGTGGCCAGCGACCCGGCCACGATCAACGACCCGAAGGACCGCAAGCTGATCGAGGACTTCAACACGGTCAGCTCCCAGGACGGCCTGGCCTTCTACCCGGACTGGCCGGTCCCGGGCTACTACGACGTGCTGGTCTCCGGCTTCCAGGGCCTGATCAACCAGTCCAGGTCGCCCGCGCAGGTCCTCGACGCGATCGCCGAGCCGTACCAGGACGGCGTCGCGGAGATCAAGCGCGACTGACGGCGGCCGGGGCAGGCGCGACGTCCGGCGCGCCTGCCCCACCCTGGAAGGACTCCCATGGCATCCCCTGACACGGTCGTCGTCGCACCGGCGACCTCGACACCCCCCTCGGCACGGACCTCCGGGAGCCGGCGACGGCGGTCGCGCTCCGACGCCGGGTACTGGCTCTACCTGCTCCCCGGCGCGGTGCTCTTCCTGCTGGTCATCGGCGGTCCGCTGGTCTACACCGGCTACCTCTCACTTACCAAGTGGTCCGGTGTCGGCGACCCCACCTTCATCGGGCTGGACAACTACCGCGATCTGCTGACCGACGACGTCTTCTGGACCTCGTTCAAGAACACCATCGCGATGATCATTGCGATGGTGGTGCTGCCCACCCTGATCGGGCTGGTGCTCGCCGCGGTGCTCTTCGACACCATCGGACGCCGGTTCCGGCCCCGCACCGCCGCCGCGCTACGGGCCGCCTTCTACCTGCCGCAGGTGCTCCCGGTCGTGGTGGCCGGCATCGTCTGGGGTTGGATCCTGCGGCCCGACGGCGCGCTCAACGGGCTGCTCGACGCGGTCGGGCTCGGCTCGCTGGCCCACGACTGGCTGGGCGATCCGAACACCGCGCTGCCCGCCGTGATGGCCGTGATGATCTGGGTGCAGCTCGGCTACCCGGTGGTGGTCTTCATGGCGGCCCTGGAACGGGTGAACCCGGAGCTGTACGAGGCGGCGGAGATCGACGGAGCCGGCTGGTTCCGGCGGTTCCGGGCGATCACCCTGCCGCAGATCCGGCCGGAGACGTTCGTGGTCGGGCTCACCTGCACCATCGCGGCGATGAAGGTCTTCGGCCCGATCTTCGCGCTGACCCGGGGCGGGCCGGAGAACGCCACGAACGTGCCCTCCTACTTCGCGTACTTCACCTTCTTCAAGCGGTTGCAGGTCGGCTACGGCTCGGCGATCTCGATGGTGCTGACCCTGATCATCGTCGTGGTCGCGGTGCTGTTCATCCGGGCGCAGAACCGTGCCGAACGCCGGGACGGAGTGCTCTGATGGCGATCACCCTCACCCCGCCCCGACGGGTACGGCGCCCCGCCGACCGGCGGCGCCGGGGCGCCGCCCGGTGGATCGTGCTCGCGCTGGTCGGCGCCGCGGCACTGGCCATGCTTGTGCCGTTCGCGTTCATGCTGCTCAACGCCTTCAAGTCGCCCGGCGACTACTCGACAAACGGCCCGTTGAGCTGGCCCGGCGAGTTCTACACGACCGGCCTGCGAACCTACTGGGAGCAGGTCGACTTCCCGGTGAAGCTGTGGAACTCGGTGCTCATCTCCGGCTCGGTGGCGGTCCTCGCGGTCGTCGTGTCACTACTGAGCGCGTACGCCCTGGGCATCGGCCGGGTCCGCGGCCGACTCTGGATCATCGGGCTGTTCCTGCTGGCCAACATGCTGCCGCAGGAGGCGCTGATCTACCCGCTGTACCACTTCGCCAAGGAGGCGGGGCTCTACAACACCCGCCTGGCGGTCATCATCATCTTCACCGTCATCCAGGCGGCCTTCGGCACCTACCTGCTCGCCTCGGTGCTCGGCACCTTCCCGCGCACCCTGCTGGAGGCCGCCGCGCTCGACGGGGCCGGCCGGTGGCGGACCCTGTGGCGGGTGGTGCTGCCCAACATCCGGCCCACCATCTCGGTGCTGCTGGTCTTCTTCTTCATCTGGACCTGGAACGAGTTCCTCATCCCGCTGGTCATGCTCATCGACAACCAGACCCAGACCGTCCCGGTCGCGCTGGCCTCGTTGCAGGGCGACCGGCTGATGGACGCCCCCACCACAAACGCCGGGGCACTGATCAGCCTCCTTCCGGCGATCCTGTTCTTCCTCATCTTTCAGCGCACCCTCTCGCGCGGCATCACGGCAGGAGCCGACAAGTGAAGTTCACCGACGGGTACTGGCAACTGCGTCCCGGGGTCAGCGTGCTGCGCCCCGGCACCGTGGAGTCGGTGGAGCCGGACGAGCGCTCCTTCACCGTCTTCGCACCCATCGGACGGATCACCGGACGCGGCGACACCCTCAACCGGCCGGTGATCACCGTACGGTTCTTCTCCCCCGCACCCGGCGTGGTCGGGGTGACCATCGGCCACCACACCGGTGGACTGCCCAAGCAGCCGCGGTTCACGCTCGCCGAGAGCACCGAGCATCCCGTCCAGGTGGAGGTCACCGGGCTCAGCGCGCGGTTGACCACCGGCGAGCTGACCGTCCGGGTCGCGCTGACCGGGCCGTGGCGGGTGGACTTCCTGCGCGGCGACCGGTTGGTCACCTCGTCCACCGAGCGCAGCATCGGGGCGGTCACCGACGGCGAGGGCCACAAGTACGTGCACGAGCGGCTCGCAGTGGGCGTCGGCGAGACCATCTACGGGTTGGGCGAACGCTTCGGCGCGTACGTCAAGAACGGCCAGACCGTCGACATCTGGAACGCCGACGGCGGCACCGCCAGCGAGCAGGCGTACAAGAACGTGCCGTTCTATCTCAGCAGCGCCGGCTACGGGGTCTTCGTGGACCATCCGGAGCACGTCTCCTTCGAGGTGGGCTCGGAGGTGGTGTCGCAGACCCAGTTCAGCGTGCCGGGTCAGTCGCTTACGTACCACCTGATCGACGGACCCACCCCGAAGGACGTGCTGCGCCGCTACACCGCGCTGACCGGCCGGCCGGCGCGGGTGCCGGCCTGGTCGTACGGGCTGTGGCTGTCCACGTCTTTCACCACCTCGTACGACGAGAAGACGGTCACCGAGTTCATCGACGGCATGGCCGAGCGGGACCTACCGCTGTCGGTGTTCCACTTCGACTGCTTCTGGATGCGGCAGTTCCACTGGGTCGACTTCATCTGGGACCCGGCGACCTTCCCGGACCCGGAGGGGATGCTGCGCCGGCTGCACGAGCGTGGCCTGAAGGTGTGCGTCTGGATCAACCCGTACATCGCCCAGCGGTCGTACCTGTTCGAGGAGGGCCGGCAGGCCGGCTACCTGGTCCGCAACCCGGACGGTTCGGTCTGGCAGTGGGACAAGTGGCAGGCCGGCATGGCGCTCGTCGACTTCACCAACCCGGACGCGGTCGACTGGTTCGCCGGCAAGCTCAAGGTGCTGCTGGACATGGGCGTCGACTGTTTCAAGACCGACTTCGGCGAACGCATCCCCACCGACGTGGTGTGGCACGACGGCTCGGACCCGCAGCGGATGCACAACTACTACGCGTACCTGTACAACAAGACCGTTTTCGAGCTGCTGGCGGCCGAACGCGGGGAGGGCGAGGCGGTCGTCTTCGCCCGGTCGGCGACCGCCGGCGGTCAGCAGTTCCCGGTGCACTGGGGCGGCGACTGCGAGTCGACATTCGTGGCGATGGCCGAGTCGCTGCGCGGCGGACTGTCGCTGGCCGCCTCCGGGTTCGGCTACTGGAGCCACGACATCGGCGGCTTCGAGGGCACCCCCGACCCGGCGGTGTTCAAACGCTGGATCGCCTTCGGCCTGCTGTCGTCGCACTCGCGGCTGCACGGCTCCGGCTCGTACCGGGTGCCGTGGGCGTACGACGACGAGGCGGTCGACGTGCTGCGCCACTTCACCCGGCTCAAGCTGAGCCTGATGCCGTACCTCGCGGCAGCGGCCGAGGAGGCCCACCGCGAGGGCGTACCTGTGATGCGGCCGATGATCCTGGAGTTCCCGGACGATCCGACCGCCGCGTACCTCGACCGGCAGTACATGCTCGGCCCGGACCTGCTGGTCGCACCGGTAATGAGCGCCGACGGCCAGGTGACCTACTACGTGCCCGCCGGCACCTGGACCCACGTGACCACCGGTGCCCAGGTCACCGGGCCGGGCTGGGTCACCGAGAAGCACGACTTCGACAGCGTTCCCGTACTGGCCCGGCCCGGGTCGGTCATCGCGTTCGGCTCGGTCACCGACCGCCCGGACTACAGGTGGGCCGACGGTGTGCGGCTGCGGATGTTCGCTCCGACCCCCGGGCAGCGGACCCGGGTTCGGATACCGTCGCCGGACGGTGGTGCGGGCACCGAGTTCGAGATCCACCACCGGAACGGGAAGGCCACCGTCGAACTGGTGGCCGGTGTCTCGTCGGGATACAGCTGCGAGGTCACGGAGGTGGCGAAGTGAGCGATGTGGAATTTCCCCAGGGTTTCGTCTGGGGCTCGGCCACGGCGGCGTACCAGATCGAGGGCGCGGCGCGCGAGGACGGTCGGGGCCCGTCGATCTGGGACACCTACAGCCACACCCCGGGCCGCACCCTGAACGGGGACACCGGCGACGTCGCGGCCGACCACTACCACCGGTGGGCCGACGACCTCGACCAGGTGGCCGCGCTCGGGCTGGGCGCGTACCGGTTCTCCATCGCCTGGCCCCGGGTGCAGCCCGGCGGTTCGGGGCCGGTGAACCAGGCCGGGGTGGACTTCTACTCCCGGCTGGTGGACCGGCTGCTCGAACTCGGCATCCGGCCGGTGGCCACGCTGTACCACTGGGACCTGCCGCAGGAGTTGGAGGACGCGGGCGGCTGGCCGGTCCGGGACACCGCCGCGCGCTTCGCCGACTATGCCGAGAAGATCGTCGGGGCGCTCGGTGACCGGGTGCACACCTGGACCACGTTCAACGAGCCGTGGTGCTCGGCCTACCTCGGGTACGCCTCCGGGGTGCACGCGCCGGGGCGGACCGAGCCGGCCGCCGCACTGGCCGCCGTACACCATCTGAACCTGGCGCACGGCCTGGCCGGCCGGGTGATCCGCGACCTGGCACCGGCGGCGCAGCTGTCGGCCACCCTGAACCTGCACGTCATCCGACCGGCCTCGGACTCGGCCGCCGACGTCGACGCGGCGCGCCGGATCGACGCCCTCGCCAACCGGGCGTTCCTCGGCCCGATGCTCGACGGGGCGTACCCGGCGGACCTGCTCACCGACACCGCCGCCGTCACCGATTGGTCGTTCGTCCGGGACGGCGACGAGGCCACGGCAGCCGTCCCGCTGGACGTGCTCGGGGTCAACTACTACTCGACCACGCTGGTCCGTGCCTGGGACGGCGTGTCGCCCAAGTCGGACTCCGACGGACACGGCCGCTCGGCGCACTCGGCGTGGGTCGGCTCCGAGCAGGTCGAGTTCCTGCCGCAACCGGGTCCGTACACGGCGATGGGCTGGAACATCGAGCCGGCCGGCCTGACCGACTTGCTGCTGCGCCTGCACCGCGAGTATCCCGACCAGCCGCTGATGATCACCGAGAACGGCGCCGCCTTCGACGACGTGGTCTCCCCCGACGGTGCGATCCACGACGACCGCCGCGTCGACTACCTCCACCGGCACATCGCCGCCACGCACCAGGCGATGGTCGCCGGCGCCGACGTACGCGGCTACTTCGTCTGGTCCCTGCTGGACAACTTCGAGTGGGCCTACGGCTACGACCGCCGCTTCGGCATCATCCACGTCGACTACGACACCCAACAGCGCACCTGGAAAGACTCCGCCCACTGGTACCACCGCCTCACCACCACCAACCGCCTCCCCGACCCCGCTCTCACCCCCGGCCTTACTCGTTGATCATGAGGTTGGCGGCAGTTTGAAGATCATCCAGTGCCGCCAACCTCATGATCAACGGGGGCAGGGGCGGCGCAGGTCAGACGCCGACGCGTTGTTCGGGGACGGTCAGGCCGTAGAGGGCCATCAGCTCGGGGGTGTCGACCCGGCTGCCGTCGGCCACCGTGTCGCAGGCGATGTCGACGATCTGGTCCTTGTGCGCCAGCAGGTACGGGCGGGCCCCGACGTCGGCACTAGCCAAAGTGGCGATGCCCGGCCAGTGCCGACGACCGAACAGCATCGGGTAACCGCGCAGCCCGTTGTAGGTGGCACAGACCAGCACGTCGGGGAAGGGCAGCGCGGCCACCCGGCTCACCGCCGCGGCGGTGAGCCCGGGCATGTCCACCGGCACCACCACCGCCGCCTCGACCCGGTCGTCGTCGATTCCGGCGAGACCGGCCCGGATGGACGAGCCCACGCCGGTACCCCAGGCGCGGTTGACCACCACCGTGGCGCGACTCAGGTCGGCGGTCTCGCGGACCTGGTCGGCCGCGGCGCCCAGGACGACCACGATCTGCCCGCAGCCCGCCTCCGTCAGCGTGTCGATCATCTGGTCGACCAGCGGCTTGCCGCCCTGGTGCAGCAGGGCCTCCGGTCCGCCGATCCGGCGGCCACCCCCCGCGGCGATGATCATTCCTGCGATCCGGTTCAGAGCTGCGCTCCCTCCAGCGTGGGAGCGGTCGGGGCCACGTGACCCCGACCCTCCCGTCCTACGCACACCGTTTGCAACGACGGCGGTCGGACGAGAGTGGCGGGGCATTTGGTGTAAATTGGGTATCTATCCGGACTGCACGGACATCCCCTCCGGCGCGCGATGGTCCGCACCGCCCGAAACCGGCAGCAGCACCAGCATCCCCGCCGCGACCAGCAGATAGGCGTTGCCGCCGAAGAAGCCGTGCGGCCCACCGGACCCGTTGGCGAAGATCCACACAACTCCGCTGCACAGCACCGCGTACCCGACGACGCCGGCCCGCAGCCGCCGCCGCGCGACGGGTCGGGCCGGCGGCCACGGCAGCGTCACACCGACGAGGACGATCAACCCGGGCACCAACCACACGAGATGGTGCACCCAGCTGACCGGACTGACCAGCACCCCGAGGACCCCGGTGAGGGCGAACCCGACCCGCTCGTCGCCCGCGGCCCGTCGGACCCGGCACCACCACACCGCGAGCGCTGCGGCCACCAGGCACAGCCACAGCAACCGGTCGGGGTGCGCCGGGTCGAGCCGGGCGACCAGGCCCAGCAGCGACTGGTTCGACACGTACTCCAGCTTCCCGACCCGCCCGGTGTCCCACAGCGCCTCGGTGAAGAATGTGCGGGTGGCGTTCGGTGCCACCGCCGCCGCCACCAGGGTCGCCATCGCTGCGGTCGCCGTGGCCGTCGCGGCAGCCCGCCACCGTCGGGTCACCAGCAGGTACGCGACGAAGACCGCCGGAGTCAGCTTGATCGCGGCGGCCAGGCCGATGCCGACGCCGGCCAGCCGATGCCGACGCTCCAACAGCCACAGGTCGACGTAGACCAGGGCCATCAGCAGCAGATTCACCTGCCCGAAACTGACCGTGTCGCGGACCGGGTTGAGCACGGCGAACAGGCAGGCAGCCAACGCGAAGGTGCGCCACCTCGGCCAGCCGGCGCGCCGTGCGACGGGGTCCACCAGCAGGTGCAGCAGGAAGCCGGCCGCCACGACGGTGAGCGCCAGGTTCACCGCGATCGCCGGATGCCAGGGCAGGGCCGCCACCGGCAGCATGACCAACGCGGCGAAAGGTGGATAGGTGAAGCCGTACTGGTTCCAGGTCACCCACTCGTAGAGTTGGCCGCCGCCCGCCCAGTGACGCACCGCGCCGTGGTAGACACCGATGTCGAACCAGCCACGGTGCCCGGGCAGCACGGCGATCGCCACGCCGATCACGGTGGCCAGGCCGATGATCAGCAGCGTCGGCCGCCAGCTCGGCGTGGCGGGTCCGGCGGCCGTGCCGGTCCCGCTGACGGCGGTGGTACCGACCCGGGGCCGTCCGGTGGTGGTGGTCATCGGCGACCCGCCAGGGCGAGCGGGGCGGACCGGGTGAGCAGCCACAGCACACCGACGGCGGCCAGGCCGACGAGCACCCCCGCCGCCGCGAGCACCGCCTGGCCGAGATCCGGGCCGAAACCGCTGGGCAGGACCGCGAACGCCAGCACCATCGCGGCGAGCGCCGCCGCCTGCCGCGGCCACCCGTGCGGCGCCGCTGCGGCGAGCAGCACCAACCCCCACAGCGCGTACCAGGGCCGCGTCGCCGGGCCGAGCAGCGCCACGGCCAACAGGACCAGGCCGACGGCGTACGGCGGACCCAGCCGACGCCGCTGATGCCAGGCGACCACCGCGACGGCGAGCAGACCGAGCAGGCCCAGCAGCACCCCGGCGCGCATCGGCGCGGCGCCCAGATCCAGGTCCAACGTCTCCGCGAGCCGCTGCGCGCCCCGACCGAGGGCGGTCGAGACCGACCAACTGTGCCGGTACACGGGCGTGGCGAGGGCGTCCATCCAGCCGTATCCGATTCCGCTCGCCCAGGTCACCGTCACGCCGCTGACCACCGTGAGACCGACGACCCGCACCACCGCACGGCCGACGCCGAGGCGCCGGGCAGCGAGCGCACCCACCACCAGCAGCCCCAGCAGCGCCGGCACCTTGACCAGGGCGGCGAACGTGACCAGCACGGTCGCCGCACCGAACCGGTCGGCAAGTGCCAGCCGAAGGCCGAGCACGAGCAGTCCCAGCATCACCGCCTCGTTGTGGGCACCCGCGACCAGGTGCAGCGGAACGAGTGGGTTGAGCACCCCCAGCCACAGCGCGGCCGCCGGGTCGACCCCACAGTGCTGCGCCAGACGCGGCAGATTGATCACGAGAAGTGTCACCCCGGCCAGCGCGACGAGCCGCAGCGTCAGCACGCCGAGCGCCAGGTGCCCACCGGTGAACCAGGACACTCCGGCGGCGAGGGACAGGAAGACCGGCCCGTACGGCGCGGGCGTCTGTTGCCACATCTGCGGTACCTCGGCGGCGAGGTGTCCACCGAGGTGCGCCACCCCCACCCGGTAGACATCCAGGTCGGCCAGGACCATCGCGCCCTGGGCCAGGTAGCTGTAGACGTCGCGGGAGAACATGGGCGGTGCCAGCAGCAACGGTCCGACCCAACAGGCCAACGTGACGGCGGCGCCTCGGGCGCGGGCGGGGTTGTCCGGCGTGCGACCGGGCCGGCGCAGGTCGCGGCCGGCCCACCACCAGGCGAGCGTGAGCAGGGTCAGCCCGGCGTAGCCGACCACCAACGCGGGCCGGTCGGCGTGACGAAGGGCCGTCCACCAAAGGGCGTCCCGCACCGGCAGGGCACCGGCACCGCAACCGGCGACCGCCAGCAGGGCGGTGCCCACCCCGCCCATGAGTCGGTACGCGGAGACGCTCGTCGGTGTCAGCACCGGGGCATGGTGGCAGCGCGAGCTGACCGCGAGACGGCCACCGGTCGGTCAACAGGAGACCCTCGGGTGTCCGCTCAACTGGACCTGGCCGGGACGCACGGTGGGTGGCACCGGGCCGACCACCCGAACCGGGTGGCGCAGGCTGGGAGATCCCGGGATCGTGCCCGCGCGGGGCTACGGCTCGCGGCGGGTGGCCAGGCGCAGCCGACGTTTGACGCCACCTGCCGCGCGGGTCCTGAGCCGGGAGAGAACGTTGACGTTGTCGGGTTGGCCGTCCGGCCGCTGGCTGAGGGTGTCGGCGTGGCCCAGCATGCCGACGATCGTCTCGACAGCGACCTGGAGCAGTTGCTGCTCGTCCAGTTCGTCGGGGCTGATGCTCTGCCGCATCACGCTCGGCCGCAGGTCGTCGAGGTCACCGACGATCTGGCACGGGTAGTCCTGAAGCTCCTTGATCTGCTGCTCCGCCAGCTCCCGCACCCAGTCGGCCCGGTCCAGGCCGACGCCGAAGGGCACCCCGTCGCGCCGCTTGAGCACGGCGTCGACCAGGTGCCGGTGGACCACCTTCTGGTACGGCGTCCGCAGCGGATACCTGTCGCCCAACGCCAGGTTGACCCGGCGGAGCAGTTCGATCTCGGCCGCGCCGAGCGACGGGTTCGAGGTGGGTTCCGCCAGTTCGCAAAGCCCGTCCGGGATCCCGAGGATCCCGGCGAACCGGTGCCACAGCAAATCCCTCGGTGCGCCGGGCGGCGGAACCGTCACCAGGTACCGGTGCTGTGCGGGGACCAGGTCGCCCCAACGGCGCAGCATGCGCGGTGCGGTGTGGTTGTTCCAGAAGGCCTCGGCCCTGCCCTCCTCGACGGCGCGCATGAAGGCGCCGAACCGCCAGCCGCTGCGGGCCCGGATGCTCTGCTGCCAGAAGGACGGGAAGGTCCGCCACAGGTCACGACCGGCCGCGATGACGTGCACCTCGGCGGCCTCCAGGCTCTGCACCGCCCGGGCGGCCTGCGCGCTGGTCGCCGCGCCCAGCCCCTCGTTGCTGATGATCACATCACCGGGCCAGCTGCGCGCCTTCTCGGCCAGCCGGTCCCAGGTCCAGTAGACGTCGCTGTCCCGCCAGGGCGCCTCGCGCAGATCGGCCATCGCGTGGTCGTGCGCCACGGCACTACCCGGCAGCAGAATGCCAGCGTCCCGCAGCGCCGCACAATTGTTCCAGAGCACGTTCTGCACGTAGGTGCTTCCCGTTTTCGGCGCACCGATATGCAGATAGACGCGTCTGGCCATGCCGCCTCCCTGGCACCGACACCAAGTCGAATCGAAGTGGTCACGTTTGCGGAGCCAGGGTGACATACGGCGGGGGTCCGCCAAAACAGCGGGCGACGCCTTTTCTGGCAGACCAATTCCCTGTTGTGCAGAGATGTATAGGCCGCGAAATCCAGGTGAACAGTTCCTGCCGGCTCACGTGGTCAACAGTTCGTCGACGGTGATCACGCCGCGTCGGCGTAGCACTCCACGATGGACAGGTCCAACGGAAAGCGGACCGGAGTGTCCCCGAACAGCAGCGCGGTGGCCCGTCGACCGGCCCGGTCGACCGCCTCGGCGACCTGCTCGGCCTGCGCCGCCGGGCAGTGCACGATCACCTCGTCGTGCTGGAAGAAGACCAGCTCGGCCCGGGTGCCGGCCAACTCGCCGCGGAGCACCGCGAGCAGGGTGGACGCCCACTCGGCCGCGGTGGCCTGGATGACGAAGTTGCGGGTGAACCGGCCCCGGGACCGGGCCGCCCGGGCACGCGGCGACTGGACGTCACCGGCCCCGTCCGGGTCCACCGGACCATCCTCGTCGGCACCGAATCCCGCTGTACCGGGCGGGCAGGTCCGCCCCAACCAGGATCGCACCAACCCGCCCACCTCACCGGTCCGCGCCGCCGCCTCGACGTAGCCGAACGCGGTCGGGTAGCTGCGCCGCAGCACCGCCAAAGCCGGCACCGCCGACCCGCCGGTCTGCCCGTACATGGCGCCGAGCAGCGCCAGCTTGGCCCGGCCCCGGTCACCGTCGAACGCGTCCCGGGCCAGCGCGGCGTAAAGGTCACCGGTCGCCCCGGCGGCGGCGAGCCGAACGTCCCCGGAGACGGCCGCCAGCACCCGTGGCTCCAACTGCCCGGCGTCGGCCACCACGAACCGCCAGCCCGGGTCGGCCACCACCGCCCGGCGGATCACCTTCGGGATCTGCAACGCACCGCCACCCCGGGTGGCCCACCGCCCCGACACCACCCCGCCGGGAACGTACTCCGGCCGGAACCGACCGTCGCGCACCCAGGCATCCCGCCACGTCCGGCCGTGCGCCGTCCAGATCCGGTACAGCTCCTTGTACTCCAGGACCAGCGGCACCGCAGGGTGATCGACCCCGCGCAGCACCCAGGCCCGGGTGTTCGGCAGCTCCACTCCCACCCGCGCGAACGCCTTCAGCAGCTCGGCCGGGCTGTCCGCATGGACCTGCCGGACCCCGAACGCGTCGGCGATCCGCGCGGCCAGCTCCGCCAGCCGGCGCGGCGGCCCGCCCACCGGAGAGGGCTCACCCAGCAACTCGGCGAGGACCGCGTCGTGCACATCGGCCCGCCAGGGCAGCCCGGCCGCCCCCATCTCGGCCGCGATCAACGCACCGGCCGACTCGGCCGCCACCAGCAGCCGGAACCGCCCCGGGTCGCCGGTCGCGACGACCCGGCCGAGTTGGTCGGCGTACACCCGGGTCAGCGCGGTGATGCCGGGGCCCGGCGGCCCCGGCACGGCGTCGAAGAGCGCGGCCTGACCGGCACCGGGCGGGGTGGCGGCGCGCGGCGGCGGGTCGGCCGGCACCGACGCACCGGTCAGCCGCGCCCAGGCCGCCGCCAGGCCGCGGGGCTCACCCCACCGACCGGCGTACCCGAGCAGCAGCGCCTCGGTCAGCTCCACGTCGTGACACCGCTGCACCGTGACCCCGGCGCGTAGCAGCGTCGGGTAGAGCCCGGCCCCGGACGCCCACACCCAGCGTGGCTGGTCGGTGCGCTCCCGGGCAGCCACCGCGGCGGGCAGGTCGACGACCGACTCGGGCACGCCCAGCGGCGCACCGGTCGGGTCGAGGGGTTGCAACACTCCCCCACCCCGCTCGTCAGACGCCACCGCCACCAGCACGAACGTGATTCTGCCCGGCCCCTGCGACAGACCGGGGCCGGGCTCGGTCCGCTCGTCAGTCTCGACGAATGCTCATCCGCAGCAGTTCGGAGTCGTCGGAGACGCCCGGTGGCGCCTTGGTGCCCGCCGGGAGCAACGACCAGACCTCCTGTTTCCGCACCAACCGAGGAGAATCCAGCTGCACCTGCTCGCCGCCGACGGACAGACCTGCGGTTCCCGCCGCCAGGACGTTTCGCACCCAGTCGGTACGCGGCCCGTACAGCGGAAGGAACAGGTATCCGTCGGGCAGCGGATGAGCGTCGAGCGGAGTCTGGTACGTCCTGCCGGACGATCTACCGACGTGCGTCAGGACCGGTCGGACACCCCGACGGATTTCCCGGGGGTTGACGACCCGTTTGTTGAGCCGGGCGAGCCAGCGCGGCAACGGCATGCCGACCTCCTCGTTCTCGTGCGTGTCAGCGAACACCACCGAACCACTTGGCCAGCGCCACCTCAAGGGTCTGCTGGTCCTCGCCGACCCACGCGACGTGCCCGTCCGGCCGAAGCAGGATCGCCGGCACGTCCAGCTCCCCACTGGTGTCGACGACATGATCTACCCGGTCACGCCAGCCGTCCACCGAGAGCCGTCCGGTCTGGTCGAGCAGCAACCCGTCGCCGGTGCGCATCAGCTCGAACAGCCGCCCATGTTCGAGCTGGACGTCGCGCAGTCGCCGCCCGAGCAGGGCATGGCCCTCCCCGAAGTCGTACCGGACGCTGATCGCCGTGATCTTCTCGATCAGGAACCGGTTGACGTCGTTGAAGTCCATCAGCTGCCCCAACAACCGTCGGACGGCCTGCGGCCCGGGCTCGTTGGTGGTCAACTCCATCTGGGCGCGCGTGTTGTCGAGCACGTCCGCTGCCACCGGATGCCGCTCGGACTCGTAACTGTCCAGCAGGTCCTCCGGCGCCCAGTCGTCGATCGCCGCCGCCAATTTCCAACCCAGGTTGAACGCGTCCTGGATCCCGAGGTTGAGCCCCTGACCACCCATCGGCGGGTGGACGTGCGCGGCGTCCCCGGCCAGGAACACCCGTCCGACCCGGTAGCGCTCGGCCTGGCGGGTCGCGTCACCGAAGCGCGACAGCCAGCGGGGCGAGTGCACGCCGAAGTCGGTGCCCGCGTACGCGCGCAGCTGTTGCTTGAACTCGGCAAGCGTCGGCGGCGTGGACCGGTCTTCGACCACGCCCTGCGCCGGCACGACCGCCCGGAACACCCCCGGCGTACCCGACGGCCCGACCCCGAACCGCTTTTCGGTCTTGCGGATCTCCGTCACCACCTCGGCGATGTCCTCCGGAGACGCCGTCACCGCCACCTCGCCCAGCAGCGTGTCGACTCTCGACGGCTCGCCGGGAAACCCGACGCCGAGCAGCTTCCGAACCGTGCTGCGCCCGCCGTCACAGCCGACGACGAACCGCGCACGCACCGGCGACCCGCTGTTACCTCCGAGATGGACGGTCACCCCCACGTCGTCCTGCTCCAGCCGGACCACCGCGCAGCCCCGGCGGATCTCAGCTCCGACGTCGGCCGCGTGCTCGGCGAGCAGCCGGTCGGTGAGCGTCTGCGGAATCCCCAGCACGAATCCGTGGGCGGTGTCCAGTCCGGTGGGGGCGGGCTTGTCGATGCCCGCGAAGAATCCCCGGATCGGAAACTGTTTACCATTTTCGAGGAACCGCTCCAACAGCCCCCGCTGATCCATTACCTCGATACTGCGCGCATGCAGTCCGAGCGACCGCACGAACGGCGGCGGTTCGGCTTCCTTCTCCAGCACGAGCACGCTGACGCCCCGCAGCCGCAATTCGCTCGCCAGCATCATGCCGGTCGGCCCGCCGCCGACGACGACCACATCGAACATGCATTTCCCCCAGGTGTTCCGATTCAGGCGCTGGCCGACGATTGTGCGCCACGACCGGGGTCTTGCCGCAATGCCGGGGGTGCGGTATATGTTGATAGTGGCAAGGAGTTCTTCTCCTTGCCTTTGTGCTTTACGGTCCGGCTCGCCGGCCCGCGTCCAGAGCTATTAGCCTGGGCGCATGACAGTCGACCTCTTCGCCGGGCTTCCGGTCAGCGACTATCAGCGTGCCCTCACCTGGTACGAGCGGCTGCTGGGCTCCGCACCCACGTTCGTGCCGAACGACACCGAGGCGGTGTGGGAGCTTGCCGAGCACCGGTACCTCTACATCGAGGAACTGCCCGAGCGGGCCGGCCACGCCCTCCAGACCGTGTTCGTCGACGACCTCGATCAGCGGGTGGACGGCATCGCCGCCCGAGGCATCCAACCTGCCTCACGAGAGACGTACGACAACGGTGTGCGCAAGGTGATCTACCGTGACCCCGACGGCAACGAGATCGGCTTCGGCGGTGCGCCGCTCGACCCGGCCCAGGAACCCGATGACAGACAAGATTGACTTCAAGAAGACCGTCGACGCCTACCAGGCACCACGGGGACGATTCCGGATCGTCGACGTACCCGACCTGTGTTACCTCATGATCGACGGCCACGGCGACCCGAACACCTCACCCGCCTTCACCACGGCCGTCGAAGCGCTGTACCCGGTGGCGTACAAGCTGAAGTTCGCCAGCAAGCGCGACCTCGGGCGCGACTACGTCGTCCCGCCGCTCGAGGGCCTGTGGTGGGCCGAGGACATGGCCGCCTTCACCACCTCGCGGGACAAGTCACGGTGGAACTGGACCCTGCTGCTCATGGTCCCGGACTGGATCGACCGGGCCATGTTCGACGCCGCCGTCACCCAGGCCGGGGCGAAGAACCAGCCGGTACGCCTCGACGACATCCGCCTGGAGACCCTGTCCGAAGGACGGTGCGTCCAGACGCTGCACGTCGGTTCCTTCGACGACGAAGCGGCGGTGCTCGCCCAACTGCATGACGAGTTCATCCCGGCCCAGAGGTTGCGCATGGCCGGAAAACACCACGAGATCTATCTCAGTGACTTCCGCAGAGTCGCGCCGGAGAAACAGCGCACCATCCTGCGACAGCCGGTCACCGCCGGGGCCGCATCCGCGCCGTCGAAACCAGGATGACCGCGACACCGGCGGCGCGTAGGGTGCCGGCCATGTCCCGCACCGAGCTACGGCCGTTCACGGCCGCGGATCTGGCTGCCTGCGCCACCTTGCTGGCCGACCGGCACCGCCGGCACCGCGTCGCCCAGCCGCTGCTGTCCGCCCGGTTCGAGCACGCCGCCGCGGCGCTGGCCGAGCTGACCAGCGCGTACGAGACGCCGGACGCGTCGGGGGCGGTCGCCTACCGCTCCGGTGTCGCGGTGGGTTTCGTCCTCGGTGCGCCGAAGCCGTCACCGCTGTGGGGGCCGAACATCTGGGTCGAGGCCACCGGGCTGGCGGTCACCGATCCCGAGGTGATGCGCGACCTGTACGCGCTCGCCGCCAGCCGCTGGGTCGACGAAGGCCGCACGGCGCACTACGTCGTCGTTCCGGCACACGACGCGGAACTGGTACGAGCCTGGTTCCGGCTGGGCTTCGGCCAGCAGCACGCGCACGCCATCCGGCCCGCCGCACGGCCGGCATCGGTCACACCGGGCGGACTGTCGGTGCGTCGGGCGACCCGAGCCGACATCCCGGCACTCGCCCAACTCGATCTTGAGTTGCCGCTGCACCAGGGACAGTCCCCGACGTTCTCCGCCGGCCCGACGGGCACGCTTGAGGAAGCCGTCGCCGAGTGGACGGCCGACATCGACAATCCCGCGTACGCCACCTTCGTGGCCGAAGCGGACGGCCAGGTCATCGGCTCCGCCGTCGGTTGCGCGCTGGAGAAGTCGAGCGCGCACCTGAGCCTGGCCCGCCCGGAGCACGCCGGGTTCCTCGGGTTCGCGGCGGTCCTCCCGCCCGCCCGTGGCGCCGGCGCCGGACGAGCCCTCGGATCCGCCGTCATAGACTGGGCGGCGTCGGCCGGTTTCGACAGCGTGGTCACCGACTGGCGAGTCACCAATCTGCTCTCCTCGCGGACCTGGCCGAAGCTGGGCTTCACCGAGACGTTTCTCCGGCTGCACCGGCTGATCCGCTACTGACCGCCGTAGCCCTCACGTTCGCTGCCGCTCCGGGATTGGCCCTGTCGGTTGGGGCCGGTTGGGCTTTGAGTGCCGTTGCCTCCTCTGCAGGCCGCGAGGATGAGCCGGCGATCCTCGTGGCGCACAGCGCAGGTTGCCTGACCGTCGCCGTCTGGGCCAGCCAACACGTCGGCCCCGTTCGTGCCGCCCTGCTGGTCACGCCACCGCACCTGGATCCGGACTGGACTGCCGACCCTCAGGAGACCGTCGATGTCATCATCGACCACGTGCCACGCGAGCCACTGCCCTTCCGCTCGATTCTGGTCGCCAGTCGCAACGATCCACATGCCACGTACGAGCAATTCGAAGCGTACGCGCGAGACTGGGGCTCGGAACTGTTCGACGCAGGCACGGTCGGGCACCTGGACTCCAAAACCGGGTTCGGCGCGTGGCCCGACGGCCAGCGTCTCGTCCGGTCGTTGACCCAGCCCTTCCTACCCGGTTAACCACGTCGGCTCGGCGGGTCGCGGCGAAACCCGGGCTGGGTCTAGCGCCGTCCGGCGGATTTGGTCTCGACGTCGAGGTATTCGGCGAGCCGGGCGGCCCCGGTGAGCATGGCTTGGCCGCGGGCGGTGAGTTGTTGCCGCCACTGGCGCAGCGACGCGGCGAGCGGTTCGGTGCCACCGGCTGCACGCACCCGACGCAGCACGCCGGCGATGTGGTCGAGCCGGTAGCCGCCGCGGCGCAGCAGGTGAGCGAGTTCGGCGTCGCGGACATCGTCCGGCGAGTAGACGCGGTAGCCGGTCGCGGGCTCGCGCGCCGGCTGCACGATGCCAGCCCGTTCCCACTTGCGCAGGGTCGCCGGTCGTACGCCGAGGCGGTGGGCCAGCACGCTGATCGGCACGGCGCTCCGGCTCTGCGGTTGCTGCTGCGAGCCGGCGAGAGAGGCGACCGCCGCCTCGACCGCGTCCAGGGTTTCTCGGTCACGCTGAAGCAGGACGTGGCTGTCGTCGATCGTG
Organism: Micromonospora sp. NPDC049374; assembly: GCF_040677165.1. Taxonomy (NCBI): domain Bacteria; kingdom Bacillati; phylum Actinomycetota; class Actinomycetes; order Micromonosporales; family Micromonosporaceae; genus Micromonospora; species Micromonospora sp. NPDC049374. The sequence continues at coordinate 44,402 of NZ_JBFAQH010000013.1, read as the reverse complement.
CGCAACGCGGCGTCGATGTCGCCCCGGTTGACGGCACGCATGATCTCACCGCTGGCCGGGTAGCCGTGACCCACGATCAGCGCGAGGTAGGCGCTCAGCGCCTTGGCGTGCACCTCGGTGAACAGGCGGTAGCCGGTGGGGCTGCGCTGGGCCGCCGGCAGGACGCCATCTCGTTCGTAGTTGCGCACCGCCTGCGCGGAGAGGCCGTGCCGACGCGCGAGGTCGACTGGTCGGCGTACCCCCGGGTTGGAGGGTTTCGTGGCTCCCACCGCGCTCCATTGCTCAGAAGTCTCAACCGCTGGTTCAACGATACGGTTGATGGAATGACATCCCTTCTCGACCTGCTTGCCGTACCGCCGACGCTGCTCGCGCTCGGCGAACCGACGCACGGCGAGTCCGCCTTCCTCCAGATCCGCAACGAGACCTTCATGTCGCTGGCCGAGCAGGGCTACCGGTCGATCGCGCTGGAGAGCGACCGGGCGGCGGGGCTGACCGCCAACGAGTTCGTCCAGGGCAGCACCGCCGTCACACTCGACCGTGCGCTCGCCGAAGGCTTCAGCCACGGGCTCGGCGCCGCCCCGGCCAACCGCGACCTGCTGCTGCGGATGCGCGAGTGGAACGCCGGGCGGTCGGCCGCCGAGCGCCTCACGTTGCACGGCTTCGACGCCCCGCTTGAGATCGAGGGCGCCCCGAGCCCTCGGCGCTACCTCATTCGGGTCTGCGAACTCCTCGGTCTCGACCGGTCAGCGGAGATCGACGGCCTGATCGGGGACGAGGCGCGGTGGAGCGAGACGGCAGCGATCTGGGAGCCCGGTAGGTCGGTCGGGCGCTCGGCCGACGCCCAGCGCCTGCGGGTGATCGCCGACGATCTGCTGACCGAGCTGTACCTGAACGCACCCCGACTGGCCGAGGGCTGGCAGACGGCGTTCGTGCACGCCACGTCCGCCATCGCGGTGCTGCGCTACCACGCTGCGGCCGCCGCACCACTGGAGCAGGAAGAACGCTTCGCCCGCCTGGCCGGGGTCCGAGACGCACTGATGGCCGAGAACCTGCTCGCGATCCGCTCGGCCGAGGCACACCGCGGACCCACGCTGGTCTTCGCGCACAACACTCACCTTCAGCGCCGATCGAGCACGATGACCATGGCCGGAATGGACGTCTCGTGGGCCGGTGCCGGCGCCATCGTCGCGTCGTTGCTGGCCGACAGGTACGCGGTGATCGTCGGCAGCCTCGGCGCCTCCCCCACGCTCGGCATCGAGGCCCCCGCCCCGTCGACCTACGAAGGCAGACTCCAGCAGGAAACCACGCTTCCACGGTACGTCCGGGCATCCGAGATAACAGCGGCCGAGCAGAGAGTCCACGACTACCGCTACTTCCCGCTGGATCAGGCCACCATCGACCACGCCGACGCGGTGCTGCACATCCCGACCGGCGTCGATGCGGCCGTGCTCGCCGACCGGATTCTCGCGCTGCCCGGCGTCGAGCAAGTCGTGGCGAGCGAGGAGAACGGATCACCCGAGGGCGCCTGGGGCGACCGGTTCTTCCACGTCGGCCCCGACCGCCGTCAGCCGTTCGCCACCATCGTCGAGCACGACGTGCCCGGCTTCGACGACGCCTCCGAGCTCGACCGTCCCGGCGTCTTCCGCCTCAACCTGGACCTGGGCCGAACCGAGTTCGAGAGCCTGTTCGGCTTTCCACCCAAGGCGTTCGAGGACCACCGGCACGAGTTCGACTTCGCCCGCCTGGACACCCTCGTACCGCACCCCGGCTACGCGCGGTACGGCTTCGGCAGCATCGTCATGCCCGGCCCGCACATGCTGCCCGAGATCGACCGGCTCCTCACCATCGCCCACGCCCGAGCAGTCGACCGCCACGAACGCGCCGCGCGTCGAGCGGCCGACCAGCAGGCTTGATCACCGGTCAGGCAGCGCGAAGGTCTCCCCCGGCAGCCGACGCGCTCGGACGGCGGCCCGACAGTACATCCACCTGCTCGGCCGACCCTCAGAAACAAGGAACGACGGTGCGGTCACGCGCAGGAGCCGGTAGGAATGTTCGCGTGGACTCCGGCACCCTGCACTGCGCTGCGCGTCGTTACCTCATGGATCGGTTCGACGAACTGGCGCGGGCGTACGCGAAGTTGCCTCGTCAGGGCCGCCGGGGCGGCTCCAGCCCTACGGCGCTCCGCATCTTCCCTCGCTACCAAGTGGTACGGGCGATGCTCCTGGAGGTCGAACGGCTCGACCCTGACCGGCTTCCCGGCATCGATGGGCTTGCTGCCGCGCTGGACCGGGCCGCCTTCAGCGCGCAGTCGCCGTTCACGGATCCGCCGGGCGGGCCGATCCAAGCCGAGGTGATGGCCGACGAACGCGGATTGTTCAGTGCCGCCGTGGAGCGCTGGATCGCGATACCTGATCTTGAAGCGGAGCCGCTGGGCTATCGACGGGTCTTGACTTCGGCGGAGTCGTCGGACTGGCGAGCACGGCTACAGGCGCGGTGGGGAGTGCAGGCCACGTCCTGGCACCCAATGCTGCCCGGGCCGGTGCCACCAGGCGTGCTGGTGTTGACCGATGCGGCTGTGCAGACCCGTGCGGGGATCGGCCGGGTTCGTCAGGCGCTGCGGGCCATCGGGGCGCGTCGCGTGATCGAGCTCCGCGAAGACGGCTTGGACTACCTGCTTGATCTCGACCTGTTCGTCCCCACCTACAACGGTGCCGAGGGTGTGTGGAGCGACGACAGCCTGGACTGGGTCCTGTTTGCCTCCCATGAAGGAACCGTCGCGTTCGGTGGGGTGATCGCGCGGGTTCTTCCGACTGTCGAGAAGAACATCGACGACTGGCGCTGGCCCGGGTGGTAGACGCGCAGCACAGACGCCAGCGAGCCGGTGTCCGTCAGGCTCCGGCCGCCGGCTGGCGACCCTCGTGGCCTGGGGCCCGCCGGCAGGATGTTCCTGCGCGACTCGTCGCCCACTCGGTGACGGTGCCGCGCCGTCGGAAGCCGCGCGGACTGCGGAGCAGAGCCGGGCTCCGTCGTAGCGCATGGTGGTCACGACGGGATGCGAGGCTGAACGCGTGGCTTCCCGATCGACGGACACGTGGACAACCGGATGAGCTTGGTGTCGGCGTTCGTACCGATCTGGATCCTTACCGCGGTCGGCTACGCAGCCTGTCGGTGGGGCCTGCTGGGCGAGGCGGTGGCGTCGGTGCTCGGCCGGTTCGTGTTTCATCTTGCGATGCCGTCGGCCCTGTTCCTAGCCCTGTCCCGCATGCCGCTCTCCGCGTTCGCCGGCCGCTCGCTGCTGGCCTTTGCGGTGAGCACTGCCGCGGTCGTCGGGTTCGGGTGGGTCGGCGCGAGCCGGCTGTTCGGTCGTCCGCCCGGCGAACGGCCGATCTGGGGCATGGCCGCCGGGTACGTGAACTCGGCGAACCTCGGCATCCCGATCGCCACGCAGGTTCTCGGCGACGTGTCGTTCCTGGCGGAGGTGGTACTGCTGCAGGTGCTGGTGGTGACGCCGGTGATCCTGGTCGCCCTGGACCGGCACAGCGACCCGGCCGGGCGGGTACGGGTCCGCCGTATCGCCTCCCTGCCGGTACGCAACCCGGTCATCCTGGCGTCGCTGCTCGGTGTCGCGTGCTCGGCTACCGGCCTGCATCTGCCGTCGGCGGTCGGCGCGTCGCTCACCCTGCTGTCGGGCGCCGCGGTTCCGGCCGCCCTGGTAGCGCTCGGCGCGTCGCTGCACCGCACGGCGCCGTCCCCGGCTGCGCCGGCCGAACTGACCGAGCTGGCCGTGATCACCGCGCTGAAGCTCGTCGCACAGCCGGTCATCGCGTACGCGGCCGGGCTGGCCTTGCACCTGTCCGCGCCGCAGTTGCTCGCCGTGGTGGTGTTCGCGGGCCTGCCGACAGCGCAGAACACGTTCATCTTCGGCCAGGAGTACGGCGTCGGCGAGGCGGTGGCCAACCGGGCGGTGGTGGTGACCACGACGCTGTCGTTGGCCACCCTGGCCGCGGCGGCTGCGCTGCTCGGGTAGGTCCGTCAGCGGACCGCCCGCCGCCGACAAGACCACGCTCGCCGACGAGATGGCCGTCGTCTTGCGCACAGGCCTCAGGATCGCCCCGGACACGGCGCCGACGCGAGCGTCAGCGCCGTGTCCGGCTGGGTCACCACTGCCGGGGGCGGTGATCAGCTGGAGCTTGAGAGCAGCTGCTCGGCGGCGCGCTGGATGCTCTGGCTGAAGTAGGCGACGTCGGTGTAGTTGGGGGTCGGCTCCTCGCCGATGTCCCAGTCACAGTCCGAACCGGCGCTCACGATGCCGACCTGCTCCCAGGCGCCGTGGGGAAGCCGGTGCAGGGCTGGCCCACCGGAGTCGCCGGGGCAGTGGCTCTTCTGGTTCACCGACTTCGCGCAGATCGTCGACCTCGGGTACTCGGGGTGCTCATCCCACCAAGGGTCGTCGAAGCACTGCTCGTCCGGCAGGAACGGCAGCTTCACCTTGTGGAGGAAGCGTTCCTGGTGGCCGCCTGACTTCTTCGTGCCCCAGCCGGTCACGGTCAGCGTGTGCAACTGCCGGGGCTCGGTGGCCAGTCGCAGGATGGGCAGGTCGAGCGGTCGTTCCAGCTTGATCACCGCCCAGTCCGGTCCGTTCCACCACTCGGTTCCGCCGATGTGGGCGGTGGATCTGGTCATCGTCCGGCGTGGCTTCTTCAGGTCGACGGTGCCGGAGACGACGGTGAAGCTGTCGCCCGGCTGCTCATCGACACAATGTTGGGCGGTGAGAACCAGTTGCGGGTGAATGAGGGTTCCGCCGCAACCCACCGGCAGCAGCCGGACCATCCACGGGAACTCACCGGGCGCGGCTCGTTCACCGCCGCTGATGGCGGCGGCCGGAGCCGCCGTTGCCAGCACGGCGGCCAACGCCACCACGGCGATCAGGAGTCGTTTCAAACGCATCTGACACCCTTCGAAGAACTACCGGTACGGGGGTAGAACGGCACCAGCGGGCGTTTTTGTTGCAACCGGGGATGAAGGACAGTTGCGCTCGGGCTCGCGCTCGTCTGCTCGACCAAGTGACAGACTTGCCCCCGTGAGGATCAGTCAGGCCGACACGGATGACATCGGAAACCTGGCCCGGCTGTTGTGGCGCGACACCCTCCACGAGGAACCAACCCGGCAGTCCGTTGACGCCTTCGCCGTGGACCTCGCCCAATGGTGGGCCGCCCACCACCACACGCATGCCGCGTTCGTCGCTCGGCTCCGCGGCACAGAGATCGTCGGGATGGCCTGGGTCGCACTCCTGCCTCGGGTCCCGAGACCTGGAGCAACAAGTCGGCTATCCGCAGACATCCAAAGCGTCTTCGTCATACCAGAGCACCGAGGACAGGGCATCGGCTCGGCGCTCGTGCAGGCTGCCGCAGAGCACGCGACCCGCCTCGGCTCCCTTCGTACGACGGTCAATTCCAGCCGCAGAGCAGTGCCCGTCTACGAACGGCTGGGCTTCGAATCATCTCGGCAGTTACTGCAGCGGCCGGCGCGCCAGTAAACGTCCGCATCGGCGGCACGACCGGGCAGGCGATCTGGCAGCGCTGTGGCTATTCCTCGCCGAGGCCGCGGTAGGTGCCCGTCTCGTCACACGCGTTGGCAAAGTCTCGGAAGTCCAGGTTCGCTATACAGAGGTTGGCCGAGACGTCGGCGTACCAGCGTGGCGGCAGCCGGAATGTACGGCCGGGCTCGTCGTACAGATCAACCGCAAGAATGCAGTGCTCATCGTCGGCCATGGTCGTAGCGTCAGCGACGAACAGGTAGGTCAGCTTGTGATCGTCGATCGCGGCTGCGTCCGCGTCGACCAGGTCCTGGATGGTGATGTCCGCGTAGCGGGGGTCGCTGACGAAGGTCGCGTGGTCGGCACCCACCGCTACCTGTAGCTTGGTCCACGCTGTCTCATCGGTGAAGTCGATTCGCAGGACGAGCGAGCGCAGGTCGGCAGGCTGGGGCAGCGGTAGCACATCGGCGATCTTCGCACGTCAAGTCCGGTCTTCTCAGGTAGCGCCCGGACGGCGACAGATCAGGTTGCCGCGGCACATGATGGTTCGAGCGCTCCGCAGCGTCCGCCCTGGCGCCTGGTGAGGGGTCCACCACCCGTACGAGCAAGTACCTCGCGTGCCACAATCCGGCATGACGATTCGCCGCGCCGTGCCCGACATCACAGCCGCCAACCCGGCCGCGAGCAGCGGCTTCTACCAGATTCTGGGCTTCCGGGAGGAGATGAACCTGGGCTGGGTGGTCAACCTGGTCTCACCGTCCAACCCCACCGCCCAGGTCATCCTCATCACCAAAGATGCAGCGGCCTCCGTGAACCCGGACCTCAGCGTGGAGGTCGATGACGTCGACGCCGCCTACGAGGCGGTACGCGCGACGGGAGCAGAGATCGTGCATCCGATCAGCGACGAGCAGTGGGGCGTCCGGCGCTTCTTCGTCCGCGACCCGGACGGCAACGTGGTCAACGTCGTCAGCCACCGCTGACCGGCACAAGGGCCAGCAGATCCGGATGCCGGAATGCGGCACTGATCAGGCCCGCCTTGACCCGCTGACCCGGACCGAACAGGCTGGACGGGTTTCCCGAGCCAACCCGATCTCGATGGAGGGCGGTAGCGGTGACTGACACGACACCCAGCCAACCAGGGCCAGGAAATCCTCGTGGAGCCCGGCAGTTCCGCCCCAGCCGGGGGCGACGCGTGGGCGACGCCGTCATCGGTGTGTTCGTCCGAGCGGGCCTGGTGCCCAGCACGTACATGCTGACCACGACAGGCCGCAAGACCGGCCGGCCGCTCACGCACCCGGCGACGGTGGTCCAGCACGAGGGGCGGCAATGGCTGGTCGCACCCTACGGAGCGGTGTCTTGGGTGCACAACGCCCGCGCCGCCGGACGAGTCGGCCTGGCCCGACGCGGCGACCGGCGGAGTTATGCCGTTCGTGAGATCTCGGCAGCGGAGGCCGGACCGGTACTCAAACGCTACGTTGCCATCGCCACGCCCACCAGGCCGTACTTCAGTGCGGACAAGGACGCGCCGGTCGAGGACTTTGTGGCCGAGGCTGATCGTCACCCCGTCTTCGAACTTCTCCCGATCGATCAGCACGGCTCTGCCGTCGACGACGGACGCTGACGAGTACCTCCCGATCCGGCTGGAATCCTCGGCCATGCGCGTACCTGCTGTTCGGGCCGCCGTACGGCCGCATTGTCAGACCGTCTCGTAGTCGAGAATGCTGCTGACGCCGCGAAGCTGCGCAACATAAGCCTCACCGACAAGTCTCGGCGGGATGATCCGGGCCAGCACGCGTACAGGTGCGGGAAGGGGCTTGTTGGTCCGTTCGCTCACGGCCCGCCGCGAGACCTTGCGCACGCGGCGGGCCCGCAGCGCCTCGTAGCGGCGCAGTGCGCGCGGTACGTCGGCGGGGGCAACGCGCAGCGCGCGGCTGAGCAGCCACGCGTCTTCGAGTGCCTGGTTGGCGCCCTGTGCCTGGGTGGGTGGGAAGGCGTGTGCGGCGTCGCCGAGCAGAGTCGCTCCACCGTGACCCCACTGGTCCGGGACGTGATGCGTGACGTGCCGGAACGACTCCAGGTCCTCGTCGCGGATGTTCTCAAGCAGTTGTTCGACGAGCGCGCCGTATCCTGCGAACCGCTCGGCGAGGGCGGCGGCGGGCGAGCCCTCCAGCGGCTGGTGGACGGGCCGGGCTGCCAGCCGGGACCGCGTCCAACTACTTCCGCAACCGGGAGACTTTGCTGGTGGCGACCGCCCGCAGGATCGTCGAGCAGCACCAGGCCGACATGGTCGAGGCGAGCCGGACTGCCCCTGCGGCCGTACCCGGTGAGGGTGACAGCGTCGAGCGCGCAATCGAACTGATCTCGGGCTCGTTGATGCTGGCCGCGGGCCAGCACCGCGCGCGGTACCTGGCGGTGTTCGAGCTACGCCTGGAGAGCCTGCGGCAACCGGCACTCGCTGCGGTTATCGACGAGTTGACGGCGGCGATGGCGACGTTCACGGTCGGGCACCACACCGAACTCGGACTGCGAATGCCCCCGGCCGCGATCCCGCCGATGCTCGTGATGTACGGCGGCGCGCTCTTCGCGCTGGTCACCGGGCCTGCGGAGGCCGTGACGCCGGCCGCCGTGCGGCCGCTCGCCACCGCGATTGTGAAAGGCGGGCTCGCGGCGGCACGGGCGTAACCGAGCCGCCGAGGCCACAGCCGGGGCAGCCGTAGCGCGGCGTCTGCACCACACCTCGGGGCCGCGTTCGCTCCCGCGCAGCCCGATCACGGCCAGGACGGGAACCGGAGCCCGGCGACGCCAGGCCAGTGTCGAGCCGCCGGCCACCGACGGCAGTTAGCCGAGCAGGTCGAGATTCGGGCGGCGTAATTTCCGGACAGCCCGGCGAACAGCGTCGTCGTCACCACGCAGACGGCGATCGTCCAGCCCCTGCCGCCGGCCCGAATCCTGGACCGTCCGGTACTCGTGCGCGCACCTTGGCCGGATGCCGCCCGGGCGACTCCTGCCCGCGGATATGCGGCCGCCTACCGCGCATGCGGTACCTGCGCGGCGCCTGCCGCGTCTGCGGCAGCCGGCTACGCCGTCGGCCGCAGCGCGAAGTGCATTCATCTGCGGGACGACCAGCGGCGCGTCCGGCGACATGATCGGGCGGCACCCAACCATCGAGGAGAAAATGATGACAACCACCCAGGCTCCCCGTACGGACGGAGCTCTGGCGGGCCTGCCAAGGTCATCACGGCCGCCGCCGCCATCATGATCGCCGTCCTCACCACCTCCCTGCTCCGCCCCGACGTCGCGGTCAAGCAGAGAGGTCTCGGCATGGCCGTTGCTGTGCTCATCGACGCCACCATCGTCCGGATGGTCCTCGTCCCTGCGGTGATGGAACTGTGCGGCGGACCGGGCGGTGCGACCAGGCGAGATCGCAACTACAACACAAGCCGCACGAGAAGGAGAAGACCCATGAGTTCATCAGGAGCCTCGATGCCGGTCCGACGGGCGCTTACTGTGACCGCAGCCGTCCTGGTCGGAGGCATCACGCTCGCCTTACTGCTCGGAGCGTCCGGGCTCGGCGGACCGGCGGCCGCAGACGGACCGGCGGCCGCCATCGATGCTTACCAGCCGACCACCGGGCGACTCGTGTCCCTCGTGGGCGCGCTGGTGGCGCTGGCCGGCGTGGTCATCGGCGGGCTGGCTCTGAGCCGCCCCAGCAGTCGCATCGGCACCCGCAGCGGACGGCTCGGCGCCACCATCGCGCTGATGGCGGGGCTGATCGGCGTGGCCCTCGGCGGATATGTGGTGGCCGCCGCCGAGGGTGGTCCCGGCACCGGCTACGGAATAGTCGGTGGCGTCGTAGCCCTGGTGGTGGGGCTGATCGCCGTGGTCCTCGGCGGACTGGCCTTGGCCCGCTCCCGCCGCGCCGGCCGGCTGACCACCTGACCGGGTGGCTACCGCATCCCCCTGCTCGGATCAGGTGGGCAGGGGGATGCCGGCGACAACGATGCCGGCAGCGGCCCCGATCATCCGATCCGCGCGATCACAGAAGCACTTGGGCTGGTGGGCAGCGTTGCCGGATGGACCTGACGGAACGACGGGGCGGGTCATTTGGTGCAGCTTGACCAGCCCACCCCATCAGAAGTCCCGCTAGGGGGTGGGGTTGGCGGCGGTCCTGCGCATCTCGGGGGGGTGCTTATTGGCGAGCGCTGAGCGGGTCGCGTACAACGATGCCAGAAGCTGCAGCCGGTCCGCGTCGGCGCTGCCCGGCTCGGCGGTGAAGACGAGCATGACCGAGCCGGGGTTTCCCGGCAGGGGGTACGTGTCCCAGTCCAGGACGATGTCGCCTACCTCAGGAACCCGGAAGGTCTTGGTGCCGCTGACCGACTCGCGTACGTCGTGCCGAGCCCACAGCCGCCGGAACTGGGCGCTGCGGATGCTCAGCTCGCCGACGATCGCGGTGGCGCGTGGGTGGGTGGGGTCGGCGGCGACGGCGGCGCGCATCATGCCGATGTAGTCCATGGCCTGCCGCTCCCAGTCCGGGCAGCTACGCTCGCCGGTCAACGTGTCGTCGAACAACAGCAGGAGCATGTTGAGCCGGTCGGTCGGGTAGGTGTCCGGGTCGCCGAGCAGTGCCTGGGCCATCGGGTTCCAGTCGAGCAGGTCGAGATGCCGGCCGAGTATCACCGCAGGGGTGTCCATCACCCGCAGCAGGCGTCGTGTGCTGTTCGGCACCCGCTCCGGATCGCGGTTCACCCGGGCGGGCGTCGATCGGCGGGCGGCGTGGGCCAGGGTGAACAGGTGCCGGCGTTCCTTCTCGTCGAGGCCCAGCGCGCCGGCAAGCGCGTCCAGGACGTCGTCGGACGGGCGTACCTCCCGGCCCTGCTCGATCCGCTGGTAGTAGTCAGTGCTCAGCCCGGCCAGCAGGGCAAGCTCCTCGCGCCGCAGCCCGGTGACCTTGCGCCGGCCGCCCGGCTCCAGGCCTACGTCGTGTGGACGCAGCCGGCTACGCCGAGCGCGTAGGAAGTCGCCGAGCTCCCGAGCGTACGGATGAAGGCTGCTCATACCGCAAGTGTGCAGCGGCCCGGACCGGCGAAGGTAGGTCCCGCAGACCTAGGCAACCAAGAACGATCGAACCGCGCCGGACCGCTCCTAACGTCGACGGCCCAGCCCACCGACACCTCCAGGAGCAGCAGATGACCGGATGGACCGCCGACCGCATCCCCGACCAGCGTGGGCGGGTCGCCGTCGTGACCGGCGCGAACTCGGGCCTCGGCCTGGTCACCGCCACCGAACTGGCCCGCCACGGAGCCCACGTCGTGCTTGCCGTTCGCCACACCCCCGCCGGCGAGGCGGCCGCCCGCCAGATCGGCGGCGACGTCGAGGTGCGCGAGCTGGATCTGGCCTCCCTCGCCTCCGTGCGGGTCTTCGCGGCGAAGCTGGCCGGCGACCATCCGGCGATCGACCTGCTGGTCAACAACGCCGGTGTGGTGTTGCTGGGACCGCGCCGCACCTCGGCCGACGGATTCGAGCTGCACCTCGCCACCAACATGCTGGGCCAGTTCGCGCTGACCGGCCTGCTGCTTGGCAACCTGGCCGCGGCGCGGGAAGCCCGCGTGGTCAGTCTCAGCTCGATCACCCACAGGAACGCGCACCTGGACTTCGATGACCTAATGTTCGAACGTGACTACCGGGCAGCCACCGCCTACGGCCGGTCCAAGCTCGCCGCCACGATCTTCGGCATCGAACTGGACCGCCGCCTGCGCGCCGCCGGAGCACCGATCGTCAGCGCGCTCGCCCACCCCGGTCTCACCCGCACCAACCTGACTCCGCGTGCCTGGGAGCACCGTGGCCGGTTGGGGCGGCTGATCGCGTGGGCTGGGCTGCTGGCAACCCAGCCGGTGGAGCAGGGCGCGTTGCCGCAGTTGCGCGCGGCGACCGAGCCGGGTGTGCGGGGCGGCCAGTTCTTCGGCCCGTCCGGGCTCTGGGAGACGCGGGGCAGGGTCACCGAGGCCCGGCTCAGCCGGGAGGCCGCCGACCCGGCAGTCGGCAAGCGGCTGTGGAGGGCAGCCGAGGACCTGACCGGCGTCAACTACCTCTGACCTACGACGATCACCGGCCGGTCGGCGGCGATCCGCAGCGTCGCGATTAGCCGCCGCACCTGTTCTCGCACGGCTGCCAGCCACGATCGCGGGTCCGATCATCGGGTCAATCGGAGGCAGCGCTCAGGGAAGCGTGCCGCTGAACGAAGATGTCCGCCTCCAGCAGCCGGCCCGAAAGTCGGCCCGCCTCGTGGATTTCATCGACGGTCATAGCCGGCACGATCGCGTGTGCTGCGTGGACACCGTCACCGCTGCCGACATTCAGCATGGCGAGGTACCACCGCAGTGCCTGCACAAGGTCCACCGGACCGCCGAATCCATCGCGGTACCAACAGGCCGCCGCGAACATGCTCCCCTTGTCGCCGGACTCGGCACCGCGCACATACCATCGCAGCGCCTCCTCATCGAGGTCACGCGCGCTGAGCTGGTCACCCAACGGCGGGTACGCCTCGGTGACCCCGGCCTCAGCCGCCTGGCGCAGCCAGTGCACCGCCTCGTCGGACCCGCCGGACAGCACACCGAGGTTGAACGCAGCAAGCGCGTCCCCTGCCTCGGCTGCTGCCCGGTAGAGAGCGGTCGCCCGGATGTCGTCCTGGGTCGTGCCGATGCCGTGCTGGACCAGGTACCCGAGGGTACGCTGCGCGGTCGCATCCCCGTCGTCCGCCGAGACGGCCAGCAGCTGCACGCCGCCAGCCGGATCTGCGAGATGGAAGGCGCGGATCACACCGAGCATCGTGCGGGCCCGGCGGTCCACTGAGGCCGGACCGTGAAGCTTCGGCGCGAGCAGAGCCAGTTCCCGCTCGGCCATCTCGATGCCCGCCTGGGCGGCCTTTAGGTACCAGGACGCAGCCTCCGGCAGGTCCACTTTGTGATAGGCGAAGAGGGTGCCCAGATCGTGCAGCGCCTGCGCCTCCCCGGCGGCGGCAGCCATTCGCCAGTGTCGCTCCGCCTCGTCCTGGTCAACCGGGACGCCCTGACCGGTGCCGTACATGAGCCCGACCATCCGGAGCGCGGGCACACTGCCGAGCTCGGCCGAACGCTGATACCACCGCAGCGCCGCCGCCTGGTCCTGTGCGACACCCCGGCCGGTGGCGTAGAGCACCCCGAGGTTGTGAGCAGCCTCAGCGTTACCCAACTCCGCCGCACGCTCGTACAGCCTGCGGGCTCGTACCGGATCTGCCGGCTCCCCGTTACCGCTGGCAGCCAACTGGCCCAGCACCAGCAACGCCCGGTCGTCGGGCCCGGCAAGCTCCAACTGCTCACGAGCCTCCTCGAAGGCCCCACGTTGCACAGCGAGCAACCCACGGTCATACGGTTGCAATGTCACGCCGGCAGTGTAGAGAGGCTGCGGAGCATTCCGTCGCGCTGTCTGAGCGCCGGGTTGTGGAGCTACGGTCGTTCGTCGACCGAGTTGCTGCCCCTGTCAGGTGAGTTCGAGGCCGCCGTCGATGGTGAGGACCTGTCCGGTCAGCCAGGTGGCGGCGGGGTCGGCGAGCCGGAGCACCCAGGTGGCCGCTTCGTCGGGGTGGCCGCGGCGACCCAGTGGGATGCGTTCGGCTTCGTCCTGTTTGATCTGGTTGACCACGGGTTCGGGCAGGCCGGCGGCGCGCAGGGCTTCGCTTTCGGTGGGTCCGGGGGCCAGGGCGTTGACCCGGATGCCGTCAGTGGCCAGTTCCAGTGCCCAGCATCGGGTGAGCTGTTCGAGGGCGGCCTTGGATGCGGCGTAGTGGGCGGCACCGGCTACCGGGCGGTGGCCGTAGGTGCTGGAGATGTTGATGATGGTGCCGCGGGTGTGCCGCAGGTGGGGTAGGGCCGCGTGGGCGAGCATGCTGGGCGCGGTGACGTGGAGATCGAACATCTCCGTGATGCGGTCGGCGACCGTGTCGGCGAGCGGCATGACGGCGGTGGCGCCGGCATTGTTGACCAGCACGTCGACCCGGCCCCATCGGTCGGCGGCGGCATCGATGATCGCCTGGCCGGCGTTGGTCATGCGGATGTCGGTGGCGAGAACGGCGATGCCGGCATGCTCTTGCGCGGTGCGGTGCAGTGCGTCCGCGCGGCGTCCGACAGCGAGGACGTGCGCGCCGGCTTCGGCGAACGCCATCGCGGTCGCGCGGCCGATTCCTGATCCTGCTCCGGTGATGACGGCCACGCGACCGGTGAGTGGGCCGGTGTCTGGGGGTGTGGTCACAACTCCACCTCTTGTTCGATGTTCGTAGAACATCGAACAAGCTACCATGGTTGGTGTGAAAGATCCGCAACACCCGGAACTCGCCGAGATGACCCTCACCGACGTGATGGCCGCGCTCAGCGACCCGCTCCGGATCGGCCTGGTCCGACTGCTGTCCGACGGCCACGAACGCGGCTGGGGAGAGCTGCGAACGCCGGTGTCCAAGTCGACGCTGAGCCACCATCTGCGTGTGCTGCGCGCTGCGGGGCTCACCCGCACTCGCCAGGAAGGCACCCGGTGTTACGTCGTGCTGCGCCGGGAGGACCTGCATGCCCGTTTCCCCGGCTTGTTGGACGCCGTGCTGGCCGCCGCGGACAGCGAGGACGTCGGCAGCCAAGTTGGTCTCGCGACCGGCCGCCCACCCAAGTGACACATCGGCGCCTGGCAGGCTGTCGACGCGCGTATGCTCCCGCACCCGGCGACCACCACGAACCGTCCCTATCCCGCAGCCCGGGCCACACCTGTTGCGGCAGACCATGTCACCGGTGCGGAACTTTGCGGCGTACAGGCAGCACGAGTCTGCGGGATCACGTCCACCATCCGAAGTGCCTCCCGGCGCGAAGCCGGGCTCGACAGGTCCACGGACATGGGCACGCGTGCACAGTAGTCGCGACTCATCGACTTGGGCCGTCCGCAAAACAGGCTCACCCGGTCGCCACCGAACGTGACGACGCGTAGCGGCCGGATGAGCGGATCCCACCGACACGCTGATCTCGGCCGCGTCCGGGCCGCGCTGGGCCGGCGGGTGACCGACGACGATGCCTTGCCCGTTCGAAGCCGGCCACACCTCGCGACGCACGGTCAGCGGCTGCGGCAGGGGTTGGCGTCGGCCTACAACCTCGCGGTGCCGAATGGATTGTCGATGACGTACCGCCAGCGCCCGTCAGGGCCGCGGCGTGCCACGTCGGTAGCGGTGCCTTCCAGGTGCACGGGCTGCCCGTCGGCGCCCCGGCCGTCGATCGTCCAGTCGACGATCAAAAGGGCGATATCGTCGGCCACGTAGACGTGCCGTGGACGAATGTCGATCGGCAGACCCAGATCGAGGAAGCGTTCGTTGGCCGCCGCCCTGGCCGCACCGGTGACCGCTTGGCCCGGCTCGGCGACAAAGACGCCCTCCGGTTCGTAGACCTGCTCGACAACAGCGGCATCACCGGTATTGAAGGCCCGAGCGAAGACCCAGGGATGCTGGCTGACGTCGTCGGTCAACGGGACACTGTCGGGATGGATGCTGAAGTCGGCGCTCATGCGGCCAGTCAAACCGAGCCCGCCGCAGGTAACCAAACGGTAAGCAGCGGCTGGGATCGTGATCTGGTCCCGGACACCCGCGGCGAGACAAGACATCCCGAGCCCACCTGTCCCGTGGAAGTTGCGCTTGCTGCTGTCGGCGGCCGATGGACGACGCTGCTCCTGCGAGAACTGATGCACGGACCCCGCTCGTTCGGCCAACTGCGGGCCGCGTTGCCAGCGCTGAGCGCGAAGGTCCTGAGCGAGAGGCTGGCCAGGCTGGCGATGAACGACCTGATCGAGTGGCACCGTCAGAAGGGCTTCCCTTCCCACACCGTCTACCGGCTCACCGTCGCCGGCCAGACGCTCAAGCCACTACTGATCGAGCTTTACCGGACCGGAGACGCGCTTCTCCGCGAAACCTCAGCACAACGCGGCCTCAGCGGCATGTCTTCGCCGACACCGGCTTCGCCGGCCGCCTCGTCAACTGGGTCCGCGACCTGCTGCGCACCACCGTCGAGATCGTCCGCAAACCCGCCGACCAGCGCGGCTTCGTCGTACACCCCCGCCGCTGGGTCGGGGAGCGAACCCTGGCCCGGATCACCGCCCACCGCCGCCTGGCCCGCGACTACGAGACCTACCCCAGCACGTCCGAGGCCATGATCCGATGGGCCGCCCTCGGCGGCATGCTCCGCCGTCTCACACGAGGCGAACCCGCCACCCGCCACCAATGCCGCACCTTCTACACACCTGACTGACAGCAATGTGAAACGCGCCCTCAGTCCATGACGGCGGTGGCCTCGACCTCGACGAGGTAGTCGGGGCCGGCGAGGGCGCTGACGCCCAGCCCGGTGAACGGCGGGACCGGAGTGACTTCGAGTTTCGCGGCGGCCCGGGTGATGCCGTCGGTCAACGGCGTCATCTTGTCCGGGGTCCAGTCGACGAGGTACACGGTGAGGCGTACCACATCACCGAAGGACCCACCGACCCCGGCCAGGGCCTTGGCGACGTTGAGGTAGCACTGCTCGACCTGCGCGGCGAGGTCTCCGGCGCCGACCGTGCCCCCGTCCGCGTCGACGGCCACCTGGCCGGCGATGAAGACCTGCTTCGCGCCGGTCGCGACCGCGACGTGACGGTACAGGTCGGTTGCCGGTAGTCCTTCGGGATTGACGAACGAGACGGCCATGGTGCGCTCCTTCCGGAAGATTCGCCGATCGGTGGGATTACCCGGTCTGCCAGGGCGGCAAGTCCACCGGCAGGTACCGCCACGCGCACCCGGTCCGCACTACATACAGGATGCCGTCGACGACCGCCCGGCGGGAGCGCTTCTCCGGTTTGCCCATCCACTGCGGCGACGGCAGCATCGGCTCCACGATCTCCCACTCGGCATCAGTCAGATCAGACGGGTACCGCCGCATTCGATCCATGCCCGTCTACCGGCCCAGTCAGGCTCATCGATCGGACCGGCTGTGCGACACGCCCAACCAACCCACAACCCAAACGCGCTCTAAGGTGTCGCCGTGAGCAACCAGCCGGTGCGTGATGCCTATTCGTCCATGTCAGCGCAGTACATCGCGCTGCTCGATGGTGGCGGGCAGGCCCACTTGGACGACACGGCTCTCATCCGGGGCCACCTTGCCGGTCTGCACGGCACGGTGCTCGACCTCGGTTGCGGCCCCGGCCACTGGACCGCCTACCTGCATTCGCTCGGCGCCGACGTGACCGGCATCGACCTGGTTCCCGAGTTCATCGACCACGCCCGAGCGAACTTTCCCGGGCCGGTGTTCCGGCTCGGCTCGATGACCGAACTGGACATCCCCGACCATTCGGTGGCCGGCATCCTCTCCTGGTACTCGACCATTCACCTGCCGCCACCGAAACTGGACCACGCGCTCACCGAGTTCCGCCGGATGCTGACCCCCTCCGGGAGGTTGGTGATCGGCTTCTTCGACAGCGACGACGAGGTGGCCGAGTTCGACCACAAGGTCCTCACCGCGTACCGCTGGCCGGCCAACGAGTTCTCCGTCCGCCTGGCCAAGGCCGGGTTCACCGAACTCCAGCGCCTGCGACAGCAGTCCCCGGACCGCCCGGACCGCCGGTACGCGGCCATCGCCGCAAGCGCCACCTGATCCCACCGCGCAGAGCCCGACATCTGGACGATGCCGGCGGGCCGGCCGCTTCGATCAGGTGGCCGGCTGCTGGCCCGGCCAGAACGGCCACTCCTCGAACGAGCGACAACGTCCGTCGTCCGCGAATCGCATGATCCAAAGGTCGCGATACTCCTGCTCGACCGGGTCGCCGTAGCGGACCTCCTGGCGCGACACCGCGGTGTCGCCGTCGACCGCGACGATTTCCGTGGTCATCTGGAACACCTCGTCTGGGCCTTTGCGCTGCTGGTCCCACATCTGGGCGATGGCCGGCAGGCCCACGACGGGCGTCCAGTACGGCCCCTGCTGATAGCTTGCATCCTCGGTAAAGAGCGTGACCAGCGCCTGCGTGCCCGGCGTCCGCCACACCTGCTCGTAGGCAGCGATCCAGTCGGCGACCTGCTTCCTGTCCATGGACAACACCATGCCATTGGGGGCTCGCCTGGCGACGGGATGCACCGAAAAGTTCCGCTGTGCCGGACTGAAAGCGAGGTCAGCCCCGGGCCCCGGTTCGTCGCTCGCGCAGCCAGACGAGCACCACCATGCCGACGTTGACGACGGCGAGGATCAGCAGAGACGCGTCGCCGGTGTCGGTGGACCTGTCGATCGCGAAGCCCTCGCCGCCCGCCATCACCGTGTTGACGGTCGTGAACAGGACGTTGTTGGCGACGTGGAACGCCACCGGCGCCTCGATGCCGCGGCTGATGATCGCCATCAGCCCGGTCGAGATGCCGAACACGGCGTAGTAGCCGAACAGCCAGGGGTCGGTTGACCCGTGCACCACGGCGAAACCCAGGCTGGAGACCACGAGCCCGACGACCAGGGCCGCGCGAACCGGACGCAGCCAGGACGCGGCGGCGGGCAGCACGGCGCTGCGGAACATCAAACTCCTCACCGGTGGCCTGGATCGGGGTGCTCAGCATGACGATCACCAGCATGGCGATCGTCGTGCCGGTGACACCGAAGCTGGTCCAGCCCGGCGCGGCGGGTGCGACCAGTGCCACGACAGCGATCCCGGCCGACACCAGCAGCGCCGCGCCGATCAGGTACCGCACCAGGCGGCGTGCGTCGAACGCTCGCGGTGAGCTGATCAGGCTGCGCCAGGGCACCTTGGCGATCCGGGTCAGGAGCAGGATCGCCAGTACGCCGGCTACGCCCACGCTCACATTGACGGCCAGGAACTTCAGCGGCGTGAAGGTGGGGGCCATCGGGTCGTCGCTGCCCTCGATGATGCCGACCACCTGGTAGAGCAGAACCTGCAGGATCAGCATCGCCAACGGCGGCACAACGATGACCACGAGCGGTTTCCACCAGCTCATCCGCAGGTGGGCACCGAAGGGGCGGGAGTTGTCGACCGCTTGCCGAGACTGCTCCGGGGTCAGTCGCGTGGTGGGCATGTCATCCATTGCATCGCGCACCGCTTCCTCCGGAAAGTGCCGCCAGGTCACCACCTGACCATGACATTCTGCGGGCGGAGATATGACGCGTTGTCACTGGTGAGCCATTCGCGAGGGCGGCGGGACGACCTGGTCAGGGCTCTCGGTGGTCAAACGGTCCTGCCGGTCGTTGCGTCGCGATCCGGTCGAGGAGGAACAGCGCCGTGGCATCGATCACGTCGTCGAAGTGCCTGCCGCCGCTGGGGTAGTGGAATCCGTGTCCGGCGTGTTCGTACTCAATGAGCACGCACTCGTTGCCGGAGCGCACCATCGCGTCCCGGAACTGCCGCACCGATTCGATCGGCTCGACCTCGTCGCGGGTTCGGGTGGACTGCACCGCCTGCCGCGCGAGGTCGGCCACGGTGATGGGCCGGTGCAGGTTGGCCAGCGCCCAGTCCGTCACGCTGCTGAGCGAACGAGCGACGCCGACACCGGCAGTTCAGGCAACCCATCAAATGGATTTGATGTAAAGTCGGGTCGTGGCGTCATCGAGCCGTACCACCCCAGCGTTCCTGCACCTGGCCGCCCATCCGCTGCGCTGGCGACTGTTGACCGAGCTGGCGACCGGCGACCACCGCGTCCGGGAGTTGGTGGCGCTGGTCGGCGAGCCGCAGAACCTGGTCTCCTATCACCTCCGACTACTGCGTGACGGCGGGCTCGTCACTGCCTCGCGCAGCAGCTTCGACGGCCGTGACAGCTACTACCACCTCGATCTGGACTCCTGTGCACACGCGCTGGCCGATGCCGGCAGGGCCCTGCATCCCGCGCTGCTCGGGGGGACAGCGCCTCCCCCGGCGGATCGGCGGCACTCGCGGAAGCTCGGTGTGCTCTTCGTGTGCACCGGCAACAGCGCCCGCTCACCGATCGCCGAGGCGCTGCTGCACCACCGCTCCGGCGGCGAGGTCAGGGTGGTCAGCGCCGGCACCCGGCCCAGGTCGAGCCTGCATCCACACGCCGTACGCGTACTGCACGACAGCTTCGGTGTCGACGTCGCCGGGCAGCGGCCCCGGCACCTCGACACGGTCACCCGCCGCCGGTACGACTACGTGATCACCCTGTGCGACAAGGCCCGCGAGGTCTGCCCCGAGTTCGCCCACGAGCCCCGACGCGTCCACTGGAGCATTCCCGAGCCCGCCACGACCGTCGACGCCACCGACGCCGACTACCCCGCCTTCCAACGCGCCGCGAACGACATCGACATCCGCGTCAGACATCTGCTACCCGTGCTCACCGCTGCCCCGCCCACGAAGGAGATCCGGCCATGACAGCGCCCACCCAGTACGCGAGCGTCCGCTACCTGGTCGACGACGTCGGCACCGCCGTCGACTTCTACACCACGCATCTCGGGTTCACCCTGCACACCAGCGCCGCCCCCGCCTTCGCCGACGTGGTACGCGGCCCGCTACGGCTGCTGCTGTCCGGGCCGGCCAGCTCCGGCGCGCGTGCCACCCCCACCGACGTCGCCACCGCCGGCCGCAACCGCATCCACCTCGTCGTCGACGACCTGGACGTCGAGATCGATCGACTCCGTCGCGGCGGAGTGTCGTTCCGCAGCGAGGTGGTAAGCGGCCCGGGCGGACGCCAGATCCTGCTCACCGACCCGGCCGGCAACCTGATCGAACTGTTCCAACCCGCCCGCCGCCTCGCCGCCGGCGCAACGGCCACGTCCTGAGCGGAACCACTGTCACGGGCGGGCCGGCCCGGCGGTCTCGGGGGTCGACGAGCGGGTCGATCCCGCCGGTTCGGCCTGCTGCAACTCGATCGCCCGGATGTGCCGGTACGCGAACCACAACGGCGGGAACGCCCCGACGGCGAAGGACAGGTCCACCACCGTCCAGAACCACGGGATCTCCCGCAGCGGCCCGCAGATCAGCGCCAGCGGCACGATCCCGACACAGGCGATCATGCCAAGTTGGACCACCCAGACGTTGCGCACCGGGTCGCGTAGCGGCCCCCAGAACGCCACGGCCAGCACCAGGTGGGCGTAGGCGAGCCAGTCGGTCCCGTACCGCATGAACGGGTACCGGTCCCCGGTTTCGACAAGTCCGACGTGGACCCGCTCGATCCAGCCGACCAGAGCCGGGAACTGCTCGGCGAGCGGGTCGGCCGCCCGCAGCAGCCAGCGCACCTCGATCTCCAGAGGAAACGCGGTGACTCCGCTCAGAAACAGGCCCACCACCACGATCCACAGCCAGCCTCGGATTCGCCGCAACCGCTCATCGACGCCCATCCCCGCAGGGTAGTGATGAGCTTCAGGCGCCCGTTGCCAGCCACGGGCGCCGTGAGCTGGCCCACGGATCCGAGGGTGGACCGGCGATCACGAATGCCGTCGTTGCCGGACGATCAGCAGGACGCCCCGATGGATCAGCACGCCGACTGCGGTGTTGACGACGGCGAGGCCGGCCGCCCCGGTCTTGTTTGTAAGTGGTTACTAGTGTCAGGCTCCGGCTGTGGTGGAACAACGGAGCACGGCCCGACTGCGGCGTGCGGACGCGATCGACATCGGCATGCGGGTCTTCGCGGACCACGGGCTGACCACAGCGTCGATACAGCAGGTGGCCGACCAGATGGGCGTGTCACAGCCGTACGTCTTCCGGTTGTTCGGCACTAAGCGCAACCTCTTCCTGGCCTGCCTGGACGAGTTGGAGGCCCGGATCCGGCGGGTGTTGCACGAGGCGGCGTCCCAACATCCGGATGACCCGCTGCCGGCGATGCGTGCCGACTTCCGGACGCTGATCGCCGACGGCGTCATCACCGGCCTGTGGTTGCAGGCCTGCGCGGCGGCCCGCTCCGACGAGGCGGTCGCGGCGCACTGTCGGGCCGTGGTCGGCCGGATTCTGGACCACGCCGGGCGGTTGTCCACCGCCGGACCGCAGGAGTTGCGGGGCACGCTCGCGCTCGGCGCGTTGGTGGTGATGCTCCAGGCGTTGGGCATCGACCTGAGTGGGGGCAGCCAGGCCGCGATCGACTCCTTACGCGACGCGGATGCGACGTCGCGACCGGAAGGAGTGCGGTGATGGACGTCTTCGGGCCGGCCGCCGACCTGTACCAGACCGTCCGGCCGGGCTACCCGCCCGAGATCGCCGATCGGGTTGTCACCTACCACGGCGGAACTCCGGCGTCCGTGGTCGAGATCGGCGCCGGCACCGGCAAGGGAACCGACGTGCTCGCCCGGATCGGCGCACCCATGACCTGCCTCGAACCCGATCCGCGGATGGCAGCGCTGCTGGCCACGCGACTTCCCCAGGTACGCATCCACGGCGACACCTTCGAACGGTGGGTGCCACCCGCCGGTGGGGTCGACGTGCTGGCCTGCGCCATGGCCTGGCACTGGCTGGACCCGGCCACCCGCAACGCGCGCGCCCGGCAGGCACTCACGCCGGGCGGCACCCTGGCGATCTTCGGGCATCGATACGACTACGTCGAGCCCGAGCAACGAGCGGCGATCGGCGCCGCACTGCGCGCGATCGACCCGACCGTACGGGAACGGCCGGCGGACTGGTTCCATCAGGACGTCGTCGAGCACGGGCAGTTTCTCGACGTCCGCACGGAGGTCTTCGGTCACGAACTGCCCCTGGCCAAGGAACGCTATCTCGCCCTGGTCCGGACCTTCGGGCCGTTCCTGACCCGCTCGCCGGAGCAGCAGCAACGCGGTTTGGCCGTGCTCGGCCGGCTGGTCGACGAGTTCGGCGGCACCGTGACGCTCGACCTGCGCACCACGCTGGTGCTGGGCCGGGCCGGACGAGGGACCGATGCTCGCTGACCGGTGGGAGTGACCGAGCACGGTCATGGCCCCACGGCAGCTCCGCACCTTCAAGCACCTCGCCGAAGGTCGTCCCGCCGTGAGATGAGACGTCCGCTGGCCCCTCTGCGACCGCCGGGCTGGCGCCGTCAGGGGACGTCCCGGGCGACGCGCTCGCCGGACTCGACGTTCACCCGGGCGTACGACGGGAGGTCGGGGCGTACGGCGTGCCCCGCGCGTACCGCTGTCGCGGTGTCCACGACGGCGGCCAGGGCCGCCCGGAACAGCAGGGAACCGGTGCTGACCCGCCGCACACCCAGCTCGGCCAGGGCGGCCACGGTGTGCCGGTCCGGCAGGAACAGGATGTTGACCGGTACGTCGACGGCGGCCACCACCGCCGCGATGTCGGCGGGCTCGGCCAGACCGGGGACGAAGACGCCGTCCGCACCGGCGTCGGCGTAGCGTCGGATCCGGTTGACCGCCTCCGTCAGGTCGCCGGGACGCTGCCAGTGCGTGTCGGTACGGGCGTTGACGAACAGCCCCGGTACCTCCCGCTTCACCGACCGGATCAGCTCCGCGTGCTCCGGCGCCGGGCCCATGGCGTCCTCCAGGTTGACGCCCACCGCGCCGGCCTCGGCCACCGCGACCGCCGCGGCGACCGATCCGGTCTCGAGGTCGGCGGTGAGGTGTACCGGCAGCGCCGCCAGCCGGCGGATGAGCGACAGGGTCGCGCCCCCGGTGACGGCCGCGCCGTCGGGCAGGCCGTTGACGGCCGCGACGCCGAGGCTGGTGGTGCCGAGCGCGGCGAACCCGGCCTCGACCAGGAACCGGGCCGACGCGAGGTCCCAGACGTTCGGCAGAACCAGCGGGTCGCCGACGCGGTGCAGCGCCGCGAAGCCGCTCATCCGCGTGCTCCGGCCACCAGCGCGAGCGCGTGGGCGCGGCCGGGGCAGCGCCGAGGTCCCGCACCGAAGGCCAGATCACCGGCCAGTGGCACCCGCACGACCTCACCGGCCTCGACGGTCATGCCGGCCACGGTGGCGGTGACCGTCGCCTGCCGCTTGGTCGCCGGCACCGGCGGATCGTCGCGCAACACCTCGTCGACGCGACGGTGCCGGGCCCGGTCGATCAGGACGGCCGTTGCCTCGCAGGCCTGGACGAGCACGCCGATGCGGGCGGCGGTCGGTTCGTCGAACCTGCCGCCGAAGAGCGCCACCAACCGGTGCACGGCAGTGTCGGCCCGCGACTCGTCACCGGTGCCGGGCTGGTACGCCTGCGCCACGTCGCGGATCAACTCCACCACGGGATGGGTGACTCCCAGCCGGTGGGCCAGGACCGCCACCGGGTGGGAGCCACCGGCATGGCGTAGCGGCTCCAGCGGGATCGCGTCCAGGATCGCGACGGACAACTCGCGCCGCCGCTCGTACTCGATGCCCGAACTGAACCGGCCCACCGTGGCGCGCAGCCAGGCGACGCCGGTGGACGCGGGTGGGACGGGCGGCACGACGAACGTCGGGTCGGTAAGCACCGCGAGGGCGGCCTCGCGGCCGTGTATCTCCTGCATGCGGCGAAGGCTACGGCCACGATCCTTCGGTGAGCGCCGAACTGTCGTACCCGACAATGGGTCGGTGACCTCCGCTGCCGACCTCGCCGGGCTCGCGGCGCTGCTGGCCGACGAGACCCGTGCGGGAATCTGCCTCGCGCTGCTCGACGGCCGGGCGTGGACCGCGAGCGAACTCGCCGCGTACGCGGGTGTCGCGCCCTCCACCGCCACCGGTCACCTGCACCGCCTCGTCGAGGGCGGCCTGCTCGTCCAGCGGCGCCAGGGCCGGCACCGGTACGTGCAGCTCGCCGACCCCTCGGTGGCGCAACTGTTGGAGGACCTGTCGGCCCGGTTCGAACCGCGTCCCGCCCGGACCGGTGGTCTGCGGGCGGCCACCGTCAGCGCGGCCCTGCGCCGGGGCCGTACCTGCTACGACCACCTGGCCGGACGGCTCGGTGTGGCGGTGACCGAGGCGATGATCCGGCGGGGGCTGCTGGACTGCGGCGGCGGCTTCGCGCTCACCCCGGCCGGCCGGTCCTGG
Source organism: Micromonospora sp. NPDC049374 (assembly GCF_040677165.1). Lineage (NCBI taxonomy): Bacteria > Bacillati > Actinomycetota > Actinomycetes > Micromonosporales > Micromonosporaceae > Micromonospora > Micromonospora sp. NPDC049374. The sequence goes on along the minus strand of NZ_JBFAQH010000013.1, from coordinate 19,908 downwards.
CTGATCGACCTGCTCGGCTGGGATCCGGCACAGCCCCGGCCGGGCCGCCGGCCGCTGGTCCGGGGCTGCCTCGACTGGACGGAACGGCGGGAGCACCTCGGCGGGTTGGTCGGCGCGAAACTGTGCGAGCGGTTTCTCGGCCACGGGTGGGTGGTACGCATCGGGTCCGGCCGCGCCGTACGCCTCACCGCCGCCGGGCAGGCGGCCCTGCGCGACCAGTTGGGGATCACCCTCGACTGACGTGCCGCTCGGCTGCCATGACCGCGCTCGGTCCGGGATCGGTCGGCCTCGGGTGGAGGCCGTCGTGTCCCGGACCGAGCAGCGGGGGCGGCCCCGGGGTGGGGGTCGGCTGGGTCGGCTCCACGTCCTGGGGCGGTGTGCCGGTGGTTACTTGCTGACGCCGGCGGTGAGGCCGGACTGCACCTGACGCTGGAAGACGATGTAGACGATGAGCACCGGCAGCATCGCCATGGTGACCCCGGCGAACAGGCCGGACCAGTCGGAGCGGTAGCCCTGGTTGACCGACAGCTCGATCAGGCCCTGGGAGATGACCTGGTTCTTCGGCTCGCCGGCCACCGACTGCATCAGCAGGGTCGGCAGGTACCACTGGTTCCACTGGCCGAGGACGTTGAAGATGCCGATGCTGATCAGGCCCGGTTTGGCCATCGGCAGCATCACGCTGAAGAACAGCCGGCTGTGCGACGCGCCGTCGACCATGCCCGCCTCGGCGATCGCGTTGGGCAGGGTGCGGAAGAACGAGTGCATGAAGAAGACGGTGAACGACAGCGACCAGGCCACGTAGACCAGGATCAGCATGACGTGGCTGTTCGGGCCGAGGAACGGCAGCACCACGCCGGTGTTGTAGACGCCCTTGAACAGCGGCACGGCGGCGAGGTAGATCGGCAGGGTCAGCCCGGACAGGAACATGTAGTAGATCAGCCGGTTGCCGGGGAACTCGTAGCGGGCGAGCACGTAGGCGGCCATCGAGCCGAGCAGCATGGTGAGGAAGACGCTGCCGGTAAGCACCAGGATGGTGTTGAGGAAGAACGACCCGATGTGCCCCTCGGTCCAGGCCCGGGCGAAGTTGTCCCACTGCAACTGCTCGGGGATCAGCGACAGCGGCTTGCGGATGACCTCGGAGTCGGTCTTGAGCGCCGACATCACCACCCACAGCAGCGGGTAGACCACCATGATCGCCCAGACGGCGAGGAACAGGTGCGAGAAGCCGTTGAAGAACCGTGCACCGGCCCGGCCGCCGCCGACGGCGGCGCGCTGTGCCGGCGTACGGCCCGGTGGTGGAGTCTGGTCGGGGCCGGCCAGGCCACCCGGGGTGTGGGTCACCGTGCTCATCGTCCAGGTCTCCTCAGTACTCGATCCGCTCACGACGGGTGATCCTCAGCTGGAGGGCGGCCAGCAGGATGGTGAAGATCGCCAGTGCCACGCCCATGGCGCAGGCGTAGCCGAACTGGCCCTTCTGGAAGGCGGTGAAGTTCAACACCGACGCGAAGATCTCGCTTGCGTGGTTGGGGCCACCCTGGCTGGGCGTCATGACGAACACCAGGGCGTACATGTCCAGGGCGATGAAGCCCAGGTAGACCCAGGCCACCGAGACGGTGTCCCGCAGCAGCGGCAGGGTGATCCGGAAGAAGGTGTGGAATCGGCCGGCACCGTCCAGGATGGCCGCCTCGTAGACGTCCTTCGGGATGGACTGCATGGCCGCGGAGAAGAGCACCATGTAGAAGCCGGCGCCGCTCCAGACCGCGATCAGCAGCAGCCACCACAGCACCGCCGGTACGCCGAGGAAGGGCTCCGGGTCGTACATGAAGGTGATCGGGTCGTCCTCGCTGACCAGCCCGATCTTCATGAGCATGCCGTTGATCAGGCCCTGGCCGTCAGCGCGGTAGATCTGCTGCCACATCACCGCGATGACGACCAGGGACAGCACCTGCGGGAAGAAGAAGATCACCTTGTAGAGACCGGAGCCGAACACTCCCCGGATGCCGGCCTTGTCCTCGCGTCCGCCCACGTTGAGCAGGAACGCGAGGAACAGGGCCAGCGCGATGGTGAACAGCGGCACGGTGATCAGGAAGAAGACGTTGTGCCAGAACGCCTTCCTGATCAGCTCGTCGGAGAAGAGCCGGAGGTAGTTGTCCAGCCCGACGAACTGCTGCCTGTCGGAGTAACCTCCCCAGTCGGTCAGCGAGTACCCGGCCGCCTGCAGGAAGGGCCACACCACGTAGAAGAGGTACAGCCCGACCGGCAGGGCCAGGAAACCCGTGACGAAACGCGCAACACCGTGCCGCATGGGACTCACTCTTTCCGTTCGGATCAGGCGTCGCGGGTCTGCTTGGTGATCGACGAGTCCTTGGCGACCTTGTCGGCGGCGGCCTGCATCTTGTCGACGAACTGCGCGGCGGTCAACCGGCCGGCCATCAACTCGGCGGACAGGTTCTGGCTCTCCTTGTCCAGGTCGGCGTAGAAGTTCCAGAGCTTGATCGAGATCAGGTCCGAGCTGGCGTTCTTCATCAGCTCGTTGGCGCTGGCGAGTGCGGCGTCCTGCACGTTGTCACCGGAGCCCTTGGTGGAGGCAAGGGACTTTGTCAGCTCGGCGAACTTCGCCGAACCGGCCTTGGAGAGCACCGCGCGCAGGAACTCCTTGGCCGCGGCCTTGTTCGGTGCCTTGGCCGGAACGACGATGCCCTCGCCGGCACCGGCGTAGACGTCGTTTGGTGCCTTGTCGGTGGCACCCAGGCCCCAGTAGTCGGAGATCTTCATCTCGAAGCCCGGCGGGATGGTCGCCGCCATCTCGTTCTTCAGCCAGGTGCCGACCTGGATGAAGGCCGCCTTGCCGTCGAGCCAGGCCTGCTGCGACTGGGTGTGGTCGAGCTTGCCGGGCAGCAGCAGCTTGTCCTTGACCAGCTTCTCCCACGCCTCCAGCGCCGGCAGGACGCCCTCGGCACGCCAGGCGTTCTCCTTGAGGTTGTCGATGTCGATGACGGCCTGCTTGCCGGCGGACTTCCAGACCGTCGCCATCAGCGCCCAGCGCGGGTAGTAGCCGTGCACGGCGTCGTACACGTACGGGGCCATGCCCTTGGCCTTGATCTTCGGGGCGAGGGCGAAGAAGTCGTCGAAGGTCTTCGGCGGCGTCCAGCCCTCCTTGTCGAACAGCACCGAGTTGTACCAGTTGCCCCAGACCGTGTAGGCCACGTTCACCACGAAGAACTTGCCCTGATAGGTGCCGTCACCGACGGTGCCCGGCAACAGGCTGTCCCCGACGGTGCCCTCGCCGTCCCAGGCCGGGGCGGCGAGCAGGTCGTCCAGCGGCTCGATGGCGCCCTCGTTGACCAGGGTGCTGATGTCCATCATGTCGGCGCCGGAGTTCATGACGACGTCGCTGGGCTGCGTCGCCATCTTGGGCTGCTCTTCGGTCTTGATCTTCTGGGTGGAGCTCATGTTGACGGTGACGTCGGGGTACTTGGCGTTGAAGATCGCCTGGTCTTCCTTGGCCCAGGCATCACCCAACCCACCGTTGAAGATGACCACCTTCACGGCGCTGCCGTCCTGCACGCCGAAGGGGTTGTCGTTGCTCTTCTCCCCGGCGTTGTCGTCGTTCTGGCTCGGCGTGCTGCCGGCGCAGGCGCTGAGCAGACCGGCGGCCGGGGTCACCAGGAGGCCCGCGGCCGCCGCGCGGCGCAGCAGGGTCCGGCGGTCGAGATCGGGGGTAACAGACATCGTGAGACTCTCCTTGTGATGTCGGGTCAGGCGGTGCGCCGGAGTCTCCCGGCGTACCGCGACTCGAGGGCGAGGTTGTGCTCGTCCCCACCGGGGACGTTGGCGGAGAGGTAGATAGGGGGCACCTCTCCGGCCTGGTGGAACCGTCGTACGACCTCCGCGGTCAGCAGCTGCGCCAGCAGCGCCGAGGTGACCGAGGAGACCGCACAGACCGCGCCGCCGCCCTCGAGCGGCAGCAGTGCGTCACCGTACGGCGCGCCGTTGTCCAGCACGACGTCGGCGAGATCGACGAGCCGCCGGCCGGAGGGGTGCCGCGGGGTCACCCGTCCGGTGTGCTCGACCGAGGTGACCGCGATCAACGGGTGACCGCGTCCGGTGACCAGCAGGGCCAGTTCGATCACCGAACCGTTGATGCCGGACTGGGACGCCACCACGAAAACGTCCTGCGGCTGGGGTGCGGCGATCGCGTAGAGCTGGTGCGCGACGGCCGGGTCACGCTCCAGCTTCGGGTCGGCGAGCACCTGATGCGAGACGCCGCCGTGCAGCACCAGGTCGTGCAGGGAGATCCGGTTGGTGGGTACCAGCCCGCCGGCCCGGGCGACCAGTTCGGCGGCGAAGGCCTCCGAGTGCCCGGCGCCGAACGTCTGCAACACCCCACCGTCGCGCAGGCTGGCGGCGATCAGATCGGCGGCCCGGCCCAGCGACTCGGATCCCCGCTCGACCAGCCGGTCGAGGACCGGCCGGACCGCGTCGGCGTACCCCTGGGCGCTGATCATGCGCTGGCCTCCCTCGCGGCCTTGTGCCCGTCGACGGCCTGGGCGGTACGCCGGAAGGCCGCGTGGGCGCGGTCGTGGGTGCGCTGGGCGACGGCGATGTAGAGCAGGTCGAGGACGACCAGTTGGGGGTGCCGGGCCGACAGCGCGTCCGGCCGGAACGTGGTGGCCTGGCTGGCGGTGAGCAGCACGATGTCGGCCAGTTCGGCCAGCGGCGACCGGCGGAATCCGGTGAGCGCGATGGTGGTGGCGCCCCGGCTGCCGCCCTCGGCGAGCATCTCGATGGCCTCGCGGGTCTGCCCGCTGTGCGAGATGCCCAGCGCGACGTCGCCGGGACGCAGCAGCGCGGCGGCGGCCAGCCCGGAGTGCACGTCGTTCCAGGCCCACGCGGCCACGCCGATGCGGTGCAGGCTGAACTGCATCTCCTCGCCGACAAGCGCGCTGCCGCTGGCACCGAAGATGTTCACCCGTTCGGCTCCGGCGATGGCGACGGCGGCCCGTTCCACCTCGGTCAGGTCGAGCAGGGCCGCGGTGTCGTGCATCGCCCGGGTGTCGGCGGCCATGATCTGCTCCAGCACCCGCTCCAGCGGGTCGCTGGGCTGGATCTCCCGGCCGATGTCGACGGTCCAGCCGGCCGAGCGGGCCCGGCCGGTCTCGGCGGCGATACCCAGCCGCAGGTCGGCGTAGCCGTCGAAACCCATCGCCCGGCAGAACCGGGTGACCGTGGCCGGCGAGGTGCCGCTGCGTTCGGCCAGTTCCACGATGGTGGCGCGGGCCGCCGCCTCCGGGTCGCTGAGCACGTGCTCGGCGACCCGGCGCAGCGCGCCGGTCAGTTCGGCGGCGCCGGTGCGGACCCGGGCCAGTGTCCCGTCGGAGGCGACGCCGAGGGCACCCCGTCGGTCGATCCCGTCGGCGTCGGCCACCGCGGTGCCCGCGGAGGTGTCCGACTCGTGATCAACCATGAGGCGCCTTTCGGAAAAGACTGTTAACTGTTAGTGGTAAAAGTTCTTACTGAAGCCCCCTCCGTGTCAAGACTGTGGGCGAAGTTTTCAAACTGTTACCTGGCGCACAAGCCGCCGTCGACCCCCCACCGTGGCCGGAATCAATGCCGTGACCAGCACGAACGCCAGCCGGACCGCAGGGGTGCGGTGGGGTCGGGCCGGCCCCGCCGTTACCGGCCCGACCCCACCGGGGCTGACCCCCGGCCGCGTTCCCTGAGGCTCACCGGTGGAGCCCGGCACGGTCCCGTGAAACGCGGCCTAGGCTCGGAGGATGCGCCGCCTGGCCCGCCTCGCCGCCCGCACGCCGCCGGACCGGGAGCGCTACCTCGACCTGCTCCGGGCGCTGGCCATCGTCCTGGTGATCCTCGGGCACTGGGCGATAGCGGCGGTCGAGTACGACGAGAGCGGACGACCCGACGGGCACTCGGCGCTGACCGCCCTGCCCTGGGCGTACCCGCTGACCTGGGCGGTCCAGGTCATGCCGGTCTTCTTCCTGGTCGGCGGGTACGCCAACGCCGCCTCGCTGGCCGCCCACCGTCGCCGTGGTGGCGACGCGATCGGCTGGCTGCTCGGCCGCAGCGCCCGCCTGCTGCGCCCGACAAGCGCCCTGGTGCTGGTGCTCGCCGGTGGCGCGCTGGTGGCCCGACTGGGCGGCGCCCAGCCGGACGAGGTCCGCCCGGTGGTCTGGTTCGCCACCATTCCGCTGTGGTTTCTCGCCGCCTACCTGGCCGTGGTGCCGCTGACCCCGGTCATGTACGCGCTGCACCGACGCCTCGGGCTGCTGGTGCCGCTGGCGCTGGTACTGCTGGTCGCCGCCGGTGACCTGGGCCGCGCGCTCGGGCCGGCCGGCCTGGCCCTGCCCAACTACCTGCTGGGCTGGCTCGCCGTCCACCAGCTCGGCTTCGCCTGGTACGACGCCCGCCAGAGACACTGCCGTTCGGCCGGCCTGCGCACCCGGTGCCTGCCGATGTCCCGCCGGGCCGCGGGTGCCATGCTGCTCGGCGGCCTCGCCGTGGCGGTGTTGCTCACCGTCCCCGGCCCGTACCCGATAAGCATGATCAACCTTCCCGGTCAGCGGCTGGCGAACGCCGCCCCACCCAGCGTGGCACTGCTCGCGGTCGCCACCGCCCAGCTCGGGCTGATCCTGCTGCTGCGGGAACGGGCGGAACGGTGGCTGCACCGCGACCGCCCGTGGCAGGCGGTGATCGCCGTCAACTCGGTCGTGCTGACGGTCTTCCTGTGGCACCTGAGCGCGGCCGTGCTGCTCGTCGGTGCGCTGCACGGGCTCGGCCTGCTCCCCACGCCGGAGGCCGGTACGACGGCCTGGCTGGCCTGGCGGGTGCCGTGGGTGCTGATGCTGGCGGTGGTGCTGGCCGTCCTGGTCGCCATCTTCGGTCCGATCGAGGCGTCCACCGGTCGCCCCCGGCACCTGAGAGCGCAGGCCAGGCGGACGGGTGCCCGCGCCGCGCTCACCATCGCCGGATACGCCGCCGTCGGGTACGCCCTGGCCGCCAACGGCGCGGCGGCCAAGACCGCACCGGAGCCGCTCGGATGGCCGGTGGCCGCACTGGTGGCCTACCTGGCCGGCGCGGGCACCCTGCGCCTGCTCAGGTCTGGGTGGGGAAGCCGAGATTGACCCCGCCGTGGCGCGGGTCCAACCACCGGCTGGTGACCACCTTGCCCCGGGTGAAGAAGGCGACACCGTCGGCACCGTGGGCGTGCAGGTCACCGAAGAGCGACGACTTCCAGCCACCGAACGAGTAGTACGCCATCGGCACCGGAATGGGCACGTTCACGCCGATCATGCCGACCTCCACCTCGTGCTGGTAGCGCCGGGCGGCACCGCCGTCGTTTGTGAAGATCGCCGTGCCGTTGCCGTACGGGTTGGCGTTGACCAGGGCCACCGCCTCGTCGTACGAGTCGACCCGCAGCACCGACAGCACCGGCCCGAAAATCTCGTCGGTGTAGATCGACATCTGCGGGGTGACCCGGTCGAACAGGGTCGGCCCGAGCCAGAAACCGTCCGGGTCGCCGTCGACGGTCACGTCTCGCCCGTCGACCACCGGCACCGCCCCGGCGGCCACGCCCGCCTCGACGTAGGAGCGCACCCGGGCCGCGTGCGCGGCTGTGACCAGCGGCCCCATGTCGCAGCCACGCCGCCCGTCGCCGGTACGCAGCCCGGCCATCCGGCGGGCGATCCGGGCCACCAGTTCGTCGGCGACCGGCTCCACGGCGACCAGCGCCGAGATCGCCATGCACCGCTCCCCCGCCGAGCCGAACCCGGCGTTGACCGCCGCGTCGGCGGCCAGGTCCAGATCGGCGTCGGGCAGCACCACCATGTGATTCTTCGCCCCGCCGAGCGCCTGCACCCGCTTACCGGCCGCCGTGCCGCGCCGGTACACGTGCCGGGCGACCGGGGTGGAGCCGACGAACGACACCGCCCGGACCACCGGATGGTCGAGCAGCGCGTCCACCGTCTCGGCGTCGCCGTTGACCACGTTGAACACCCCGTCGGGCAGGCCGGCCTCGACGAACAGTTCGGCCAGCAGCAACGCCGCGCTCGGGTCCTTGTCGCTGGGCTTGAGCACCACCGTGTTGCCGGCGGCCACCGCCACCGGGACGAACCACAGCGGGACCATCACCGGGAAGTTGAACGGGCTGACCACCGCGACCACCCCGAGCGGCTGCCGCAGGCTGTAGGAGTCGACCTCGGTGGAGACGTTCTCGCTGAAGCCGCCGCGCAGCGCCGAGGGGATGCCGCAGGCGTACTCGATGACCTCAAGGCCGCGCTGCACCTCCCCGGCAGCGTCCGCGAGCACCTTGCCGTGCTCGGCGGTGATCAGCGCGGCCAGTTCGTCCCGCCGGGCGTGCACCAGCTCACGGACGGCGAACAGCACCGACGTCCGCTTCGCCAGCGACGCGTCGCGCCAGGTGCGGGCCGCGCGCTCGGCCACCTCGACCGCTGCCGCGACGTCCGCGGCGCTGGCCAGCTCGACCTGCGCGGTACGCCGGCCGGTGGCCGGGTCGAACACGTCGCCGCGCCGGGTCGAGGTGCCACCGGTGCGCTTGCCGTCGACGAAATGCCCGATGAGGTTCATGAGGTTGCCTCCGCCACGCCGGAGTGGATCGCGTCGACCAGGATGGCCAGGCCCTCCCGGGCCTCCTCCTCGGTCAACGTCAACGGCGGTCCCATCCGCAGCACGTTGCCGTACAGCCCGCCCTTGCCGGTCAGCAGGCCGCCTTCCCGGCACGCCTCGAAGACCCGCGTGGCCAGCGCCGCGTCGGGCTCGCCGGTGCCCGGGTGGACGAACTCGACGCCGAGCATCAGGCCCTTGCCACGGACCTCACCGACCCGGTCCAGATCGACGAGCGCCGCGCGCAGGCCGTCGCCGAGGATGCGGCCGACCCGCGCGGCGTTGGCCTGCAGGTCGTGCTCCAGGAGGTAGTCCAGCACCGCGTTGCCGACCGCGGTGGACAGCGGATTGCCGCCGAAGGTGGAGAAGCTGATCCCCGACACCGAGTCCAGCACCTCCGCCCGGCCGACGACACCGGCCAACGCGAACCCGTTGCCGATGCCCTTGGCGAAGGTGAGCAGGTCCGGGGTGACACCGTGGGCCTGGTAGCCCCAGAAATGCTCGCCGGTGCGCCCCCAGCCGGTCTGCACCTCGTCGGAGATGAGCAGGATGCCGTGTTCGTCGAGGACCTTCTGCCAGGCGGCGAAGAGACCGTCGGGGCCGTGCACGAAGCCGCCCACGCCCTGGATCGGCTCGGCGATGAGGCAGGCCACGTCCCCGCTGGTCTGCGTGGCGAGCACCTCACGCAGATCCTCCGCCGCCGCCTCGACCCGGTCGGCCTCCGGCAGCCGGGCCAGCAGGCCACGCAGCCGGTCACCGGAGTGCAACCAGGCCACCTGGAGCGGATTGATCGACGTCGGCGACCAGGTGCGGTTACCGGTCGCGCCCATGGTCGCGTACGTGCGGCCGTGGTAGCTGTTACGCACCGCGAGGATCTGGTGCGAACGCCGGTGATTCGTGGCGACAAGCAACGCCGCCTCGTTGGCCTCGCTGCCGGAGTTGGTGAAGAAGACCCGCGCGTCGGGAATGCCGGACAGCCGCGCCACCTTCTCGGCCAGCTCGACCTGCTGGCGGATCAGGTACAGCGTCGAGGTGTGCACGATCCCGGTGGCCAGTTGCCGCTGTACCGCCTCGCGGACCTCGGCGATGTCGTAGCCGAGCGAGTTGGTCAGCACCCCGCCGAAGAAGTCCAGGTAGGTGCGGCCACGCGCGTCGGTGACCCGCCGCCCCTGGCCACTGACGAGTTCGATCGGCTCGGCGTAGTAGAGCGTCATCCAGGACGGGAGCACGGCCCGGTACCGGGCCAGCAGGTCGTCGGCGGTCATCGTCGCCCCTTCGGTCGCGTTCCCGCACGCTTTCACCACCGTCACTGCCGGGACAAGTGTCAGACTGTCCGGCGATGACCCGGGATCGTTGACAACACGTCAACGCTTTCCGTCGCTGTCACGCGGTGTCGCCACGCTTCCGGTAGCCGAACGAGCAGCTGAGCGATGTTTTCCGTCCCGGTACCGGGGAAGGTGCAGCGCCGCAGCGACCAGTCCGAAGCCTGCCCAGCCGGCGACGAGCGCCACCGCGGCCGAGACGTCCTGGCCCAGGCGGACCCCGACCAGGAACCCGAGCAGCGCCAGGCTGTTGCCGGCGAAGTGGCGGCAGAAGACCGGCAGGTCCCGCCGCACCTCGACGGCGACCAGCACCCCGGCGTACGGAAAGGTCACCACCAGCCCCCGCAGCACCTGGCCGAGCAGCCCGGTCAGCACCGCACCGGCGAGGACCAGCAGCAGCCGGGCCACCGCCGGCATCCGCGCAGCATGTCCCGTCGGTGGGTCGGGTTCGGGGACGCGGTGCAGCACCAGCATGGCGAGCAGCCAGAGGGCGACCGTGGCGGCCAGCGTCGGCCAGAACGGCAGCGCGACCGGGCGCAGCGCCACCGCGAGCGCGAGGTAGCCGGCGACCCCCGCCAGGTCGGCCAGCAGAATCGGCCAACGGAACCGGTGATGCGTCAGCGCCACGACGCCGAAGAACAGGTTGAGCCCCACCACCCCGACGAGTTGCGCGCCGTCGACGGTGTGACCGGTGGCCAGCAGCGCGGCCGTCATGGGCAGCGGCAGCGCGGCCACGAGGGCCCGCCACCGGACCGGACGGATCAGGGTCACCGCCCAGACCACCGCGGTCACCAGCAGTACGCCCTGGGCGGTCATCCTGTCGTTACGTGTCGAAGGTGGCCCGGCTGAGGCACATCTGAAACGCCTCGCCGGCCCGGGCAACGTCGGCGGCGTTCACCGAGAACCGGTTCTCGTTGATCTCCCCGTGCGGGCTCATGCCCGCCGTCCAGCACGCTGTGCCGTCCCAGCGGATCAGGTTGACGTGCAGGTCGGCGGGGACCGCGACTGTCGACAGCAGACCGACCCGTACGCCCGCCCGCCGCTGTGTCGCCACCAGCTCCGCCAACTCGTCGAAGAACTCGGCATAGGTGAAAATCCGGGTGATCCGCACCCCACGAGCCAGCGCGGCAAGGTTCTCCGACCAGTACCGCCGGCCAATGTCGCTGCTCCACCAGGCCAGCCGAGGCAGCACGTTGGACAGCGCCTCCAACTCTCCTACGCAGTCCCGGGTGGCGGCGAGCATGTCCTGGTAGTCCTCGCCGGGCCGGATGATGCGTCCCTGCCGGAGTTGCGCGAGGTCGGCGTGGAACCGCTCGAACCGGCGCTGGGTCTCCTCGGCGACCCGGGTGCTCGGATGGCGGTCCACCGCCTCGGTCGCGGCGGTGGCGAGTTCCGGGATCGCCCGCACCAGCCAGTGCGGGCCGGCCAGCAGCGCCCGCAGGTGGAACCGACGCTCGGCCCGGGCCATGGAGTCCACCAGCAACGAGATGGTGATGCCCATCAGACCGGCCAGCAGCGACTCCACGCCGGTGGCGGCGCCGGTCAGGTCGAGCGTCACGGAGAGCGAGATCGACAGGGCGACACCGATAAGTGCGACCGGGTCGGTGTGCGCCATCAGCCGCGCGACGCCGACCGCATGCGCACGCGGGCCGGTACCCGGACGACGCAGCAGTTGAACCATCAACCACCTCCAGCTACCGACTCCCCTCAGCGTAAAACCCCCCAACCACACCCCAACGCCCGCCTTGATCATGAAGTTGTTGCCCCGAGATCGGACGAAAAGTGGCTACAACTTCATGATCAACGATGGGAGGGCGGGGGTGGGTGGGGGTGGGTGGGGCTGTTAGGCGGGGGCGGTGGTGCGGATGGCTTCGGCGAAGACCTCGGAGCGGTGCTCGAAGTTGCGGAAGCGGCCGTAGCTGGGCGCGGCGGGCGAGAGCAGCACGACTCCGCCGGCCGGAGTCACCTGGCGAGCCAGCTGGACCGCGTCGGTGAGGTCGTCGACCAGTTCGGTGCGTACCTTCGGCAGCCCGTCGAGCGCCCCGATGATCCGCGGGCCGCTGTCCGGGATGCCGATCACGGTCAGTTCCCGCTCGGCCAGGTGCTCGCGCAGGGGCGTGTAGTCGACCCCCCGGTCGTTGCCACCGACGATCACGGTCAACGGCCGCCCGTCGTACGCGTCGATGGCGTGGATGGCCGCGTACGGGCTGGTGGCCAGGGTGTCGTCGACGAAGGTCAGGCCGGACGGGTCGGCGATCTCGGTCAGCCGGTGGGCCAGTCCCTGGAACTCGGCGACCGCCACGGCCAGGGCGTCCTTGCGGTCGACCAGGTCGATGCCCAGCGCGTCGAGCACGGCCAGGGCCACGCAGAGGTTGCCCTCGTTGTGCCGACCGACAAGCGGCAGCACCGCCCGGGGGAAGAGCGGCTGGTCGACCCGGTGGAACCAGGGCGTACCGTCCGGGCCGGTGGCGACGTTGACCGAGTCGGCGGTGCCGGCGCGTACCGCCGCGCGGTCGCCCAGCTCGAACGCCAGCCGTGGGTCCGCGCCGTTGACCACCACGGTGCGCGGCCCGTACGCGAGCAGGTTGAGCTTGTCCCGGTAGTACTCCCGTTCGCCACCGTGCGCGTCGAGATGCTCGGGGAACAGCGCGGTGACCACCGCCACCCGCGGCGAGTCGGTCAGGTCGCTGCACTGGTAGCTGGACAGCTCCAGCACGTACAGCTCCGCCTCCGGCAGGTCCAGCGTCGGCACGCCGATGTTGCCGCCGAACACGTTCGGCCGGTCCACCGCGGCCAACAGGTGGCTGATCAGGCTGGATGTGGTGCTCTTGCCCTTGCTGCCGGTCACCCCGATGGTGCGGTCGCCGTGGTCGGCCATCCACAGCGAGGTGCCCTGGGTGACCGTCGCGCCCTGGCGTCGCAGTTCCATCAGCCAGGGGTGCGTCTGCGGCACACCCGGCGAGCGGACCACCACGTCGGCCGCGGCCAGCCGGGCGAAGCCCTCGTCGCCGGTGACCAGTGGGGCGGCCTCCGCCAGGGGCCCGTCCCAGGGCAGGGTGAGGAAGTTCGCGCTGTCGTCGACGGCCACGAGGTCGGCCGGGCCGTGGGCGGCGATGGCGGTCACCGCGGCCCGGCCCTCCCGGCCGGCCCCCCAGACGGCGACTTTACGTCCGCGCAGGTCAGACAGGCGCACAGGCTCTCCTCGGGTACGACGGCGGCACGGCACGGTCCGGCCGAGCCGGGCACGGCCGGACGAACCAGGGCCTAGTATGGCGTGTGCTCAACACGCAGCTGGCGCGGATGGACGCCTTCACCTTCCCGTCCTACTCGATCGACCTGTCCACCGGCGAGGCGTTGTTCGACTACGCCCTGACCGGGCCCGACGGCGAGCAACGGTTCACCGAGGTGGTCACGTTGCCGGTGCCGGAGGAGTCCCCGTCGGACGCCGCCGTGGCGGCGCTGGGCCGGGTGCTGGAGCTGCTGCACGTGGTGGCCGGGGTCAGCTACTACAAGACGGCCGCGCCTGGGCAGTTGGTGCTGCCGGCACCGCTCGGCCCGGCCGCCGTCGAGTTCGTCACGGCCGTCTACACCAAGGGCCTCGCCGAGTACGCGTACCGCAACCAGCTGCCGCACGTGCTGGAGCTGGCCCCGCGGGTGCCCGACGGGCGGGTGAAGCCGGCCGCCGAGTACGACAACTCCGACCGTCGTCCGTTGTCGGCGGTGGGCGGCGGCAAGGATTCGATCGTCAGCCTGGAGGCGCTGCGCCGGGCCGGTCTCGACCCGGTGCCCTTCTCGGTCAACCCGAACCACGTGATCAACGCGGTGAACGCGGCGTCGGGGCTGCCCGCGCTCGCGGCCCGGCGGCGCATCGACCCGGTGCTGTTCGAGCTGAACGCGGCCGGCGCCCGCAACGGGCACATCCCGGTCACCGCGATCAACTCGCTGATCGCGGTCGCCACGGCGGTGCTGCACGGCCTGGGCCCGGTGGTGATGTCCAACGAGCGCTCGGCCTCGGACCCGAACCTGATCTGGAACGGTCACGAGATCAACCACCAGTGGTCCAAGGGCGTCGAAGCCGAGGGGCTGCTCCGCGCGGCCCTCGCGGAGCACGCCGGGCTGGCCGAACCGTACTTCTCGCTGCTGCGCCCGCTGTCGGAGCTGCACATCGCCCGGCTGTTCGCCGGCATCGACCGCTACGACGACGTGGTCACCAGTTGCAACGCCGCGTTCAAGCTCCGCGACGCCAGCGAGCGGTGGTGCCGCGACTGCCCCAAGTGCCGCTTCGTGTTCCTGGCCATGGCTCCGTTCATGCCCCGTGAGCGGATCACCCACATCTTCGGCGGCGACCTGCTCGCCGACGAGGCACAGATCCCGGGTTACCGCGAACTGCTCGGCATCGACGGCCACAAGCCCTTCGAGTGCGTCGGCGAGGTGGAAGAGTCAGTGGTCGCCCTGAGCCTGCTCGCCCAGCAACCCGACTGGCGCGACACCCCCGTGGTCACCGCCCTGGTGGCCGCCGTCCCCGACAGCGCCTGGGCGACGGCCGCCACCTCCGACACCTTCACCCCCGCCGCCGCCAACCACCACATCCCCCCCACCTACCAGAAAACCCTCCAAACCCTCACTCCCTAACCCCACCCCACCCCACACCCCCACCCCACACCCCCACCCCACCCGCGTTGATCATGAGGTTGGCGGCACCGTGGAGATCGACTACTGCCGCCAACCTCATGATCAACACGGCAGGTGGGGGCGGCCGGTGGGGGTGGGGTGCTCAGGGGGTGCGGATGGCGTCTAGGGCCAGGAGGGCTACGTGGAGGGAGAGGCAGGCGTCGACCGAGTCGAGGTCGACGTCGAGGATCCGGCCGATCCGGGCCAGCCGCTCGTAGAACGCCGGGCGGGACAGGTGCGCGGCGGCTGCCGCCGCCGACTTGTTCCGGCCCTGCTCCAGGTAGGCCCGCAGGGTACCGAGCAACTGCTCCCGGGGATGCTGCGCGTCGTAGGCCAGCAGCGCGCCGAGTTGCCGTTCGACGAAGGTCTGCACCCGGGGCTCGTCGCGCAACAGGTGCAGCAGCCCGGCCAACCCGACGTGCGGCAGCCGGAAGATCGGCAGGTCACGTCGATCCCGGCGGGCCGCGTCGGCGACCTGACGAGCCTCGATCAGCGACCGGCGTGCCTCCCGCAGGCTGCCCACGCCGGATCCGGCGGCGATCAGCAGCCCGGCGACGGACCGTCGGCCAGCACTGGGTGCCGGCGCGTCGTCGGAACGGCTAGCCGCTCCGGGGCGCCCCCGCGGGTCAGCGCGACCAGGCAGGTCCGCACGACCAGACAGGTCAGCGCGACCAGCCAGGTCGGAGCGACCGGGCAGGTCGGGTCGGGACCGGCGCAGCGCGGCGGCGAAGGCTGACAATGCCCGCTCCTCCGCTGCCGCGTCGGGCAGGGCGAGCAGGACGCCCACCGTCTGGTCGTCCACCGCACTGGTCAGCCCGGTCAGACCGGCCTCGCGTAGCGCCTGTCCCACGGCCTCGGCGAGGTCGCGCAACCGGACCGGCCCGGTGTCCGAGACGTGGTCGAGCGCCTCGCCGGGGTGTCCCGGCTCGATGAGCGGCCCGCCTCCCGCCGACTGTCGGTGGCGCGCGGTGTCCTCGCCGCCGTTGTCGGTCCGATGGCGGACCACCACGCCGATGAGATGACGGCGCTCCAGCACCACCCCGAGCGCCCGTGCCCGCAGGGCCACCTCGTCCACCGGCCAGGAGTGGTCGAGCAGAGCGGTGAGCAGGGTCCGGTGAAGCTGACGTTCCAGCCCTTCGGCGTCCCGTCGGATCAGCCGGCCGAGGGCGAGCGTGGACGCCGCCCGCTCCACGAGGATGGTCAGCCTGGTCGGCGGCGCCGAGGACGAGCCGCCGCGCCCGGCAGGGGCCGCGACGGCCCGCCCAAGGTCCAGCACCGGGACCGACCGCCCGTCGACCGACGCCGGTAACGGCTGCCCACCGGCCAGGTCACCACCGGGCGGCCAGCGAAGCAACAGCCGGCCCCAGTCCTGCCCTCGGGCACCCACCATGGTGACCAGCCAGCCCCGGTCCGGGTCGTACGCCGTGCGGCCCTCGGGCCGGATCCGCCGTGAGTGCTGCTCCCACCCGTCCAGCAGCAGCTCGGCGTTCTCCCCCGCCGGGTCGTACGCCAGCACCTGGCGGGACAGGTTCTCCAACACCACCGGGCAGCCGGACAGCTCGGCGGCCTGCCGGACCACCTCCCCCGGGTCGGCGCCCTCCACCGACAGCTCGGTGAACCGCTGGTGGATCTCCTCGGTGGCCCGCAGCTCGGTGAGCTGGGCGTCCACGATCAGGGCGTGCACCGCCTCGGTGATCCGCACGAACGGGGTGGCCCGGCGCAGCTCCACCAACGGCAGCCCGTGCCGTTCGGCGGCGGCCACCATCACCCGGGGTACGCCGTCGAGGTAACGCCGGCCCAACTCGACCACCAGCCCGGAGACACCGACGCCGGCCAGGTCACCGATGAAGGCCCGCAGCCCGGCGTCGTCGCTCGGCAGTCCGATACCCGTGGTGAGGACCAGCTCGCCGCCACCGAGCAGGGTGGCGATGTCGGGTACCTCGGCGACGTGCACCCAGCGCACCCGACGGTCCAGCCCGGCCTCCGCCGCGACCAGGCGTGGCGCGCCGTGGCGGACCGGGTCCAGGGCGAGGACCTCACGCACGGTAGGGAACACCCGCGACACGCTACCGTCCGTGACCCGGGGGGTGCTCGACGGTGCCGCAACGGCTGCCGGGGTCTCCCGGCAGCCGCTCAGAGTGGGTCGTCGCGGCCCAGTTCCCAACAGGCCACGGCGGTGGCGGCGGCGACGTTCAGCGAGTCCACGCCACGTCGCATCGGGATCACCACCCGTGCGTCGCTGGCGGCCATCGCCGCGCCGGTCAGCCCGGCACCCTCGGCACCGAGCAGCAGCGCGGCCCGGGACCGCTGGGCCGGGTCCAGCCGCTGGATGGGCACCGCGTCGGGCGCGGGCGTCATCGCCAGCACGGTGAACCCGGCGGCCCGCACGTCGGCCAGCGCCGTCGGCCACGGTTCCAGCTTCGCGTACGGCACGGCGAAGACCTCACCCATGCTGACCCGTACGCTGCGCCGGTAGAGCGGATCGGCGCAGGTCGGCGAGAGCAGCACGGCGTCCACCCCCAGCCCCGCCACCGCCCGGAAGATCGCGCCCAGGTTCGTATGGTTGTTGACGTCCTCGAGGATCACCACCCGACCGGCGGTGGCGAGCACCTCCGCGGCGGTCGGCAGCGGCTTGCGCCGGAACGAGGCGAGCACGCCCCGGTGCACGTGGAATCCGGTCGCCTCGCGCAGCACGTCGGGGGTGGCGGCGTACACCGGGGCGTCGCCGGTGTCGAGGTCGGCCAGCTGGTCGACCCGCTTGGCGTCGACCAGGAAGGACCGGGCCGGGTAGCCGGCCCGCAGCGCCCGCCGCAGCACCAGCTCACCCTCGGCGATGAACAGGCCGTGCGGCGGCTCCCACCGGGTACGCAGCTCGACGTCGGTAAGCGCCCGGTAGTCGGCGATCCGCTCGTCGCCGGGCTCGGTGATCAGGTGGACGGG
Source organism: Micromonospora sp. NPDC049374 (assembly GCF_040677165.1). NCBI lineage: Bacteria > Bacillati > Actinomycetota > Actinomycetes > Micromonosporales > Micromonosporaceae > Micromonospora > Micromonospora sp. NPDC049374. Next base: position 2,335 of record NZ_JBFAQH010000013.1, on the reverse strand, counting down.
CACCCGCCGATTCTGCCGGACCGGGTGATGCCGGGAGCCGACCGGCCCGCGCCCGACCGGCACGACGGCCACGCGGGGCCGCGCCCATCGACCGAGGACGCGGGTACGACTACTTCATGGTGGCGATCTGGATCAGGTTGCCGCAGGTGTCGTCGAGCACGGCGGTGACCACCGGGCCCAGGTCGGTCGCCTCCTGGGTGAACTCGACGCCCAGTCCCTTGAGTCGCTCGACCTCGGCGTGCACGTCGTCGACGGCGAACGAGGTGAACGGGATGCCGTCGGCGACCAGGGCCTGCTGGAACGGACCCGCCGCCGGGTGGCCGGCCGGCTCCAGCAGCAGCTCGACGCCGTCGGGGTCGGCCGGCGAGACGACGGTGAGCCAGCGGGCCTCACCGGCGGGCACGTCGGTCTTCTTGAGGAACCCGAGCTTCTCGGTGTAGAAGGCGAGCGCCTTGGCCTGGTCGTCGACGAACACGCTTGTGACGTGGATACGGATCACGGATCTGGTACCTCTCGGTCGATGGGCCACCGCTCGACGATCGAGCGCAGCGGGCTCGTGTCGATGTGGTGGAACTTGTACCGGCCTTGTCGCCGGGTGCGGACCAGGCCGGCCTGTTCGAGCACCGCGAGGTGCTGTGAGATGGCCTGGCGCGAGGAGGTCAGGCTGTGTTTCATGGTCAGTCGGCCGCAGATCTCGAAGAGCGTCTGACCGTCCCGGTCGACCAACTCGTCCAGGATCGTGCGGCGCGTCGCGTCACCGATGGCCTTGAACAGGTCAGGGTCTGCGTCCACAGAGACAGTTATAGGCAAGTGGCTACTTGCCTGTCAAGCCAACCCGCCGACGATGATCCAGCGGGGTGGTACGTGGTCGGTGAGCCAGACACCGTTGACGGCCCGGTAGAAGACGAACCCGTGGCGGTGCATGCCGGCCGCGTCCACGGTCAGCACGACCGGGTCACCACGCCGGGCACCGACCGTGGCGGCGGTCTCCCGGTCCACCGACAGGTGGACGTGGGTACGGCCGCGTGGTCGCAGTCCCTCGGCACGGATGCCGGGCAGGTGGCGAGCCACCGTGCCATGGTGGAGGAGCGACGGCGGCACGACGGGCTCGAGGCGCAGGTCGACAGCGATCGAGTGGCCCTGCGCGGCCCGGATCCGCCCGGCGTGCAGCTCGAAACGCTGCTTGTCGGTGCCGGCGACCAGCTCGGTCAGCACCTGCCGGGTGACCGGACGGCCGTGCCGGGCGAGCGCGGCGAGCAGCACCTCCACCTCGACCCACCCGCCCTCGTCCAGGGCGATGTCGACGGCGTCCGGGTGGTGTCGGAGCACGTACGCGAGGAACCTGCTGGCGGAGGTGAGCCGGTCGGTCACGGGCCGGTGCCGAACTCGTCGAGCAGGTCCTGCACCACGGCCCGTCGAGGTGGCCGCCAGGTGGCCCAGTACCGGATCTCCGGCAGGCCCTGGATCGGGACCGCACATAGACCGTCGGGAAGCCCGACACAGCCGTTGACCACGGTGGCTCCGACCCCCAACGCGGCGAGGTGCACCAGCAGGTCCCACCCGTCGACCTCGGCGGCGACCTGCCAGCGCACACCCGCGTCGAGCAGGGCGCGGTCCAGCGCCCTGCGGTGCGGGCGCCCAGCCGGGGGTACGACCAGATCCAGGCCATCGAGATCGCCGAGCCGGACCTGCCGGCGCGCGGCGAGCGGGTGCCCGTCACCGAGGACGAGTACCTGTCGATAGGCGGCGATCTGCCTCGCCTCGATCTGCCGGCCGGGCGGATCGTGGGCGACCACGGCCAGATCGGCCCGCCCGCTGGTGACGGCGGTGAGGGACGCGTCCCGGTCCGCGGTGATCACGTGTACCCGCCGCCCCTGGCGCCCGACGCGCTGGATCGGTTCGCCGATCACCCACCGCAGCGCACCCCGCCCGGCCGCGATGGCCAGCGTCGGCGCGGACTCGTCGTGCAGCTCCCGCAGGAACTCCTCGGCCCGTCGGCGGGAGTCCAGCGCGTACGCGGCAAGACGTTCACCCGCGGCCGTCAGCGTCAGCCGACGACCGTCGCGTTCGTACAGCTCGACGCCGAGCGCGGCGGCCAGCTTCCGGATCTTCACGTGCAGGGAGGGCTGGCTGATGTGCAGCTCCTGCGCGGCGGTGGTGAAGTTGCGGTGCTCGGCGAAGACCGCGAACGAGCGCACCGCGTCGGCTTCCAGCAGGTCTCGCCCATCCATAGCTCTGAACTATAGAGCCTGTTTCTGATCTATGTGGCTGGGCTCGTGGTACGGGTACGAGCGTGGCGGCGGGTCATCTGGAGGATCGCGGCCCAGTAGATGAT
>NZ_JBFAQH010000012.1:0-223069 GCF_040677165.1 Micromonospora sp. NPDC049374 | reverse complement strand
GGCGGCCGCCCGGCCCGCCCCGCGGGGGGGGGGCGGGGGGGCGGGCCGGGGGGGGGGGGGGGGGCCGCCCCCCCCCCCCCCCCCCCCCCGGGGCGGGGGGGGGGGGGGCGCCCCCCCCCCCCCCCCACGCCGCATCATGATCAGGCCGGGCTGCCGGTGATCGAGCTGCCGGACTTCGTCAGGCGGTACGTGATCTGCGTACCGCTCCAGAAGTGGAAGGTGAGCGTGACGGTGCCGTCGTTGACCTCGGCGAAGAACTCCGGCGTCAGGAGGATCGTGTTGGCGCTGTAGTCGGGCCGGAAGCTGCTCCAGAACTCCTTGTACGTGGTCCAGTTGGCCGGTCCGGCCGGGCTGCCGTCGGCGTACTCGGCTTCCATGGTGGCGAGCTGGTCACCGCGGAACTGGGTGGGAATGGTGAATCCGCTGGTCGTGCCGGTGGCTGCGGTCTGTGTGGGCGGGTCGTAACTGATGATGCTGATCCGCCACGGCACGCCCTGGGAGAAGCGGGCCTCGATGGTGGCGTTGACACCGGTGGCCCGGTTGCCGGCCAACCGGGTGACGGCCGTTCGGGTCAGCGTGAGTGTGCTGCCGGAGACGGTGTAGTCGGTGCCGTTGGTCAGTCGGGTGCTGCCGTGCCAGAGACTCTGGAACGAGGCGCCGTTCAGGTTGAGGGTCAGGGACCTGCTGGTGATGCCACCGGTGCGGGGTACGTAGATCTGATCGGTGGACGCGGTGGCGGAGCGGTTCGTCAGGCTCGCCATCATCAGCTCATGGATGCCCTGGTCCCGCCAGCGCAGCTCGGGCCGGTGCAGGAACGAACCCGCGTCCCACAGCATCGTGGTGAGCTTCCGGGTGCGGGCGTGGTGGCCGACGGCCTCGAAGAACTTCAGCAGTTCACCCCGTTGGATGATGCCGGGCCGGGTGTAGTCGTAGCTGAGCAGGGCCCACTCACCGATGATCACCGGGATGTCGCGGGACACGAACGTGTTGTACGCCCGGTCGAAGGTGCCGATGATGTCCTGCTCGACGTTGCTGTCGTAGCGGGTGCCGCCGGCGATATTCACGCTGAACGGCCACCAGCCGTAGAAGTGAATGGTGGCGACGAGGTGGGGGTCGTCAAGCTCGTCGAACGTGGCCAGCAACGCGTCCATCCGGGCCTGCTCCCCGCTGGTGTGCAGGGTGGGCAGCACCAGCAGGCGGGTGGCGTTGTTTCCACCGGACCGGCGTACCAGGCGGACGAAGGCCAGATTCAGTTCGTGCAGGACCTGGTCGCTCTCGGCGTCGCCAGCGGTGCCGGCGAACTGGGGCTCGTTGATGCTCTCGAACACCAGCTTCGACGAGTGGTTGCGGAACGTGTCGGCGAGCTGACTCCACAGTGCCTGGTAACGACTCATCACGTTCGTACGGTCGGTGGGGTAGGCGTTGATCCACTGCCACGAGTCGTGATGCAGGTTGATCATCACGTAGAGGTCCTCCGCCAGGGACCAGTCGACGATCTCGCGGACGCGGTTCAGCCAGGCCGGGTCGATGGTGTAGTCCGGTGCCGGACCGTGGTGGTTGCTCCACGTGATCGGAAGCCGGATGCTCTTGTAGCCCTGCGACCGGACGTGGCGCAGCATCTCCCGGGTCGTCAGCGGGTTACCCCATGCGGTCTCGTCGGGAATGGCGTCGAGGGTGTTGCCCAGGTTCCAGCCGGGCTGCATCGCCGCCACCATCGCCATCCGGCTTCCCGGCGGCGGGGTCACCGTCGGCGAGACCGTCGGTGACGTGGTGGGGGAGACGGTCGGCGTCGGTGAGGGACCGACGTTCCCGGTGCACGCGACCCCGTTCAACGTGAACGAGGCCGGTGCGGGGTTGCTCCCCGTCCAGGATCCGTTGAAGCCGAACGAGACCGTGGCGTTCGTGCCGACGGCAGCGTTGTAGCTCATGTTCGTCGCGGTGACCTGGTCACCCGACGCGGCGACCGTCGCGTTCCAGGCATGGGTGACCCGCTGGCCGGAGGGGAACGTCCACGCCAGGTCCCAGCCGTTGATCGGGTCACCGAGATTCGTCACGTTCACGTTGGCGGTGAAACCGCCCGGCCACTGGGACGAGACCTCGTACGCCACCCGGCAGCCGGCCGCCGCCTGGGCGCTGCCGGTCACCATCGTCCCTGCCATCATCAGCGCGGCCACCGCACCGGCGACCAGGCCGGCACGCCAGGGGGGCCTTCGTCTGTTCTGCGAACTCATCAGCAACTCCTCGCCATAGTGGCGCCCGTTTCGTGGACCGGCCGTTCCGCCGGTTCGTGCTTTTCGGCGGACGGGCTACCAGCACAGGGCATGGCGCACGAAGGCATGGCCTTCAGCCGTCACGGCCGGGAATGCGCGGCGATGACGTACCGACAGGTGCCCGGCCGCGCGAAACGAAGGGTGATGGGTATGCGGACGCTGCCCTGGCGTCCGCGACGAGCCCTGGAACTCCCGCACAGAAACTTTCGGCCTCATAGGCTAGAAAGTTTCCGGGCGAGACATTACAACTTTCTTCGATCGACGTCAATGAGTGCCTGGTGCGATGGCCTCGGGTCGTGGCTCGGCCGGCGGCCGGACGTCGGTGGCGTCCCCTCGGCACCACCCCTGGCACCGGATTGAACGGTTATCCTTGCGCCCTGAACGATGTAGCGGCCATCGGCCGCTCGGCGACTGCCGACGCGGGCCCTGCGGCCACTAGGGGATCGGTGAGAAGGTGGCCAGGTTGACGCGCGCCGATTCGAGCGAGCAGCAGCCCGTTGACCTGGAGTCGCAGCTCGGTGATCCGCTGCGACCAGTGACGATCGCCGCCATCGCGGAGTCCGCAGGCGTCTCGGTGCCGACCGTTTCCAAGGTCATAAATGGTCGGTCCGGCGTGGCGGCACAGACCCGGGCCCGCGTCGAGGCCGCCATCACCCAGCACGGCTACCGCAGGTCGTCGCCGTCCGCCCGGTCCAACATGATGGAACTCGTCTTCGACGAGATCGAGGACATGTGGGGCGTGCAGATCATCCGGGGGGTGGAGCGCGTAGCCCGGCAACACGGTGTGGGGGTCATCCTGACGGAGTTCGGCCCGCACCGCGGCGCGATCCGTTACTGGATCGACGACACTCTCTCCCGCCGCCCGGACTGCCTCGTGACGGTGGCTCAGCTGGATGAGGAGCAGCGTAGTCAGCTACGCGCCCGGGGCATCCCGTTCGTGGTCTTCGACCCCACCGTCGAGTTGCCGGACGATGTTCCCTTCGTGGGCGCGACGAACTGGGCCGGAGGTCGGTCCGCGGCCCGACACCTGATCGGACTGGGCCACGAACGAATCGCGATGATCGCCGCGCCCGAACGGATCCTGTGCTGCCGGGCCCGGCTGGACGGTTACCGCTCCGCGTGCGACGCCGCCGGCCTGAGCGGGGAGCCGGACCTGATCGTCCGTGCCGAACTGTCCCGGGAAGGTGGTGAGGCGGCCGCGCTCGACCTGCTGAACCGCCCCGATCGTCCGACGGCGATCTTCGCGGCCAACGACCTGCAGGCGTTCGGCGTCTACCAGGCGGCACGGCGGTTGGGGTTGCGAATCCCGAGCGACCTGAGCGTGGTGGGCTTCGACGATCTTCCCTTGGCGGACCTGGTCGATCCGCCGCTGACCACCATCCATCAGCCACTGACCGAGATGGCCGTCACCGCCACCGAGTTGGCACTCGCGCTCGGTCGCGGGGAGCGGGCCCCGCAGGTCGGCCTGGAGTTGGGCACCACCCTCAAGATTCGTCAGAGCACGGCACCGCCCGTCATTACGCTCAAGGCTTCCGGTTGAGAACCTGTTCTCCGCCAGGAGATGGACGGGATCTTTCGAGCCGGCGGGCCGACCGCTACCGGCTGCGTTCCACGACGTAGTCGGGCAGGCCGAGCAGGAACCGGCCGTCCTCGGTGTCGGCCGCCGGCCCCAGCACCCGCTGTCCTTCCCGCCGGGCGGCGGCGGCCAGGTCGCGGGCGCTGCGCCGAGCGGACTCGACGCAGTCGTAGGCGAGCAGCCGCCCGTGCAGCCAACGCACCTCGGCCCCCGTGCGCTGCGCCCGGCTCCGGCGCAGGAACGCGACCAGTCGCTCGCGTTCGTCCCCGGTGCACCGCCGCATGAAGTCGATGAGAATCAGTGTCCGCTTGCCCTCCCAGAGGTCACCCGCGATCTCCTTGCCGTAGCGGGCGAAGTCCCCGACGAGGTTGAGCGCGTCATCCTGGATCTGGAACGCGGCACCCAGATACCAGCCGTAGCGGTCGAGGACGTCGACCGCGCCATGCTGACCCGTGGCGACCAGGATGCCGGCACGGCACGGGTAGATGCAGGTGTACCAGGAGGTCTTCTTCAGACACATCCGGTAGTAGTCGTCCGCGTCGAGGTCGCACACGTTGTCCCGGATCCAGCCGACCTCGATCGCCTGCCCCTCCAACGAGTGACGCAGCATGAGCTGGGTCTCCTCGAACAGCCGCCACGCGATCCCCGAGCCGAGGGCCCTGCGGTTGGCGGCGAGCCGCTGCAAAGCGAGCAGGTTCGTCATGTTCCCCACGTTGAGGGCGACACCGACTCCGTACTCGCCGTGCAGGGTCTGTGCTCCGCGCCGCTGCTCGCTCTCGTCCTGGATGTCGTCATGGATCAGGAACGCGTTGTGGAACAGTTCCACGGTCACCGCGGCGTTGAGTCCCACCGACGGCGTGCCGCCGAAAGCTCGGCAGGCCGCGAGGCAGAGCGCGGCACGCAGCCCCTTGCCCCAACGCCGCGGATACTCGCTCACCAGGTCATAGAGGTACTGCGGTCCGCCCGATGGCACGCCAGCGAGGAGCGCGTCGATCGCGAGGGCGCGATAGCGCTCCAGCATGTGCGTGACATGGCCGCCGGTCACGCCGGTGGTCCGGCTACCTGTCCGAGGGCGCGGGCTTCTGCGTGGCCCCCGGCGTCAGCCGGTCGACCAGCCCGTTCGCCATGTCCGGCACCAGCCGCGCGAGGTTGAGCACGCCGTCGAGGACGTCGTGCGCGTCCGACGTGTATCGGCGGATGACCTCACCACGCTGGTCGTCGGAGGTCTTCAACTGCGCCACAACAGTGTCGATCAATGCGTGCCCGTCGGTGCGGACCCGCGTCACCAGTTCGTCGAACGCCTCCGGGTCCACCCTGCGGTCAGCGCTCAGCTTCTCCTCAAGCCGCCGCGCGCTGGCAATACCCGCCGCGAGTTCCTCCTCCAGCACGCTGGCCGCATGGGTCACGGTCTCAGAGGTCTCCGCGGCCACCTTCTCGAAACGCTCGTCGCTGCGCTCACGCCCACTGCTCTGCATGGGAGAAGTGTTGGCGTCCCGGTGGCCGGCCGGGTAGGGATGTGTCTAGATGGTGACTCACTGTGATCTGAATCGGCGTCCAAGCCCGCTGACCAGCACAACTGACTGCATCGATCACCTTCAGCGGCTAGGATGGCCGCATGGTGCGTCCCCCAGCGTCGACCTCGCGGCTCCGGGTGGAGCGCGGGGTGACCGCTGTCGAGGGCCGGTGCGATCGGCTCCTCGCCCTGCTGCGCGCCTGCGGGCTGCGGTTCCGTGACGGGTCGCGATGGCGGCCTCCGGTGATGGTCCAGCTTCACCTCTGATCGACGGCGACACTGTCGCCTCGTCGATGCGCCTTTGCGCGATCTTCATTCGCTCCGTCACGCCTCGTGAAAGGCACTCTTCATCATGACCGCCCTGCGGATGCTCACCGGTGACCGTCCCACCGGGAAACTGCACCTCGGCCACTACGTCGGCAGCATCGCCAACCGGGTGAAGCTGCACCGGCGGTACGAGAGCTACCTCATCATCGCCGACCTGCACATGCTGACCACCAGGAACACCCGCGACGACATCGCCCGGGCCACCCAGAACGCCCGAGACATGGTCCTCGACTGTCTTGCCGCCGGCATCGATCCGGCCACCGCCACCTTCTACCTCCAGTCGGCGATCCAGGAGGTCGGTGATCTCAACACCCTCTTCCAGAACCTGGTCACCGTGCCCCGGCTCGAACGAGTGCCCTCGCTCAAGGACATGGCCCGCGACGCCGGCAAGGACGAGATGCCGTACGGCCTGCTCGGCTACCCGGTCCTGCAAGCCGCCGACATCCTCTGCGTCAAGGCCCACGTGGTGCCGGTCGGCAAGGACAACGCCGCACACGTCGAGGTCACCCGGGAGATCGCCCGCCGCTTCAACCACCTGTACGGGCAGGTCTTCCCCGTTCCCGAACTGGTCAGCGCTGAGACCCCCACCCTGGTCGGCACCGACGGTCGGGCCAAGATGAGCAAGAGCCTCGGCAACGCCATCGCCCTGTCCGACAATTCGGCCGAGGTCCGCCGCAAGGTCATGGGCATGTACACCGACCCGAACCGGATCCGCGCGGACGTGCCCGGCACCGTCGAGGGGAACCCCGTGTTCCAGTACCACGAACTCTTCAACCCCGACCGGGCCGAGGTCGACGACCTCAAGAACCGCTACCGCGAGGGCAGGGTCGGCGACGTCGAGGTCAAGGAGAAACTCGCCACCGCGCTGAACAACTTCCTGGACCCCATGCGCGAGCGGCGGGCCCGCTACGCGGCCGACACGGGCCTGGTCGACGAACTCATCGTGACGGGCACGGAACGCACCCGCCGCGAGGTCCAGCAGACCGTGTTCGAGGCGCGCAAGGCGATGGGCCTGGCCGGCGTCTACAACCAACTCCGACGCAGGTCCGAACGGGCCGGCAGGGCGGCGAGCGAGACCTCAGCGATCAGTCGACCCAGTCACCGGGTAGGTGACCCTCGATGACGAGGGGGTTGCGGAACGGCGGTCAGCGGTTGAGGTAGGCGGCCAGGCCGCCGAGTTCCTCGCTGGCGATGAAGACCGCCCGTACGTTGAGGATGGCTTCCTCGACATGGCGCGGACAGCCCCACGCCGAGTCGCCCCACGAGTCGGCGATCTTGATTTCGGCCGGTGCGGTGCATTCCTGCGGCCCGCCGAGTTGGCAGGTCTCCGGATGCGGGGTGGCGGCCTGCGCGGCTGCGGCGGCACGCATCTTGGCATTGAGTTCCGCGGCGGCTGCGGCGCGCTGCTCGGCCTCGGCACGAAGTTCCCGCTCCGCGCGTACCGCCTTGGCGAGCTCGTCATGGGCTGCCTTGGCGCGTGCCTCGGCGGCGAGTTTCGCCTGCTCGATGTGGTGGCGCTCGATGGCCAGTGCCGCGGTGTCGGCGAAGACCCGGGCGAGGGCCAGGTCGGTGTCCTGCGGAACGCGCGGGGTGCGATGGTACATGGCGAAGGTGCCGAGCAGGCTGCCGTCGCGGGCCAGGATCGGCGTGGACCAGCAGGCGGCCAGTCCGGCCCGCCCGGCCAGGTCGCGGAAGTCGGCCCAGAACGGATCGGCGGCGATGTCGGTGACGATCACCGATTCCCGCCGGTGCGCGGCGGTGCCGCAGGATCCGACGCCCTCACCGGTGGCGATCCCGTCGATGGCCTGGTTGTAGAAGTCCGGCAGGCTGGGGGCGGCACCGTGGCGCAGGTGCCGACCATCGGGGTCGGCGAGCAGCACGGAGACGAGCATCTCCTGCGGGGCGAGGTTCTCGATACAGCGAGCCATCCCGTCGAGCACCTCGCCCAGCGGTGCCTGGCGGGCGATCTGCTCCAGCATGGCGCGGTGCTCGGCCATCAACCGTTGGGCCTGCTTGACCTGGGTAGTCTCCACGCCGATCACGCGGATGCCGAACACGGCGCCGTCGGCGTCCCGACGCGGCTCGTACGTGAAGTCGAAGTACGCCTCCCGCGCGTGCGGCATCCGGTTCGCCCAGGGCCGGCACACCGAGGCGCGACACCTGACCGGCACGCTCGTGCAGCCCGGCCGGGGACAACTCGGCCGGCAGGACTTGCAGACCAAGCCGGCACCGCCCGCGAACGCTCAGCTGATCGTGGCCAGCAGTTCGCGGCAGGCTCGCTCGCAGGCGCGGCACGCGTCGGCGCAGACCCGGCAATGCTCGTGCTTGTCGGCGTGAGCGGCGCATTCGTCCCCGCACGACTTGCAGGCCGTGGCGCACGCCTCCAGCAGGCTGCGGCTGATGTTTGCGTCGTAGCCGGTGTGCCGGGACAGCACCCGGGCGGTGGTCGCGCAGATGTCGGCGCAGTCCAGGTTCGTCCGGACGCACTTGGTCAGGTCCGCGACCATGTCCTCGCTGAGGCAGGCGTCCGCGCACGCGGTGCAGGCCTGCGCGCAGTCATCGAGGGCGTCGATGGTGGCCGCCAGCTTCGTCCGGTCCAGGTTGATCGACTTCGGGTACGTCTCCAGCATGGGCATCGTGGTGCTCGGCATCGGGCACTCCTCTCTGTCGGTTCCTGGTGGTGCTCGGATCAGCCGATCGCCTGGCAGCGGTCGGCGTGGTCGAGGAAGCGGTCGCGTTCGGGGCGGCGCTCTGCTGACTGACCAACTCGTATCCGCCCCGCAGCACCTGTCGCGGAGTCGCCTCTGTCGTCACCTTTCCCCGTGCGGCCAGCGCAAACCCTTTATTGGGAGCCCGGCTGGCTGAGCTTGGCCGCTCACGGGCCGGTCAGCTGGCGACGACGAGCGACTGGGGTGCGGCGGCCTTCATCCGGGTACGGAGCCGTTTCAGTTGCACCGCTGTCTCGCCCTCGCAGCGGTCGTGCCGGCAGGGGCACCGTTCACCGCGCCGTCCGTACATCGAGCCGGTTGACCACTGCCGCGTGCGGCACGGTGAGCCCGGCGAGCACCGCGAAGACCAGCTGGAGCGGGGAGTCTTGGAACGGACCGGCGGTCGCTGGCCCGACGGTCGGCGATGCGCTGACGTGTACCAGGACGAGCAGGCCGGCGAAGGCGGCGATGGTGGGCAAGGCCGCCTGCCGGGCGAATCGGCGGATCGCACTGCCCAGCCGACCGACCGCCAGGTGGTGGCGGTTGCCCGGGTCGGCGCGCAACAACCGGGCGACATGCCGGGCGGAGTGCCAGGCCGCGAAGTAGCCACCAAACGCCAGCGGCGGCGGCACCATCGCGAAGGCCGCTACGAGGATGCAGAGTGCCGCCGCATCCTCACCACGGCGGGCGGCCAGCGCGCGGAGTCCGGTCACCAGGGCCGCTAAAAATACGACGGACAACACGATCAGGCGTCCGGCCGGTGCGAACGCGGCTGAGGCCCCAGGGGCAACCGCGTCCAGCAGCGGGTCGACCGTCCCTGGCCACAGCGCGATTGGCAGCACCACCGGAGGTCCGCCGTAGGCCAGGACGGCGAGTACGGGACGGACCGGTGTCTGACCGTCCCGCTCGGCGTGGTACGCCACGTCACCGGTGCCGAAGTGCAGCACCGCGAGGATCAGGAATCCGGTGAGGGCGGGGACGGGCGTCCGGAGGAACAGCGCGACAGTGGCGGTGGCCGTCACGATGTACGCGAGCAGCAGCCCGACGGTGACCCGCAGCGACCGGGCCCTGACGGAGATCCAGGCCGGTAACAGGTGATCGACGGCGCCGTGCGGAAGGCCGATCAGCAGGCCCACGAGCAGCGGAAGGATTCCAGCCCAGGCCGTCACGCCCGGTACCAGCAGGGCCAGGCAGGTGAGCCCAGCCAGTGCGATCGGGCCCGAGCGGCCGACCCGGCGCAGTAGCCAGTCGCCGGGCGGAGGGTGAACCGGCCGGACGACCTGACGGGAGGCTGGCGTCACGCGACGGTGAGCAGGCCGCGGTCGGACAGACGCCGCAGCAGAGCCAGGTCGACTGCGCTCCACACCACTTTGGACAGGATCGGCAGGATCACGAACAGGGCTGTGTCGGTGGTGTCCCCGAACAGCCCGATCCCGGATGGCCCCAGGATCCAGATCAGCGGGTAGCCGACCCAGAGCACACTGAGCAGGAGCGCCACCTGCGTGAAGACCCGCGACATGGGAGTCGGCTGGCGGGCGGCGGTGGCCCGCAGCGGCCCCCAGATCAGCCCGAAGACCACCAGCAGAGCCACCACCCCGACAGCGTAGAGCCCGTACCGCCCGGCCCGGCTCTCCATCAGGTCAGCCAGGAACCCGCTTGTGATCATGATGATGTCGGCGGCGACGAGCGCGCGGACCAGTCCCCAGCGCTTGCGGGGCAACGCGTGCATCGCGGTGAGCGAGAGGGCCACCAGTAGCAGCGGGGTGGTGACCACCCAATCGGCGTACCGAGCCCAGAAAGTCGTCTGGTCGGCGACGTCGATCCGACCGCCGCCCACTGCCATCACGACGTACCAGAACCCCGACCAGAGCGGAATCGCCGTGGCGATCGAGTACTCAACCGGCGGGATGCCCTTGGGGTTGGCCCGCCAGTAGCGGAAGAGCGCGACGCCGGCCGCCATGGCGACCACGTAGAACCACAGCCAGAACTCCACGGCAACTCCCTAGCCAATCCCGGCTCTCTGAAATGAGTGTCCGCTCCCTTGGTGCCAGCTTAGGATGGGTTTAGACCCTTTTCGGGTGACAAGGAGGAATATCCCCGACGCAGGCGAGGCGGCACCACGCTCCGCAATCGGAGACGATCCCGGGCCGGAAGGGGCGGGTCAGCGGTATGAACTTCGAAAACGAGTTCGGCTACAACGTCATCCAGTACACGCTGGTGTCGCACGTACTGACTCTCGGTTACGCCGTCATGGCGGCGGGGCTCGTCTACTTCCTGCTGACCATGTCCGGTATCGCTCCGCGGTACCGGCTCGCCTCGGTGCTCTCCGCAGTTGTCATGATCTCCGCGTTCTTCGAACTCTGGGTGCTGTCACAGCGCTGGTCCCAGGCGTTCGCCTGGAACGGAAGCGCGTACGTGGGTACCGACACCCTGTTCTCCAACGGCTACCGGTACATGAACTGGTCCATCGACGTGCCTGTGCTGCTGATCCAGTTGCTGGTGGTGCTCGGTGTCACCGGCCGACGCTTCCACCGCACCTGGGCGCTGTTCGTCGCCGCCGGCCTGGCCATGATCTACACGGGCTATGCGGGCCAGTTCTACGAGGTGGACAGGTCCTGGCCGTTCTGGATCTGGGGTCTGGTCAGCACCGTCTTCTTCCTGTTCCTGCTCGCCCTGGTGGCCCGCCTGATCTTCGGCAACCTGCGCCGGCTGCCCCGTGCCGCCCGAGGGCCGGCCCGGTCCGTGTGGTGGCTGATCCTCGTCTCCTGGATGCTCTATCCCGGGGCGTATCTCATGCCGGCGATGTGGGACTCCGCCGACGGGGTGGTGGCCCGGCAGATCACCTACACACTGGCCGACATCACCTCGAAGGTGATCTACGGAGTGCTGATCGGGGTGATCGCCCGGAAGGTCAGCGCCGCCGAGGGCGGTCAGGCCGCGATCGAGGAGGATGTGGCCCAACCGCGCGGTGGCCTGACGTCCGCCACGTCCAGCTGAGACTCCGTCGGTCACGGCCAACGTGGGTGACGGGAAATCGCAAAGCCCCGGCCGACGGCCGTACCGGATATCTATGGTGGCGCCCATGGGACGTCAAGCCGCAGCTAGCCGCGACCGCTACCGGCGGCTACGCGGGTTCAACGTGCTCGTCGGCCTGCTACTGGCCGCCGAAGGTGCCTGAATGTGGGGGCTGGCCCGGAGTGTGCGTGATGAGGCCCTCGACCAAGGCGTGCTCGTAGGCGCCGGCGGTGACGTCGTCGGACTGGTACGTGGTGGCGTAGGCGTCGAAGACCGGCGGGATGGCGGTGGTGATCGAGACGCCGGCAGTGGTGTGACCGGCGATCCAGCCCACGTCGGCGGCGGCGCCGATGCGCCAGCCCTGCCCGTCCTTGCTGACCTGCACACCGCTATTCAAGCCGCTGCAGCGACGGTTGGCGTAGAAATCAGACCGGTCGCTGAAGGGGTTGCGACGACCCCGTCATGGGCAGTCACGCCGTACCCCTGCCTGCGCCCGATGGAGCGCTGATGCTTCCGGGTCCTCGCTGCGCCGCTTCGACTACTCGCTCGCCAGGGTCGCTCCGCATCGGGGGCTTGCACCGCTGCCTGGCGTGTACATCGATACTCCGCGTTTTCGCGCATCGTGTCCGGGCTGTCTGCCGGCGACGGCGGCAGGCTGGCGCTGCCGTGCCCGCGAGGCCGGGGAGTCCGGCCGCTACGGCTCACCAGAGGACAGCCGGCATCGGGATCTCGGTGCCGTAGGCAAACCAGTCGCTCCACCTGCGTACGTCGGTGGAGAACGACGATCCGGTCGTCGCCGGGGCGACGTAGACGTCCGCCGCGGAGCCCCGGGTGAAGGCGATCACGTCGTCGCGACCGTCGCCGGTGAAGTCACCGATGCCGGGCACCTGCACCCCGCTGGCGAAGTCGCGATGCCAGACGGTTGCCGTACCGAACTGGCGCAATGACCAGGAATGGACCATCGACAGTGCGACCACCACCGACCGGCGCTCTCCTCTGGCGAATCCGACCAGGTCGGCGCAGCCGTCGCCGTTGACGTCGCCCACCGCCGGCACGTCGGTGCCGAGGGCGAGCGGGTGACCCCAGTACGTCGCCGGCCCGAACCGGTCGCCCTGGGAGGCGGAGACCCGCAGCATGCCTGCACCGACCCGGTCGACCGCCACCAGGTCGTCGCGCCCGTCGCAGTCGAAGTCACCGACCAGCGGTATCGCGTCTGCGCCGGGGAAGCCGCTGGTCCAGCTGACTCCGGTGCCGACGAACTGGCTGCCGTTGGAGAGTGCGACGAAGACCGTACGGTTGGTCGACGGGTGGACCCGGATGCCCCGGGTGACGGTGGCGATGTCGTCGCGGCCGTCGCCGTTGAAGTCACCGACCACCGGGGTTTCGTTGCCCACCGCGAAGCGGCTGTGCCAGAGCTGCGACGGCCCGAACGACGTGCCGGTCGACAGCGCCACGTACACGTGGGCGGAGGCACCCCGGGTGAACGTGATCAGGTCGTCGCGGCCGTCGCCGTCGACGTCGCCGAGCAGCGGGATCTCCTCACCGGCGCTGAAATACTCGTGCCATTTGGTGCCGGCGGTGAACCCGGATCCGGTGGACAGCGCCACCCACACGTCGGCGGCGGCACCCCGGGTGAAGGTGACGATGTCGTCGCGACCGTCGCCGTCGACATCGGATCCGGTACGCCCGAAGCCGTCGTTGCCCGGGCCGTTGCGGTCCAGGTAGAGCACCCGGTTCGGCGAGCCCGCGATGTCGGTGATCCGGTCCCTGCTTGCCTCGTTGATCAGGGTGGTCGCCACCAACTCGGGCGAGGCGTCCGGGAAGCGGTCCAGGTAGCGGGCGACCGCGCCGGTGACGTGTGCGGCGGCGATCGACGTACCGTTGCCGAAGTTGGTCGTCGCGGTGTCACTGTCGTTGGTCGTGGTCGTCACCTGCTCGCCGGGCGCGAAAAGGTCGACACACGGGCCCCAGGAGGTGCCCCGGATCCGGTCCTTGAGCGCGTGTATCGAACCGACCGTGATCACCGCCGGCACCCGGCCGGGGGAGAATCGGCAGGCGTCATGGTCGCTGTTGCCGGCCGCCGCGACCACGGTGATCCCCCGGTCGACCACCCGGGTCACCGCGGCGTCAAGTGGCGGGTTTATCCCCGGCACCCGCCAGCTCAGGTTGACCACCGCCGGGCGGACCGCATTGACGTGCAGCCAGTCCATGACGGCGATCATGTCGGCGGCGGTCGCCGTGGTGCAGCCCAGCCGGATCGAGTGCAGCCGGACGTTCTTGGCCACCCCGTGCAGCTGGCCCCCGATGGTCCCGGCCATCGGCGTGCCATGCCCGAAGCAGTCGTGCGAGCCGCCCGGCCCCACGTCGGTCTGGCCGAAGGTGACCGTGCTGACCACGCGTCCGCCGAAGTCTTCGTGGGTCGTCCGGATCCCGCTGTCGACGACGTACGCGTTGACGCCGGTGCCGTCGGAGTCCCACCGGTAGATGCCGTCGAAGTCCCGGCGCTGGTCGATGACGTCCAGCCCCCACGACGGGGGGCGCTGCTCGCCGCCGAGCCATTCGATCTCCATCTGCGGCGCGACGTATGCCACCAGGGGGTTCTTGGCCAGCGCTTCGGCGATTTGCTTCGACATGTGCACGGCGAAGCCGGGCAGCGCGTGGTAGTAGGTGTGGGTCAGCTTTCCGGGATACTCGGCGAGCAGGCTAGCGACAGCTTTGTCGATCTTTTCCTTGGTCGCTTCTTTGTCCTTGTCGTCGAGTTCTTTGTCGTCAAAGGCCAGGACCACCACGTGGGAGTCCGCGATGTCTTCCTTGCCAGCTGGCGCGGCGGAGGCCGGCGATGTGTCCGGGGTGAGCCCGGTCGAGACGAGCAGGGTCGCGGTGAGCAGCGTTGCGGCGGTGAGACGAGGCCAGCGAAGGCGGGGCCAGCGATACCGGACGGTAGACATGACGGTCGCTCCGATCGGGTGGTTGGTCTCAGAGCCGGTCGACAGCGGTACGCAGTAGTCGCGTCACGTTGTCGGCCCGCTGCGCCGGCTTGGCGTTCGCGCTGAGCAGGATCTGGTAGTTCAGGAAGACGACCTGCTCACCGTCGCGGGTGCCGGCGGTGACCCCGAGCGGGCTGCTGCGGATCAGGAACGCCTCGTCGCCGAGCCCGGTCAGCGGTTCACCGGTGCCTCCCCAGCGCGCCGGCGAATAGAACGACCGTCCGGTGTAGACCTGCAGGTGAAGCTGGTGCATCGCGCCGTCGCGGCCCACCCAGACACACTCGCGGGTCGACTCCTCGCCGCTGTCGACCGTGGCGGCGGTGCCGAACAGGTCACTGGCCTCTGCGATGGTCAGCAGCTCGCAGACGGCAACTGCGGTGGCCTCCTCGTCTCGGGCGGACTCCGCCGGCCGGGCCGACTGGGAACCACTGGACACCGCCGTCGCTTCCCCGGCCGGCGCTCGGGTGTCGTCCGGTCCGCCGCAGCCGACGGCTGTGAGTGCGCACGCGACCATGAGGAGTTGTACGCCGTACCGTCGGGTGATCGCCATGGTGTTCACGAGATCACTGCCGTCCGGCGGTGCTGAAGCTGACCCGGCGACGCCTGGTCACGACGAACAGCGCCACTCCGGTGCCGAGCAGGACCAGTCCAGCGATGGAAATCAATGCGGTCTGGGCGCCGGTGATCGGCAGCTGGCCGCTCGCGCCCGGCGTGGTGACGCTCGGGCTCGGCGTGGTGACGCTCGGGCTCGGATCGGCGCTCGGGTCAGTGCTGGGGCCCGGGTCGCCGCTGGGGCTCGGGCTTGGCTCGACGGCACAGTCGGTCGGCCGGACATGGGTGCCGGTCAACCAGGTAGACCAACCACCGCCGGCCCGCGGGCCGCGGACGTAGAACGGGTCGCCGTCCACCAGCGGCAGCTCAAGCTCGGTGCGACCGGGAGCGAGCGGCGCCACCTCCCACGGTGGGTAGCCGTCGGCGAGGACCTGGATTCCTGGAACGGGCCGGGTTCCCTCGTTGCTGAAGGACAACACCAGCCCATCGCAGCCGCTGGTCGGGGTGACGGTCAGCAGCGGCGCGTCGGTGCAGCCCTCCGGCGTTCGGTGCAGGTAGCTCGATGTCGGCAGGCCCTCGCGCCGGATCTCGAACAGGTCACCGTCGCTGGCGCCGTACTCCGCGCTTCCCCGGGAACGCATCGAGAACTCGTCGATCACGGCGTCGTTGCGCACCACCGTGGTCTGCCAGCTGTCGTCACCTCCGATCGTCCCGGTGTCCCAGGAGAAACCGACCGCCCCGCAGAGGTCCGCGAAGTTGACCATCGGCGGGTCGGCGACGGCCGGCGTGGCGGTGCCGAGTAGCAGACCGCCAATCGTCATGAGTGTTGCGGCGGCGAGAACGGACAATCTGCGACGCATGAGGGAAAGGCCCTTCGAAGGGAGGCACGCGGTGGCGAGTGACCGGCACGGTGGTCAGGTCGTCCGAGCCCATCACTGGAGCTGGTGATCCAGCATGAGTGCCCGGGTACTCAATCGCGCCGAGCTGAGCCTCCATGCGGGTCAAGGGCTGCCCGGAGCTCCGCACGGCCAGAGACACCGAGCTTGGCGTACGCCCGATGCAGGTGGTTCTCCACGGTCCGTTCCGACAGATGCAGCCGGCTGGCGATGCCCCGAGCGGACTCACCACGGGCAGCCGCCAACGCCACCTCCCACTCGCGTGTGGTCAACTGGCTGACCGGGCCGCGGCGCCGCAGCGCCGGAGTGCTGGCCGGCTCGCCGGTCGACACCAACTGCGCCTCGGCGAGCAGGTGTGCGCCGGCTGCCACCGCCGGATCGCCGCCGGCCGACCCGGGAGCCCCGTCGCGGGTGACGACGCCGGTTCGGGCGGCGGCCTCAGCCAGAGCGGCGGCCTCGGCGGCGTGCAACGGCATCCCGTACCCGGCGAACTGCCGGGCCACGTTCAGCAGTCCGGCCGGATCGGCGGCCTGCGCGGCGGCGGCGTACCGGACCACGGTGTGACCGAGCAGCCAGCCAGGAGGCGGCGGATACGCGGCGAGTAGCGTCACCGCTCGCGCGCCGGCACCGAGCCGCACCAGATCGAGTGCGCCCAGCGCCCCCGCACCTACCGCGCCGAGCCGGCCGTGTTCGGCGACCGACGCCGCCAGCACGCCGATACCGACGCCACCGTCCCCGACGACCGCACCCCGCCAGGCGTACGCGCGGGCGACGTCGATGTCGAACAGCCGCATCGAGCGTGGCCCGCCCGCGTAGCGGTGCAGATCGGCGGTGAGACCCTCGATGTCGGCGTCGGTGCCGAGTTGCGCGGCGGCCTGCAGTCCAACGGCGACGGACCAGCGGCACACCGGACGTAGGCTGATCTCTTCGGCGACCAACTGGGCTTCCCGCGCCCAGCGCAACGCGGTCCGTGGCCGGCCGCGGACCAGAGCGATCTGGCCGAGCACCAGTGCGTGCAGCGCCTGGCTGACCGGGTTGGTCGGATGCAGACTGGCCTGGTAGCCGTGTTCGGCGAACTCCAGGGCAGCGGCCGGGTCGGGCCGGTAACAGCGCAACGCGGCAGCGGCGGGTGACGCGCCGGCGGCCTGCAGCTGGCTACCGCCGATGTTCCCGCCGGTCAGTGGCATGGTATGCGCTATCAGTGCCTCCGCCTCGGCGTACCGGCCGGCGACCAGCAGAGCGCCGCCAGCCGCGCCGCTGGCCGCTAAACGGGCCGGCATCGGTGCATCGCTGCCGATCACCGCCAAGGACGGTTCGATCACCGTGCAGTCCAGTTGCACCGAGCGAAGGTACAGGTCGAACGCGGCCAGTGGGCAGGCCGCCGGGTCGCCGGCGGCGGTCGGGTCCGCGCCGGTCACCCCTGCTCGGTCCCGGCGGGCACGCTCGACGACGCTTCGGGCAGCGGGTACGTCGTCCATCGCGTGTACCAGGATCTCGGCGTGTTCGACGGCGACCAGCAGCCGGTCCAGATCGGTCTCGGCCAACCGGACCAGCTTCGTCAGCTCGGCGCAGCGGGCGAGTGCCTCGTCGATGCGGCCGAGTTGCACCAGCGCCCGTACCGAGACCAGCCCGGCGGCGACGTCACGGTGTGCCCGGAAGGCCCGGTCGGCCAGCCGGTACGCCAGGGCGTACTCCCGGTTGGCCGTTGCCTGTTCGGCGGCGGCCAACATCACCTGCGGGTTGATCGGGCCGCCGCCGTCGAGCCGCCAGCGGGCGATCCGCAGCCGATCCTCCCCGCACCCGGCCGAGGCCGACTCGGTCGTGTCCGACTCGGACGCGTCGGCGAGTCGCCGCAGGTGCCGCAGCCGGCCGATCGCCGGGGTGCCGGCGCGCAGTAGTTCGCCGTAGAGCGGATGGCTGAGCCGGACCACCGGCGGGTCGGCGAGGCCGACGGAGAGCAGACCACGGCGTTCCAGTGCCTCTAGGGTGTCCTCGGCGACGAGAGTGACCGCCAGCCGCAGCGGCACCGGCTCGCCGGCCGCGAGCATTTCCAGCGCGTCGCGTTCGGCCGGGCAGGTGGCGGCGAGCCGGTTGGCCAGCAACTCGGTCAGCCGGGGTACGGCGGTCATCGGGCCGGTGAGCCGCCACAACCCGCCGGCCTGGTCAAGCAACCCGGCCTCACGGGCAGAGGTGACGAGTTCGCGCAGGAACAGCGGGTTGCCGGCGGCGGTGTCCCGCAACTGGCGCAGAGTCCGCCCCTCCACCGCGCCGCCGAGCAGTGCGGTCAGTAGCGCCTCAGACGCCGACGGGTCCAGCGGCGCGAGGTCGATCCGGACGACTCCGGCGTCTTTCCACAGGGCCGTCACCGCATCCGGGACCGGCTGATCGGTGCGTACGGTCGCCAGCAGGGTGACAGTCCGGTCGACAGCGGCGTGGTGCAGGACCGCGAGAGAGACCGGATCCAGCAGGTGGGCGTCGTCGACTGAGAGGATCACCCGGCCCTGCTCCTGCGCGGCGATCCGGCGCAGCCCGAGCAGGCCGACCTGCACCGGGCTGAGGCTGATCTGGTCAGGCCCTGGCGGGCCGAGCAGACCGGCCAACGCGCCGAGCACCAGCTCGGCGGAGTCGGCGGTGCCATGGACAGCGAGGGTCCGCGCGCCGCGTACCCGTGTGATGGCATCGTGTCCGACCGCCTCGCGGGCGAGCCGGCTCTTGCCGACGCCGGCTGATCCGGCGATCAGCGCGCCCGGTCCGTCCGAGGCACGCAGCGACTCGACCGCCGTGGCCAGCTCCAGCTCACGGCCGATCAGCGGCGACTCCTGCACCGGCCGGTCCATGGTCGGCACACTAGTCGCCCGCGGCCAACCGGCAACGATCTGATGCAGGGGAGCGATGTGGAGTCGCACGGCTGATCCACAGCACCTGGCTGGGTGGACTCCGTTTCACGGCCGGCGAGGTGGTCGTCGACCGCACGCTCAGACGTGGGCCACTCCCTGCCACCCCAGCTGAACCCCAGGTCGCGAGACTGTGCCCTCGCGCCCTCATAGCTCAGGGGATAGAGCATCGGTTTCCTAACCCGACGCTCCGCCGGTGTCCACGAGCCGACGGTCTGCGGCTTTCCTACTGTCCCCCGTTGCATGCCGGTCGCTTCGCGGGCTCGCTGCGATCGCTTGCCGAAGATCAGCTGGAACGTTATGAGTCCTGCGTGCACATGCTTGACGCTGCCGCGAGTCGGGAGCCGCGAGTCACCCTTACTCGCCGTCGAGCAGTTCGCGGCGCCATTCGGCGAATCGGTTACGGAGATTGTCCAGCGCTGAGCCTGTGACCCCGTACTGGGCGAAGTCGTCGGGATCGAGCTGGGCGGCTTGTCCGAGGGCGTCGGCGAAGATACGCGGGTCGAAGCCACGGTCGGCGCTGCGCGAGGGTGAGGAGGTCGTCGCGGGTGTAGCGGCCGGATTGGACCGTGGCGTCGATGTCGATGAAGTCCCGGGCGAACGCTCGCCCGTAGAGGGCGCTCATCTTGTTCGCGACCGCGTCGTCGGGGTGGAGGACCGGTCCGATCGCCATGAGGATCGGTTCGTTGGCACGCCAGTCCACGCCGAGTTCGACCTTGGAAACCCGAACCCCGTCGCTGACCGCCAACCGGGTAAAGGTGTCGTACTGCCGCTCGGTCTCGACGGTCAGGCCGTCGTCCCGGTAGGCGTCCACGACGGCGGTGACCGCGGCGGTGAACTCGTCGCGGCGGTCCCAGGCGGTGAACAGGTCGACGTCCTCACTGGGTCGCTCCAGAAGCCCGGCGGCCTGTACCGCGTAGCCGCCGGCCAGCGCGAAGCCGTATCGATCAGCGGCCCTGAGCCCAATGCGGGCGAGGCGTTCGTGGAAGGGGTCCACTGCTACGCCGCGTTGCTGCGGGTCGCGGCGAGTTCGGGGAAGGCGTCCTCCCAGCGCCGGCGGAGCTGGGGTGGCAGCCAGAGAGTGGGCCAGAGCCGCTGGAGGAGGTCGGCGTCGAGCCAGGTGTGCAGATCCTCGACCGTGGCGGCTTCGGTGAGCACCACCTTGTACATGCTGGCCAGGCGTGCGGTCCGGTTCAGGTCGTACTCGGCGTGCCCCGACCAGTCGAGATGACGCGGAAGCGTTACCGTGCCCTCGGTCGGGCCGTGCAGCGCGGCGAGGGTTTCGGCCACGACGTAGGGCTTCCGGTCACCGTAGGGCCGGTAGTCCGCCGGCAGCTGAGGGGATGTCCTGCGCCGGCTGAGATTGGTCGCCCGCCGGACCTCCGGTCGTAGCGCCTGGCGGATCGTTTCCCGGCTGTACCCGGTGACCCGCTGCAGATCCACTGGCCGCCAGCCGGCCGCGTGAAACGCCCGTAGCTGCTCGTCCCGCTCGGTCAACGCGGCCGCCCGCGTCGCCTCGTACCGGGAGACAACCGCGTGCAGCTCATCCTCGGAAAACCGGCTCATGCCCGTAGCCTACTACGCTAGGCCAAGCGCGCTTGGCACCTTGGTCATATCCCCGTGACCGGCGGGACCAGTCATGGTGACGCGATGGGATGCACTCATGTTCTGGTGAAGCTGAGTGCCCGGTATCCGGGCATGCGGCGTGGGAGTGAGGCGGCGAGGATGGGTGTGGCCGGGTCGTGGTAGTCGTGGACCTCGACGAGGTCCTTGCCGGGCGCGGCGCGGATGACGCGGCCGGCGCATTGGACGAGTAGGCCGTCGTAGGAGATGGGGCCGGCGAGGAAGAGGGTGTCGAGGGCGGGGGCGCCGAAGCCTTCGCCGATGAACGGTGTGGTGCCGATGACAAGGAGGCCGTCGCCGGTCTTGGCGCCGCCGAGCCAGAACTGCGCGGCAAGGCACAGCGGTTTTGCTCGGCACCGTGCTGTACGAGACCGCTCGGGCACGTTGACCGTCGATGGATCATCTTTGTCTCATTCGGGGGACCGGAAACGCCGTCAGCCGAGGATGAGTAGGCCTTACCGGACAGGCTCCTGTCGTCAGAAGCACGGTGTCTCCTTGATGAAAGGGATGATGCCTGACGACGGGTAGCGGGCGAACTTGCCATGGATTCCTCCGCTGTAGGTGATGTCCCCGACGCCCCAGACCTGCACCCGGTACTTGCGTTGCGGGTTCTTCTTGTAGTGGAAAGTCAGGCTGCCGCTGGTCGGGCCGCCCGTGGGATATGCCAACGTCCGGTGCATGACGGTGTAGTTCTCGGTGCAGTCGATGACGAGGTACCAGAAGATGCCGGACAGCAACCGCTTGTCGTTGTTCATGCGCCAGTAGCCGTCGACCTGGATGTAGTCGCCGGTGCGGGTGCCGCGGACACCGGCGGTGACGTCGAACCGCTGGATGGGGTCGAACTTCCCCAGGCTGGCGAAGATCCAGCTGCTGGTGATCGTGGCGGGGTCGGTGGTGGTGCCGTCGGCCCACTGAGGCAACGCGGTGACGATGTTCGTCGACGCGCTCTCCCCAGCGGCGTTGATCGCCGTGACCTTGAAGTTGTAGTAGTGGCCGTTGCCGAGGTATCCGACGGTCATCGACCTCTTGCTCAGCGGGTACGGCAGCTTCTCCCACCAGCCGTTGAGCGTGGCGTCGCGCACGTAGACGTGGTAGTACACGTCCGGGGTCGGGCTGGCCGACCAGCTCAGCTTGACCGAACTGTCCCCGGCGACCGCGCGCAGGTTGGACGGCGGTTTCGGGAACGGCGGCATCGGCCGGGCGGTGTCGGTGTTCGACGGCGAACTGGTCCCGGCCAGGTTCGTCGACCGCACCCGGAACTCGTACGTGGTGCCGTTGTTCAGGTACTTCACGGTGAACGAGCAGCAGGTGCTCACCGGATACGGCAGGCGGATCCACGAGCCGCCGACCTTGCGGTACTCGATCCAGTAGTAGACGTTGGCCGTGGAACTCCGCGTCCAGGTCAACTTCACCGCGCCGCTGCCCGCGTTGCTCGCGCTGAGGTTCGACGGCGGTTGCGGGAACGGCGGCAGCGGTCGGGCCGAGTCGGTGTTGGACGGGCTGCTGTCGCCGGCCACATTGGTCGCCCGCACCCGGAACTCGTACGTGGTGCCGTTGTTCAGCAGGTTCACGGTGAACGAGCAGCAGGTATCCACCGGATACGGCAGGCGTTTCCACGAGCCGCCGGACTTGCGGTACTCGATCAGGTAATACACCCGGGGGGTGGGGCTGGCCGACCAGGCGAGGGAGACCTTGCCGTTTCCGGCGGTGGCCCGCAGGCTGGTCGGCGGCTTCGGGAACACCGGCATCGGCGTCGCACCGGCCACGTTGGAAGGATCACTCTCGCCTGCGGCACTGGTGGCGGCGACTCGGTACTCGTACCGCTCTGCGTTGGTCAGATACTCGGCGGTGAACGTGCAGCAGCCGTCGACCGGGTACGGCATCTTCCGCCAGGACTGGTTGCGAGAGGCGTTGCGGTGGTAGACGACGTACATGACGCCAGCGGTCGGACTGGCCGTCCAGTTGAGCCGGACGAAGCTGTCCCCGGCTGTCGCCTTGAGGTTGCTCGGCGGTTGGGGGGCGATGCCGATGGCGGTGGCCCGGGAGGTCGCCGAGGCAGGCCCTTCCCCCGCCACGTTGGTGGCGCTCACCTTGAACTCGTAGACATGGGTGTTGACCAGGTACTGCCAGGTCGCCTCGGTCAGCTCCGTCGGGTACGGCGACTTGCGGAAGGTGGTCTCGCCTGCGGTCACGTCCCGCCAGTACACCCAGTAGAGAACGTTCGGGCCGGGCGCGTCCCAGGTCAGCCGGATCTGCAGACTGCCGGACGGCACGGTCCGCAGGTTCGTCGGTGCCGTCGGCCGCGCCACCGTGCTCCGTGCCTGCACCGTGGCCGACGCCGCGCCCTCGCCGGACAGGTTCTCGGCGGTCACCTTGAACTCGTACGTGTGCAGGTGGGTGAGGTATTCCCAGGTCGCGGTGGTCTTGTCGGTGGGGACCTCGGATCGTTTGAAGGTGGTCTCCCCCGCGGTGACGTCCCGCCAGTAGATTCGGTAGTAGAGGTTCGGGCCGGGCGCGTCCCAGGTCAGGGTGATGTCGCCGGTGGACAGCGGCTGGAGAGCCAGGTTCGTCGGCTGGTCGGGCAGCGGTGGCATGGGTTTGGCCCGGGCCACGTTGCTGGGCAGGCTCTCGGAACCCCGCGTCGCGGTCACCTTGTACTCGTACTCGTGGCCGTTGGCGAGGTACTGCGCCGGCATGGTGCAGCATTCGGAGATCGGTATCGGGAGCTGCTCCCACTCCTCGTTCTCGGTAGCGTCGCGCTGGTAGACCCAGTACCAGACATCCTCGGTGGCCGACGGGTCCCAGGTGAGGGTGTTCATGCCGTCACCGGGTGTGACGCGCAGGTTCGTCGGGGCGGCCGGCGCGTCGAAGTACGCGGTCGCGGTGGCCGGTGCCGACGTCGGCCCCTCACCGCCACGGTTGGTCGCGCTGACCTTGAACTCGTACGTGTGGCCGTGGGTGAGGAAGCCCGCTTCCATCGAGCAGCACTCGGTGAGCGGCAGCGGCAGCTTGGTGAACTCCTGCTCGTCGACGGTGGTGTCGCGTTGGTAGACCCAGTACCAGACGTCCGACTGCGGCTCGGTCCAGGTCAGCTCGATGGTGCCGTTGCCCTGGGCGGTCGCGGTCAACCCGCCGGGCGCGGGCGGCGGCGCGATCGTCGACGTCGCGGTGGCCACCTCCGATGGCGGACTGACCGCCATCGTGTTCACCGCGACCACGGAAAACTCGTAGGTGTGCCCGGGCACGAGGTGGTCGGCGACCGCGCTGGTGCCGCTCCAGATCGTCGGTTGCCGCTCCACCGGATCGCGCTGCCCGGCGGTCACGTCCCGCTGGGAGATCCGGTAGCTGACTCCCTCGGTGTCGATCGGCTGCCAGGCCAGGTTGATGGTGCCGTCGTCGGCCGGGGTGGCGGTGAGGCCGGTGGGCGCATCGTCCAGCGGCGGCGCCACCCGCAACAACCGGTTGGGGGAACCGACGCCGGGATCGCGGATCACGCCCGGCTCGGCCAGGCCGAGAAGCGCGGCGGACACCTGCTCGGGCCGGTAGTTCTTGTGTGCCTGCAGCACCAGCGCCGCCGCACCGGCGACGTGCGGTGTCGCCATGGAGGTGCCAGCCGAGTCGCGGGATGAGGTGTCGTCCATGTTGCTGGCCGAGGTGATGCCGACGCCCGGCGCGAAGATGTCGACGCACGACCCGTGGTTACTGCGCGGGGCGCGCTTGTCGTCCTGGCCGGTGGCCGCCACGGTGATGACGTCTGTCAGGGCGGCTGGTACCTCCGTGCACGCGTCCACGTCGGCGTTGCCGGCGGCGGCGACCACGGTGATGCCCTTGTCGATCGCATCCTGCACTGCTTTGCCGAGCCGGTCCCGGTCCCGCGAGGGGGTCGCCACGCTGAGGCTGATGTTCATCACTGCGGGCAGGACGGCGTACTGGGTGATCCAGTTGACGCCCCCGGCCATCCTTGCGGCGGTCGTGGCCATCTGGCAACCGATCTGCACGTCGATGATGTGCGCCTTCTTCGCCACTCCGTAGCTCTTTCCACCGGCCGTGCCTGCCACATGGGTGCCGTGCGCGCCGCACAGTTCCACGTTGCGGGAGCGCTTTTCACCTCCCACGTCGGCCCGGCCACCGAAGTCGGTGTGGGTGGTCCGCACACTGTTGTCGAGGATGTACACGTCGACGCCTTCACCCATGGACGGAAAGACGAACCTGCCGTCCAGGGTGCCATCGATGCGGTCCAGGCCCCAGGAGGGTGGGTTTTCCTGGACGCCACCGCTGTTCGACGCCGAGACATCGCCGTTGTCGTCCAAGCTGACCGTGCGGTCCTCCTCGACCGCCTCGACGGCCGGGTCGGCGGCGAGTTCGCGCGCCCCCGCGTCGGTCAGGTCGGTGACCGAGAAGCCGCCGAGGGCCGCGCCGAAGACTCCGTCGAGGCTGCCGCCGTATCGGGCGACCAGGCGGGTTGCGATCTCCCGGATGCCGTACTCGCCGCTGGCCGCGCTGTCGCGCAGGTCGACGAGGTAGCTACCGGCCACGGCGATGCCGTCCGGGGCCGGCAGGAATTCCCCCTGCTGGGTGGGCCCGCCGCGCGCGGTGGCCGACACCACGGCCGTCGGGGCGCTCTCGCCGTTGCCGTTCACCGCCGAGACGGCGTACTCGTACAGGTGCCCGTCCACCAGGCCGGCGTCGGTGAAGGACGCCGCCGCGACCTGGCCGGGCAGCCGGACCGGGTGGCTCTGCCCGTACGACAGGTCCCGCCGGTGGATGCGGTAGCCGGTGGCACCCGGCGAGGCGGTCCAGGTGAGCTGGACGTTGCGCTGCTCGTCGGCGGAGGCGGACAGCTCGGTCGGCGTTGGGGGCAGGGTCGCCGGGTCCGGCGCCGGCCGTGGCCAGTCGACCTCCACGAACCGGGGCCGGTAGAGGCGGGCGTCCGCCTGGTTGTCGGCGTTCGCCAGGCTGTTGACGTTGTACGACACGAGCAGCTTGCCCGGGCGCGCCAACTCGGGATGCAGTCGGGCGTCGTACACGATGATCTCTTTGCCCGGCTGCGGTTCGGGCGCCCGGAAGAGGTGCACGGGTCCGCTGAAGGGACCGGTCGGCGCCGGCGCGGTGTAGGCGACGGTGTCCGGGTTGAACACGAGGTTGCCGTCGACGGTGACCAGGACGTACTGGTTTCCGACCTTCTGTACGCCGAAGGCGGTGGTGGTGCCGGCCATCAGCCGGGTGGCCTCCGACTCCTCGGCCGACCAGCCGTCGCCGGTCCAGAACTGCCACGGCCCGGCCAGGCCGCCGGCCGGCACCTTGGCGAGGTAGATCGGCTTCACCGGCCCCGAGTCGTTGACCAGCCGGGTGCCGTAGATGTAGGTGGTGTCGCCGTCCTCCAGGATGGCCGAGCCCCAGGCGATCCGGTCGGCCACCGGGAGCGGGGTGAGCGAGCGCAGGGTCAGCCCGGGCAGGTCGAACGATGCCAGGGCGGTGCCGGTCAACTTCAGGTCGAGGGGCTTCGGGCCGGAACGCAGGTAGTGGTTGTAGAGCACCTTGAGGGTGGAGTCCTCGACCGTGCCGTCACCGACCCAGTAGCCGGCGCTCGCGGGATCCCCGTCCCGCTCGGCGCCGACCAGGGACATCGGTTCGTCGGCGCTGCCGCCGGTCAGCGTCTCGGAGAGGGTGGCGTCGTCCTGCACGACGATCGAATTGTGGATCATCGGTTGGAAGTCGGGACGTGATCCGTCGGGGTTGACCGAGCCGACGAAGGTGTCCGAGAACAGCCACACCATCCGGCCGTCGGGCAGCTTCACCGAGGCGGTGCTGTCGCCTCCGTTCCACCTGCCGCTGGTGTCTCCGTACGCGCGGAAGGCGTCGTTGAGTTGGGCCGCGGACATCCCGTCCGCCGGGATCTCGGCCTTCGCCACAGCGCCCGGCGCCAGCAGAATCGCCACCGTCACGAGCATCGCGACGGCGGCTCGCCGAGCCTTCGCCGCAAACATCGCCTGGTTGTTGAGCGATACGCCCATCGGATACTCGCTGCGGTCGGTCGTCACGCTCGCCATCCACGAATAATGTGCCATCGATATGTGGCCTGGGGTGACGGATCTGGACATCGAACGCAAGAATGTGGACAGTCACTCAGCGTCACCGGGGGCCGCGCGGAGGGCGCGGTAGGGAGGTCTGCGATGCCGGTCGAGGAACCGAGCGTGGCGATGCTGGCTTACCCGGGCGCGGGTAGCTTCGACTACGTCACGGTCAACGAGATCTTCGGCGTGGACTATGCGTACCGGTTCGGATCGTGGTACCGGACCAGGACGTGCGCCATCGAACCGGGGCAGATCGAGCTGGACGGTGGGATCACCGTGTCCGCCCCGTACGGGCTGGCCGAGGCGGAGGCCGCTGACCTGCTCGTCGTACCGGGTTGGACGAGGGAACACGAGGTGCCACCCCGGCCGCTGCTGACCGCCCTGCTGCGGGCGCACCGGCGCGGGGCCCGCATCATGTCGATCTGCACGGGGGCGTTCATCCTCGGCCACGCCGGCCTCCTCGACCATCGGCACGTCACCACCCACTGGACGACCGCACCGCTGCTGGCCTCGCTCTTCCCCGCCGCGACCGTGGACCCACGGGCGCTGTTCATCGACGACAGCGGCGTCCTTACCGCCGCCGGTATGTCCGCCGGCATGGACCTCGCCCTGCATGTGGTACGCGGGGACTACGGCGCGGACGTGGCTGCCGCGCTCGCCCGCAGGCTGGTGCTCTCCGGCTACCGCAGCGGCGGACAGGCCCAGTTCGTCGACTCTCCGCTCAGCCCCGATCCCGACGACCCGCTGCCAGAGTTGCTGGACTGGATGCGCGGGCACCTGGACCAGCCATGGTCGCTGCGGTCGCTTGGCGAACGGGTGCACATGAGTCCGCGGACGCTGGCGCGGCACTTCCACCGCCTGACCGGAATGAGCCCACACCAGTGGCTCACCCGGGAGCGGGTGCTCGCCGCCCAGCGCATGCTGGAGGCCAGCGACGAGCCGATCGCACGGATCGCCACGCGGACCGGGATCGGATCTACCGCCAACCTGCGGCACACCTTCCGGCGGGAACTCGGCATCTCACCCCAGGCGTACCGTGCCACGTTCCGTGCGCGCCGGACACCGCGATGACGCGTGGATGATCTTCGTGGATGTGTGCGGGGTGTGCTCTTCAGCCGGTGCCAGGCCCGGCTACGTGGTTTGCTGCGCCTTCGTGACGACTTCAACGAAGGCGCGTACCAGGGCATTCTCTCCGCCTTTGCGCCACACCGGCGCGTAGTGCAGCACCGGCCCGTCGGTGATGGGTAGGAAGGTGATGTCGCCTCGTTGCCGGGTGGCTCCCACATCCGATCCGACCGGGGACACGACCCTGCCACCGGCGATCGCTTGGAAGGCCTCCTCGAGGGTGACGATGCCCAGCCCGCGCCGGACGGGCCGCCCGGCCGGGGTGGTGGACGGGGTGTGCGCCTCCCACACGTAGTCGGGAATGGGGCCCTCGGGGTAGACCACCGGATGATCGCCGAGGTCCTCCAGCTCGACGCTGCCCCGGCCGGCCAGCGGATGACCGGCGGCCACCGCCAGCACCAGTTCCTCGCGGTGCAGGACCGGCCCGACCGTGAGGTCGGGCTCGCGGATGGGCAGCCAGAGAATCCCGATGTCGACCGAACCGGCCCGCAGCGGCCCGAGCGGATCGGTCGGCAGGATTTCGCGCAGGCGCAGCTCGCACTGCGGGTGCCGCTGCCGGAACAGGTCGAGGACGGCCTCGACCGACTGGTAGTGGGTGCCCATGGTGCCGACGGTCAGCGTGCCGGCTTGGCCGCGTGCGGTGGCGGCGGCCTCCTCGATGCCGGAGATGATCTCGCTGTAGCCGGCGCGGAGGCGGTCGCGTAACCGTTCGCCGAGCGGGGTGAGTCGAACGGCGCGGCTCGTACGCTCGAACAGGCCCCCGCCGATCCGGCGTTCCTGCTGTTTGATCGACTGACTGACCCGCGATTGGGACACGTGCAAACGCTCGGCCGTGCGACCGAAGTGAAGCTCTTCGGTCAGCGTCAGGAAGATCTCGATGTCGCGCAGTTCCACCAGACGGCCCTACCTTCGATCATTGCGGCCTGGAATTGGGCAGTCTACGGCCGCGACGAGAACGGGCGGCACGAGCGTGGCTCGGACCACCGGCCGTCGCGGGGTCCGTCGTCGATCGATCACCGCTGGCTAATGCGGCGATGCGATCTTCTGCGTTGTTCGGCCGGGACGGCCGGGCGATGGTGGACGCATGAGCGAAAGCGTGATCGACATCGTGGCGGCACCGGATCATCTCGGGACCCCACGCTGGCACGCTGTGACGTCGCCCGGTTTGGTGGCCGGGGTCGCCGATCTACGTCCGGTCATCCCGTTCGAGTACGAACTGCCACCGCCGACCGCCCTGCAGCCGGGCACCCTTGCGCTGAACCTGTGTGTGCAGCCGCAGTGGCGTCGACGAGGGATCGGATCGCGGCTGCTGGCCGCCGTCGGTGCACACGCCGTGGGACGGCGGCTGATCGTGGAGACCGCCCCGGATTCCGCCGCGCAGTCGTTCTGCGAGCGGCACGGATTTCGGCGAACCGGATCCAGGATCCATGACCTGCTCGCGTACCGCGATATTCACCATGCCTGGCTGGGTGAGTTGGTCGACGTCGAGCACCCCGGATACCGGCTGCGTCACTGGACCGGTGACCCGACTGGCGCGAACAGCGTCGAGCAACTACTCCGGTATCCGAGCCGACCGGGTAATGCGGTGGTGAGCACCGCCGAGGCGGACGGCGGCGTGGCCGCCTATGTCTTGGCGATGACGGATGCACCGTCGCAGCGTCGCGCCCGCCAGTACGGCCCTGCCGTGCTCGTCGGTCATCGCGGACGGCGGCTGGGACTGTGGGTCAACGCCGCTCTGCTCACGCGACTGCGCGAGATCCACCCACACGTCGAGGAGATCGAGACTCGCACCGCCGGCGAGGACTCCGACCTGGTCGCCCTGCATCGACACCTGGGCTTCCGCCCTCTCGGGCGGCGTCTCCGCTACGAACTCACCCTGCCGTAACCGGCGGCCCTGATCCCGGCCCAGCAGCACCGGGCCGACGCGTCCACTGAAAAGAGATTTGTCATGAAAGATCCTGCCTGCCCCCGGACGCGCGCCGCCCCGGGCGGGAGCCGAGACCCGCCCGGTGATCCCGGGCCGCCACCCGGCGGTCGCCACCTGCCCACGTCAACGTCAAGGAGCTCAACACTGTGTCCGTCAACCTTTCCACCCAGGACAAACTCACGCTTCGCACGGCCGCGTACGGTGCGGTCACGCTGCTGTCGGCCGCTGGAGCCGCCGGCGGCTCACCCCACAAGATCGCCACCGGCGGGTCCATCGCCCTGGCCTCGGCAACCGGCCTGGTCGGGCACGTGCTCGCGGAGAAGTCCACGGGTATTGACCTGGGCGGCAGGTCGGTGGCCGAGATCGCCGACCGCGTTCTGCCCGCCCTGACCGAGGCGATGCGCCTGCTCGCCGAGCAGGCTCCGGCCGAGGCCGACAACTTCCGCCGCACCGTCGTCGTCGCCCTCGACGCGGCCGTCGGTACCCGGCAGGGCGCGCCCGGTCCCACCGTCGCCGACATGACCAGCAAGATCATCGCGGCGCTCGACGCCGCCGAGGCCACTCCGGAGGTGACTGCGTGACGACCCCGGCGATCTCGGTCTCCGGCCTGCGCAAGGCGTACAAGGACAAGACCGTCCTCGACGGCGTCGACTTCGACGTCCACGCTGGCACGGTGTTCTGTCTGCTCGGCCCCAACGGCGCGGGCAAGACGACGACGGTGAACGTGCTGACCACGCTGGTGCAGGCCGACGGCGGCGCGGTCCGGGTCGCCGGCCACGACCTTGCCACCGACGCCAGGGCGGTCCGCGCGGCCATCGGCGTCACCGGCCAGTTCGCGGCCGTCGACGAGCTGCTGACCGGACGCGAGAACCTCCAGCTGATGGTGGACCTCAACCGCGGGGTCGCCGGCGACGGCGAGCGGATCGTCGCGGACCTGCTGGATCGGTTCGAGCTGACCGCCTCGGCGGACAAGCCGACCTCCACCTACTCCGGGGGCATGCGCCGCAAGCTCGACCTGGCGATGACGCTGGTCGGCAATCCGCGGATCATCTTCCTCGACGAGCCGACGACGGGCCTGGACCCGCGCAGCCGCCGCACCATGTGGTCGATCGTGCGTGACCTGGTCGACGACGGCGCGACCATCTTCCTCACCACGCAGTACCTGGAGGAGGCCGACCAACTCGCCGACCGCCTCGCGCTGCTCGACCAGGGCCGCCTGGTCGCCCAGGGCACGCCGGAAGAGCTCAAGCGCCTCATCCCCGGAACACACGTACGGCTGCGGTTCTCCACCGCTGCCGAACTCGACGCCGCCGCGGGGATCTTCCCCGTGGCCACCCGAGACGACGACGCGCTGGCCCTGCGGGTGCCCGCCGACGGCGGCACGAAGTCACTGCGGGCCCTGCTGGACCGGCTCGACGAGCACTCCCTCAGCGCCGAGGAGTGCTCCGTGCGCACCCCGGACCTCGACGACGTTTTCCTCGCCCTGACCGGCCACGCCACGGAGGTCGACACGAAATGAGCGCCCAGTCCCATTCGCTGGTCATGCTGCGCCGCAACCTCAAACACCTCACCCGGAACCCGACCTCGGTGTTCAACGCCGTCCTGATGCCGATCATCATCATGCTGATGTTCGTGTACATGTTCGGCGACGCCTTCAGCGTCGGCGTGGACTACATCGACTACGCGACGCCGGGCATGATCCTGCTGGCCGTCTGCTACGGGCTGGGAGCCACCGCGACGGCGGTGAACTCCGACATGACCAAGGGCATCATCAACCGGTTCAAGGCCATGGACGTCTCCCGCGGCGCGGTGCTGACCGGCCACGTCATCACCAGCGTGCTGACCAACGTGATCGCCATCGCGGCGCTCGTCGGAGTGGCCTTCCTGCTGGGGTTCAGCCCGGAGGCGAGCCTGACCGACTGGCTCGCCGTGGGTGGCGTCGTCGTTCTGCTCGCGTTCGCGGCGGGCTGGTTCACGGTCGCGCTGGGACTGTCGGCGAAGTCGCCGGAGACAGCGGGCATGGCCGCCGTGCCGCTGGTCATGCTGCCGTTCTTCAGCAGCGCGATCGTACCGGCGGAGAAGATGGGGCCGGGCCTGCGACAGTTCGCCGAGTACCAGCCGTTCACGCCGATCATCGAGACCGTGCGCGGCCTGCTCGACAGCGCGCCCGACACCACCGACGCGGCCGTCGCCGTCGCCTGGTGCGTGGCGATCGCCCTCGTCGGCTACCTGTGGGCGCGTTCCGCCTTCACGAAGCGAGCCTGACCCGGGCCGGTGTTGGGCGTTGCGGCGCCGTCTCGGTGGACGTAATCCGACGAGGCGGCGCCGCAACGGGTCGAGAGCCCTTGCGCTCGGCACCTGGCCGTCGCGGCCGAACGACTGTCACCGACATGTCCTTGTCAAGCTGTCAGATCAGGGGCCGTCTTGCTCACGTCGCAACTTTCGCTGCGCCACATCATCCGCCGCTACGACGAGCGCACCGTGCTGGCCGGCGTGTCCTTCAGCGTCAAACCGGGCGAGAAGGTCGGCATCATCGGCGACAACGGCGCCGGGAAGTCGACCCTGTTACGCCTGATCGCCGGGGTGGACCGACCCGACAACGGGGAACTGACGGTGATTGCCCCCGGCGGTGTCGGCTACCTGGCCCAATCGCTGACGCTGCCGCCACATGCCTCGGTCCAGGACGCGATCGACCTCTCTCTGGCCGACCTCCGCGAGCTCGAGTCGCGGATCAGGCACACCGAGGCCGGACTGAACGGTCTGTCGAGGGCTGAACTCGTCGCCGGCCTGGAGCACTACGCCGGGCTGGTTTCCCGTTACGAAGCACGGGGCGGGTACGGGGCGGACACCCGGGTCGAGAAGGCGTTGCACCGGCTCGGCCGGCCTCGTGTGCCGGTTGCGGCGGGGACCTGCTGGGATCGCTTGCCGAGGATCAGCAGGCCACGCCCTTCGGCCCTCGGTGGCCCCTGACCGGATGAGGAGCGACCTGCGAGCGAGGTCAGCCTGCCGTCGGGGCGGAAACCTGCCACAGAGCACTGACCGGCATGGCGCGGAGTCTCTCGCCGAACGGCAGCGTGGAGGTTCCGGTGTAAAGGACGATGCCGGCGACGAAGTCGTCGCCGAGGCGGTCGGCGAGTCGGCGTAGCCCGCGGAAGTCGTCGGGTCCGACGGTGGTGGCTGCTTTGACCTCGACCCCGACCACCTGGCCAGTCCTGTTCTCCAGCACCGCGTCGACTTCGTACCTGCTCTGGTCGCGGTAGTGGGACAGGTCGACGGGCTGCTCGGACCAGGTGAGCTGCCGGGACAGCTCGGACAGGACAAATGATTCGAGCAGCGGGCCGAACGGTGCGCCCGGCCGGAGCAGTGCCCGGGCGTCGGTCACGATCTCGTTGGCGGCGATGCCCGAGTCGACGAAGATCAGTTTTGGCGCGGCGGTGGTGCGGGTGCCCAGGTTGCGGGACCAGCCGGGGATCCGTTTGACCAGGAAGATCTCTTCCAGGGCTTGGAGGTAGCGGGCGATCGTCGGCCGGCTCAGTTCGAGGGCGGATTCGAGGGAGTTCGCGGCGATGATGGTCGCGGATCTGGCCGCCAGGAGGCGTACCAGCCTGCGTAGCTCGCCCTTGTGCTGGATGTCGGACAACTGGCGGACGTCGCGGTCGATGAGCGCCTGGACGTAGGCGTCGAGGAATCGTTGGCGGCGACGCGGGTCGGTGCGGGTGGTGGCCTCGGGTAGGCCGCCGCGCACGATTCTGGCCGCGTAGTCGGCGCGGGTCACGTCCGACTCGTGTCGCAGGTCCGCGCCGAGCGCGAAGACGGCGTCGACGAATCCGTCCGGCGCTGCGTCGAGTTCGCCCTGGGAGAATGGCCAGAGTTCGACGGTCTCCATTCGGCCGGGCAGCGCGTCCGGGGCGGCCACCATGCCGAACAACCGTGATGATCCGGTGAGCAGGTACCGGCCAGGACGGGGATCCTCGTCGACCGCAGCCTTGATGGCCAGCAGAAGTTCCGGAGCGCGCTGAATCTCATCGATGACCAGGAGTTCGGAGGAGTCCACGAATCCGACCGGGTCGGCAATCGCCGCCGCCCGGTCCTGAGCCCGGTCAAGATCGCGGCGCTCGGCCAGACGATCGCCGGCAACAAGGCGGACCAGGGTGCTCTTGCCTGCCTGCCGTGCTCCGCTGATCAAGACGACGCGGGTGTCCGCCAGGGCAGCGTTGACCTGCGCGGCGGCGCGGCGAGGGATTAAGTGTGGCGTGGGCACGGCGTCATCATAACGGCCAAGCTTTCGATCTGCGGGGAGCCTGGCTTTCGATTTGCGGCGCCAGGTGCCTTCGTTATGCGGTCATCTGGTGTTCCATCTGCGGACCCGCCAGCGGGCGGCCGTGGAAGAGGTCACCCCTACGCCGTGTTGCTGCGGGTCGCGGCGAGTTCAGGGAAGGCGTCCTCCCAGCGCTGGCGGAGCTGGGGTGGCAGCCAGAGGGTGGGCCAGAGCCGCCGGAGAAGGTCGGCATCGAGCCAAGCCCCGGCGGCTCGACCGGCGCGGACAACTGCTCCGGCCCCGCAGACGTTTCCTGACCACGCAGCTCCACGATCGAGGAGCATCTGACGGTGCCGTTCACCACCACCGTCCTCGGCGTCGAGGTCACCGTGCGCAAGATCGAGCTGGCAGCGGACAGCATCGTCGCGGTCTGCGCCCGAGGCCGCCACCGGCAACGGGTCGACCTGCTTGACCTGCCGCTACCCACCCCGCCGCCGGACGGTGCCGCGTGGATCGACGCCTACCGGCGCTGGGCCGGAAGGTAGGCCACGGTGAGTGAGTACCAGTACTACGAATTCATCACCGTCGACCGGCCCCTCACCGGCCGGGAGCGGGCTGAGCTGCGGTCGCTGTCCACTCGGGCCGACATCACCGCCACCAGCTTCGTCAACACCTACGAGTGGGGCGACTTCAAGGGCGACCCGCGCACGCTGATGGAACGGTACTTCGACGCGCACCTGTACCTGGCGAACTGGGGCACCCGCCAGCTCATGCTGCGGCTACCGAAACATGTGCTCGCCCCCGCCACCGTGGCTCAGTACTGCCAGGGCGACAGCGCGTCCGCCTGGACCGCCGGAACGCACGTCATCATCGACCTTCACGACGAGGACGAGGACGGCGCCGACGAGTGGGACCTCGACGGCCACGGCCTGCTCGCCTCGATCATCCCGGTCCGGGCCGGCCTCGCCGCCGGCGACCTGCGCCTGCTCTACCTGGCCTGGCTGCGCTGCGTACAGTCCGAGGAGATCGCCGACGACGAGCCCGAGCCACCCGTCCCCGCCGGACTGGGCACCCTCGACGCGCCCCTCACCGCTGCAGCCGAGTTCCTGCGCATCGACCCCGACCTGATCGCGGCTGCGGCGGCCGGGTCGTCGCCGGCGGCCTCCGGCGAACCGTCCGCCGCGCAACTACGCGCCTGGGTCGTCGGGCTACCGGCCCGGGACAAGGACGCCATCCAGACCGACCTGGTCGCCGGCGGCGACAGCCACCTTCGCAGCCGACTGCTGCGCCGCTACCGCGACGCGCATCCCACCGACGCGTCCGCCCCGACGGCCGTCCGTACTGCCGGGCAACTGCTCGCCACCGCTGCGGACCTGCGGGCCGAGAGGGAACGACGGGACGCCGAGCAGCGTGAACGCGACCGGGTTCGACGGGAACGGTCCGCCGCAGCCGCCCGGCAACGGCACCTTGACACCGTCGCGGTCGACCAACCCGCCGCCTGGCAGCGGGTCGATGAACTCATCGCCACGAAGAAACCCCGCGAGTACGACACCGCCGTTCAACTCCTCGTCGACCTGCGCGATCTCGGCGAACGCGACGGAGACAGCGCATCGTTCCGAGACCGGCTGGCCGAGCTGCGGGCGGTGCACGCCCGCAAGCCCAGCCTGCTCGAACGGCTCAACCTCGCCGGCCTCGACACCTGACGCTTGGTTCGCCGCCCGGTGAGCTGGCCACCATCGGCTACACACGCTGCGGCTCTCGCGCCGGCGCCACGGCCTCAGACGTCGACCGTCGGCCTGCAACAGGGTCGGCGTGGGCGGCCATAGTGTGGTGTGAGGCATCAGGTACGGCCGTCGGACGAGAAACTGTGGTCTTCGATCACCGCCGGTGACGAGGCGGCGTTCGGTCGGCTCTTCGACCGGTACTCCCGTCCGGTCTACAACCACGCGTTCCGGCTGACCGGCTCGTGGTCCACGGCCGAGGACGTCACCCAGGCGACGTTCCTCGTCGCGTGGCGCCGCCGGCATGACGCCCGACTCGTGGACGGATCGGCGTTGCCGTGGTTGCTGGTCATCGCCACGAACGCGGTCCGCTCGGAGTGGCGGTCGGCGCGTCGGTGGCTTGCGCTGATCCGGCGTCTACCGGCGGAGCGGTTTGCCGATGGTGACCTCGCCGACGAGGTTTCCGCGCGGCTCGATGACGAGCGGCGGATGACCGAGGTCCTCGCGGTGGTCCGCCGGTTGTCACCGGCCGAGCGGGAAGCGGTGGCCTTGTGCCTGTGGTCCGGCGTGTCGTACCCGGACGCGGCAGCCGTGTTGGGCATCAGCGAGGTGGCGGTGCGGTCGAGGGTGAGTCGCGCCCGCAGCCGCCTGGCCCGTCTGATGCCGCAGGAGATCCAGGAGGGGAAGCGGTGAACGACATTCTCGACCTGCCCGCGGAGCGGGACCTGCCGCCGGAGGCGGCGCTCGCGATGCGGGCCCGGATCCTCGGCTTCGCGAGCCCGCCTCCGGCGCGTACTCCCCGACTGAGGATCGCCGTGGCCGTAGCGGTGCTGCTGGCCGTGGCATCTGGTGCCGCGGCGGTGGTGTGGGACCGGCCGGAGCGCTCGACCGTGCAGGTGCTGGCCATGGGGGCCGGGGAGCTGTCGCCGACGCTGCAGGATGCGGCCGAGCGGTGCCTGCGGTGGAACTCCCCGCAGCGGCAGACCCGCCAGGCTCCAGGGGAGCGACCCGTTCCGGTGTCCCTGACCGACCTGGCGGTGGCCATGGAGCGGGGTGACCGCGCGCTGGTGTTGTTCATGAACGACGTCGGCTACGCCACCTGCGACGTGGAAGGGGCGGGAACGCCCCGGGAGTCCGGCGGAGGTGCCACTGAGCCGTGGCCGCACGGTGCCTGGCTGCCCGGGCCGGTGCAGCGGCTGCTGCTGACCTCCACCGAGTCCGACGGCGGGGACGTCAGCGTCAGCGGCCGGGCCAGCAGCCGCGTCCACCGGCTCGTACTCGACCACGGCGACGGCCACACCACCACAGCACGACTTTCCAAAGGCGCGTTCGGCCTGATGACCAGCGACGCCCGACTCAAGGCCGGCAACGACCCCGAATTGGTCAGCTACGACGCGCGTGGGGCGGAGATCGGCAGGCGTCCGCTGTTCCAGGCCGAAGATCAACTCGAGCACTGCTATACAGGCCCGGACGGGAAGCGGATCTACGGCAAACCGACCAGCGGCTGCCGTCCTGCCGAGAAGTGGGGGCGTTAGCCCTGATCGGAGGGTGACCGCTGCTCCGAGGGCGGGGGTCGTCACTCGCGGGTCAGCCCCGGTGGCAGTGCGTCCTCGTCGGGTCGGACCTGGCGGGCATTGGCGACGGGGTCGCGTTCGAGGGCGTGGATCAGTGGTGCCGGGCCGCCGACGCAGGTCCAGGTGTCATCCCAGAGCGCGGAGACCAGCCACGACCGGTCTGAGGGGAAGAACAGGTCGGGTAGGGCGCCGTGCGGGTGGCGGATATGACCACCGGTACGCCAGGTGAGGGCCTGCTCGGGGCCGGCCTCGACCAGCACGTACGGCCAGTTCCAGTAGAGGAACACCCTCGGGGCGTGAGGGAAGACGACGTCGTGGGCGCCAGTGTCGAGGTAGGCCAGCCACCACGGCTGGTCGGCGGTGTGCGTGGTGAGGTCCTCGATCAGGGCGTGCTCGTAGGCGGCGGCGGTGACGTCGTCGGTCTGGTACGTGGTGGCGTAGGCGTCGAAGACCGGCGGGATGGCGGTGGTGATCGAGATGCCGGCAGTGGTGTGCCCGGCGATCCAGCTCACGTCGGCGGCGGCGCCGACGCGCCAGTCCCGCCCGCCTCTGTTGACCTGCACACCGCTATTCAAGCCGCTGCCGCGACAGTCAGCGTGGGAATCAGGCTGGTCGCGGAACGGCGGCCGAGGTGCCACCCACTTCTCGCTTCGCGGGCGGGCCAGGTTGAACGGGCGCGGCACCGACAGCCGTAGACCCTGATGCTCGGGAGCGGTGGGTATGGCTGCGTGTGTTTCGTGCTCCTGGGCTGCGACAACAGCGGTCCGGGGAACGTGGGTGAACGTGGGCCACTCCCTGCCACCCCAGGTGAACCCCAGGTCGCTAGACTGGGCCCTCGCGCCCTCGTAGCTCAGGGGATAGAGCATCGGTTTCCTAAACCGTGTGTCGCAGGTTCGAATCCTGCCGGGGGCACCAGGTAGCAGCCCTGATCACTGACTCGTCGGGCGGAGCTGTCGGTACCCTTCGGGGCGGATTGCGGCGTCCGGCTGGGCGGGGGCGATCGTGCGGCAGAAGTGACGGCGACCACATGGGTTTGAGACCCGATCGGTCGGGGTGCGTCGTCTTACCGGGTGTGAGAACAGGCATGGACGCAGCTGACGAGGGCGAACTCGTACGCCGAGTGGCCCATGGAGATCGGCGCGCGTTCGACGAGCTCTACCGGCGTACGGCGCCCTGGCTGGAGGTGCGCCTGCGCCGCCGGTGCGCCGATCCGGACATGGTCGCCGAAGTCTTGCAGGACACGTACCTGACGGTCTGGCGGGCTGCGGGCAGTTTCGCCGGTGTACCGGCGGCGCGCGGTGGCGGGACGCAGGGGAGCGCGGTGGGTTGGTTGTGGACCATCGCCGCCCACCGGCTGGTCGACGCGTTCCGTCGCCGGGCGCGCCGGGCCCGGGTGCCGCAGGTGCAGCTCATGCCGGAGACGGCCCCGGCGGCCGAAGACGAGGTGATGGCCGCCCGGGTCGGCCAGGAGTTGGAGCAGGCCCTGCTGGTCCTTCCGCCCGAGGTGCGGGCAGCGCTGCGGGCGACGGTCCTCGACGGGCTTTCCATGCGGGAGGCGTCGGTGTTGTTGGGCGTACCGGAGAACACCGTCAAGTCCCGGGTCCGCCGCGCCCGGATCGTCCTGCGGGAGGCCCTGTCATGACGACCACCCATCCGACGATGTCCCAGATAGAGCGGTACGCCGCCGGGGACCCCGGCCTCGACGAGCCCAGCGTCTGGGCGATCGAGGTGCACCTTGAGGACTGCGGTGACTGTCGTGCCCGGCTGGCCGGTGCCACCACTGTCGACACCCGGACCCTGATCGACCGGGTCGCGATGAACCTGGACCGGGAAATCGCCGCGACGCCCGTTCCCGCCGGTCGTAGCCGGCCCTGGTCCGTGCTGCGCCACCGCTGGTTCGTCGGCACGCTGCTGCCGTGGCTGGCGATGACCGCCACGGTGCTCGCCTGCGCCGCGTTGCTCGGTGAACTGTGGGCCGGGCGGCCCTCGCTGGTGCTGCTGATCGCACCGCTGGCCCCGTTGCCCGGCGTGGCGGTCGCCTGGCACCGACGTGCCGATCCGGCCTGGGAACTGATTGCCGCCACTCCCGCCGCCGGTCTGACGACGCTGTTGCGGCGTACCGCGGCGGTGTTGGCCTTCGTCATTCCCGCTCTCGCCGTGGCAGGTGCTCGCACCGGGGTGTCACTCGCTCTGATGCTGCTGCCGTGCCTGGCCTTCACCGCCGCCACGCTGCTGCTGGGGACCCTTGTCGGCGTTCGCCGGGCGGCGATCGGACTGATCGCGATCTGGACGCTCGTCGTGATCGCCCCGAGTCTGGCCGCAGCTCGGCTCCCGGTGGTCCTGACCTCCGACAGTGCCGGCATCTGGGCGCTGGCCACGGTGCTGCTGACCGTCACGGCCCTCATCCGGGTCAACGGACTTCGGCGACTTACCCACCACGACTAGTCGAACCCCACCACGACCAGGTAAAGCCCACCACGACCAGGTAAAGCCCACCACGACCAGGTAAAGCCCACCGCGACCAGGTAAAGCCCACCGCGACCAGGCCGCTCCTGCCTCGCCTGGTCAGCTCCGACCTGCGAATGAGACGGCGCCGCTGCCGCGCTGACGATCAACGAAGGAGACGATGATGATGCGTGCCGTGAGTGCGGCCGAAACGGCCGTCACCACCCATCCCTGGGCGGTTCACGCCGAGGGTTTACGGGTCCGGGCGGGGCGCCACCTGGCCGTCGACGGTCTTGACCTGGCCCTGCTCTCCGGGGTGCATGGGCTGCTCGGCCCGAACGGTGCCGGGAAGACCACTCTGATCCGGGCTCTGGCGACTGTCCTGAACCCCGCCGGGGGGCGGCTGACGTTGCTCGGCCGTCCGGTCGACGGCCGATCCGATCTGCGATCGGTCCGCCGTACCCTCGGTTACCTGCCGCAGCACTTCGGCTTCTACCCGCGGTTCACGGTCCGCGAGTTCGTCGGGTACATGGCCTGGCTCAAGGAGATGCCGAAGGCTGGTGTCGCGGCGGCCGTGCAACGATCCATCGACCGGGTCGGGCTGACCAGCAAGGCTGACGCCCGACTCAAGACCCTTTCCGGTGGGATGCTGCGCCGGGCCGGGATCGCGCAGGCCATCGTCAACGATCCGCAGCTCCTGCTGCTCGACGAGCCGACCGTCGGCCTTGATCCGGAACAGCGGCTCGACTTCCGCGACCTGCTGCGTGACCTCGGCACCGACAGTTGCGTGCTGGTCTCCACCCATCTGGTGGAGGACGTGGTGGCGGCCTGCACCGACGTGCTCGTGCTCAACGAGGGCCGTCTGGTGTGGCAGGGCACCCCCGAGGGTCTGACCACGCAGGGCGACCAGGGCGACGCCGGCGACAGCCCGGCCGAGCGCGGCTACTCCGCCGTCCTCCGTCGGCACCGCGCGGAGGCCGCCCAATGAACATTCTTGGGATCGAACTGCGCCGTTCCGCCGCGCTCGGTGCCGGACTGATCACGGTGGTGGTCGGGGCCGGCGCGCTCTATGTCGCAACCGGCCGCTGGTCGAGTGGCTGGATGGCGCTGGCCATGACCATCCGGGAGTACCTGCTCCTGCTGTGGCCGCTGGCACTGGCCGCCGGGGCCTGGCAGGGCCGCCGGGAGCACCGGGCGAAGGTGGGTGAGTTGTTCACCACCACCGCCCGGCCGCGCGCACAGCGGATGCTGCCGGTCCTCGGTGCGATGGCCCTCACCCTCGCGGTCGCCTACCTGCTGGTGACCGTGGCGGGCATCGGCTGGATCGCTTCCACCGCCCGGCACCTGCCCCTGCTGAACTTCGCCGTCGTCACCGGTGTCGGTGCGTTGTCGCTGATCGGTGCGGCGTGGCTCGGACTGGGCATCGGGCGCATGCTCCCCGCCCTGGTGACCGCCCCGGCGCTGGCGGTGGCCGGCGTCCTGCTGATCTTCCTCAGCGTCATCCGGCTCCCGGACTGGTTGGCTGCGGCGATCTCCCCGGTCCACGGCACGGTTCCGTTTCACGCCTATCAGACGATCGACAACCGGGTCAGCGGTGCTCTCGCGATCTCCATGGCCGCGCTCGCCGCCGCGGGCCTGCTGCTGTTCGTGGCCGATGGCTGGCGCACTCGTACGGCTGCGCTGGTGCCGGTGGTGCTCGGGCTCGTCGTGGCGACCGCGGTCGTACCGCGGGACGAAGGCGTGCTCAACTGGCCGGTCGACCCGGTCGCGCGCGAGCTGGTGTGTACCGACGACGCGCCGACGGTGTGCGTCAGCCGGGTCAACGCCAACGTGCTCGACGCGCTGACCCCGCTGGCCCGGGAGGGGCTGACGGCGTTGGCGAAACTGCCGGACGCGCCGACCGCCGTGCACGAGGACACTCGCACGCTCATGAGTGACGACGTCAGCTCGCCCGAGGACGGCATCGTCAGGATCCCGGTACGAATCGACAAGAGTGGCGGGCTCGCCCACCCGGCCGCCGTGGTTACCGAGGTTGTCCGAGGGCTGGGTGTCGGATACGACGGGCAGTGCCAGAACCGCGACGACGTGGTCGAACGGGCGGCGGCCTACTGGCTCCTGGCCCGCGAGCCGCAGTCGGACGTCGGCGTGATTCCCGGCATGATCGAGGAAAGCCCCGAGATCAACGTTGAGGCGGTCGCGCTGTGGCGGGGCCTGCGTGAGTTGCCCGAAGACGAGGCGCTGGACCGCGTCACGGCGGTCCGTGATGCCCTCCGACTCTGCACCGACGTCACAGGCATCCTGTCCGGGACTGCCCGGTGACCTGGATGCTGCTGTACCTGCGTTCACGGCGCGTACCACTGGCTCTGGCCGCGGCCGTCGGCGGCGCGGCGGTGGTGTGGGGGCTGTGCCTGGCCTTCGCCAAGGAGCGGGACGTCACTGCGATGGTGGTCGTGATGACCGTCGTGCTGATGGTTGCAGTGCTGTCGCCCACCCTCGCCGGTCCCGACGAGAACCTGGACCGTAC
This sequence comes from Micromonospora sp. NPDC049374, assembly GCF_040677165.1. Taxonomy (NCBI): domain Bacteria; kingdom Bacillati; phylum Actinomycetota; class Actinomycetes; order Micromonosporales; family Micromonosporaceae; genus Micromonospora; species Micromonospora sp. NPDC049374. Next base: position 181,060 of record NZ_JBFAQH010000012.1, on the reverse strand, counting down.
CGCGTCGATGCGTTGGCCCTGGCGGCGTGCGCTGCACCTGCTCGCCGGCCTGATGGTCGTCCTCGTGGTCCTGCTCGCCACGCTGTACACCGGGGCCCGGTTCGGGCCAGCCGCGTTGGTGGCCCGTGACACCGCCGGCCTACTGGGATTGACCGCCCTGTGCGCGACCGTGGTCGGTGCCGCCAGATCGTGGTTCCTGCCGTTGGGCTGGACCACTGTCGCGGTCATGTACCCCCAGGAGGGTGTCTGGGGTGCAACGGCGACATGGCAGGGACAGCCACCCGAGAGCGATGCCGCCATGCTGATGGCCGCGGTATTCGCCCTCGGCGGGTTGATCGCCTACTCGGTCGCCGGTCCGGCTCGGCGCGCGGCGTCCGAGTAGCTCCGGTGACCGCGGTGTCGCCCGCCGCCCCCTCGAAGTCCGGGACGGCGGGCTGTCGCGGCTAGGTGCCCGCCTTCCCGGGTGACCGGCGCATCAGCTCGTGGACAGCTGGGTGGCGGCGTTCACCACCTGGTCGATCAGGCCGTAGTCACGGGCTTCCTCGGCGGTGAACCAGCGGTCCCGGTCCCAGTCCCGCTGGATCTCGGCCAGGGTTCGGCCGCTGTGCTGGGCGATCAACTCCTGCATCGTCCGCTTGACGTGCAGCATGTTCTCCGCCTGGATGGTGATGTCGGAGGCGGTGCCGCCCATACCGCCGGAGGGTTGGTGCATCAGGATCCGGGTGTGCGGCAGCGCGTACCGCTTGCCGGCCGTGCCGGCGCAGAGGAGGAACTGGCCCATCGAGCCGGCGAGCCCCATGGCCAGGGTCGCCACGTCGTTGCGTACGAAGCGCATCGTGTCGTAGACCGCCATTCCGGCGCTCACCGAGCCGCCCGGCGAGTTGATGTAGAGGGTGATGTCCCGCTCCGGGTCCTCGGCGGCGAGCAGCAGGATCTGGGCGCAGATCCGGTTGGCGATCTCGTCGTTCACCTCGCTGCCGAGAAAGACGATCCGCTCTCGCAGCAACCGTTCGAACACCTGGTCGCCGAAGGTCCGCTGGCCGTCGTCGAGCATCGTGATCATGATCAACCTCCACCCGCCGGCGGCGACGTCGAGCGCCCGGGGACCGGCCCCTTGAGCCTGCGGGATGCCACCGGTCCTCAACCAGCCGTTCTGCCCCGGGCAGATCCGCCCACGGCAGAACGACGGACCGGCTCAGGAGACAACAACGCCTGGTGGCCTCACCCTCGGTGACTGCCGACGGCCGCCCGCACTGTGGCCGTCCGCCGGGCGGCTCGCCTACGTGCCCCGGACCGGTGCAGCGGGCCGCCGGACGAACGGCTGGGCGACCCGCGACGGAGCAGCGGCCCCCGGGCGACGAGGTGGACCGGACCGACCGGGTCGACGAAGGCAACGACCCTGATTCCGCCGGTCAGCCCACCGTCGGTCAGCCCATCGCCGGTCGGTCCACCGCCGGTCAGGCCGGCGGTGCCGATCCGACCGACCGAGCGGGCCCCGCCCGCAACGGGGTCGTTGCTGCCCAGCCCTGCGGTCAGGTCCGCACCGAAGCCAAAACCGACGCCGTTGAGTCGGGCGACCGGCTGGGCGGATCCGTCCGTACCGCGGCTGGCGGTTGCCGGGTCGCCGGGTCGGGTGGCCGGGACGCGACCAGCCGGGCCGGTGGCGGGCAGTCGGCGTTCGACCCGCCGAAGCTCGTCGCGAACCTCCTCCAGCAGATCCGAGAGGTGCAGGCCGAGCGCCCGGCAGATCGCCGCGAGAACCTCGGAGGACGCCTCCTTGCGCCCTCGCTCTACCTCGGACAGGTACGGCACGGAGACCCCGGCGGCCTGGGCGACTTCCCGCAGCGTGCGGCCCTGGTGCTGACGCTTGCGGCGCAGCACCGCGCCGATCACCCGTCTCAGCAACGACATGGGGGCCTCACTCTCGCCGCTCCTGCGCTGACCGTCCCATCATGCCCGTCCGCCGCCCCGTTCGCCGTACCGAGTCCATTGAACGCCACCCCGCCGTGCGGTTCCCGGATCAACGGCTATGTTGTGGACGTGCAGGCGACCGACGCGGGGCAGGTCCCCCGGTGATTCACTTCCCCGCGCAGCGGCGAGGCCCGCTCAGTGCGTTGAGCCTTCGGCTGGCTGCCGCCATCGGGTTGGTGCTCGCCGTGGTGGCGGTGGTCTACCTCGAACGGGAGCAGTACCGCGACAACAACGGGGACGGCCTGACGCTGCTGGACTGCTTCTACTACGCGGTGGTCTCGCTGTCGACCACCGGTTACGGCGACATCGTGCCGATGACCCAGCAGGCCCGACTGGTCAACATCGTGTTCATCACCCCGGCCCGGGTGCTGTTCCTGATCATCCTGGTCGGTACCACCCTCGAGGTGCTGACCGAGCAGTACCGGACCGGCCGTCGCCTGCACCGGTGGGAGAGAAAAGTGAAGGACCACGTCATCATCTGCGGCTACGGCACCAAGGGGCGTAGCGCGATCTCGGCCCTGATGGAGAACGGGCTGGACAAGTCCCGGATCGTGGTGGTGGAACGCGCCGGTCCGGCCTTACGTCAGGCCACGTCGAACGGGTTGGTCGCCATCGAGGGTTCGGCGACCCGATCCTCCGTGCTCAACCAGGCCCACGTCCGGACCGCCAAGGCGGTGATCATCGCAACCGACAGCGACGACGCGTCGGTGCTTGTGGCGTTGACCGTACGCCAGCTCACCGCCGGTCAGGTCCGGATCATCGCCGCGGCCCGGGAGGCGGAGAACGCCCCGCTGCTCAAGCAGAGCGGCGCGCACCACGTGATCGTGTCCTCGGCTACCGCCGGCCGGCTGCTGGGCCTGTCGACGTCGGCCCCGCCACTGATCGACGTGGTGGAGGATCTGCTCACCCCGGGCCAGGGCATGGCGCTGGCCATGCGCTCCGCGGAACGCAGCGAGGTCGGCAGGTCGCCTCGGGAACTGGACACGCTTGTCATCGCGCTGGTCCGGCGGGGCAAGGTGGTCACCCTGGCGGACCGGGCCGGTGCGGTCATCGAGACCGGGGACATGCTGGTGCACGTACGCGACGACCGCCCCACCGCGAACACCCTGCCCTGAGCGACGGTCAGCTACCACCGGGCCCGAAAACGTCGACCGGGCCGTCCCGAGGGAACGGCCCGGTCGTGCTGGTCACGGCACGGGTCAGCCGACGATGGTCCAGGTGTCGCCGCTACCCAACAGCCCGGCCAACTGCTGCTCCGGGGTTTCGGTGACGGTGGCCCGGGCGTCGGCCAACTGCCCCTGCACCACGCTGTCGTACGACGGCCGGCGCACCGAGCGGAATACGCCGATCGGGGTGTTCCGCAGGTCGAAGCCGGGCAGCCGGGACAGCGCGAACGCGTACGCCGGGTCGTCGACCGTGGCGTCGTGCACGACGATCTCGTCCGCCGGGGTCGACGCCGTGTCGCGTACCTCCAGGCCGAACCCGCCGGGCGGGTGTACGACGCAGAACTGCCCGTCCTTGCCGAACGTGATCGGCTGGCCGTGCTCCAGCCGGATCAGGTAGTCGTCACGGGTGCCCGGCTCCTTGAGCTGCTCGAACGCCCCGTCGTTGAAGATGTTGCAGTTCTGGTAGATCTCCACGAAGGCGGAGCCCTCGTGTTCGGCGGCGGCGCGCAGCACCGATTGCAGGTGCTTGCGGTCGGAGTCGATGGTGCGGCCGACGAAGGTCGCCTCGGCGCCGAGCGCCAACGACAGCGGGTTGAACGGCGCGTCAGCCGAACCGACAGGTGTCGACTTCGTGATCTTGCCGACCTCGGAGGTGGGAGAATACTGCCCCTTGGTCAGCCCGTAGATCCGGTTGTTGAACAGCAGGATCTTGAGGTTGACGTTCCGGCGCAGCGCGTGGATCAGGTGGTTGCCGCCGATGGAGAGGGCGTCGCCGTCACCGGTCACCACCCACACCGACAGGTCCGGCCGGGAGACCGACAGGCCGGTGGCGATCGCCGGAGCCCGACCGTGGATCGAGTGCATCCCGTAGGTGTTCATGTAGTACGGGAAGCGCGACGAGCAGCCGATCCCGGAGACGAAGACGATGTTCTCCCGGGGGATGTTCAGCTCCGGCATGAACTGCTGGACGGCGGCGAGGATCGCGTAGTCGCCGCAGCCGGGGCACCAGCGCACCTCCTGGTCGGACTTGAAGTCCTTGGCGGTGAGCTTGAGGGCGACGGGCTCAGACATTCTTCAGGACCTCTTCCAGCATCGTCTCCAGCTCGGCGGCGGTGAACGGCAGGCCGCGGACCTGGTTGTAGCCGATGGCGTCGACCAGGTAGCGGCCCCGGATCACGTGCGCGAGCTGGCCGAGGTTCATCTCGGGGATGACCACCCGGTCGTATGAGCGCAGCACCGCGCCGAGGTTGGCCGGCATCGGGGCCAGGTGCCGCAGGTGTGCCTGCGCGACCGGCAGGCCACGCTGGCGCAGGGCGCGGCAGGCGGCGCCGATCGGGCCGTACGTCGAGCCCCAGCCGAGCACCAGCACCCGGGCGTCGCCGTCCGGGTCCTCCACCTCCACGTCCGGCACCGGGATCGTTTCGATCCGGGCCGCCCGGGTCCGCACCATGTAGTCGTGGTTCGCCGGGTCGTACGAGATGTCGCCGGTCTTGTCGGCCTTCTCCAGCCCGCCGATGCGGTGTTCGAGACCCGGGGTGCCCGGCACGGCCCACGGCCGGGCCAGGGTCTGCGGATCGCGTAGATACGGCAGGAAGGTCGCGCCGTCCTCGCCGTTGGGCGCGGTGGCGAACTCGACCCGCAGGTCCGGCAGGGAGTCGACCTCGGGCAGCAGCCACGGCTCGGAACCGTTGGCGACGTAGTTGTCCGACAGCAGGATGACCGGGGTGCGGTAGGTAAGCGCGATCCGCGCCGCCTCCAGTGCCGCGTGGAAGCAGTCGGAGGGGGACTTGGGCGCGATCACCGCCACCGGTGCCTCGCCGTGCCGGCCGAACAGCGCCATGTTCAGGTCGGCCTGTTCGGTCTTGGTAGGCATGCCGGTCGACGGCCCGGCCCGCTGCACATCCACGATCACCAGCGGCAGCTCCAACGCCACCGCGAGGGAGATGGTCTCGCCCTTGAGCGCCACACCCGGGCCACTGGTGGTGGTCACGCCGAGCGCACCGCCGTACGAGGCACCCAGCGCCGCGCCGATCGCGGCGATCTCGTCCTCGGCCTGCATGGTGGTGACGCCGAACCGCTTGTGTTTGCTCAGCTCGTGCAGGATGTCCGAGGCTGGCGTGATCGGGTACGCGCCGAGGAAGACCGGCAGGCCGGAGCGGACACCCGCGGCGACGAGGCCGAGTGACAGCGCGGCGTTGCCGGTGATGTTGCGGTAGGTCCCCGGCGGCATCTTGGCCGGCTTGACCTCGTAGCGGACGGCGAAGTCCTCGGTGGTCTCGCCGAAGTTCCAGCCGGCCTTGAACGCGGCCACGTTCGCCGCGACCAGCTCGGGTCGCTTGGCGAACTTGCGCTCCAGGAACCGCAGGGTCGACTCGTACGGCCGGGAGTACATCCAGCTGAGCAGGCCGAGGGCGAACATGTTCTTGGCCCGTTCGGCGTCCTTCTTGGACACGTCCAGCTCGGCCAGCGCGCCGATCGTCATCGAGGTCAGCGCGACCGGGTGCACCGCGTACCCGGCGAGGGTGTCGTCGTCGAGCGGGCTGGTCGCGTAGCCGACCTTGGCGAGGTTGCGTCGGGTGAACTCATCGGTGTTGACGATGATGTCGGCGCCCCGGGGCAGGTCGGCGAGGTTCGCCTTGAGGGCCGCCGGGTTCATCGCGACAAGCACGTTCGGCGCGTCGCCCGGGGTGAGGATGTCGTAGTCGGCGAAGTGCACCTGGAAGCTCGACACGCCCGGCAGGGTGCCGGCGGGAGCCCGGATCTCGGCGGGGAAGTTGGGCAGCGTGGAGATGTCGTTGCCCAGTTGCGCGGTCTCTGAGGTGAACCGGTCCCCGGTCAACTGCATGCCGTCGCCGGAGTCGCCGGCGAACCGGATGACCACCCGTTCGAGCTGGCGGATCTGCTTGCTCACGGCCGCACCTCGCTTCGTCGCGCGCTGCGGCGCGGCCGGCTGAACTGGATGGTGACCTCGCCTTGCCCGGCCACGAGACCTCCTTGACGCGCCGCTGCACCGGCCGTCCGTGAACGTCCGGCCCGCCTGTCCTTCCCTCACCGAGAGCCTACGTCGGATCGGGGGCGCGCCCTGCCCGGAGGTCCGCCGACTGAGAACGAAACGTGAGGGTTTATGTGGTCACTTGCGGTGTTTCGCCCGGGCCGCCGTAATCCATATCACCGCACGTCCCAGCCGGGTCGGTCCTGGGTCCGGGCCGGCCGTCGGGCGCGGAACCAGATTCCGGCGTCCGATTCCGGCGCACCGCCGGCCGGATCCTCCGCCGCGGTCCGGAGCGCCACGCCGCTCATCTCCTCGCCACCGGTCACCGACGCGGTGGCCCGGCGCCGCAACCACACCACGACCAGCCCGACAGCGAGGAGCACCAGCAGCACCGACACCATGATCAGCAGTGCCGCCGTGCGCTGTCTCCACGTTGACCCCTCGGTGTCACCGGGCGCCCCCGCCGGGCGCAGACTCGACGACGCCACCGGCGCGGGCGGCGGTACCACCGCGGGCTGCTCGGACGACGCCGCGGTGATCCGGAAGCTGAGCTGCATCCGCCGGTCGGCGCCGTGGCGCGGGTCGAGCCGGCCGATCACCGCTCCGGACAGCGGGGCGCTGCGCAGCGCCTGCGGCGTCGCGGTGACCGGCAACCTGACTTCCTCGGTACGCCCCGACCGGATCGTGTCGAGCCGGCAGCGGGTACGCGTCGCCGTCACGGCGACGCAGCCGGGTGGCGGCGTCGCCACCGTGACCCCGGCGGGCAGCAGCACGTCGACCCGGCCGCTGGCGTCGGCCCGACCGGTGTTGCCGAGCCGGACGAGGAGTTCCTCGCCGGCCCCGTCGGAGTCGAAGGTGACCTCACCCGCCGACATGGTGATCCCGGGTGCCGGTGGGCCCGGTGGGAACAGGACGGCGAAGCCCTCGTCGTCACTCGCGGTGCCGGCCGCGCCGGTGGCCGTCACCCGTACCGAGCCGGCCAGCGGCATGTTGCGCCAGGCGTCGCCGTCGACCCGGATCCGCAGCCGGGTGCTGAACTGCGCGCCGGGTGCCGTGGTCCACCGCCCGCAGCGGTACTCACCCTTTCCTGCGGTGGCGCAGCCGTCTGTGCCGGCGTCGGTGAGCCCGGCCGGCAGGGTGTAGGCGAGGCGGACACCGGCGCTCGCGCTACCGGCGTTGGTGACTGTCACGTTCAGGGTGGCCACCGTGCTCGCCGCGGTCCAGTAACCGGCCGGCAGGGTGACGTCGTCGGTGGTGACCTTCACGCCGGCCGATACGGGCGGTGCGAGCGTGGGGGCGGGCGGCCCGGACGACGGGGAGTACGTGGGCCGGGGCGGTGCCACCGTCGCGGCCGGCGGACCACTGCTCGGGACCGGTCCGCCGGTGGTGGTGCCCGGTGTGGGCGTCGTCGGCGGTGCGGCGGGCGTACTCGTCTCGACCGGCGGCTCGACCGTGGGTGGCGGCGACGTGGGCTCGGGCTCACCGGTCGGCTCGGCCGGTGGACTGTATGGCCCCGGCTCGGTGGCCCGACCCGCCACCGCCACGGTCGCTGCGGCACCTGGTGCCGTGCCGGCTCCGGCACCCACCAGCAGGCCGAGGGCACAGAGGGACGCGAAGGTACGACGCCAGCCGCATCGTCCGGGCAGCCGTCCCATTGATCCTCCGGTGCTGGTGGTGATCCCATGGTGGTCAGAAGTTGCTCTGGGACACTAGTCCCAGATGAAAAGAAGTTCGCGACGCGGCCGTGGTCTCCCGGCGGACGGTAGGCTGACCGACCGTGACCGGTTACCTGGGCTCGTACGCGACGCTCGGGCTGCTGCTGCTCGCTGGCGTGCTCTTCCTCGTCGTCGCGTTCACCGCCAACCGGGTGCTGCGCCCCGCCCGCCCGGCCGATCCGCCCGGTAAGCGCGCCAGCTACGAGTGCGGCCTCGACCCGGTGGGCGGCGACTGGGCGCAGATGCAGATCCGCTACTACGTCTACGCGTACCTCTACGTGCTGTTCGCCGTCGAGGCGGTGTTCCTCTTCCCCTGGGCGGTGGTCTTCGACCGGCCCGGGTTCGGAATGGTCACCGTGGTGGAGATGGCGATCTTCGTGGGTGTCCTCGCACTCGGCCTGCTCTACGCCTGGCGGCGCAACATCCTCCGCTGGACCTGACCCGGCGGGACCGATCACCGTTCAGGCGAGGCCGCGGCGGCTGAGGGTTGGTGGACGATCGCCCCGGACGGCCGCGACCATGTCCAGCACCCGGCGGGTGGGGCGGACCTGATGGGCGCGGAAGACCCGGGCGCCCAACCACGCGGAGACCGCCGTCGCGGCGAGCGTTCCCTCCAGCCGCTCCGTGACCGGCAGGTCCAGCGTCTCGCCGATGAAGTCCTTGTTCGACAGGGCCACCAGCACCGGCCAACCGGTCGCGGCCAGCTCGCCCAACCGTCGGGTGATCTCCAGGGAGTGGCGGGTGTTCTTGCCGAAGTCGTGCGCCGGGTCGATGAGGATCCCGTCGGGGCGTACGCCCAGGGAGACCGCGCGCTCGGCGAGCCCGGTCACCGTCGCGACCACATCCGCCACCACGTCGTCGAAGGCCGCGCGGTGCGGCCTGGTGCGCGGGCTGAGTCCGCCGGCGTGCGAGCAGACCAGACCGACCCCGGTCCGCCCCGCCACCCGGGCCAGCGCCGGATCCGCCCCCGACCAGGTGTCGTTGAGCAGGTCCGCGCCGGCCGCCACGGCCTCCACCGCGACCTCGGCCCGCCAGGTGTCGATCGAGATGACGACCTCCGGAAAGGCGGCCCGTACGGCGGCGATGGTGCCCACCGTCCGACGGATCTCCTCGGCGACGTCCACCTCGGTACCCGGCCCGGCCTTCACCCCGCCGATGTCGACGATGTCCGCACCCTCGTCCACCGCCCTTTCCACCGCCCGCAGCGCACTGTCGGCCTGGAAGGTCGCACCCCGGTCGAAGAACGAGTCCGGGGTGCGGTTGACGATCGCCATCACCACCAGGTCTTCGGGACCGAACCGCCGAGCCCCGAGCCGCAGCACCCCGGCCACGCCACCTCCCACATCGCCACCCGCCACCGGCCGATCACGCGGCCACCACACTGACGCTATCCGGTTGCCGGTTCGCGGTACGCCGCGCCGGGTGGGGTCGCCCCGTTCCTCTCGGCGTGCCACGATCAGTGCATGGGTCAGCTTCTGCTCCTGCTGGTCGTGGCGGTCACCGTCGCGGCGGTCGTGTTCGGCGTGACGGTGCTGGTCACCGGTCGGGATCCCGGCCTCGCCCCGGTCGAGGCGGATGGGCGGGCGGTGCCGCTGCCCGGCGACCGTCCGCTGCGCGAGTCGGACGTCGGCGAGGTGCGCTTCGACACCGCGCTGCGTGGGTACCGGATGACCCAGGTCGATCAGGCGATGCGCCGGGCGGCGTACGACATCGGCTACAAGGCCGAGCTGATCGGAGTGCTGGAGGCGGAGGTGACGGCGTTGCGGGACGGACGGACCGCCGACGCCGACGCGCTTCGACGGGCCCGCGAGCAGGCGGCCAACCCGACCGAGGCGGGGGCCTCGCCCTGGGACGCCCCGGTGGTCGAAGGATCGACGATCGAGCTCTCGGTGGCTCCCGCAGCGGTCGAGACCGGTGACCGGCCCGGCCCGGGTCCGAAGACCACCGCCGAGTCAGCGGCGGAGCCGGAGGCTGTGGCGGTGACGCCGACCGCGACGACGGAGCCGGCCGACGGCGATCTCCGGCCGGCCGGTGAGCAGCCGGCACCGGGCGGACAGCCGGCCGAAGGTGCCGCGACCCCCGTCGCCGCTGACCCCGGCGACAAGCCGGCGGGCAGCGAGGCGCCGGGGTCCGGGCCGCGTGGTTCGGTGGTCCGGTCGGAGTCGGCGTGAGCGGCTCGGACGGCGCTGACGATCTTCGCGAGGCGGCTCAACCCGGTGCCGGTGAGGTCACTGCCACGGTGATCGTGAACGCGCCGGCCGAGAAGGTCTTCGCCGCCCTGCTGGCCTGGGAGCGGCAGTCCGAGTGGATCCCGTTCACCACCGTCCGGGTGGTGGAGGGCGACGGCGGTGAGGGGAGCCTGGTCGAGGCGGTCACCTCGCTCGGCCCGGCGGTGCTGCGGGACAAGATGCGGGTGGTCCGGGTGGACGCGCCGTACGAGATCGGCGTGGTGCACTGTGGCACGCTGCTGCGCGGCCCCGGGGTGCTGCGGTGCACCCCGCTGGAGAGCGGGCGCAGTCAGGTGGTCTGGCACGAGTGGTTCCACCTGCCGGGCGGGCCGGCCGGCCGGGTGGCCTGGCCGGTGCTCTGGCCCGGTTCCAAGTTCAGCCTCACCCAGGCGCTGCGACGCTTCGCCCGCCAGGTCGAGCAGGGCCGCCTGCCCTGACCGGTGCGTGCGGGCCGGGCTGTCGGACACTGGGCCTAGCCTTGACGCCGTGACTGAACTGGTGATCGGTGCCGACGGGCTGGCCCGGTGCGGGTGGGGCGCCAGCACCCCCGACTATGCGGTCTACCACGACACCGAGTGGGGCCGCCCGCTGCACGGTGACGACGCCCTCTACGAACGGATGACGCTTGAGGCGTTCCAGTCGGGGCTGTCCTGGCTGACCATCCTGCGCAAGCGGCCGGCCTTCCGGGCGGCCTTCGCCGGGTTCCGGATCGACACGGTGGCCAGCTACGGCGAGGCCGACGTGGCCAGGCTGCTCGCCGACGCCGGCATCGTCCGTAACCGGGCCAAGATCGAAGCTGCGATCGCGAACGCCCGCGCCGCACAGGATCTTCCGGAGGGGCTGTCCGCGCTGCTCTGGTCCTTCGCCCCGCCACCCGGTGGGGCCCGGCCGGGCTCCGCCGCCGCCGTGCCCGCGCTGACCGACGCCTCCACGGCCATGGCCAAGGCACTCAAGAAGCGTGGCTTCCGGTTCGTCGGCCCGACCACGGCGTACGCGCTGATGCAGGCCACCGGGATGGTCGACGACCATCTCGCGGGCTGCCACGTCGTGACGTCCGCGACGGGCGTGATGGGATGAGGGCATGACGACCGACACCGCACACCGGGTGAACGGGGCGAGCCAGGCGGACGGCACGGGCACCTGGGCCGTGCTCCTGCCCGCCGGACGGTACGACGCCGAGCGGCTCGTCCACCACGACACGCTTGAGCTGACCGGGTTGGACGGCACCAGCCTGCCCCGCTTCGGTGACCAGGTCGCGGTGCTGGCTGACGAGCCGCCGCGGCTGGTGGCGGTGGGCCGGGTCGCCGGCTCGGCCGCCCGACGCCCGGAGGACCCGGACGACCCGCAGTCCGACCGGGCGCCCGACACGCTTGTGGTCGCGTACACCCGGCGGGCCTTCGACGAGCCGGTGCCGGCCGACGCGCTGGTCCTCGGCGGGCCGGTCACCGCGCTCGACGCGGCGACGTTCCGTGAACTGGTCGACCGGCTCGGCCCGGCACCGCAGCGACGCACCTGGCTGGTCAGCCTGGACCTCCCGATCGAGGCCGACTCGCCGGCGGAGGCGGTCCGGCTGTTCTGGGCGTACGTGCAGGAGCTGGGCCCCCGGGAGCTGCCCGCCTTCGTCTCACCCTCCGGCGACGAACTGGCCATGCAGGCGTTCGTGCTCGGCGCGGAGGCGAACCAGGACCCGGAAGAGGACGACTGACCGACCCGGGCCGGCCCGCCGGGTAGGCCGGCGGCGGCTCAACGGCCCTCGAAGACCGGCCTCTGCTTGCTGACGAAGGCCATGGTGGCGGCCCGGTGGTCCGTGGTCGCGCCGCAGATGGCCTGGGCCTGCGCCTCGGCGGCCAGCGCGTCGGCCAGGGTGCCGGCGTCGGCGACCGAGAGCTGACGCTTGATCGCCCCGTAGGCCACGGTCGGTCCGGCGGCGAGCCGGACGGCCAGTTCCTGCGCGGTGGGCAGCACCTGCTCGTCGTCGTCCGTCATCCGGTTGAGCAGCCCGAGCCGGCAGGCCTCCTCGGCGCGTACCGGCTCGGCCAGCATCAGCAGCTCGACGGCCTTGGCGTGGCCGACCAGCCGCGGCAGCGTCCACGAGGCGCCGGTGTCGGCGGCCAGCCCGACCTTGGCGAACGCCATCAGGAAGCTGGTGGACGGGCCACCGATGCGGATGTCGGCCAGGAAGGCCAGGGAGGCACCCGCCCCGGCGGCCATGCCCCGGACGGCGGCCACCACCGGCTTCGGCAGGCTGGCCAGCCGGGCGGCGATCGGGTTGTAGTGCGCCTGGACGGTGTCCAGCGGGTTGCCGTCACCGCCCTGGAGGGTGTCGACGTGCTCGCGCAGATCCTGACCGGCACAGAACGACCCGCCCGCCCCGGCCAGCACCACCGCCCGGCAGCCACGGTCGGACTCCAGCTCGGCGAGGGTGTCCCGCAGCGCCTCCTTGAGCGCCACGTCGAGCGAGTTCATCGCCGTCGGGCGGTTCAGGGTGAGGGTGACGACGGCGTCGGTGCGGTCGACGAGCAGCGGCTCGGTCACGTCTGGCGACCCTTCTGTCGGGCTATCCGGTGTCCACCGTCGAGACACTGCTCGACGTACCGGTCGGCGGCCGGCCGGAGTCGGGCCGCGTGGCGGTCGAAGAAGCTGGCCGCGGCGATGCCGGGCCAGCGCTCGGGCAGCAGCGCCGGTGGCAGCTGCGGGTCCCGGAACAGGAACGTACGCCATGCGTGCACCAGCCGGAACCGGGCCGCGTACGCCTCCTCGTCGCCGCTGCGGGCGTTGACGCCGGTCAGCAGCGTCCGCTGCTCGGCGACGAACTCCTCGTACGCCCGGCCGATCTCGGCCAGGTCCCAGGCCCGGCGGACCAGGCCCATCGCGCCGGGCGTGCCGGCGGCGTGCGCGGCGCTGAACCGCTCGAAGCGTACGCCCCCCTCGCTGAGCAGCAGGTCGACGTCCTCTGCCGGACGGGTGGCCACCCAGGTCTGCTCGTCCAGCGTGCCGTAGCCGAGGTACCGCAGGTTTGCGGCGAGTCGCTGACGGTCCCGGCGTGCGCTCGGCGCGTCCAGCACCAGCAGGTCGAAACGCCCGTCCCAGGTGACCCGACCGGTGCGGTAGATCCGGGAGGCGGCCTCGTCCAGCCGGCGGGCCGCCTTCGGTGTGATCGAATATCCGGGGCCGGACGCCAGTCTGATCGGTTCGAGCCAGCCCTGGCGCACCATTCGGGAGACCGCCGTACGTACGGCGGGGGGCGCGATCCCGAGCGGCGCCAGTAGCTTGACCAGCGCGGCAACGGGTGCGCGACCACCCCGCGGCCGGAGGTGGTCGCCGTACAGGTCGAAGAGTGCCGACCGTGCCTGCATGACCGCACATTGTGACAGGCCATCTAAGGATAAGCTAGATGCTGTTACATCAATGCTGCTTCGGTTTGGGTCCGGCGGTGTTCATCAGGGAAAATCGTCGGTCGACACCCACGTGCAAGTTGCGGGTGGTCATGGCGAAGTGGCTGTGGGGCAACCCACCGACCCTGGTGTAGGTCTGAGGGGAGACAACATGGCGGCGATGAAGCCGCGGACGGGCGACGGTCCGCTGGAAGTCACCAAGGAGGGCCGGGGCATCGTCATGCGGGTCCCGCTGGAGGGCGGTGGCCGGCTCGTCGTCGAGATGACTCCCGACGAGGCGACTGCTCTCGGTGACGCGCTGAAGGCGGCCGCCGGCTGAGTGAGGCCGGTGCGTCGGCGACGCTCGCCGCCGCGGACAGTTCGTCTGATCCTGGCTCTGAGCCACCGGTCTCACCGGTGGCTCAGAGCCGTCACACCTTCGCGCGGGCCGATCCACCGCGCGTCCGTTTCCAGGAGGTACGGCTCCGCGTGCTCGCCATCCGTCTGACCGCCGAGCCGGAACGGCTCGGCACCCTGGTCCTACCCGTGCGGCCCGGTGCCGGCGACGACGCACCGGCCGAGCTGGTGCCGACCGGAGTGGCCCCACCCGACGGGGTCGCCGACGAGGTGGCCGCGCTGATCCCGGTGGCGCGGTTCCGAGGCCGGGCCGGTGACGTGCACACGCAGCTGCGCCCCGGAGGTACTCCCGGCCGGCTGCTGCTGCTCGGGATCGGTGCGGCGGACGAGGCGGCCTGGCGGGCGGGCGGCGCGGCGCTGGCCCGCGCAGGCAAAGATGAGACTCATATCACACTCGCGCTGCCGACGGGGGTGGCGCCCGAAGCGGTTCGCGGACTGGTCGAAGGGCTGCTGCTGGGGTCGTACCGGTTCCGGCTGGGTGCGGACACCGACGCCCCCACGCTGACCGACGTCGACCTGGCGGTCACCGACCCCGAGGCGTACGAGCAGGCCGTCACCGTGGCGGTGACCACCGCCCGGATGACCCGGCTGGCCCGGGACCTCACAAACATGCCCTCCTCGGTGAAGAACCCGCAGTGGTTCGCCGAGCAGGTCACCGAGGCCGTGGCCGACCTGCCCGGGCTCATGCTGCGGGTCCGCGAGCCGGAGCAACTGGCCGCGGAGGGCTTCGGCGGCATCCTCGCCGTCGGTGGCGGATCGGCCAGCGGCCCGCGCCTGGTCGAGATGGACTGGCATCCCTCCGACGCCCGCACCCACGTGGTCCTGGTGGGCAAGGGCATCACCTTCGACACCGGCGGCATCTCGATCAAGCCCGTGCCGGCGATGAAGCTGATGCGCAAGGACATGGCCGGCGCCGCCGCCGTCGTGGCGGCCACCCTCGGTGTCGCTGCGCTGGGCCTGCCGGTCCGGGTGACCACGCTCGTGCCGCTGGCCGAGAACATGGTCAGCGGGGCCGCGTTCCGGCCCGGCGACGTCGTGCGGCACTACGGCGGGTTGACCAGCGAGACGACGAACTCCGACGCCGAGGGCCGGCTGGTCCTCGCCGACGTGCTTGCGTACGCGGTGCAGGAACTCCAGCCCGACCTGCTGGTCGATCTGGCCACCCTGACCGGTGCCAACTCGGTGGCGTTGGGTACCCGCACCGGCGCGCTCTACAGCGACAACGATCAGCTCGCCGAGGAACTGCTGGCGGCGATCAGCGCGGCCGGCGAGTCAGCCTGGCGGATGCCGCTGCCCATCGACTACGTCGAGCACCTCGGCAGCGACCTGGCCGACCTGCACAGCGCGCCGACGCAGGGCGCCAGCTCCGTGCTGGCCGCCCTCTACCTGCGGGAGTTCACCGGCGACCTGCGCGACCGTTGGCTGCACATCGACATGTCCGCACCCTCCTGGTGTGAACGCGACGACGCGGTGCTGACCAGGGGTGCGACCGGCTGGGGCGTACGCGGGCTGCTGCGCTGGTTGGCGGCGCTGGACTGACCCGGCCGCGGGGCGTGCCGGTCGGCTCGCCCCGCGGCCGGTCGCTCGGTACGGCCGGCCCGGCGGCGGCTCAGCAGCGCACCGCGGCCAGCAACCCGTGGCCGACCGGCAGCAGTGCCGGAATCCAGTGCTCCGACTCGCGGATTGCCTTCACGGTCTCGCGAACCGTGACCGTCTCCGTGTCGCGGGCGGCCGGGTCGCCGATCCGACCGGCGGCCAGCGCACCGTTGAGCACCAGCACTCCCCCCGGCCGTAGCAGCCGCAGCGCGGCGTCCACGCAGGCGGTGAAGGCGGTCACCTCGGCGTCGACGAAGACCAGGTCGTACGCACCGTCGGCGAGCCGAGGCAGGACGTCCAGCGCCCGGCCGGTGATGATCCGGGTCCGGCCGGAGACGAAGCCGGCCTCGGCGAAGATGCGGCGGGCGATCCGCTGATGCTCCACCTCGACGTCGATGGTGGTGAGCACTCCGTCAGTCCGCATACCGCGCAGCAGCCAGACGCCGCTGACGCCGGTGCCGGTGCCGATCTCGACCACCGCGCGGGCGTTGCCGGCGGCGGCGAGCAGGCGCAACGCGGCACCCGCGCCTGCGGTGACCGCGTTCAGACCGACCTCGCGGGCGAGGCTGCGCGCGGTCCGCAGGACGAGGTCCTCGGTGACGTACGACTCGGCGAACTGTAGGGCCGGGTTCGTCGAACTGCTGGAACCGGCGACCGTGGCGATGGGGCACCTCCGGGCGACGAGCATGATGCGCAGGGCGGTTGGGCACTGTGACTCTAAAGGCGGCCCGTCCTGAGCGCAGCGGGGCATCCACCCGCGGTGACAACCGCTGACCCCGCGCGGCGCATCCGTGCAATCCTGGAAGCGGTATCCCGTCGCCCGCGCCGGACCGCGGACGCGTGGATATCGGGGACGGGAGTGGGAGGCACCGAGTGACCGACGGCTGGGACTGGCGCCAGCCCGGCGTGGGCGGAGCACCGGCCGGGCAGCCGGCGGCCGGGTATCCGGCAGCCGGTGGGCCGGCGACACCACAGGACGGCGGCCATGCCGCTTCGCCGTGGTGGTCCGACGCGCTCGCCGATCCGTGGCGGGATCCGCACGCACCGGCGGCAGTGGTGCTGCCCGCCGCCCCGGCGGCCGGCAGCGAGCCGGAACCGGTCACCGATCCCGACGCGGCTGGCCGGCCGAGGCTCCAGCAGCTCCTGCTCATTCCGCTGGTGACCGCCCTGCTGGCGGGCGCGCTCGGTGGTGCGCTCGGCTACGCGTTCGCGATCCGTGGTGGTGCCGGTGGGGCGGTGCTGGGGGCGGTCCCCGGTGCGGCGCCCACGCTCGCCCAACGTCCACCGGAGTCGCTGGCTGGCGTCGCCGAGCGCGTACTGCCCAGCGTGGTCACCGTCCGGGTCGCCGGGCTCGGTGGCACCAGCGAGGGCTCGGGCTTCATCGCCAGCGCCGACGGGCATGTGATCACGAACGATCATGTGGTGGCCGGCGGCACCGGGAAGGCGTCGGTCATCTTCAACGACGGCAGTTCGGCATCCGCGACCGTGGTGGGGCAGGACGCGGAGTCCGACATCGCGGTGATCAAGGTCTCCCGCACCGGGCTGCGTCCGGTCGAATTCGGCGACTCCGACGCCCTGGCCGTCGGTGACCCGGTGCTGGCGATGGGTTCCCCGCTGTCGCTGGCGAACACGGTCACCGCGGGCATCGTCAGTGCCCTGGACCGGACGATGCACGCCGGCGAGCCGGGCGGCCCGACGCGCTACTACGCCGCGATCCAGACCGACGCCGCGGTCAACCACGGAAACTCGGGCGGCCCGCTGGTCGACGCGGCGGGGCGGGTCATCGGCGTCAACTCCACGATCAAGTCGCTGGTCGCCGAGGGGCAGGAGGCCGGCAACATCGGCCTCGCCTTCGCCATCCCGATCAATCAGGCGAAACGGATCACCCAGGACATCATCGGCACCGGGAAGGCCCGCCGCACGGTGATCGGTGCCCAGGTCGGCGGGCCCGGCTCGGGCACCAACGGTGCCGGCGTACGCCTCGCGACGGTCGAGCCGTCCGGTCCGGCGGCCGGCGCCGGACTGCGTGCCGGTGACGTGATCCTGAAGCTCAACGGCCGCCCGATGACCGAGCCGACCGACCTGATCGCCCTGGTCCGCAAGTACGCGCCCGGATCGGTGGTGACGGTCGAGTACCGCCGGGGTTCGACCCGGCAGAACGCCTCGGTCACCCTCGCCGCGGACGCGAAGTGACCTCGCACCCTCTTCTGGCAGCGGCACCTACGTGCGTACTCTGGCTGCGGTAGCCGGGGGAAGGGGGACCGAGGGTGTTCGAGAACCTGAACGTGTGGGAGGTTGGCGCGCTGCTGCTGCTGGCGCTGCTGATCTTCGGTGACCGGCTGCCGGTGGTGATCAGTGACGGACTGCGGATGGTGCGCAACCTGCGCACCATGGCCCGCAGCGCCACCACCGACCTGAGCAAGGAGTTGGGCACCGACATCCAGTTGGAGGACCTGCACCCCAAGGCGTTCATCCGCAAGCACCTGCTCAGCGAGGAGGACGAGCAGGCGATCCGGAAGCCGCTTCAGGGTGTCTACGACGGCCTCCGAGCGGACGTCACAGGCGTGCACGACGAGCTCAAGGACGTCGCGAACGCGGCGGACCCGCGTCGGCCCGGCCCGGCCCCGGCGAGCGCCGGCCCGGCGCCGGCTCCCCGCGCGGTCAGCTACGACGACGTCACCTGACACCTGTCGTCCCTCCGCGAACGACCGGGTCGGGCCGCGAGCCGCCGTCTGAGCGAACGAGGGCGTCGGCCGGGGCCGACCCGAAACGGCATCCTCAGCCGAGGGCCGATTCGGGCCGGACGAGGTTGACCGTGTGGGTCAGCGCCCGGACGGCTTGAGGCCCAGCGGCTTGCCGAGCAGGGACTCGCGGCGCAGCGCGAGCCGGTCGGCCACCTGGCCCAGCGCCTTCGCCGCCGGGGAGTCCGGCTCGGCGAGCACGATCGGGTTGCCCTCGTCGCCGGCCTCCCGGACCCGGGTGTCCAGCGGCACCTGGCCCAGCAGCGGCACCTGCGCGCCGATGGTCTGGGTAAGCGAATCCGCCACCGTCTGACCACCACCGGCCCCGAAGATCTCCATCCGGGAGCCGTCGGGCAGCTCCAGCCAGGACATGTTCTCGATCACGCCGACCACCCGCTGGTGGGTCTGCAGGGCGATCGCGCCGGCCCGCTCGGCCACCTCCGCGGCGGCGGCCTGAGGGGTGGTGACCACCAGGATCTCGGCGTTCGGCAGCAGTTGGGCCAGGGAGATCGCCACGTCGCCGGTGCCCGGGGGCAGGTCGAGCAGGAGGACGTCGAGGTCGCCCCAGTAGACGTCGGCGAGGAACTGCTGCAACGCGCGGTGCAGCATCGGGCCCCGCCAGACCACGGCGGCGTTGCCGGCGGTGAACATCCCGATCGAGATGACCTTCACCCCGTGCGCCTGCGGCGGCATGATCATGTCCTCGACCCGGGTGGGCAGGCCGTCCGCACCGAGCATCCGCGGCACGGAGTGCCCGTAGATGTCCGCGTCCACCACGCCGACGGAAAGGCCCCGGGCAGCCAGCGCGGCGGCCAGGTTGACCGTCACGCTGGACTTGCCGACGCCGCCCTTGCCGCTGGCCACCGCGTACACCCGGGTCCGGGAGCCGGGCTGGGCGAACGGGATCACCGGCTCCGCGGTCGCGCCGCCACCGCGCAGCTTCGCCTGGAGCTCCTGGCGCTGCTCGGTGCTCATCACACCGAACTCGATCTCGACGCGGCTGACCCCGCT
This sequence comes from Micromonospora sp. NPDC049374, assembly GCF_040677165.1. Classification (NCBI taxonomy): domain Bacteria; kingdom Bacillati; phylum Actinomycetota; class Actinomycetes; order Micromonosporales; family Micromonosporaceae; genus Micromonospora; species Micromonospora sp. NPDC049374. The sequence continues at coordinate 161,849 of NZ_JBFAQH010000012.1, read as the reverse complement.
CACCGCGCCGACGGCCGCGGTGATGTCCGAGCGCAGCTTGTCCTTCAGCGGGCAACCGGCCACGGTCAGCAGCAACTCGACCCGGACCACGCCGTCCTCGCCGACCTCGGCGGAACGCACCATGCCGAGTTCGGTGATCGGCCGGCGGATCTCCGGGTCGTTGACGGTGGCCAGGGCGGCCAGGACGGCGTCGCTGACGGTGCTGACGGGAGCTGACATGCCCGCAATGCTACGTCGGCGGCAGGCGGCCACCGGTGCCGGTCACAGCGGTGTGAGCGAGTCGATCAGCTCTCCGGGCGGTGGGAGGTCGCCGGGTCGTGACGACCGTCACCCGGTTGGTCGCCGTCCACCTCGTCACGGGGTTCATCCAACCCGTCGCCGCCGGTCCGGGCGGCCGGGTCCCGGTGCCGGCGTTCCAGCCGCTGACGCCGCTGCGCCGCCTCGTCCAACTCCTCGGCGAGCCGGGTCAGCTCGGAGCGGACGAAGTCCCGGGTGGCCACCTCGCCCAGCGCGATCCGCAGCGCGGCGATCTCCCGGGCCAGGTACTCCGTGTCGGCCTTCTGCATGGTCGCCCGGCGCCGGTCCTCCTCCATCGCCACCCGATCGCGGTCGGCCTGGCGGTTCTGCGCCAGCAGGATCAGCGGTGCCGCGTACGACGCCTGGATGGAGAGCACCAGGGTGAGGAAGGTGAAGGTGTACGGGTCGAAACGCATTCCCGCCGGGGCGAGGGTGTTCCAGAGGAACCACGCGCTGATCACCAGCGTCATGTAGACGATGAAGTTCGCCGTACCCATGCCGCGGGCGATGCCCTCGGCCCAGCGCCCGAACGTCTCCTGGTCCACCCGGGGCAGCTTGAACCCCCGAGGCTCCCGCGGCAGGTCCAGCCGCTCCGCGCGCCGTTGCTCAGTCATGGCCACCGTCCGTCGCCGGTTGCGGAACGTTCGAGGCCGATGCCCCGTTCGGTAGGCCGCTCGGCGCCGTGTCCCGGTCCCGCCAGTCCCGCGGCAGCAAGTGATCCAGCACGTCGTCGACGGTGACGGCGCCCACCAGCCGGTTGTTCCGGTCGATCACCGGCATGGCCACCAGATCGTAGGTGGCCATCCGACGGGTGATCTCCGGTAGTGGGGTGGTCGGGCGCAGCGGATCGATGTCGTTGACCACCACCCCGCCGAGCAGATCCGCCGGGGGCTCCCGGAGCAACCGCTGGAAGTGCACCATACCCAGGTAGCGACCGGTGGGCGTGGCCATCGGCGCCCGGGTCACGAACACCTGCGCGGCCACCGCCGGGGAGAGCTGCGGCTCCCGGATCCGCGCGAGGGCCTCCGCCACCGTCGCGTCCGGGGGCAGGATGACCGGTTCGGACGTCATCACGCTGCCCGCCGTGCCCGGCGTGTACTTCAGCAACTGTCGCACCGAATCGGCCTCGTCCGGCTCCATCAGGTCGAGCAGCACGTCCTGTTCCGGCGGCGGCAGCTCACCGAGCAGATCGGCGGCGTCGTCCGGGTCCATCTCCTCCAGGATGTCGGCGGCCCGCTCGCGGTCCAGCGCAGCGAGGATCTCCACCTGGTCGTGCTCGGGCAGTTCACTGAGCACGTCGGCGAGCCGCTCGTCGTCCAGGGCCGCCGCGACCTCGTTACGTCGGGCGTCGGGCAGGTCCTGTAGCGCGTTGGCCAGGTCCGCCGGACGCATGTCCTCCAGTACGGCAAGCAGGTTGGCGGTACCCCGGGTCTCCGCCACCCCACTGAGCCCGCGTACCTGATTCCACTCGACCTGATGCAGGTGGCCCCGACGAGCCAACCGACCGGTCTGCTCGCGGACCGCCACCCGGGTCAGTGACCACTCGCCACTACGACTGCACTCCATCGCCACGTCGACCACCGACGCCGCCCGGCCCTCCGGGGCGACCTGCACCCGGCGGTCCAGCAGCTCCTGTAGGACGAGCAACTCGTTGGGCCGCTTCTCGAACCGGCGGAGGTTCAACGTGCCACTGCCCAGCACGATGGCGTCGGCGTCGATCGAGGTGATCCGGTTGATGGAGAGAAAGATCCGTCGGCGCATCGGCATCTCGGCGACCAGACCCACGACCTCGGGCGGTCGTTGGCTCGCGCGTAGCCGGGCCACCGCGTCGCGTACCCGGCCGACCTGGTCGCCGTTGGGGTCGAAGACGGCGACTCCGGCAAGTCGGGCGATGTACACCCGGGTCGGCGTGCTCACGGGCACCAGCCTAGGGGGTATGTCGACGCACCGGCCCGAGTCGTGGCGAGGCCCCGGCGGCGAACGGGCGGCGCGGGGATCGCCGTCACGTCGTTCGAACCAGCCGGCGACGGTCCAGGGCCGGCACGGCCCGGCAGTGACCCCGATATACGGCCTGAGGGCCTAGTGTCTATCAACATGTCGACCTTGGCTTACGAGATCGTGGACGTCTTCACCGACCGTCCGTACGCCGGGAACCCGCTCGCGGTGGTCTTCGGCGCTGACGGGCTGGCGACCGACCAGATGCAGGCTCTGGCCCGCGAGTTCAACCTCTCGGAGACGGTCTTCGTGCTGCCTGCCACCCAGGTCGGCGCCACCTATCGGGCCCGGATCTTCACGCCGGTCGACGAGTTGCCGTTCGCCGGCCATCCCAGCGTCGGCGCCGCGGTCACCGCCGCTCGTCGGGGCATGTTCCCGACCGGGCAGGTCAACCAGGAATGCGGTGCCGGCGTGCTGCCGATCGAGGTGAGCGACGGTGCCGCCGTCCTGACCGGCGGCAGCCCCACCCTCGGGCCCGAACTGGAGCCGGAGCCGCTGCTGGAGATGGTCGGGCTCGGTGCTGAGGACCATTCCGGTCCAGCGCCGCGGGTCGCCGGCTGCGGGCTGGAGTTTCCGTTCCTGCCGGTACGCCCGGACGCCCTCGCCCGGGCCCAGGTGAACCCGGTCGCGGCCGGGCGGTACGGCATCGAACATGTGAGCGTCTTCTCCTGGAACCCGGCGACCCAAACCGTGCACGCCCGGGTCTTCGTCCCCGGTCTCGGCGTACCCGAGGACCCGGCGACCGGGTCGGCCGCGCTCGGTCTCGGGGTGTGGCTGGTCGCCAGCGGCCTGTTACCCGGCGAGGGACAATCGTCGTACACCGTGCGGCAGGGCGTCGAGATGGGCCGGCCGTCCTCACTGGCCTGCATTGTGACCGCAGCCGGTGGCGTGGCGGTGGGCGCGAGCGTCGCAGGTCAGGTGATGCCGGTGGCGCGGGGGGAGATCCTCGTCCCGCCGTTCGTCGGCTGACGGCCGACGCGGACCGGCCCGGATGCGAGAGGATGCCGCGGTGACCGACGAGCGCGAGAACCATCCCCTGGTCGACGAGGCGATGAAGAAGGCCTCGGTGGCCTGGGTCGCGGTGGCGGACCGCCCGCCACTCGCCCTGTGGTGCGTACCCCTGGAGGCGGCGCTGTTCGTGGTCAGCGGCCCCGGCGAGCAGTCCGCGCCAGGGCTGGCCGAGGCCGACGAGGCCCAGGTGACCCTGCGCGGTGACCACGGGGGCCGGATCGTCACCTGGCCGGCGCGGGTCAGCCGGGTGGCACCCGGCACCGAGCAGTGGGACACGCTCGCGCCGCTGGTGGGGGCCAAGCGGCTGAACGCGCCCGGACCGACCACCGGACTGGTCGCCCGCTGGGCCGCCGACGGCTGCGTCCTGATCCGGCTCGCTCCGGCCGGCCAGCCGACGCACGGCGCCGAGTTGCCGGCCGGCTCGCTGGCCGAGCAGCCCCGGCCGACGCCGGCCGTCCGGGCCACCCGCCGTCCGTTCCGGCTGCACCGTGTCCGGCGTCGTTGACCCGCCGTACCCCGAGGCGACGCCGGCCCGGGGTACGTGCGTGGCTACGACGGTGCGCCGACCGGGCTGGGTGCCTCGTCGACCAGGTCGACCACCTCGCGGAGGGACGCCAGGCTCCGGCCGGCCCAGTCGGCGTCGAGGTTGAACACCAGATGGTTGGCGAGGTCGGGCGAGGCGAGCCGGGCCGCGCTCAGGCCGGCGCGCTGCGCGCCGGTCAACTCCTGGCTGCCGCCGTCACCCACGTAGAGGCAGTCTGCCGGCGACAGACCCAGCCGCGCACAGGCGGCCAGGTAGAGGCTTGCGTCCGGCTTGCATCGCCCCACCTGCACGGAGAACACCCGGACGTCGAGCAGCGGGGCGATCGCCAGCTCCGGCAGGAACGCCGGCAGCTCGTGGGTGCAGTCACTGATCACGCCGGTCCGTACGCCCCGTCGCCGCAGCGCCCGCAGGGTCGGCACGGCCTCGTCCCGTAACCGGGTGTCCGCGCGTACGGCCTGGTGCCGGGCGGCGGCGGCAGCCCGCAACGCCTTGGCCGGAGGGTGTACGCCGGCCTGTTCGCACACCCAGCGCAGGGTCGCCTCGACGCTGCCGAAGCGTCCGCTGGCGCGGTCGTAGAAGCTGCGGTCGAGCACCTCAAGGAAGGTGTCCGGCGGGCAGCCGAGCAGCTCGGCGGTGCTGTGGTGACCCTTGCCACGCTGGACCGGACCGGTCAACGTGCCGAAGAAGTCGAACAGCACCGCCCGGAACCTGGGCATGGGAATGCCTCCGGGCGGATGGGGAGGAGCCCTGGTGAGGACGCGCATGAGCGTAACCGAACATTGACGGAAAGTGGCGTCCGTGGGACGTGTGAAGATTGCACCTCGTGGTCCCCGAAGCTCATCGTCCCCTACTTGACCTGCGGATCGGCGCGGCACTTGCCGTGGCCGTCTTCGCCGTCTCGTCATCCGCGCCGCTGATCGCCTTCGCCGCCGCGCCCGCCCTGGCGGTCGCGTTCTGGCGCAACGTGCTGGCGGTCGCCGTGCTGAGTCCGTTCGCGCTGACCCGCCGACGGTCCGAGTTCCGCTTCGTGGCCACCGGCGCGGGCCGTCGCGAGGGCATGTTCTGTGTCCTGTCCGGGGTGGCGCTGGCGGCGCACTTCGCCACCTGGATGCCGAGTGCGAAGCTCACCTCGGTGGCTGCGGCGACGGCGCTGGTGGCCACCCAGCCGGTCTGGCAGGGGCTGATCGCCCGGGCGCAGGGCCGCCGGCTGCCGGCGGGGGTCTGGGCCGGCATCGGGGTGGCGGTGGCCGGGGCGGTGCTGGCGACCGGAGCCGACTTCACGGTTTCCGGCCAGGCCTTCGCGGGCGACCTGCTGGCGCTGGCCGGTGGCCTGTTCGCGGCGGTGTACACCGCGCTGGGGGAGCGTGCCCGGGTCACCGTCAGCAACGCCACCTACACCACCATCTGCTACAGCGTGTGCGGGCTGATCTTGCTGGTGTTCTGCCTGGTCGGCGGGGTGCCGCTGAGCGGCTTCGACACCGGCACCTGGCTGGCCGTGCTCGCCCTGGTCGGCGGGGCACAGTTGCTCGGCCACTCGATGTTCAGCTACGCGCTGCGGCGGGTGCCGGCCACCACGGTCAGCGTGCTGATCCTCCTGGAGGCACCCGGTGCGGCGCTGATCGGCTGGGCGTGGCTGGGTCAGCTGCCCGACCCGGTGACCCTGCCCGGCCTGTCGCTGCTGCTGGTCGGTGTGGCCGTGGTGGTGTTGTCCAGCGCCCGCACGGGCCGCCGTGCGACCCGGGTCAGTACTGCGGCGCCGGCGGACGCGGCACCGGTCCGCGACTGACGCCGGCCCCGCCGGTCACACCTCGTGCACCTCAAGCACCCGGGCCCGGGGTGCGGCCTCCCCCAGCGTCCCGCGCAGCGCGGTCCGCTCCGGATCGGCCAGGAACGCCTCGTAGCCGGCCCGGGTGTCGAACCGGATGACGTGCACCTCGGAACGCCCGTCCCCGGTACGCAGCCGCCGTTCCAGCCGGCCACCGTGCCGTGGCAGCAGGGCGAGCACCGTGTCCTCGTACCGTTGCCCGGCCTCGACCGCATCGTCGGGCAGCTCCACGAGCGCGACCAGGCGCACCGCTGCCGACGTCTCGGTGACAAGTGACTTCCAGAACTGGTGGTCGACGTGACCGCCCGGGATGCCCTCCCGCCGGCCGGTGTCGAGGTAGCCGTGCCGGCGGTAGAAGCCCGGGGCCTGGAACGAGAACGAGGCGACCGAGATTTCGGTGCAGCCGCGTCGTCGGGCCTCCTGCTCGGCGGCTGTCAGCAGGCGACCGCCCCAGCCTTCGCCGCGCCGGTCCGCGCGGACCCAGACCATGTTGATCCCGGCACAGGTACCCCAGCTCCATCCGGTCAACCCGGCCAGCAGCTCGCCGTCCGCGTCGGTGACCCGGACGGACAACTCCGCCTCGTCGGTGGCACCGGTGGCCCGCTGGTTGAAGGCGGTCAGCTCGGCATCCAGCCGCGCGGCCAGCGCCTCGTCCTTGCCGAGCACCCGCAGGTTGGCGCCCTCTGTGACGGTCATGGCGCGGAGTATCGCAATGTTTCCCGACCGCGGCGACCCGGTTGCCCCGCCCGATGCATCGGCAGGCCGGGCGACCCGGTTGCGCCGCCGGTGTCGTCAGTCCGGAATGCCGACCGCGGCGGCGCTGGCCGCCCAGAGTCGCGCGGCGAGCCGCGGGTCGGCCGCCTTCGGCCATGGGCGGCGTGGTCGGCAGTCGAAGTAGTAGCCACCGTTGTGCAACCGGGACCGGTCCTGGTTGGCCAGCCAGACCAGCGTCTGCGCGCCCTTGGCCGGGCTGCGGAACGGCAGCAGACGCATGCCCATGGCGACCACCCGACTCTCGTTACCGAAGCGGGTCCGCACCACCCCGGGATGGAAGCAGTACGAGTCGATCTGCGGCCACCTCCGGGCCGCCTCGGCGGTGAACAGGATGTTCGCCTGCTTGCTGGTGCCGTACGCGGACATCGGGCGGTAGCGGCGCAACGGCGCGTTCAGGTCGTTCGGATCCAGCGTGCCGCTGCGATGCGCGCCGGAGGCGGTCACCACCATCCGACCCACCCGGTCGGCCAGCAGGTTGGCGAGCAGGAAGGGCGCCAGGTGGTTGGCCTGGATGGACAGCTCGAAACCGTCGACCGTGGTGACCGGCTGGAGCACGATCGCACCGGCGTTGTTGGCCAGCACGTCGATCCGGTCGTACGCGGCGCGTAGCCGCTCGGCCATCTGCCGGACGTCGTCGAGGACGGCGAAGTCGGCGCGGAACACCTCGGGTCGCTCCCCGGAGGCCTCGCGTACCTCGTCGGCGGCGGCCCGCAGCCGGGCCGGATCCCGGCCGACCAGGACCACCTGGTCGCCCCGGCAGGCAAGACCGGTGGCGGCAGCCAACCCGATGCCGGAACTCGCTCCGGTGATCACGACCAGTCGACGGTCAGTGACATCTTCCACAGGTCCATTCACCGCGGTCACGGCACGAGGTTACCGTGGCGTCACAAGCACCTTTGGGATCGTTAAGTCAGGGGCGGCGGGCCTGCCGTACCCCGGAAGGAGCGCCGTCGATGGCCGTTGTTGGGCGTCCCCGCCGGTCCTGTCTGGCCGTGCCCGGATCGAGCGTCAAGATGCTCGGCAAGGCCCAGGGCCTCCCGGCCGACCAGGTCTTCCTCGACCTGGAGGACGCGGTCGCCCCACTGGCCAAGCCGGACGCCCGCAAGAACATCGTGGCCGCGCTGAACGAGGGCGACTGGGCCGGAAAGACCCGGGTCGTCCGGGTCAACGACCTCACCACCCCGTGGACGTACCGGGACGTCATCGACGTGGTGGAGGGGGCGGGGGCCAACCTCGACTGCGTGATGTTGCCGAAGGTGCAGAACGCGGCGCAGGTGCAGTGGCTGGACATGACCCTCACCCAACTGGAGAAGACCCTCGGCCTGGAGGTGGGCCGGATCGGCGTCGAGGCGCAGATCGAGAACGCCGCCGGCCTGGTCAACGTCGACGCCGTCGCCGCCGCGTCGCCACGCGTCGAGACGATCATCTTCGGCCCGGCCGACTTCATGGCCTCGATCAACATGAAGTCGCTTGTGGTGGGGGCCCTCATCCCCGACTACCCGGGCGACCCGTACCACTACATCCTGATGCGCATCCTGATGGCCGCCCGGATGCACGACAAGCAGGCCATCGACGGCCCGTTCCTGCAGATCCGGGACACCGACGCGTTCCGCGAGGTCGCGAAGCGGTCCGCAGCACTCGGCTTCGACGGCAAATGGGTACTGCATCCCGGTCAGATCGAGGCCGCGAACGAGGTCTACTCGCCGGCCCAGGCCGACTACGACCACGCCGAGTTGATTCTCGACGCGTACCAGCACTACACCTCGGAGGCGGGTGGCCGGCTGGGCGCGGTGATGCTCGGCGACGAAATGATCGACGAGGCTTCCCGCAAGATGGCGCTGGTGATCGCCGCCAAGGGCCGGGCCGCCGGCATGACGCGCACCACGACGTTCGACCCGCCGGCCGAGTAGCCGTACCAGTCACCCCGCGCCCGCCCCGACCTCGGCCGGGGCGGGCGTCGCTGGTCAGGTGGTGGAGGACGAGCTCGCGATGGCGAAGGCGATCGCGACGGCGTAACCGATGATCACCAGCGCGAGCAGGCCGGTGAGGATCCAGCCGACGATGATGGCGGCCTTGGCCATTCCCTCGCCGCTCTCGCCGGTCTCCCGGATCTGGCGCATGGCCACGTGTCCCATGATGGCACCGACCGGAGCGGTGATACATGAGCCGATCCCGATCAGGGAGAGGACCAGGGCGACGATCGCCATGGAGTTCGTCTTCTGCTGCGGGTAGCCGTACCCGGGCGGGGGGTAGCCGTAGCCGGGCGGGGCCGGCGGGTAACCGGCGGGCTGAGCCGGCGGGTAACCGGCGGGCTGAGCCGGCGGGTAACCGGCCGGCGGGTACGGCGCGGCGGCCGGGTCCGACTTCATGCCGGCGTACGGGTCGGCCGGCGACGGCTGATACGGATCGTATCCGGACGGTTGCGGGGGAATCGGTGGCTGCGGGCTGACCTGCAGGGTCGGGTCGGCGGGCGGGCCGGACGGCTGGCCGGTCGATGCGGGGTCGGGCCAGCCGCCCGCCGGCGGGGGTTGCGTCATCGGGCTTCTCTTCCGTCGCGATGATGTGGCGCAGTCAGGGTAGTCACCGCCACGCACCCCGCGACGCGCCCGGCACCGGGTGCGCGTTGCCCGACAGCGGCGGGAAGGGCAGGATCTCGGCATGGGGATTGACGCACGTGCGGCGGACCGTTCCGGCAACAGACCGAGACGGGACGTCAGCCGGCCGGGTATGAGCCGGCGGCCACGCCCTGCCGCAGCATCGGAGCCCGGCGACCAGGATGCTCCAGCTTCACTGCCCGAGCCGGTGACCATGCGGTTGGACGGCAAGGTCGCGCTGGTGACGGGGGCGGGTAGCCCGGACGGCATCGGGTACGCGACCGCTCGCCGACTGTCCGACCTCGGCGCCCGGGTGGCGATCGTGTCGACCACCCGGCGCATCCACGAGCGGGCCGGCGAACTCGGGGTGACCGGTTTCGTCGCCGACCTCACCGACGAGTCTGAGGTGGGCGCGCTGGCCGATGCGGTGGCCGAGCAACTCGGCGACGTCGAGGTGCTGGTCAACAACGCCGGTTTGGCCAGTCGGGCCAGCCCGGAGGTGCTGCGCCCGGTCGCCCAGCTCAGCTACGACGAGTGGCGGGGCGAAATCGACCGGAACCTCACCACCGCCTTCCTGTGCAGCCGGGCCTTCATCGGCGGCATGGCCGAGCGCGGTTGGGGCCGGATCGTGAATCTGGCCGCCACCGCCGGTCCGGTCAACGCGCTGCCCACCGAGGCGGCCTACGCGGCGGCCAAGGCGGGCGTGGTGGGCCTGACCCGGGCGCTGGCCATGGAGATGATCGCTGACGGGGTGACGGTCAACGCCGTGGCCCCGGGCACCATCTACACCGCGGCCTCGACCATGGCCGAGATCAAGCAGGGGCTGGGTACGCCGGTGGGACGCCCCGGCACCCCCGACGAGGTGGCTGCGGCGATCACGTTCCTCTGCTCACCAGCCGCGTCATACATCACCGGGCAGATGCTTGTGGTCGACGGCGGCAACAGCGTGCGGGAGGCCCAGTTCCGCTGAACGGGCTCAGGTGCCGGTGCCGTCGGAGCCGGCCCAGATCGCCAGCGCCAGCCAGCCGCAGCAGGCCAGCAGGAAGAGGCCGGTGAAGATGTAGCTGAGGATCAGGCCCCAGGTGGCGAGCTGCTCGCCGTCCTCGCCGCTGGTGCGCAGCTGCCGCTTGGCCAGGTGCCCGAGGGCGATGCCGGCGGGGGCGAAGACGAAGGCGAAGACCAGCGACAGGATGGCCAGCACGTTGGTGCCGCGCCCGCCGCCCTGGCCGCCCGGCGGTCCGTACTGCCCGTAGGGCACCTGCGGGGCGTACGGCGGTTGCTGACCCCACTGTTGGCCGTGCGGCGGCTGCCCCGGATGCTCGTACGACGGCTGCCCGTACGCCGGCTGTCCGTGCTGCTGTTCGCCCGGCTGCTGTCCGTACGGTTGGCCGTACTGCGGCTGCTGCCCGCCGGGCGGTGGCTCGTAGGGCGACGGTGGCTGGTCCGGCTCCGGTGGTTGGCCCACGCTCTCCTCCTCCGTACCGCCCTACGGGTCCCGCGCGACCCGTCCGCCCTGGTGGGGAAGGCCCTCATTGCGGGACGCTACCCGCAGCGGTGAAGCTTTTCACAGCGGTTGTGTGGACTGGTCACCTTGGCCGCCTCGGCCCGGGCGACGATACTGATCGAGCGTTTAGTTACCAGTGAGTAGGCGACGCCGATTCCCCGGAGGCTGAGATGGCTCGACTCGCCCAGACGCCCGGCCTGACCGACGAGCAGCAGTCGATCCTGGAGACCGTCCGGGAGTTCGCGGACAAGGAGATCATCCCGCACGCGCAGCGCCTGGAGCACGCCGACGAGTACCCGGCCGACATCCTCGACGGGATGAAGGAGATGGGCCTGTTCGGGCTCACCATCGCCGAGGAGTACGGCGGTCTCGGTGAGTCCCTGCTGACCTACGCACTGGTGGTGGAGGAACTCTCCCGGGGCTGGATGTCGATCTCCGGCATCGTCAACACACACTTCATCGTGGCGTACCTGATCTCCCAGCACGGCTCCGCCGACCAGCGGGCCCGGCTGCTGCCGAGGATGGCCACCGGCGAGGTACGCGGTGCCTTCTCCATGTCGGAACCGGAGTGCGGCTCCGACGTCTCGGCGATCAAGTCGAAGGCGGTCCGCGACGGTGACCGCTTCGTCATCAACGGCCAGAAGATGTGGCTGACCAACGGCGCGTACTCGTCGGTGGTGGCCACCCTGGTCCGGACCGAGACCGGCGCCGACTCGGTCTACGGCAACATGAGCACCTTCCTGTTGGAGAAGGAGCCCGGCTTCGGCGAGACAGCCCCGGGCCTGACCATCCCCGGCAAGATCGAGAAGATGGGTTACAAGGGCGTCGAAACCACTGAGATGGTGCTCGACGGCGTCGCCGTCCCCGACAGTGCCGTCCTCGGCGGTGCCGACCAGGTGGGCAGGGGTTTCTACCAGATGATGGACGGCATCGAGGTCGGCCGGGTAAACGTCGCCGCCCGGGCCTGCGGCATCTCCATCCGGGCCTTCGAACTCGCCGTCGGGTACGCCCAGCAACGCCGGACCTTCGGTCAGCCGCTCGCGAAGCACCAGGCCATCGCCTTCAAGCTGGCCGAGATGGGTACGAAGATCGAGGCGGCGCACGCCCTGATGGTCAACGCGGCCCGACTCAAGGACGCCGGCCAGCGCAACGACGTCGAGGCCGGGATGGCGAAGCTGCTCGCCTCGGAGTACTGCGCCGAGGTCGTCCAGGAGGCGTTCCGCATCCACGGCGGCTACGGCTACTCCAAGGAGTACGAGATCGAGCGGCTGATGCGGGAGGCTCCGTTCCTGCTCATCGGGGAGGGCACCTCCGAGATCCAAAAGACGATCATCTCCCGGGGCCTGCTCCGCGAGTACAAGCTCTGAGCGGTACGGAAAGGACCCCTCGTGGGGTCAGGGTTCCCGCCTGACGTGGGTCACGCCGAGGAGGCCTGCGCCGCGCGCATCAGCCGGAGCTGACCGATCTCGGCCACGTTCTTCATCAGCTCGGCGTTGACCCAGCCCACCAGGTGCCGGACGGTGTGCCCGCTCTCCGCCGGCCACGGAAACGTGGCAGCGGCCTCAAGATCGCCGTCGGTGAGGTCGTCGAGCACCGCCAGCCACCGGGTACGCAGGTCTCGCAGCCACGACACGGTCTCCGCGCCCGGTCCGGGCCAGTCGACGTCCTCCCGCGCCGGCACCGGGTGTCCGCTCAGGTGATCGGCAGCCGAGGTCCACCACCAGCCGAGGTGCCAGCTCAGCCAGCCGATCGTGGGCACCGGGACCGGATCGGGTTCAGCGTCCGCCCAGTCCGGTTTCCACAGGCCCTCGGAATCGCGGCGCATGGTCCACAGATGCTCGGCCGGCTGCCACCCGAAATCCGCCGGCTCCAACCGTTCGAGGTGGTACTCGAACAGTGACCAGGTGAGGTCGAACTGCCACCGGAGGAGGCTCTGGCACGACGTGGGCATCCGCACAGGATGCCGCTGATCGCCGCCCGGGTCGACTGGTATTCAGCTCCGCCGGGTCAGCCCGGCCCTGGCCCGCTCCACGATCAGGCAGCGGTCCTCGACGTAGTCGATCCCAGCCTCCTCGGCGATCTGCCGAGCCTGCGCCGAGACGATGCCGAGCTGCAACCACACCGCCGGGGCGCCGACCGCCACCGCCTGCCGCACCACTTCCACGGCGTCTTGGGCCGGCCGGAACACGTCGACCAGGTCGACCGGGTGTGGGATGTCGGCCAGGGACCGGTAGACCGGCTCGCCGAAGAGTTTGTCGGCGGTCGGGTTGACCGGAATGATGCGCCAGCCATGCCGCTGCATCTCCAGCGGTACGCGGTGAGCAGCCTTGAACGGATCGCGGGACGCACCGACGACGGCGATCACGGCGGCGTCGGCGAGGATCTGCTTGGCGGCACGCATCCGACGACTGTAGCCGCGTCGCTGTCCAGGCTGCCCCCGATCGACCTTTCGACAACGCTCAGCCTCCCCCGCCCCGCCCTGTTCAGAGCAGGCTCAGCTGCTCCGGTGCTGGTGCTGGCTGCGGCGCGGCACGGTGTTCGCCGGCCTCGGCCCGGATCAGCCCGTGACGGCGGGCGGCGATGCGGACCCGGGCGGTCAGCTCCCGCTGGTAGGACTGCGGCGCGTACGCGCCCGCCCGGAACAGCTCCCGGTAGCGCGGAACCAGATGGGGGTGCTCCCGCCCGAGCCACCGCGCGTACCACTCGCGAGCGCCGGGACGCAGGTGTAGCGCAAGCGGCGTCACGCTGGCCGCGCCCGCCGCGGCGATCGCCGCCACGGTGGCCTCGATCGACTCGTCCGAGTCGGAGAGGCCGGGCAGGATCGGCGCCATCAGTACGCCCACCTCGAAGCCGGCGTCGGCGAACCGGCGTACCGCGTCGAGCCGGCGGCGTGGGCTCGGCGTGCCGGGCTCGACCGAGCGCCACAGTCGCTCGTCGACGAACCCGACCGAGAAGGAGACGCCCACCCGAGCGGCCTCGGCCGCCTGCCGCAGCAGCGGGAGATCACGTTGGATCAGGGTGCCCTTGGTCAGGATGGAGAACGGATTCGCGAAGTCGCGCAGCGCCTCGATGATCGGCGGCATGAGCCGGTAGCGCCCTTCGGCCCGCTGGTAGCAGTCGACGTTCGTGCCCATCGCCACGTGCGCGCCGCGCCAGCGCGGTGCGGCCAGCTCACGGCGCAGCAGCTCACCCGCGTTGACCTTGACGACCACCCGGCTGTCGAAGTCCGCCCCCGCGTCGAAGTCAAGGTAGGTGTGAGTATTTCGGGCAAAGCAGTTGTGGCTCACCACCCCGTCGGCGATGAAGTCACCGGTGCCCGTGGTGATGTCCCACAGCGGAAGGTCCAGCCCGAGAGATTCGATCTCGGTGACCCGCAGCCTGGCCCGGCACTTCACCGCAGCCCCCTCGATCGAACGTTTGCGGGTGATGGCGGGATCGGTCAGGTGGAAAAACCGCAGACGTTCCGCGAGGCCACCCGTCACCCTCAGGGTGCGGACCCGGTTGGCCCGCCCAGAACCCTCGAGTATGGCGGAGAGGTCGAAGTGACGTAACGCGTCCGCTGTCCGGGTCAGGATGGCGTCGTCGGCATTGGAGATCCGGAGGATCCCCCGGCTACAACTTCCTTCGGCGTCGAAGATGCCGGCGAGGAAACCTCGGTACCAGTCGTCGTCGGGCTGCGCGGGCCACGCGATGAGCCTCCGGATGGCGTTCAGGTCCGCCTCCCTGGAGGAGCGGATGGCTCCCATCGCCCGGCGATGTGAACTGGCCGGTGTGAAGGAGAACCGTGTCGTGTCAACTCCGAACGCGCGCAGATAGCGCTGGGTGCGGTGCAGCGCTTCCTCGTCGGCCAGCGCGAGCCGGAACCTGTGCACGACGCCGTACGGGTAGACGTAGGTGCCGAGGTTGCCGTCCCCGCGGATCATGCCGCTGAGATAGCCCTTTCGGTAGGCGTCGTTCTCCTTCGGTCCGGCTGCGAATCGCCCTGTGCCGATCAGGCGGTTGTTCGTGGTCAGGTAGGGGCGCTGGCCGTCGCCGTGCATGGCGCCCGTGACGTGCTTCCAACCCCGTTCGGTCAGGAAGCGGTGATCGCCACTCGCGACAAATGTCGTGCCGTCCTCGAGCGTGAGCCGGTAGGCCGGCTTCATCGTCGACCACTTGGCCAGAACGGTGGTCACCACGTAGCGGCGGTAGGCACCCCGCCGTTCGGTCCCATAGATGCGGTCGCCCACCTCCAGATCGCGTATCGCTCTGATGCCTCCGTCGGCCATCAGGATCGGAGTGTCCCCGGACAGGCAGTACGAACATGCATGGCTGCATCCCCGGTACGGATTGATCGTCCACTCGAACGGGACGCGGGAGGTGCCCGGGACCTTGTTGAGGATCGACTTGGCGCGTACCTCGTAGAAGGTCATGCCGGCGAAGTCCGGTGTGTCGAAGGTGCGGACGACCGCATCGGGCAGCGCCAGCGGCAGGGGTGGCGTCGCTGGCGCTGCCCGTCCGGGAACTCCCTCGACCGGGGGAGCGGTGAGGTTGTCCCAGCGCATGGCCAGTATTCGAACACATGTGCTATCTGCGTGCAAGTGACTCGCCGGACACTCGCGTGTGCGGTAGCCGACGCTGGGGGCAGGATGAGTGCATGTCGACCTTCGTCTACGACGGGGACTGCGCCTTCTGCACCCGCTGCGCGGAGTTCATCGAGCGGCGCATCCCGACCGGTGCCCGCGTGGTGCCCTGGCAGTTCGCCGACCTCGACCGGCTCGGCCTGACCGAGGCGGAGTGCGAGGAGGCGGTGCAGTGGGTCGGCGCCGACGGCAGCCGGGCCGCCGGCCCGGACGCCATCGCCGCGCTGCTCGCCAGCAGCGGCCGTGGGTGGCGGCTCGCCGGAGCCGGGCTACGGATCCCGCCGGTACGCGCCGCCGCCTGGCCCGCGTACCGCTGGGTGGCCCGCAACCGGCACCGCATGCCGGGCGGTACGGCCGCCTGCTCGCTGCCCCAGGAGACCCGGGACCGCCTCTACGGCCCCTCCGCCGGCTGACACCTCGCACGAATGCCTGCCCGCTCCGGGTCGTACGGCGCACGGGATCGTGGGCCGGTCAGGGCGCTGCCGGATCCGGCACCGGCGGGGTGTCGGCCGGCAGCGGGTCCGAGCCGAGCCTTCGCTGGTCGGGCGTGAACCTGCGGGCCAGGAACTGTCGTACTGCGACGAGCGGGCGGACCTTCTCCAGTGGCAGGAAGCTGGTCATGGCGACCAGGTGCGGTGCGAACGAGATGGTGATGGTCGCGATCGTCACCAGGTGGAACGAGTAGAAGAAACCGACCGTTGCGAGCCGCCAGCGCTCGGGCAGCACGAAGACCAAGGGGCTGAGCAGTTCGAAGGCGAGGATGCCGAACTGGGCGACGAGCAGCAGGTGGGGCACCTGCGCGATCAGGTCCGCCAGGTCGGTGCCGCGTCGGATGATCGCCTTGGCGAGCACCGAGCCGGTCGCCCAGTCCAGGCCGCCGAAGCGGAACTTCGCCCAGGCCGCCAGGAAGTAGGTGCAGACCACCGAGATCTGGGTGACCCGCAGCGCCCAGCCGCCTGCCTCCGTCCTGGTCGGGTCGCCGTGCCGGGCCCGGCCCGCGGTGGGCAGCACGGCCAGCGCGACGAGCAGGGCGAACCGGTCGTGGTCCACCTTGCCGTAGCTCATCGCGACGATCATCCACTCCAGGTAGAGCGCGAAGACCGTCCAGCCGAGCAGTCGGGGAGCCCGTCCGGTCGCGGCGGGCAGGGCCAGCAGCAGCAGGGCCCAGAAGATCACGCTTACCAGCGTCGCGGTGGGGGTGGGCAGCGGCAGGACCCGCCCGACGAACAGCGGTTGGTAGAGGTTGCCGGGTACGTCGACGCGATCTCGTACCCAGGGGGTGAAGACGACCAGGTCGGCGGCGACGAAGAGGTAGACAAGCGTGCGGAACGCGGCGACGCGACCGCGGGGCACCGCTTCGGTGAGCCAGCGACTCATCGGGTGACCTGCCAGCGGACGACGGTCTCGTCGACCCATCGACCGGTGGGCCGACGGTCGGTGATGTCGTGCCACCGGATCACGATCCGGACCTCGGTTAGTTCCGGTGCGTCGGGATGGCGCCGGCCGTACGCCTCGGCGATCTCGCGCAGCCGGCTGGGGTCGTCGACGTACCGGCTCTGCTGACCCTCGATCTCGGCCCGGCGGATGCCGGTCGCTCCCTCGCCCAACTCGACGAGGTTGCCGCTGAGGTCGACCCCTTCCACCCGGGTGTCCGGGGCGTCCGCGTCGGCCGGATCGGAGGTGGAGTACATCCGGAAGGGACCGAACGGGAAGTGGTCGTCCGCGCCCCAGGTCGTGCCGGCGAGCAGGACGGCGAGGCCGAGTGCCGTCACCGCCACCCGGACCGTACGGCCGCGGCTCGTCAACGCATCCATCGCGTGCTGAAGATACGGCACGGGCGCTCGTTGGAGTGGCCTGATCGGCGGGCCGTGTCCCAGCTGTGACGGGTCCGGCGTCAGGTGGGAGTGCGGACGCCGATGGCCGGGCCCGATGCGGGCCCGGCCATCGATTCCGTGAGATCAGTGCTTGTGCTCGGCGAGCTTCTTGCGAACGTCGTCCATGTCGAGCGCCTGAACCTGCTCGATGAGGTTCTCCAGAGCCGACTCCGGCAGCGCACCCGGCTGGGCGAAGACGATCACGCCGTCGCGGATCGCCATGATGGTCGGGATGGACCGGATGTCGAACTTGGCGGCGAGTTCCTGCTGCGCCTCGGTGTCCACCTTGCCGAAGGTGATGTCCGCATGCTTGTCGGACGATCGCTCGTAGACCGGAGCGAACCGCTTGCAGGGACCGCACCAGTCGGCCCAGAAGTCAACCAGCACGATGCCGTTGCCCTCGGTCACCTGGTCGAAGTTAGCCGTGGTCAGCTCGACGGTTGCCATGTGAGTCTCTCCGATCACGCGAAACAGCTACGTCTGGTGGAACTCGGGCGTACCCCATCGCATTCCCGCCGTGGTGCCACCGTAACCCTGGTCGCAGTCCGGGTGGGGTCTTTGTCCGCATCGATCATCGTCGGTCTTCGACGGTGTCCGCAGATCGCACATGCATGTCGCATTTGCGTGACCGCCCGTAATGGGAGCGTTTCCAATGAGATCAACGCTCTGACCCGGTACGAAGCAGTAACTTTGGCGTTGACGAGCGGCGATTCGACCTGCAGAGATCGCTTTTTGGCCGACGATCAGTCACTAAGAGTAATGTAACAAAAAGATAAATGTGACCTCGGTCTCTGTGCGACCGGACGGGTGTACGGCAGAATCTTGAGACATCAGAGCGTGGGCGGCGGGTGCCGGGGAGGGCCCCGCCGCTCATTGCGTCCGGCCTCGGTTTCTCCGCGCCGGCCCCGCCCGCTCAGGTGCTGATCAAGCGGCCTTTCCGGGGTCGGCTGGTGTGACATTCCGACGCCTGTCCCGCCCTGCGGTTCGCCTTAACCCTCGATAAGGCATGCTGTGCCGAACTCCGCCGCCTCCGTCGAAGGAGACCAGGATGCAGTTCGGCCGCTACTACGAGGAGTTCGAGGTCGGCGCGGTCTACCGGCACTGGCCGGGCAAGACGGTCACCGAGTACGACGACCACCTGTTCTGCCTGCTCACCATGAACCACCATCCGCTGCACATGGACGCGCACTACGCCGAGACGGCGAGTCAGTTCAAGCGCAACGTCGTGGTCGGCAACTACATCTACTCGCTGCTGCTCGGCATGTCGGTGCCCGACGTCAGCGGCAAGGCCATCGCGAACCTGGAGATCGAATCGCTGCGGCACGTCGCACCCACCTTCCACGGCGACACGATCTACGGCGAGACCACGGTGCTGGACAAGCGCGAGTCCGCGTCCAAGCCGGATCGTGGCGTGGTGGCGGTGGAAACCCGCGGCTACAACCAGGACGGCACGCTGGTCTGCGTCTTCCGGCGCAAGGTGATGGTCCCCAAGCGGGAGTACGCCGCGGCATCCGTGCCTGACGGCGTCGACCCCGAGCGGCCCAGTTTTCCCGAGCCCCGCTGACCCGTGCGCGGGTGATTCCGCCCGAGGACGGGCTCGTCGCGCCCGGTCGGGTCGCAGCCGGCGGGGGTAGGGCGGCGCGCCGCAGCGGGTTCCCGGCGTAGGGGTTCCGTCCCCGGTCCGGGCGCATATGCTGGCGCCGGAGGTCCCGCCATGAGCGAGCGAATCACCACCGCCACCGCCTATTCCGCCACCGAGTGGGACCTGCTCACCAGCCTGCCCGGGCGGGTGATCGTGGCCGCTGCCGAGCCCGGCCCGGGGCGCCCGCACCGGGGCGTGGCGGCTGGCCTGGCCGGACTGGACGCGGTGGCGGCTGGGCGAGCCTTCGACAGCGATCTGGTCCGGGCGGTGGTGGCCGCGATCTACGCCCGGCACGACGGGGCATCCCCGCCAGCGGCCCAGCTCACCGACCTGGTGGACGTGCTCGCCGCCTGCCGGGCCGTCGTGCGGGTACTGGATCGCCATACCGACCCCGCCGACTCGGCGGCCTACCGACAGTGGGTGCAGTCGGTGGCCGCACGGGTCTGTCGTACCGCGTCCTCGGCAGGGCCCGGCGGCATGCTGGCTCCCGCCGACCGCCGTTTCCTCGACCGGCTCGGCGGCGCCCTCGCCCTGCGCTGAGCGGCACCCGCACCCCGCGCTGAGCGGCGCCTTCGCCTCGCCCTTACTGACGCGCTCTCGCCCTGCGCTGACCGGTGCCCTGGCCCGGTGGGAGCCGGCGGCCGGGCGGCAGGCGTAGGTCGGACGGCAGGCATAGGTTCGGCGGTGGCCGGGCGGCGGGGTGTGGCCCGAACTGCGGGGCGTAACCTGCGTGATCGTGACCGGTGAGCAGCTCGACGTCGGCGTGGGTCCCTGGCCCGGGGACCTGCCGGAGGATCCCCGCTACGACCCGGAACTGCTCGCCGAGGGGGATCGGCGCAACGTGGTCGATCGCTACCGCTACTGGCGGCGCGAGGCGATCGTCGCCGACCTGGATCGGCGGCGACACGACTTCCACGTGGCGATCGAGAACTGGCAGCACGACCTCAACATCGGCACGGTGGTCCGCAACGCCAACGCGTTCCTCGCGGCCGAGGTACACATCGTGGGCCGGCGGCGCTGGAACCGCCGCGGCGCGATGGTCACCGACCGCTACCAGCACGTACGCCACCACGAGACGATCGATGAGTTGGTCGGCTGGGCGGCGGAGCACGACCTCCCGCTGGTCGGGATCGACAACCTGCCCGGCTGTGAGCCATTGGAGACAAGCACGCTGCCGCGGCGATGCGTCCTGCTGTTCGGTCAGGAGGGCCCGGGCCTGTCCGGGGCCGCGCATTCCGCGTGCGACCACGTCTTCTCCATCGCCCAGTTCGGCTCGACCCGCTCGATCAATGCCGGGGTGGCCAGCGGAATCGCCATGCACGCCTGGATCCGCACCCACGCCACCCCACCCCCCGCCTGACCGCCCACCCACACCTGCTCTCCCCCCACCACCAGCTCCCGTCGATCATGAAGTTGTTGTCGCGACACGCCGGGGGGCGAGGGAACAACTTCATGATCGTGTAGCTCCGCGTTCGGCGGCGGAGCCGGCCGGGGGGTGGGGGTGGGGGTGGGGGCGGCTCGGTGGGGGTGGGGGCGGCTCGGTGGGGGGCAATGAGGGCGCTCGGCTTGACGGGGGGCGGCCACGGGGTGACGGTGGAGTAGTGACGGTTGCGGTGAGTTGTCCCAGATGCGGTGGGCCGGTCCGGTCGCCGGACCTCATGCACCCGGATTCCCGCTGCCCCGACTGCGGGCCGGTCGCACCCCTGCACGTGCCCGAGCACATCGGCGCGGAGATCGTGGCCAGCGTGGTCGAACACATCCAGGCCGCCACCCGGCCGCAGCAGCCGGCGGTTCCGCTGTGGTGCCCGTGGCCGCTGCCTCCGGGTTGGACCACGACCGGCGTGGCGTGGGCCGGCGACGACCGGCTCGGAGTGCGGGCCACGGCGGTCGCCTGCGCCGGGCCCGCCCCGCTGGCCGGTGGCCCGGCGGACCTGGTCTTCGTGGCCGAGGAACCCGGCGTGGGACTGGGCACGCGATACGCCGGGGTGCTCGGCCCGGACGCCGGACCGGAACTGGCTGAGGCGCTGACCGACCCGGGCCCGGGGCATCCCGGCCATGTCGGACGCGCCGGGATCAGGGTGGCTGGCCACCCAACTCCACTGTGGCTGGTGAACTCACTGCCGGATCGAAGCGCGTACGCCGGCGAGGCTCGGGGAATGTGGCTCTATGCGATAGCCTGGCCGGCGAGTGCGGGGCATCTGCTCGCGGAGGACGTGCTGCTGCACGACCTGGTCGAGTGGACGCCACCCGAGCTCGTGTACGGCGCTCCATCTCCGTACCTGCACGGGAAGGCTTGACAAGCCTCCCGGAATGTCGGAGAACGGACGCAGATATTCACGGTAAGACACCACGCTGATACTCTGGGTGCCGCTGCGGTAATGGGACCCGGCGCCGCGCGAGAGGATGGCCCGCCATGGTCAAGAAGGTCCTCACCTGGGCCGGAATCGCATTCTTGATCTTCTTCGTCGCCTACCGGCCAAATTCCGCCGCGGACGTGTTCAAGTCGCTGGGCGGCGGCATCATGGACATCGCCCAGGGCTTCGGCGACTTCTTCACCTCACTGGTCGCCTAGCCTCCGATGGGAAGCCCCTCCGGCCCACCCTTCGATCCCGACGATCCCGACCGGGCCCGCCGGGAACGCGACACAGAGCCGATCCCTCGAATCGATCCCGACGACGGGCCGGGCTACGGATCCGGCGCTCGCCTCTCCGACGGTCCGTCCTTCTCCGACGACGCCGGCTACGGCGACGGTCCGGGGTACGCCGGCGAGGGGCGGTCGGGTCGGGCCTGGGTACGCGATCCGGAGGCCGGTTATCTGCCCCCGGAGATCTCCGAGGAGGAGCTGGCCGGCCTGCGTGCCGATGCCAGCGGTGCCGCCCCCCGCCGGGTGCTGCCGCTGGAGGACGAACCCAGCTCGTTGGTCGCCCGATACCTCTTCCCGACCGAGCGGTACCGGGGCGAGTGGAAGCGGCACTGGGTCCACCTCGTCACCCCGATCATCGTCGGCGTCGCCGCCACCTTCGTGCTCGGCTACCTCTCCGGCTTCCTCGCCGGTCAGGACGTCGGCGCGCTCACCACGATCGCGGTGCTGCTCTGGTTCGCGGTGATGGGCTGGGTGGCGTGGCGGGTCGCCGACTGGTGGTACGACCGCTTCATCCTGACCAACAAGCGGGTCATGGTGGTCAACGGGATCATCACCCGGCGAGTGGCGATGATGCCCCTGGTCCGGGTGACCGACATGAAGTACGAGCAGACGCCAGCGGGCCGGGCGCTCAACTACGGCACCTTCGTGCTGGAGTCCGCCGGTCAGGAGCAGGCGCTACGCGAGGTCAAGAACCTGCCGAACCCCAACGAGCTCTATCTGCGCGTCGTCGAGGAGATGTACGAGCCGCAGGCGGTCGAGGCACGGTTGGGCAAGGAGCAGGACGAGGCGAAGGCCGACGACGGAGCCTGAAACTTCCTGACCGAACATCGGAGATATTGCGCACCTCCCGTCCTCGACCCGCTGGTCACGCTGTGGCAGGCTGCGGCAGGATCAGGCACGGAGGTGGCGTGTGGCCAGCAGCAACCCGCTGGAAGAGGAGTTTCGCGACTTCGTCGCGGCCCGCTCCGGCGCCCTGCTGCGTACCGCGTACCTGCTCACCGGGGACTGGGGCACGGCGGAGGACCTTCTCCAGACCGCGCTGACCAAGACGTACCTGGCGTGGAAGCGGCTGGGCGGGATCGAGGCGATCGAGCCCTACGCCCGACGTGTCATGGTCAACACCTCGACGAGTTGGTGGCGGCGTCGCTGGCACGGTGAGCGGCCGACCGAGGTGCTGCCGGAACATGCCGCCACCGACGAGATCGAACGCCAGTTGGACCGGGACGTGCTCTGGCGGCACTTGCGTGCGCTGCCCGCCCGGCAGCGCGCGGTGCTGGTGCTGCGTTTCTACGAGGACATGTCGGAGGCGCAAACCGCCGCCATACTCGAGATCTCGCCGGGCACCGTGAAGAGTCAGACCTCGCGGGCACTGGCCACGCTGCGGCGACGGATCGGCGCGGAGGAAGCCTTCGGCCTGCGCGCCCGCAGGCCGGAGCCAGCCGAGCAGCCGGCCGGCGGGACCGTCCCGGCCGGCGGCGCCGACCCCGGCGGTGCGACGGCCTCCCCTGACGTGGTCTCCTCGCTCGGCACGCCTGGGTCGGCAGGGGCCGGCGGGCGTGCCGACCCGGCGACCGCACCCGGGTCGGCGGCAGCGCAGCCCGACGGCGCGCTGGTCGGAGAGCGACGGTGAACCGGAAACCACCAGCTCATGACAACCAGAGCCGGTTCCCGGATCGTTCATTGGACGTGCCGCCCAACGAGCTGGAAGGTGCCCTCCGGGAGATGTTGTCCCGGCGGGTAGCCGTAACGCGTGCGGTCGCCGTCGACCCAGCGGGTGCGGCGATCCGACGGGCCAACCGGATCCAGCGCCGCCGGACCCTGGCCGGGATGGGCCTGGCCGTGATGGCGATCGTGGCGGTCAGCGCGGGCAGCCTGCAATTGCGCGACAACCGGCCACCGGCGGGTGGCACGGTGGTGATCGGAGACCCGGATCAACGACCGCTCGTCGATCGCACCATCCCGCCACCCGGGCCGGACACCGCGCCCCCGCTCGCCGAGGTCGATCTGGTGATTGACGGGTCGATCGCCACCGCGCAAGGTCGACGGGTGCCGCTGCTCGGCACCGGCGAGGTGGAACGGGCACATCGGCTCACCGACGGTCGTGGCTGGCTGGCCGTCGGGGCGTCGACCCTGGCCGGGCGGTTCCTGTGGGCGGTGGCTGCGGACGGCACCGCCCAGGTGCTGCTGGCCGGTGCCGACGAGATCGTCCTGGACGCAGACGGCCGGCAGGTCGCCTGGAAACAGGGCACGGTGCTGGCCGCCGCCGGGATCGTCAACGGTGAACTCGCCACCACCGTTCGGGCCGAGGCGCCGGCCGAGGCGGTGCCGCTGCGATTCGTCAACGGTGCCGTGCTGGTCAGGTTGGCGCCCGACCGTCCCGGCCACGCGCTGTGGTCACTGCGGCCCGGTCCACTGGCCCAGGGCGCTGACCGGGCCAGTACCCACATCTTCGGTGCGCTGCCCGACGGACGCCTGGTCGGTGAGATCAGCCCGGGTGCCGGGCTGCCCGTCTGCCTGGCCCTGCTCGAACCGGCCCGGGATCTCGGGCCCAGCCAGCCGGACTGTGGGCCGAAGTCGGCCGGCGACGGCCGGGGTGCGGTGTCACCGGACGGGCGCTGGCTGCTGGTCAACGGGCGGACGGCGGGTGCGGACTCGGCGCTGCTGGTGGACCTGGCCGAGTTCGACAAGTCCACCGGGGTACGGCCCGCCGGGCCGCCGATGAGCGGCACCGTGGTCTGGGGTACGCCCGACACGGCCTACTACGCCGACGCCGCCGGCGGCCTGGTGCGGGTGGCCGTGGATCGGGTCATCGCAGGCCGTCCCGCCGCGCCGACCGCCCTGCCCGGCCTCCCCGCCGGTGAGCTACCGGTGGTGGTGAGCGGTGGCTGACCGGGCAGCCGGTAACGGCGGGCGGCGATGACTTCCCGGATCGACCTGCACACGCATTCCACGGCCAGCGACGGCACTCTCGACCCGGCCGAGCTGATGCACGCCGCCGCCGCGGCGGGACTGGACGTGGTGGCGATCACGGACCACGACACCACCGACGGTTGGGAGCCGGCGCTGGGAGCCCTGCCGCCCGGGCTGCGGCTGGTCCGTGGCGCGGAGCTTTCCTGCCGATGGGACGGCGAGCAGCCCCCGGTGCCGCTGCACCTGCTGGCGTACCTCTTCGATCCGGAGCATCCGGAGCTGGTCGCCGAGCTGACCCGGGTGCGGGCAGCGCGGTTGGCCCGGGGAGAACGGATGGTGGACCTGCTGCGTGCCGACGGTATCGACGTGGACTGGCCGGAGATTCTGGCCTTGGCCGGCGGCGGGACGGTGGGCCGGCCGCACATCGCCCAGGCGCTCATCCGGGCCGGTCTGGTCACCACCACCACTGAGGCGTTCGGGCCGGAGTGGCTGGGGGAGCGGTACCGGCTCCCCAAGGAGGACATCGACGTGTTTCGGGCCGTTCGGCTGATTCGGGCGGCCGGCGGCGTGGCGGTGTTCGCCCATCCCCGGGCGAGCCGTCGCGGCCGGATCGTGCCGGACGAGCTGATCGGTGAACTGGCTGGGGCGGGACTGGTCGGCCTGGAGGCCGACCACGAGGACCATTCGCCGGCCGAGCGGGCCCAGGTACGCGGTTTGGCCGCCGAACTGGGCCTGCTGGTGACCGGCTCGTCGGACTTCCACGGCAGTCACAAGACGGTACGGCTCGGTGCCTTCACCACCGGCGTCGACGCGTACGAACGGATCGTCGCCGCCTCATCCGGGGTGACCGAGGTCGCTTCGGGCTGACCTGGGTTTCGACGCCGACCGTCACGGCTACGGTGACCGGGTGGATCTCAAGCTCTTCGGCGAGGTCTTCGTGACCCTGCTGGTGATCGTCGACCCGCCCGGCATGATGCCGATCTTCCTGGCGTTGACCGGCCCGCTGTCCGCGCGGGAGCGCAACCGGGCCGCCTGGCAGGCGGTCGCGCTGGCGCTGGGCGTGATCGTGATCTTCGCGGTGGCGGGTCAGACCCTGCTCGCCTACCTGCACGTCGACCTGCCGGCGTTGCAGGCGGCCGGTGGGCTGCTGCTCATCCTGGTCGCGCTCGAACTGCTGACCGGCAAGACCGACGACCCGACCAAACAGGCCACCGCCAACATCGCCCTGGTGCCGCTGGGTACGCCGTTGCTGGCCGGGCCCGGGGCGATCGTGGCGACGATGCTCTTCGTCCAGCGGGCCGACGGGCCGGCCGACTTCTCCGCGATCGCCGCCGCCATCGTCGCGGTGATGCTCACGGTCTGGATCGTGCTGCGATTCTCCGGAGGCATCGTGAAGGTGCTGCGTCCGGGCGGGATCGAGGTGCTCACCCGGATCGCCGGCCTGTTGCTGGCGGCGATCGCCGTACAGCTCATCGCGGACGCGATCGCGGCGTTCGTGGGCCAGTACAGCGGTGCCGGCTGACCGGCTCGCCCGTTCTGTCGGGGGTGGATGGCAGGATCAGGTTCGTGCGACGAGCCTCCCCAGCCGGACGACCCGCCGCCGGTGGCCGCCCGCCCCGGCCCCGCGACCCGCAGCCCGAGCAACTCGGCTTCGACGGCATGCCGGAGCGACTGTTCGTCTGCACGCCGAGCCGCCTCGGTGCGTACGCCGACTGTCCACGGCGCTACCGCTACTCCTACGTCGATCGCCCGCCGCCGCCGAAAGGTCCGCCCTGGGCGCACAACTCGCTCGGCGCCAGCGTGCACACCGCCCTGAAGAACTGGTATGCGCTGCCCGTCGACCGACGCCGTCCAGAGGTGTTGCCGACCCTGCTCAAGGGCACCTGGGTGCGCGAGGGCTACCGCGACGACGAGCAGGAGCGTGAGGCCTACCGGCGGGCGCTCGGCTGGCTGGAGGCGTACGTGGGCGGGCTCGATCCGGCCGACGAGCCGATCGGGGTGGAACGGGTGGTGGCGGTGAAGACCGGGGTGCTGGCCTTCAACGGCCGCGCCGACCGGATCGATTCGCGGTCCGGCCCGCAAGGGCCCGAACTGGTCATCGTGGACTACAAGACCGGCCGCGCCGGGTTGGACGGCGACGACGCGCGCGGTTCGCAGGCGCTGGCGCTGTACGCGTACGCGGCCGAGCGGGTGTTCCGCCGGCCGTGCCGCCGGGTCGAGTTGCACCACCTGCCGAGCGGCACCGTCGCCGCACACGAGCACAGCGCCGAGTCGCTGGCGCGGCAGGTGACCCGCGCGGAGGAGACCGCCCGCGACATCATGGCCGCCGAACGGGTGGTCGCCGACGGCGCCGATCCGGACGAGGTCTTCCCGACCGCCCCCGGCCCGCGCTGCTCCTGGTGCGACTACCGACGCACCTGCCCGGCGGGCTCGGCCACACCGGGCAAGGAACCGTGGGCCGCCGTGGAACGCTTCGCCGTGCCGGCAACCGAGGAGGACTGACCCGGATAGCTCGTCCGACATGGACGATCCACCCGGTCGCGGCGTGGCGTCACCCGTCATTGGCGCTGCCCGCGCTGAGGCTGCCTGCCGGAACGCCGCTGAGACGGGTGCTGCGCCGCGCTGTGGCTGTCCCGCCGGTGCGCGGGCGAAGGTGCTGAGGTTGTGGGTCAGGTGGTGCTGGAGGCGGCGGTGAGTCGCGCCGCGCGTTCCTTGGCAGCGCGCTGCACGGGGCCTTCCCGCCAGTCGCGGGGCAGGGCGGTGAGAGCGAGCCGCAGCGCACGTACCGTCACGTCGGCGGACAGCGCGGTGGTCGGCAGGCCCAGCCCGCCGTACAGCCGCCGTGCCCACGGCGGCAGCAGGGCGAGCGCGGTGCCGGCGATGCCCAGGTACGCCCACCGGGGCGGGCCGAGGTTCAGCCCGATCCGGGCCGGCAGGCTGAGCTTCCACGGCAGGGGTGGAGCGGTCAGGAACAGGGCGGTCTCGGCGGCCTCCCGGGTCATCCGCAGCTCGGGCCGGATCCGCTGGTAGTAGTCAGCAACCTCCGCGGCGGTGCCGGGCACGGTCTCCGGAACCAGCCCGACGAGGGCAGCGGTCCGTCGCTGCTCGGTGTAGTAGCGATCCACCTCGTCGGCGTCCAGCGGTACGCCGGCCCGCCGCGCGGTGTCGAGGAACGACTCCACCTCGGTGACGTGCACCCAGCGGAGCAGGTCCGGCTCGTCGATCCGGAAACGCTCGCCGGTGGTCGGGTCGACCGCGGTCATCCGGGCGTGCAGCCGACGTAGCCGCCGTCCGGCCCGCTCCGCCTCGTCGGTGGTGCCGTAGACGGTGGTGCCCACGTAGTCGGCGGTGCGGATCAAACGTCCCCAGGCGTCCTGACGGTAGTTGCTGTTCTGCGTCACTCCGGCCATCGCCCGCGGATGCAACGCCTGGAGGTAGAGGGAACGCAGACCGGCGACGAACAGGATGGGCTCCTGGTGCAGCTTCCAGGTGACCGAACCGGGACCGAACAGGCCGACGTCGACGGTATCCACCAGTCAAGGGTGCCACGTCGACCGACTTGAACCCGTCCGGTCCGGCCTGCGTGTGGAGCAACAGGGCGTTGGGCGGATCAAGCATGGGCCCGTACGCTGACACCCACGATCACCCTCGGAGGTGCCGATGTTCGAGAAGGCGCTGGGCCTGCCCCTACACGTACTGGTGGTGCACGCGGTCGTCGTGTTCGTGCCGCTGCTGGTGCTGCTCGCCCTCGCGTACATCGTGCTGCCCCGGTTCCGCGCGCGGCTGGACTGGGCGGTGGCGGTCCTGGCGGTGGTCGCGCCGATCACCGCATGGGTCGCCACGAGGTCCGGCGAGGCGCTGCAGGCCCGGCAGATCGAACGGGGGTTCTCCGGCGAGATCCTCGACAAGATCAACGAGCATGCGGCACACGGCGAAGTGCTGTTCCGCGTGACGTTGGGACTCGGCCTGGTGGTCATCCTGCTGCTGGTCGCCACAAGCAACCACCCCCGGGTGCCGAAGTTGCCCGGCTGGGTGCCTGCGGTGCTGTCCGTCGTGGTGCTGGGGCTGGGCGTCGCCGCCCTCATCTACGTCTGGCTCAGTGGTCACTCCGGTGCCGAGATGGTCTGGGGCAACACCTACGAGTAGGCCGTCCACGGCCGCTGTGAACAGGTCGTCCACGGCCGGCACCGGGTGCCTCCTCCCCGGGTGCCTCCTCAGAACAGCAGCCGGGTGCAGAGCAGACAGGTCAGCACCACCAGGACGGCTCCGGCGATCGCGCCGACGGCCCAGGTGACCCGCTGCGCCCGCTGCTCCTGCGCGTCCAGGCTGATCATGTCCTGGCCCGGTAGTTGGCGAGGCGGCGCCGCTTGCAGGTGCACCGGTGGCCGCCAACCGGGCGGTGGCGCGGTGGTGGCTGGTGGCCCGCTGTAGCCGCCCGCCCCGCCCGAGACAACATGCCCAGGGCGCGGGGTTGGGGCGCCGCCGGGACTCGGTCCGCCGCTCGGGGATGAGGTGCCGCTCAGGGCTGGGGGGCCGCTCGGGTTCAGGCCGTGGCTCGGGCTTGGGGTGTCCGGGGTGTGAGTTGGGTTGGTGGTGCCGGTCAGTCCACCGCCGTCATCGGGGCCTGTGCCGCTGGTGGGGCTCAGGGGGGTGATGGGGTCGGAAACCGGGCCTGATACGGACGGTCCCGGGGGCGAGGGCTGACTGGCGTCGGCCGGTGCCGGGACGCGCTCCGCCGGAGGGCCAGCGGAGGACCCGTCGCCGGAATCGGGCCGGCGCCAAGGATCGTCGGGATCCTGACCGGGTCGGGGCATCGTCACGCCGTCCGACGCTACCAACCACCTCACCGCCGCACCGTCAGGCCGCGCCCGTAGCGATTGACTCGGACAACTTCGGCGATAGTGCTGTCTGCCGTGACCGAGACCCAGCGCTATCGCCGAAGTTGCTCGGACCTTCGGTGCCGCAGCTGCGTTAGCCTTGCCGTTCGTGAGCATTCGCGAACCCGACGGGCGGGGCGACGATGATCGCGCGGTCGAGTTGACCGACGACTTCGTGGTGCTGCCGGAGCAGACCGCAGACGACACCGACCATGGGTGGGGCGAGCGGGCCGGCGGCAACGACGACTGGCTGCTCGCCGAGCGCCCGCCACACTGGGACTGAGCGTCCCGCGAAGGCTGACGCCCGAACTCGCCGGCCGACGCCGTGCCGTCCGCCGCGCCCGCAGCCGGGAACGGGCGATCGGTCAGGAGGGGCCGGCCGTGGCCGTCGCCTTGCTCGCGCCGCCGGAGGACCCTCCCGACGAGCTTCCGGACGACCCGTTGCCGGAGCCGGACGAGCCAGCGTCGGACGAGGTGGAACCGGACGAACTGGAACCGCTCGACGAGGAGTTCGACGAGTTCGAGCCGGAGGACGACTCCGACTTGCCGCTGGAACCGTTCGACGTGGTGTCCGAGCCGGAGGAGCGGGAGTCGGTGCGGTAGAAACCCGAGCCCTTGAAGACGATGCCGACCGAGTTGAACAGCTTACGCAGTCGTCCCTCGCACGCCGGGCAGTCGGTCAGCGGCTCGTCAGAGAAGGACTGCACCGCCTCGAGCTGGTGACCGCACGCGGTGCAGGCGTACTGGTACGTGGGCACGTTCTCCTCCGGATCTGGCACGGCCGGTTGGCACTCGACGTATTCGAGTGCCAATGGTGCGTCATCGCCCCCCGGTTCGTCCAGCGGAAGTGTGGGGCACGACACCCGGGAGGGTCAGCAGGCCGTGGGTCGGCGTGACCACCGCCCGTACCGGCTGGTCGTGCGGCTCGGCCGGCAACGCGGCCAGCAGCTCACCGTCGTACAGCGGCACCACCGTGAGCACGGTCGCCGGCACCCGCGCCAGGGCGCGATCGTACGACCCGCCGCCGCGACCCAGGCGGACGCCCCGCTGGTCGACCGCCAGCGCCGGCACCACCATCAGGTCGGCGGTGGCGAGGGCGGCGACGCCCAGCCGGGGCCCGGCCGGCTCGCGGATGCCCCGTCCGGCGGCGACCATCGCCTGCGGTCCGTCCCAGGCGGCCCAGTCCAGGTCGAGGTCGTCGCGGAGCACCGGCAGCAGCAGGTCCGCCCCGGCGGGCAGCGCGTCGGCGAGCACCGTCGGCAGGTCCGGCCCACCCGGTTCCCCGCCCACCGGGGCGTACGCGGCCACCCGGCCCGGCCGCAGCCGGCGTACCAGGGAGGTCAGCTCGGCCTGGACGCTTGTCGCGGCGAAGGCGCGCTCAGCTTCGGTGCGGGCGCGGCGGCGCGCGAGCAGCCCGACTCGCGCGGCCTGCTTCGCGTCATGCGCCACTTCCGCTCCTTCAGCAAATTCCGGCACGCAACACTCCTCACGCAACGCTCGTCCCGCCGTCGCTCTGTGTCAGCATCGCAGGCAACGGTCGCGCAACTTCCGGGGGGAAGGGGAAGCGTTGACGCTACGCGGGCGGTTGACCGCAGCCTTCCTGGCGGTGGCGCTCGGCCCGGTCCTGCTCGGTGCCGTCTTCGTCGCCTCCACCGTAGCGGCGGTTGACCGCAGCCGTGCCACCGAGCGGCTGGCGGTGGCCGCCACGGCCGTACGTACCTCGATCGACGCCCTCTGCCAGCAGCTACGCGCCGCCGCCGACGCGGTCGCCGTCACCGCTGACCACGCCGAAGCCGCCGCCCAGGTGGTCAGTCGGGGCCTGGCCACCGCGGTGCTCGTCACCGACGTGACCGGTCGGGTCAGCTACGCCACCCCCGACCCGCCCCCGGCACCCTGGCGGGACTGCACCGCGCAGGCCACGCCCGGCGGACCGGTGAGCGCCCTCGTGGTGCGGGTGCAGCTGCGCGACGCCGCCGGCTCGGCACTGGGTACGGTCGCCGCCGCCCTCCCGGTCGATCCCGCCTTCGTCGCGCGACTCGCGGCGGTGACCGGGGTGGCGGTGACCCTGCTCGACGGGGTCGCCCCCATCCAGGTGGCCCACACCACCGAGTCCGGCAGCGGTCGGGACGCGGTGCTCGCCGCTGCGGCCTCCCTACGCGACGAGCATGTCACCGGCACCACCGAGGGTCGGTATGTGCGCCGTGCCGGCCCGACCGTCGGGCAGCCGCTGCCCCTGCTGCTCTCGGTACCCAGTGACCAGCCGCCCGGTCTGCACGCGGTGCTGGTCGCCGTGGTGCTGATGGCCGCGTTGCTGGGGGTGGCCGTCGCCTGGCGGCTGGCCCGGGTCACCACCCGGCCGCTTGTGGAACTGGCCGGTGCGGCGGACCGGGTCGCCACCGGCGATCTCACCGCCCGGGTGCCGGTACGCAGCAGCGACGAGATCGGTCGGCTGGCCGTCGCCTTCAATCGGATGACCCGCGAGACGGGTGGCTACCTGGCGGCGTTGGCCAGCAGCCGGGACCAGCTGCGCGGGCACCTTGCCGTACTCGGCGACACCCTGGCGAGCACCCATGACCTGCCCCGGATCCTGCGGGTGATCCTGCACAGCGCGCTCGCCGCGACGGGGGCCCGGGCAGGAGCTGTGCTGCTCACCGAGGAGGGTGAGCGGCTCGTCGCCCGGTGCAGCGTGGGGCTCGACGACCGCTGGCCCGACACCGAGCCGCTGCGGGTGCCGCTGGGCAGCGGGGTGGTCGGCGTGGTCGCCGCGACCGGTCAGCCCCGTCGGGGTCGGATGGAATCGACAAGCGCCGCCTCGGACGAGCCGCGCTGCCGGACGTACATCGCGGTGCCGTTCGCCGCCCCCGACGGGACCGGCGGCGACGCACCGGGCGCGGCCTCGGTGGCCGACGCTTCGGGCCGACCAGCGGAGGTGGTGTTGGGCGTGCTGGCCCTCTACGACCGCCTGGGCGGGGAGGAGTTCGACGACGAGGACCTGGCCACCCTGCGCACCTTCGCCCGGCACGCGGCGGTCGCGGTGGACAACGTACGGGTACACGAGGAGGCGCAACGACTGTCGCTCACCGACCCGCTGACCGGACTGTGGAACTACCGTTACCTGCGCGAGTCGCTGCGCCGGGAGGTGGAACGGGCCAGTCGGTTCGGTCGCATGGTCGGCGTGCTCGCCCTCGACCTGGACCGCTTCAAGAGAGTCAACGACACGTACGGGCACGCGGCCGGGGATACCGTGCTGGCCGAGTTCGCCCGACGGGTACGCGGCGAGATCCGGGAGGTGGACCTGGCCTTCCGCCGGGGCGGCGAGGAGTTCGTGGTGCTGCTCCCGGAAACCGACGCCCGTGGCGCGGCCATCGTCGCCGAGCGGCTCGGCGCGGCCGTCCGCGACACCCCGGTGACGGTGGTGGGGCACGCCGGGGTCCGCGAGCTGATCCCGGTGACCGTCTCCATCGGCATCGCCGTCTTTCCCGACCACGCCGACACCGGTCCGCAGGTGTTGGCGGCGGCAGACGAGGCGCTGTACGCCGCGAAGACCGCCAGCCGGGACACCTGGCGACTGGCACCGGCCCGGGAGCCGTCGCCGACCCGTGAGGTTCCAGTACCGGTGGCGGCCCGCAGCCCCGCCGACGGACTGCCCCGGGCCGGACCCGACGTGCCGGTCGTCACCGGCGACCCGTCGGCTGCGCCCTGACCTGCCGGCGTCGGTCTGTCGGGCTGGGCCGCACCTTGCTGGCGTCGACGCGTCGGCTCGGCCCTGAGGCCGGTCCGGGCAGGCCGGTCACCGGCGGTCCACCGGCCCGACCCTGGCACCACCGCAAGCCGGCCACCGGCAATCCACCGGCCCAACCGGGGCACCACCGGCAACCGGCAGAACCGGTCCGGTGGGCGGCGCGTCTTCTGGTCCTCACCCGCCGAGGCAGGGCCATGGCCGATAGTCTCGCGACATGTCGGAGCACTCAGCGAACCCCTCAACGGCCGCCGCCACCGGTCGTCCCCGTGCCGTCAAGGCCGTCATCCCGGCCGCCGGCCTGGCCACCCGGTTCCTGCCGGCCACCAAGGCGGTCCCCAAGGAACTGCTGCCGGTCGTCGACCGTCCGGTGTTGCAGTACATCGTCGAGGAAGCCGCCCAGGCCGGCATCGGCGACGTGCTGCTGATCACCGGCCGAGGCAAGACGTCGATGGTGGACCATTTCGACCGCCGCCCCGACCTGGAGGAACGGCTCGCGGAGAAGCCCGACCTGCTCGCCGCCGTCAAGCGGACCGAGGAACTGGCGTCCATCTACACCTGCCGCCAGCCGGAGCAGTTGGGTCTCGGGCACGCCGTCGGGTACGCCGAGTCGCACGTCGGCAACGAGCCCTTCGCGGTGCTGCTCGGCGACGAGTTCGTCAACCTCAGCGAGCCGCTGCTGCCGGCGATGCTGGAACTCCAGGCGCGTACGGGTGGGGTGGTGCTCGCCTTCTTCGAGGTCGATCCGGCGGAGACGAAGCGGTACGGAATCGCCTCGGTCGAGCCGGCCGAGTCCGAGCTGACCGACATCGGTGAGGTCGTGAAGGTGACCGGCATGGTGGAGAAGCCGAAGCCGGAGGACGCGCCGAGCAACCTCGCCGTGCTCGGCCGGTACGTGCTGCCCGGCAGGATCTTCGACGCCATCCGCCGGACGGAGCCCGGCAGCGGCGGCGAGATCCAACTGACCGATGCGATGGAGATCCTGCGTACCGAGGGCACACCGGTGCACGCCATCGTCTACCGCGGCATCCGTTACGACACCGGTATGCCGCTGGGCTACCTGCAGACCGTGGTCCAGATCGCCGCCGACCGTGAGGATCTGGGCGGCGAGTTCCGCAAGTGGCTGGCCGAGTTCGTCAACTCCGACGCGTCGGGCGGTCCGAATACATGACCGCGACGGCCGACGCCGAGGCGGCCGAAAACGGGTTGACGCCGCTCGCCGACTACCTGGGCAGCGTGCTGCGCAGGTTGCGCGCGCTGCCTCCGCTCGACCTCGACCTCACCCAGGCGTACGGCAACGTCCTCGCCGAGGACGTCGTCGCCCCGCATTCGTTCCCGGCCTTCGACCAGGCGGCCGTGGACGGGTACGCCGCGCGCTGGGAGGACATCTCGGGCGGGGGTCGGGGCGTGGGATACGTCCCGGCCCAGTCCAGTCGGCCGGGTGGTCGCACCGTACGGCTAAATGTCGTCGGTGATCTCGGTGCGGCGAGCTGGCGGCCGGTCCGACTCACCCCGGGGTCGTGTTTCTCGGTGGCGGCCGGCGCACCACTGCCGATCGGCGCCGACGTGGTCGTCCCGGTGGAGTGGACCGACCAGGGCATGGCGGCGGTGGAGATCTTCCGGGTTCCGAAGCGGGGGTACGGGGTTCGTCGGACGGGCGAGGAGGTGGCCGCCGGTGCGCTGCTCGCCCGCTCCGGCACCTACGTCTCGCCGGCGCTGGTGGCGGTGCTCGCCGCGACCGGCATCGGTCACGTGGTGGTGCGGCCGAGCCCCCGGGTGGTGATCGTGGCCACCGGCGATGAACTTGTCGACGTGGGTCGGGGCAGCCAGCCCGGTCAGGTCGTGGACGCCAACTCGCACGCCCTGACCGCCGCGGCGGCGGAGGTGGGGGCGCTGGCCTACCGGGTGGGCATCTGTGACGACGATCCGGAAGGACTGCGCGGGCTGCTGGAGGACCAGACCCTGCGGGCCGACCTGATCATCACGACCGGCGGCACCGGCACCGGTCCGGGCGACATGGTCCGCCGGATCCTGTCCCGCCGGGAGGGCAGCCGCGCCGGTCCGGTCACCTTCACCGACGTGGCGCTCTATCCGGGTACCGCCCTCGGTTTCGGCACTGTCGGTGCCGAGGAGGTGCCGGTGGTGTGTCTGCCCGGCGACCCGGGGGCCGCGATGATCGGCTTCGAGGTGTTGGCCCGGCCCGCGATCAACCTGCTGGCCGGCGCCGAGCCGGTGTTCCGTCCCAGCGTACGGGCGCACCTGCTGGAGACCGTCTCCTCGCCGGCCGGGCTGCGCGAGTTCCGGCCCGCGCACGTCGCTGAGCGGCGTGGCGGGGGTTACACTGTTCAGCCGCTCAACGGCGGCCCGTTCACGCTCTCCGGCCTGGCAGAGGCGAACGGACTTCTCGTTCTCGGCGAGCGGGTGACCGCCGCCGCCGCCGGCTCCACCGTCGACGTGTTGCTGCTGGACCGCCGCCGGTGACCCACCGGTGACGCTCGGGAGTGGAGGTTCGGTGTTCCGACGGGCGCCTGGCTGGCCGGCTGTGCTTTCCGACGGCCCGGTGCTGCTGCGGCCGTACCGGCGGTCGGACGCGGTGGCCTGGTCGCAGGTGCGTCGGGCCAACCGGGAGTGGCTGGCCCCCTGGGAGTCGTCGGTACCCGGTGACTGGGACGACCTGAACTCCCCGGCGACGTTCCGCTGGGTCTACCGCGACCAGCGACGCTCGGCGCGTACCGGCGAGGGGATGCCGTTCGCGGTCTGCCTGCACGATGACGGTGTGGAGCGGCTGGTCGGTCACATCAACGTGGGCAACATCGTGCGCCGGGCCTTCTGCTCCGGGTACGTCGGTTACTGGGTGGACCGGCGGGTCGCCGGCCGAGGGGTCATCCCCACCGCGCTGGCCCTGGCCGTCGACCACGCCTTCGGCTCCGGTGGGTTGCACCGGATCGAGGTCAACATCCGCCCCGAGAACCGGCCGTCCCGTCGGGTGGTGGAGAAGCTGGGCTTCCGCGAGGAGGCGTACCATGCGCGCTACATGCACATCGACGGTGCCTGGCGCGATCACATCGGCTACGCGATGACCAGCGAGGAGATCGCCGCCGAGGGTGGCCTGCTGGCCCGTTGGCACCGGCTGCGCGCCCGTACCCCGTGAGCCGTCCCACGTGCGGGATCGGCGCGGCGCGGCGGTTCCGGCGACGGTGACCCGTAACCTCAGGTAACTGCAAGCTGCGGCAGGCGCTGCCCGCCCCGCATGATTCACGTCGCCGACGCAGATCGGTGAAAGATCCTGCGGCCGGTCGGTGCTTGCTCCGAATCTGGTGACGGGAGGGGTGAGGGTGCCGACCTCGGTGCTCCTCGCCGTCCTCGCCGCCGCCGGGCTGCTCGCCCTCGCGCCGGCGCTGGTCCGCCGGTACGACGCCGCCGAGCGGCTGGTGGCGGAGCGGGCGCAGTCGACGGCGCGGGTGCTCCAGCGCCGCCGGCGCCGTCGCACTGTCCCCGGTCGGCGACCGGTCAACCCGTCCCGTGCCCTGGTGATCACCCTCAGTGAGGATCGCGCCTCGGGGGAACTCGCCACTCCGGTCTCCGGCCCGCCCGCTCTGCGTCGCGCGGTTCCCGCCCCGCCTCGCTCAGGTGAGGCACCCGGCGGGGTACCGCGCTCGCGTCCCGCTGATGACCCAGGTGATGGCCGCTCCGGCGGTAAGGCAGCGCGCGGTGGGGAGGCCGGGCGCGCGCTGCCCCGCCGTTCCGGTCGGCCGAGCCGGCTGCGCGCCGTGCCGGCAGGCGGGAACCGTCCCCGCCGCCGCCCCGACCGGCGGCACCACCACACCCCCGCCATCTACCGCCGCCGTCGGGTGCTGGCCGCGCTGGTGCTGCTCAACGCCGTCGAGCTGATCGGCGTGCTGGTCGTGAGCCCCGGCTTCTGGATCAGCTTCGCGGTCACCGCCACCCTGCTGATCGTGTACGTCGTACACCTGCGCGCCCGCGCGGTGGCCGACCGCCGCCGACGCCGGGCCCTGGCCCGCGAGGCCGCATGGCTGGCCGCCCGCCAGGCCGAGGTGCGCCGGGAGCAGGCGC
Source organism: Micromonospora sp. NPDC049374 (assembly GCF_040677165.1). Classification (NCBI taxonomy): domain Bacteria; kingdom Bacillati; phylum Actinomycetota; class Actinomycetes; order Micromonosporales; family Micromonosporaceae; genus Micromonospora; species Micromonospora sp. NPDC049374. The sequence continues at coordinate 124,923 of NZ_JBFAQH010000012.1, read as the reverse complement.
GCCGGGCGGCGGCCCGCCGGGAGGCGCAGCGCCGCCTGGCGGCCCAGCGGGAGTCCGTCCGGCGCAGTGCGATGGGCCTGGACCGGCCGGCCGACCTGCCACAGGCGGCGAACGGCGGCGGCTCGGTGTCCTACCGCCGGGCCGGCGGCCTGCGTGGCCGCCCCTACGAGGCCGGCCCCGGCTCCCACAGCGCCTGACCGCGCTGAGGACGCCGTCCCTCGCCCGGCCCCCTCGCTCGGGCGAGGCGACAAGTTCGGGGAAGGTGCTGCCTCACCCGGGCCGAAGGTCGCATTGGCGGGGAAGCTGCGCGGATCTTGCGGGGCGCCGTGGGCGGGGTGGTTCGCGGCAGGAGCGCTCGACCTGTTAGCCTTGTCGCCGGCCCGCCCGGTGACAGCCGGGTGGGACCGACGCCGGTTGACCGGCGGAGGGGCTGTGGCGCAGACCGGTAGCGCACCTCGTTCGCATCGAGGGGGTCAGGGGTTCAAATCCCCTCAGCTCCACCAAGAAAGTAAAGGTCAAAGGGCAGGTTCTCGAAGATCGAGAGCCTGCCCTTTGACCTTTCACCGGCGGCTGAGCACCGCCAGGGCGCCGAAGCTGGTTCAGACTGGCGGGATGCGGGGTGAGGAACGGACAGCGCGGGTTCGCAAGGTACGCCGCCGGCTTGCGCAGTACGGTCCGCCGTGGACGCGAGATCATGAGCGGGACTTCGAGACGGTCACGCTGCCGGAACGGGACTGTGATCTGCTCCGGGACCTGTTGATCTCTGATCGGGTCGCGGCTGTCGTCGAGGTCGGGCTCGCGTACGCCAGCTCCGCGCTCGCGATCGGGGAGGCGCTGGTCACGGTCGACCCGCCGCACCCTCGGCACATCATTGTCGATCCCTTCCAAGGGCGGGCATACGCGAATGTCGGCTGGGAGCTGCTGTGCGCCGCCGGTCTGGACTCCACCGTGCAACTGATGCGCGACTGGTCCTCGATCGCGCTTCCGGAACTCGTCACCGACGGGCTGGTCGTCGACGCGGCGTTCGTGGACGGTAGTCACCGCTTTCACGAGGTCTTCGTGGACCTCTACTTCCTGCGCAAGATCGTTCGGCCGGGCGGGTTGATCGCTGGTCGAGCCGCCATTCGAGCGGTTCCACCCGTTCTGACCAGGGCCCCGCCTCACCTCTGTCCTGAGTGAACTGTCAGGATTGCCGGCATGACGGTCCGACTTGGTGACAGGGTCGCGCTGGTCACGGGTGGCAGCCGGGGCATCGGTGCCGCCGTCGCGCGGCGGCTCGCCGCCGACGGCATCGATGTCGCATTCACCTACCGCACCGCGGGGGACAGCGCGAAATCGGTCCTGGCCGACATCGAGGCGTACGGGCGTGCGGGCCTGTCGATCAGTGCGGACAGCGCGGATCCGGCGGCGGTGGTCGGTGCTGTGGAACGGACCGCTGCCGAGTTGGGGCGGCTGGACATTCTGGTGAACAACGCCGGGGTGTTCGCGGGTGGGCCGATCGAGTCGGTCAGCTTCGACGCTCTCGATCGAGCTGTCGCGGTCAACGTACGCGGGGTGTACCTGGCCACCCAGGCGGCGGTACGCCACATGGGCGATGGTGGTCGGATCGTCAACATCGGCAGCAGCTTCGCCAGCCGGGTCCCCGCTCCCGGGGTGAGCGCGTACGCGATGACCAAGAGCGCGGTCAACGGGCTGACCCGGGCGCTGGCCCGGGAACTCGGACCGCGCGGAATCACGGTCAACCTGATCCTGCCCGGCTCGACCGACACCGACATGAACCCGGCGGACAGTGTCGGCGCCGACGCCCAGCGGTCGCACATCGCTCTCGGCCGCTACGCGGCACCCGCCGACGTGGCGGCCACGGTCAGTCATCTGGTCGGCGACGGCGGACGGCACATCACCGGCGCGTCGATCGCCATCGACGGCGGCGCGACCGCCTGAGCGGTCTGCCGCCACCGGCTGGGTGGCGGGCGGCCACGGCGTCGGCGGTGCGGCAGATACTTGTCATTGCCTTGACGTTGATAAATGTTAACGCTATCAATGAGGAAGCGGGCACGGCGGGCACGGTCGGACGGGGACCGTGCCCGTCCCGGATGGCCGGCTCGCGGTCGGCGGGAGGGCGAAGGCGATGGCGCGTCGGAAGCTCACGTACCGCAGTTGGGCAGCGGTGACCGCCGCCCTGGTGATGGCGGCGATCAGCTCCTTGGCGGGGCCGGCCGTCCCGGCGCGGGCCGCCGCCGTCACATTCACCAACCCGCTGGCCGAGCAGCGCGCCGATCCGCACATCTACCGGCACACCGACGGCTACTACTACTTTACCGCCACGGTGCCCGAGTACGACCGGATCGTGCTGCGCCGCGCCACCACCCTCCAAGGGCTGGCCACCGCCGCCGAGCGGGTGATCTGGCGCCGGCACGGCAGCGGCGAGATGGGCGCGCACATCTGGGCCCCGGAGATCCACTTCATCGACGGCCGGTGGTACGTCTACTTCGCCGCCGGCCGCACCGACGACATCTGGGCCATCCGGCCGTACGTGCTGGAGAGCGGCGCCGCGAACCCCCTCGACGGCCCGTGGACGGAGCGTGGCCAACTCCAGCCGGCACGCAACAGCTTCTCCCTCGACGCCACCACCTTCGTACACAACGGCCAGCGCTACCTGGCCTGGGCGGAGTACGCCGGCAACAACTCGAACATCTATCTCGCCCGGGCCGTCAACCCCTGGACGTACGCGGGCACGCCGACCCTGATCGCCACCCCGACGTACGCCTGGGAGACCCGGGGTTACCGGGTGAACGAGGGACCGGCGGTGCTGATCCGCAACGGCCGGGTGTTCATGACCTACTCGGCGAGCGCCACCGACGCCAGTTACGCCGTCGGGCTGCTCACCGCCTCGGCGAGCAGCGATCTGCTGAACCCGGCGTCGTGGACCAAGCGCGCCACACCGGTGCTGGCCAGCGACGGCCGGACCGGCCAGTACGGCCCGGGGCACAATTCGTTCACCGTCGCCGAGGACGGCAGCGATGTGATCGTCTACCACTCCCGCAACTACGAGCGGTATCTCGGCAACGGCTACGACCCGCTGAGCGACCCGAACCGGCGTACCCGGATCCAACGGGTCTACTGGAACGCCGATGGCACTCCGAACTTCGGCGTACCGGTGCCGGACGGCCTGACCCCGGTCCGGCTGCGCGCCCACGACCTGCCCGATCGGTACCTGCGGCACTGGGAGTTCCGGGTCCGGCTGGAACCGAACGTCACAAACCTGGCCGACTCGCAGTTCCGGATCGTCGCCGGCCTGTCCAACTCCGCGGCGATCTCGCTGGAGTCGACCAACTATCCCGGCTATTTCCTGCGGCACCGTAACCACCAGATCTGGGTGGAACGCAACGACGGCTCGAACCTCTTCCGGCAGGACGCCACCTTCACCCGGCGGGCCGGGCTCGCCGACGCGACGAAGGTGTCCCTGGAGTCGGTCAACTTCCCTGGCCAGTACGTCCGTCACCGCGACGGGCTGCTCTACCTGGAGGCGGTACCGGACGTGGCCGGACGCGCGTCGGCCACCTTCGCCCTGGAGTAGCCCGCCGCGGCCCGTGTCGGCCTGCCTGTCGGAGGGCGTACCTAAACTCTCGCGACATGGCGACGGTGACCTTTGTGGATGAGAGCACCGCGGGTGCTCGGATTCCCGCGTGGGCCTTGCAGATCTTCGAGGAGCGGTTGACGCTTCGTGAGCTGATCCACCGGCGGATCCATCAGGAGGTGGCCGAGCACAACGCGGCCAGCCCGGAGCCCCGCCGGCTGCTGGTGCAGCCCACCGCGACCGAACGTGCCCTCAACGGCGACCGGGGCGAGCCGCCTCGACGCCGCGTCGACCCGCAGCGGCAGATCGCCCTCGCCGAGCAGGCGTTCCGCGGCAACGGTTTCGTGGTGCTGGTCGGCGACCGGCAGGTCGAGGAGCTGGACGACGAGGTCGATCTGCGTCGCGACACCGAGGTCACCTTCCTCAAGCTCGTCCCGCTGGTCGGCGGCTGATGACCACCACCACCGAACCGGTCTGGTACGCCGACCGGGCCCGCGAGTTGGTCGCCGCGAACGATCTGGACAACCTGGCGGCTCACCTTCACCGGCACGCCCGCATCTGCCGGGACGACCCGGAGGTACGCGCCGCGCTGCGCAAGTTGTCCCGGGCGGACGTGGCACCCCTCGTGCTGGCCATGGCCGCCCGCGTGCGGCAGGACGGTAAGCACTTATGGCCGCCGCGCGACCTGATCGGCCAGCTGTCCCGTCGGTTGCCCACCGAGCTGGCCCCGGAGCAGCTCCAGGAGCTCGCCGCGTTCGCCGTCGACGAGCCGTACTCGTTGTCACCGACCGCGCTGGAGACGGTGGCCCGTGGCCTGGCCGCCACCGGCCCGCTCTCCGCGGACCTGATGGAGGTGCTTGTCGACCGGTCCGACGAGAGCCAGCGGCTGCGGCAGTTCATCGCCGAAGTGGCCGGGCCACGTCTCGACGCGGACGACCCCTGGGCCCGGCAGATCCTGGCCGAGCTGCCCACCCTCGACCCGGCGTGGCGGCAGCTGGTCACCCACGCCAGCACCGCCACCATGCCCCGCCCGAGCGCCGGCTGGTCGGCCGAGGCGGCCCGGCTGCTCGCCGAGGTCGACCTGAGGGAGGCCGGGCAGCGCTTCGACCGGTGGCTGGCCACCGCCTCCCGCGCCCCGCACCAGCAGCCGAGCTCGGTAAACGCCGACCTGTTGCGTGGCCTGCTCTGGCTGGTCGAACGGACCGGGCCGGCGCCGGAGCAGGTACGCCGCATCGGCGGCCTGGTCGAGGTGATGCTGCGTCGGCTACCCGGCGTGGGGCCGGCCTGCCCGAAGGTGGCAAACGCGGCGGTCGGGGTGCTCGGGCGACTCGACGGCGAGCCCGCGCTGGCGCAGCTCGCCCGGCTGTCGGCGCGGGTCACCTACAAGGGCACCCGCAAGGAGATCGACAAGGCGCTCGACACGCGTGCCGCAGCCCTCGGCATCAGCCGGGACGAGATCGAGGAACTGGCCGTTCCGGACTACGGCCTGGCCGGGGTGGGGCGGCACGAGGTGTTCCTGGGCGGTTGTCGGGCCGAGCTGTCGATCGTTTCCACCGGCGTCGCCCTGGTCTGGTACACGGAGGCCGGCCGGCAGGTGAAGAGCCCACCGGCGGTGGTACGCCGGGATCACGCGGCGGAGTTGGCCGACCTGAAGGGCCTGGCCAAGGAGATCACCGGGATGCTGACCGCCCAGGTGGCCCGGCTGGACCGGCTCTTCCTGGCCCAGCGCAGCTGGACCCTGGCCGCATGGCGGCAGCGCTACCTGGATCACCCGCTGGTCGGCGCGCTGGCCCGCCGGCTGCTCTGGCTGGTCGACGGGGTGCCCTGCGGTTGGGCCGACGGCGCGCTGCGCACCCTGGACGACACTGCGGTGACCGCTGGCGACGCCGCCGAGGTGCGGATCTGGCACCCGATCGGTAGGCCGGTGCCGGAGGTGGTCGGTTGGCGGGAGTGGTTGGAACGGCACCGGGTCGTGCAGCCGTTCAAACAGGCACATCGTGAGGTCTACCTGCTCACGCCGGCCGAGGAGACCACCGGCACGTACTCGAACCGGTTCGCCGGGCACGTCCTGCGGCAGCACCAGTTCCACGCCCTGGCCGCGGCTCGGGGTTGGACGGACCGGTTGCGCTTGATGGTCGACGACTCCTACCCGCCGACCTTCCGGGAGTTGCCCGGGTGGGAGCTGCGCGCCGAGTACTGGGTGGAGGGGATCGGCGACGACTGGACGGCCGACACCACCGACAGCGGGTCGTACCTGCGGCTGGTCACCGACCAGGTGCGCTTCTATCCGATCGCCGCCGCACAGAACTGGTCACACGCCTCCGGCGGCGGCTACTCGGCAGCGCGGTGGACGGACGCCCGGCCGGGGGATCCCCTGCCGCTCGACCGGATCCCCCCACTGGTGTTCAGCGAGATCATGCGCGACGTCGATCTCTTCGTCGGGGTGGCCAGCGTCGGCAACGACCCGACCTGGTCGGACGGTGGCCCGCAGGGCCGCTTCCGGGACTACTGGTCGTCGTACAGCTTCGGTGAGTTGTCCGCGACCGCCGAGACCCGCCGGGAGCTGCTGGCCCGGCTGCTGCCCCGCCTGGCGGTGGGCCAGCGGGCGCACATCGATGGCCGCTTTCTGGTGGTCGACGGCGACCTGCGCACGTACCGGATCCACCTGGGATCGGGCAACATCCTGATGAGCCCGAACGACGAGTACCTCTGCATCGTGCCGGACCGTGGCGCGGGCCGGACCGGGGAGCAGCAGTTCCTGCCGTTCGAGGGGGACGGCCTGCTCGCGGTCATTCTCAGCAAGGCGATGCTGCTGGCCAAGGACGCCGAGATCACCGACGCGACGATCACCCGCCAGATCAGACCGGCCGGGTAGCTGACGGACGGGATCGCGGTGCTGGTGGTATGCCGCGCGATACCGTGATCGGGTGCGAGGCGAAGCGGCAACCACCGGGCGATGGCTCCGGTTCGTGCTGCTGGCGTGCACCCTGTTCGGGCTGGCCGTGATGCACAGCCTGGGCCACGATCCCGTCCTCGGCGCGGCCGGGCACGGCAGCCATGCCGCACCGATCTCGTCAACTCACGTCGACGGCTGCCACACGGGGCAGTGTGTGGCACCGGCCGCCCAGAGCACGCAGGAGCCGGGACACGGTCACCCCTCGGGCTGGGCGGTCTGTGTGGCGATCGCCGCCGGCTTCGCACTCGCCGTCGTGCTCACCGTCCGCCTCCTTCGGCGTACGCGCAGCGTGCTGCCACGGGATCGTCGGCTCACCCGAGCCCGGGGCGCCCGTGCCCCGCCCGACTTTCCCATGATCGGCCTGACCACGGCCGCCGTGTCGGTGCTGCGGATATAGGAGCGACCAGCGCGCACCCGGTTGGGTGACCGCGCGACTCGCTTCTGTCCACCGACTCCTGAAAGGCCCTGTCAACCATGAATCGCACCCGTACACGCCGTGCCGTCTGGGCCGGCGTGAGCCTCAGCGTGGCGATCGGTCTTGCCGGCTGCGGCTCCGACCATCCGGCCGGTGCTGGCCACGACATGCCAGGTAACCCATCGTCAAGCGCGATCAGCGGCGAATCCGCCACCAGCAACGCGGCCGACGTGATGTTCGCGCAGATGATGATCCCGCACCACGAGCAGGCGGTCGAGATGTCCGACCTGGCCACCACCCGCGCGTCCGACCCGGAGGTGAAGCAGCTCGCCACGCAGATCAAGGACGCTCAGGCGCCCGAGATAGCCCAGCTGCGGACCTGGCTCACGTCCTGGGGCGCACCGATGCCGATGGCCAGCAGCGACGCCCATGGCATGCCCGAGATGGACCACGGGATGCCGGGCATGATGTCCGAGGCCGACATGACCCGCCTCGCGGCAGCCTCCGGCACCGAGTTCGATCGACAGTTCCTCACCATGATGATCGATCATCACGAGGGGGCCGTCACGATGGCCGAGGAGGAGGCCGCCCAGGGTGCCAACCCGGACGCCAGAGCGTTGGCGCAGCGGATCGTCACCACGCAGCAGGCCGAGATCGACACCATGAGGACGATCCTCGCCCGGCTCTGACGTCGGCCGGTGCCCGGGCGCTCCCGCCGCCCGGGCACCGTTGCGCACCGATGCCACCGCCGACCGCTTCCGGATGCGGTGGCGCTGTTCCGCTGCCGGCGACGGCTGATTGGGTGGGACCGCCGGCAGGTCGTCTGGGCACCTCAGCACGACCTGCCGGCGGGGCTCACCTGATGGCGGGACGGCGGGTGAGGGCGAATCCGACCACGCCCGCGACCGCGGCCAGCATCCCGCCGGCGGTGGTCCAGATCCAGCGGGAGCCGGCCTCGGGCAGCCAGCCGGTGAGGCTCAGGTTCCAGCCGTCGTCCCCGTCGCTCTCCGGTGCGACCGTCGGCTCGGCGTCCACGACGGTGCCGGCGTTTGTCGGTGGCACCAGCGCCGCCTCCAGTCTGCCGTCGTCGGCGGAGCTGCCGGCGTCGTCGGTGGTCGATACCAGCAGGTCCACGTCGATCGGTAGGCCGAGGTCGGGCTCGGGCACGTCGACCACGGCCAGGCGCACGTAGTAGGTGCCGGGCAGCGGGTCACCGGACCATGGCTCGGCCCAGGGGCGCACCCGCCGCATCGTGCAGCCGATGCCGACGGTACGCGCCGAGGCGTCAGCGGTCGGCGTCTGCGCGCCGGCCGTGCACGCCTGCCGGCGGCGCAGGCCGTCGAAGACCTCCACGCTCCAGGTGGATCGACCGTTGCGGTTCTGCGCGAGGGTGACCGTCGCGGTGATCTCGTGAATCTCACCCGCAGCGGCTGGGAACGACCAGTAGAGGTATTCACCGGTCGAGGCGGCGACCCGGACGGGTTGGCCGGCGGCGACCGGGGTGGCAGTGAGATACGAGGTGCCGGCCCTGGTGACGGTGACGGCACCGGGGGAAGGGGTGGGCGCGGCGAGCGCGGTGCCGGGGGTCAGGGCGACACCGGCGGCGATCAGCGCGGCGGCGGTTGCCCAACGGATACGCATCACTCAGTTCCTCCAGGTGGCTACCCACCAGCGGGTGAGCAGGCCGGTGACGAGCCCGGTGAGCAGGCCGGCGAGGGCCAGCAGGAGCAGCAGCACCCAGCCCCGGCCCAGGTCCGGACCGTCCGGGGCGGACGACGCGGCGACCACGTCGACGGTCAACTCGACGGGCATGCCCGGATCCGCGGCGGTGCCCGCCCGGGGCGAGAACATGTTGCTGACCACCAGGCAGACGGTGGTGACGGTCGAGGGCGCGCCGGCCGTCGGAGTCGGGTCGGTGCCCTCGGCCCGCTCGGCGTCGTCCCCAGCCGACCAGCGCAGACCGGTGGAGACCACGTCGGTACGTCCGCTGCCGGCGTCCACCCCGCGGACCAGTTCCCGGCCGTCGGCCGTCGTCGCCCGCAGCAGTACGCCGTAGTCGGGGTTGACCGGGCGGTCGAGCGCGACGCTGACCGAGGCCCGTAGCTCCTGTCCCGGCCGTACCGGCACCCGGTACCAGCGATGTTCGGAGAAGGTCTCCCGGTCGGTGTAGACACCGGGGGAGAGCAGGGGTGCACCCGGGCAGGTGTCCGTCCCGTCGACCTTCGCCGGGATGGTGGCGTACGTGTCGCGGGCCCGGTCCACCAACTGCTTCAGCCGGTCGGTCAGATCCTCGGCGCTCTGCGCGGCCGTGTAGGTGCCGCCGGTGGCGGCGGCGATGCAGAGCAACTGCCGGCGCACCTTCTCGTCCGGTGCGAGGCCGAGGGTGTCCACCACCAGCGTGGTGCCCTGGGCGGCCAGTTCCCGGGCCACCTGGCAGGGGTCCGGCGGGGCGCAGGTGTCCTCGCCGTCGGTGATCAGCACGATCCGGCGGGCGGTGGTGCCGGTACCGAGATCCTTGGCGGCTTCGCGCAGGGCGAGCCCGACCGGGGTGAAACCGGTCGGGCGTAAAGTCGCCACGGCGGCCTTGGCCTGCGTCCGGTCGACTGGACCGACCGGCACGATCTGCTGGGTGTCCAGGCAGCCCTGCTGCTTGTTCTTGCCCTGGTAGGTGGCGCCCAGCACCCGGATGCCCAGCTGCGTCTCGTCGGGCAGGGCGTCCACCACCTCGCCGAACGCCTGCTGGGCAACCGAGATCCGGCTGCGCCCGTCGATGTCGGTGGCCCGCATCGAGCCGCTCACGTCCAGTACCAGCTGGACCCGGGGTGGCTCGGTGGGCGGTTCCGCCCGGTCGTCGGCGAGTGCCGGCACCGGGCCGGCCAGCGTGGTCGCCGTCAGCAGCCCGAGGAGGACGGCTGACGACCATCTCTTGTTGATCACCGGGCGGAGTGTAGACAAGTCCACTCAGGACTGATCATCCGGCCGTGGTGCCGGTCGCTACGGCGGGGTGAGCGCGGTGGCCGTGCGTACGAGGTCGGCGTCGACCGCGAAGCGACCGTTGATCAGCGTGGGCGGGTGGTCGACCGGTGCCTCGTCGACCCGGGCGGGTGAGATCCGCGCGGTGAACGTCCCGGCGTCGGGATCGAGGCGCACCAGAGCGTCGTGGAAGTCGAGCCAGTTGCCGACGATCGGATGCCACACCTTGTAGACGGTTTCCTTCGCACTGAAGATCACCGCCGGCCAGTGGACGCCCGCGGGAAGCCGTTCGACCTGCTCGTCCTCCTCGGGCAGGCAGATCAGTCGGCGTACCCCCGCACCGAGTTCGCGGTGTTGCTCGGCGTCCATGCCGACCGCCCGGATCTCGTCGCTACGGGCAACGGCTGCCGCGCAGTAGCCGCGGGTGTGCGTGATGGTGCCGACCAGGCCGGCCGGCCAGACGGGTGAACGGTCGGCGGCGGCCGGTACGGCGACCGGCGGCAGGCCGAGTGCGGTCATGGCGCGGCGGGCGCACATCCGACCGGCGGTGAAGTCACGGCGGCGGCTGTCCACCGCGCGGTCCCCGAGACAGGCCGCCTCGGCCGCGTGCAACCGACCGGACCAGTCGTCCGGACCCGCCACGGCCACCGCGACGGCGGGTGGGAGCAGATCACGCACCTGCGGCTCCGGGATGGTGCTTTCGGCCAGTGGCACCGGTGCCAGCGACCGGCGACGATGGATGCTTCCGGTTGATGCATTGCCTGGGGCGGGTCGCGGCGGCCATGGTTGGTCAACGTACCGCAACGACGTAACGCCGCAGCGTTCCCGGACGCTGTAGATGCGCACGGGCATGTTCGACCCGGCGGTGGGCGGCAGGCCCGCCGTCACCGGTGGAGGCGGAGAGGAGCGCGATGACGGGTGTTACGGATCGCTCGGGTGTCACGGTGGCGGAGGCGGACGGAGCCGCGTCCCCCGAGCGGGTGGGCGAGCACGCCCCGCTGACCCCCGAATGGACGTGTGGCACCTGTGGCGCCGAGTGGCCCTGCGCGCCCAAACGGGAGCAGTTGCTGACCGAGTACGGCGTGGATCGGGCGATGCTCAGTGTCTACCTGGGTGCCTGTCTCGCCGCAGCCGCCGAGGACCTGCATGTCGTCGGGTCGACGTCATTGCAGGACCGGTTCTTCGGCTGGTTGCCGCGCCGCCCGAGACGACACTGACTTCTCGTCCGGACGATCGCCCCGACCGACGGCGCTTCGATGACGGGCGATGCCACGCGTGGCTGAGCGGCTGCACGGATCGGTTCAGCCGTCCGCCGGACGGCGGCTCCGGGGCGGCGCAGAGTCCGCGCGGAGTCACGCAGCGACAACGGTGGCCGCGACTTCTTGTCGCATTCGGCATTCGTCGGAAATCTGACCCACGCCGCCCCGTTGTGCCCTCGGTCGCTGGTGGTTAAGCTGCTGGTGCGCGCCCCAATCGCCCGCTTCCCCCGTGGCAGGCGATCGGGGCGCGTCCTATTTCCCGACGGAGGGCCCGCACGCCTCGGCGTGCGGGCCCTCCGTGGTGTCAGATCCAGCGGCCGTCCAACCACATCCGCGCCGACCAGTCCTCGTACGGCAACACCAGGCCCACGAAGATCGGGTAGAAGTACGCGAAGCAGAGGACGACAAGCGCCACGTACGCCCCGGCGATCACCCCGCCGACCAGCCGGCGGTCCCGGCTCGCCTCCTCGTCGGCACCGGTCACGGCCTGGGTGCCGCTCGGCCCCGCCGGCGAGGCGATCGCACCGAGCACGTAGACCACGGCGAGCACCAGGAACGGCACCGTGGGCGCGGCGTAGAAGGAGAACATCGTCCGGCCGTCGAGGGCGAACCAGAACCAGGGCAGCAGCCCGGCCGCCACGGCGAGCAGGATCGCGCCGGCCCGCCAGTCCCGCCGGGCCAGGCCGAGCCAGACCAGCGCCACCAGCGCGGGCAGGAACGACCACCACAGCAGCGGGGTACCCAGCAGCAGCACCTCCTCGGCGCAGCTCGCCGCGCCACAGGGGCCCTCGCCGGTCCAGTGGAACGCCACCGGCCGACCCAGCAGCAGCCACTGCCACGGCCACGACTGGTACTTGTGCGGATCATCGAGCTGGCTGTGGAAGCCCAGTGCCGCCTGGTGGTACTGGATCAGGTTCCACAGCGGACCGACGATGGGCGCGTCGCTGAGCCCGGCGTCCGGGTACCGCTCGGCGAGCCGGTAGTAGCCCTCCTGGCTGAACAACCAACCGGACCACGTCGCGACGTAGGTCACCGCCATCAGCAGACCGGCGAGCACCATCCAGGGCACGCCGTCGAGCAGGGTGTCCCGCCACGGTCGGGGTACCCCGGCCGACCGTCGGGCGCCGACGTCCCAGAGGAGCATCAGCAGCGCGAAGACGGGTACGAAGAACAGCGCGCTCCACTTCACCGCGAAGGCGCAACCGAGCAGCACCCCGGTCGCCAGCCGCCACCAGGGCCAGTTCCGCCAGCCGCCGGGCGGGCGGCCGGCACGCCCCCGGGCGGTCGGATCCAGCCCGGACTCCAGTGCCCGGGCCCACCGGCGGCGGGTCGCGTCCCGGTCCAGCACCAGCGCGCCGAAGGCGGCCAGGATGAAGAAGAGCAGGAAGATGTCGAGCAGCGCGGTGCGCGAGAGCACCAGGTGGAATCCGTCGACCGCGAGCAGCAGGCCGGCGGCGCAGCCGAGCACCGTGGAGCGGAACATCCGGCGGCCGATGCGGACCAGCAACAGCACCGACAGGGTGCCCATCAGGGCCGCCGAGAAGCGCCAGCCGAACTCCGGCGCGGTGGTGAACAGGTGACCGGGTACCGAGATGCCGTGCTCGGCGTCGCTGTAGCCGAAGGCCCACTCGCCGAAGCCGATCAACCACTTGCCCAGCGGCGGGTGGACCACGTACGACGGGGCGTTGTTCGTGTAGTTCCACTCCACGCCCTTGTCGATCAGCCCCCAGCCGTCCCGGGCGTAGTAGACCTCGTCGAAGATCTTGCCCGGCGGATGGCTGAGATTCGCGAACCGGAGAACCGCCGCGATGACCACGACCACCGCCGTGGCCAGCCACGAACGGTCGTCCAGCCCGGCTTCGACGGTGGCCAGCCGGCGGCGGATCGCCGCCGGTACGCCACCCCTCGCCGGACCGGGGGCGGTGGCTGTGGCCGCGCCCGGCTCCGCGGGCTGGTCGGGGCTCGCGCTCTGTGCTGTCGACGCACTCGTCACCCGGCGATCGTAGGCTGCCAAGGGGGTCGGTGGCGCCTGTCGTCCCCATATCCGGTACACCCGTCGATGAAGGAGTGCGCTGCTGTGGGTGGAATGTCCGAAAACGGTCGCCTGATTCTGCTCGGCGCGCCGCTCGGCAACCCCGCCGACGCCTCCGGCCGACTGCGGGACACCCTCGCCGTGGCCGACGTGGTCGCCGCCGAGGACACCCGTCGGCTGAACCGGCTCGCCCGCGACCTCGACGTGACCATCGCCGGTCGGATCGTCTCGTACTTCGAGGGCAACGAGGAGCGGCGTACCCCGGAACTGGTCGACGTGCTCACCGCGGGATACGTGGTCGCGCTGATCACCGACGGCGGCATGCCGAGCGTCTCCGATCCCGGCTACCGGTTGGTCCGCGCCGCCCTGGACGCCGGGGTGCCGGTCACCGCCGCGCCCGGTCCCAGTGCCGTCACCACCGCCCTCGCCTTGTCCGGACTGCCCTGCGACCGGTTCTGCTTCGAGGGGTTCCTGCCCCGTGCCCCCGGCGCCCGGCGCGCCCGGCTGCGGGCACTGGCCGCCGAGGAACGGACGCTGGTCCTCTTCGAAGCGCCGCACCGGATCGCCGCCGCGTTGACCGACCTGGCCGCCGCGTTCGGCGCCGACCGGCCCGCCGCACTCTGCCGGGAGCTGACCAAGACCTACGAGGAGGTGCTGCGTCGCCCGCTCGGTGAGCTGGCCCGGTGGGCCGCCGACGGCGACCCGCGCGGCGAGATCACGCTCGTGGTGGCCGGCGCGCCCGCCGCACCTGCCGTCCGTCCCGACGACGACTCGCTGCGCGCAGCGGTGGCCGAGCGGGAGGCGGCGGGCCGGAGTCGCCGGGACGCGATCACTGACGTCGCGGCCGAGTACGGGTTGCGCCGGCGCGACGTCTACGCGCTCGTGCACCAGTGAACCTGGGTGCTACCAGGCGGCGATCAGGAAGCCGAGGGCGGTCAGCAGCGGGCCGGCCAGCGAGGCGGCGACCGCCCAACGCCGCTCAGCCGGATCGGGCAGCCGGGTCGCACCGGTCCAGCGGGCGATGCCCACCGCGCAGCCGAGCACCCCGAGCACCCCGAGCAGCCAGCGCAGCTGAGCGCCCACCCCGCGGTCGGCGTACGCGACGTGTCCGTCCGGGCCGGTCACCCGGGCGGGCAGGGCCGAACCGGGCACGGCACGGTCCCGGGATACCCCGCTGACCCGTACGCCGTGGATCCGGAACTCCTCCTCCGTCGCCGTGAAGATGCCCCGGCACCGCTGGGTCAGGCCGTCGCCGGTGCACCTGGTGACAACCACCGTGCCGGAGGTCGCATGCCCCACGGCGAGCCAGAGCGGGCCGGCGCTGACCCAGGCGAAGAAGGCCGCCGCGAGGCTCAACCCGATCAACACGGACAACCCCGCCAGGGGATCCGGCGGATGGCTGCTCCGTTCCCGGCGCCGCAGTACCGGTCGGAACCGCTTCCACCACGGATCGACGTCGCCGGGCTCCTCCTGCCGCACCGGCGTGCCGTCCCAGTGCACCTGCTCGATCGGTGCCCAGAAGGTGTCCTCGTCCGGCGTACCGTCGTCGCGCGTCCGGTGCCGGCGGCCCCGACGCCCGGCAGGCCGGACCGGGACCCGCCGCGGCAGCGTGTCCACCGGTGCGCCGGTCGTCGGCTCCACCTCGCCTCCGCTTCGTGACTCGACGGTGGCGGGATCGGCCCGGTCCGGCCCGGTCGCGCCGGCCGCACCCTCGGGTGCCGCCGAGGGCACCGCGCGGGGCTGGGGAGCCACCGTCTGGGTGCGCGGCGCCGCCGCGGTGGAATCCGACCCGGCGTCGGGGAGAGGGCCGTCGGAGTGGTCTCGGGCGGCTCGGCTGCCAGTCACGCGTTCATTGGACACCCGTGAGGGTGGTTGATCAGGCAGCTCAGGCAGCGTGTCGACGACAATTCGGACTATTTGCCGACGGCGGTTCGGTCCTCGGGCCGACCGGGGACCCCTATTGGTTCGCGGTCACCTCGCGGGGGTCACTAGGCTTTCTGTCCATGAGTTACGTTCTCGCGGCAGTGGCCTGGCCGTACGCCAACGGTCCGCGCCACATCGGCCACGTCTCCGGTTTCGGCGTTCCCTCCGACGTCTTCGCCCGGTACATGCGGATGGCCGGCCACGACGTGCTCATGGTCTCCGGCACCGACGAGCACGGCACCCCGATCCAGGTGCAGGCCGACGCCGAAGGGCTCAAGCCGCGGGAACTGGCCGACCGGTACAACCGGGTGATCGTCGAGGACCTGCACGGCCTCGGCCTCTCCTACGACCTGTTCACCCGTACCACCACCGGCAACCACTACTCCGTGGTGCAGGAGCTGTTCGAGGGGATGTACCGCAACGGATACATCGTGCCGAAGACCACCATGGGGGCCATCTCGCCGTCCACCGGACGGACCTTGCCCGACCGGTACATCGAGGGCACCTGCCCGATCTGCGGCTACGACAGTGCCCGTGGCGACCAGTGCGACAACTGCGGCAACCAGCTCGACCCGATCGACCTGATCAACCCCCGCTCGAAGATCAACGGGGAGACGCCGGAGTTCGTCGAGACCGAGCACTTCTTCCTCGACCTGCCCGCCCTGGCCGACGTGCTGCGGCAGTGGCTGGACACCCGGGAGGGCTGGCGCCCGAACGTGCTGCGCTTCTCCCGGAACCTGCTTGACGATCTGCACCCCCGGGCCATCACCCGCGACCTGGAGTGGGGGGTACCGATCCCGCTCGACGGCTGGCGTGAGCGCACCGACAAGCGGATCTACGTGTGGTTCGACGCCGTCATCGGCTACCTGTCCGCGTCCATCGAGTGGGCCCGCCGCACCGGCGACCCGGAGGCCTGGCGGAAGTGGTGGTCCACCGATGGTGAGGGAAAGGACTCGCAGTCCTACTACTTCATGGGCAAGGACAACATCGTCTTCCACTCGGTGATCTGGCCCGCGCTGCTGTCCGGCTACTCCGGCGAGGGCAGCCGGGGCGGCGAACCAGGCCAGCTCGGACGGCTCAACCTGCCCACCGAGGTGGTCTCCAGCGAGTTCCTGACCATGGAGGGACGCAAGTTCTCGTCCTCGCGCCGGGTGGTCATCTACGTCCGGGACTTCCTCCAGCGGTACGACGCCGACGCGTTGCGCTACTTCATCGCGGTGGCCGGGCCGGAGAACAACGACACCGATTTCACCTGGGCCGAGTTTCTGCGCCGCAACAACGACGAACTGGTCGCCGGCTGGGGCAACCTGGTCAACCGGTCCATCTCGATGGCGGCGAAGAACTTCGGCGAGATCCCACCGATCGGCCCGGACGGGCTCACCGAGGCCGACGAGGCGCTGCTGGCCGTGGCACGCGCCGGCTTCGGCACGGTCGGCGACCTGATCGCCAGACACCGGCAGAAGCAGGCCATCGGCGAAGCGATGAAGGTGGTCGCCGAGGCCAACAGGTACCTCTCCGAGCAGGCGCCGTGGAAGCTCAAGGACGAGGCCGCCAAGCCCCGGATGGGCACCATCCTGCACGTCGCCCTCCAGGTGGTCAGCGACGCCAACACGCTGCTCACCCCGTTCCTGCCGCACTCCGCGCAGAAGATCCACGAACTGCTCGGCGGCACCGGGGTGCACGCACCGATGCCGGTGATCGAGGAGGTCGCCGACCTCGACGCCGGGCCCGGGTACCCGGTGCTGACCGGTGACTACACCCAGGGCGCGAGATGGGAGTCGGTACCGCTCGTGGTGGGCCGGGCGCTCGCGGCGCCCAAGCCGGTCTTCCGCAAGCTCGACCCCTCGATCGTCGACGAGGAACTGGCCCGGCTCGAAGGCTGACGGTCCGGTCGTCCGCGCGACGGGCGCGACCCGCTCGGGGTCGCGTCCGTGGCGTGAGTCGCTGGCCGCGCGTCCGTCGGCGGTACGCGCCGGACGTCGGCTCGGCCTGCGTCAGGCGCGGGCCATGGCCGGCGAGCCGATGAACTCCATGATCGCCTTGTTCACCTCGTCGGCGTTGGTCCACGGGGTACCGTGCGGTGCGCCCTTGAGGGTGATCAAGCGGCTGTCGGCGAGCATCGGCTGCAACCGCTGGCCGGTCTTCGGGTACGGCAGCACGTTGTCCTTGTCGCCCTGCACGATCAGCACCGGCACGTCGATCCGGGACACGTCGGCCCGGAAGTCCGTACCCCAGGCATCCACGCTGTCGTGCGTGGCCTTGGCGGAGGCCATCGCCCCGATGTTCCAGTGCGCCCGGTACGCCTCCTCGCTGACCAGCCTGCCCTTGTTCTCGTCGTAGTTGAAGAAGTTGTTGCAGAACTGCGTGAGGTAGGCGAACCGGTCCTGCGTGATCGCCTGCTTGAACCCCTCGAAGAGGCTCGCCTCGACACCCTCGGGGTTGTCCGGTGCCTTCCGCAGATACGGTGCCAGCGGTGCCAGCAGCACCGCCCGTTCCACCCGATCCGAGCCGTACGCGCCCAGGTAGCGGGTCACCTCGCCGGTACCCATCGAGTGGCCGACCAGGATCGTGTCACGCAGATCCAGCTCCGTCATCAGCACGTCGAGGTCGGCGGCGAAGGTGTCGTAGTCGTACCCGAACGCCGGCTGTGCCGAGTTGCCGTAGCCGCGCCGGTCGTACGTGATCACCCGGTATCCGGCGTCGAGCAGCGGTCCGGAGACCTTCTCCCAGGTCGCCCCGTTGAAGGGGAATCCGTGGATCAGCACGATCGGCTGACCCGACCCATGGTCCTCGTAGTACAGGTCGATGGGCGCGGAGTTCTCCGTGCCGACGGTGATGAAGGGCATCTCGTCCTCCTGTCAGGGTGGGAAACCGAGGCTTCCCCGGCGGGCATCCGATATTCCTGCGCCACCCCACCCGACAGACCAGGTCAGAGGAGATACGGGTGGTCCACCACCTGGTCGTCGGTGACCTCACCGCCCGGGGCCCACGTCTCGTACACGCCCCGTTCGTGACACTGTGCGCCGACCGCAGCGACCGCGTCCGGATCCGGACGTCGCAGCCGCAACCGCAGCCAGCCCGCCTCCTCACGCAACACCAGACACGGCACCCCCCGCCAGGCGGCCAGCCGCAACCGTCGGCTCACCCCGTCGACCGGGTAGCGGGCGGCCCTGGTCAGCGCCAGCACCCGGAAATCGCCGGGCAGGTCGGCGACCGCCTCGTACTCCCCGCCCGCGTACGTGCCCACCAGCCGGGTCGAACGCGGCGCCTCGCCGGTCGGCACGTACTCCTGATCCGGCGACAGACCCGGCACCGCGGCGAGCAGGTGTCGCCACTGCGGCCCGACCATCCGGAGCCAGCCCCGCTGCTCGGCCTGGTAGGCGTAGAGCACCACCTCCAGGCCCTCCGCCGGGTAGGCCAGCAGGGTGGCGTTCGCGGGCATCGGCAGGTCGGCGAAGTCCCGAGTGACGAACTCGGGGATCAGGTGGTGACTGCTCGGCGTGAAGCCGGTACCCAGCACCGCCGGGCCCAACCGGTCCCGGGCACCCAGCGCCGCCAACCCGCGGTACGCCGCGCCCGCCGGCACGTCGTAGTCGCCCGGGTCGGCGGCACGCCAGCGCAACGCGTACGTCACGTCCGCACCGTCCCGCCCGTCCCCGCCGTCCGTACGCAGCACACTCGTCGTCGTCGGGGTACGCAGATGCGCCACGTCGTGTTCCCGGTAGCAGAACCCGTGCGGCAGCCAGCCGCGTACGTAGCCGGCGAGCTGCCGGGCGGAGAGGATCTTCATCATCCGGGTGCCCCGCCGTACGCCGGCCGAGGCGCGTACCGCCGTGATCAGCGGGTCGTCCGCGCCGGCCGGCTGCTGGGCGAGCCGGTGCACCTCCGACCAACCCCGCTCGCGATGCAACGGCACCAGCAGGGGCAGCTCCGGATCCTCGGCCTGAGCGGTCCCCCCGTACACGGCGCCGACCTCGGTGACGTGCACGAACCGCCGCCACGGCAGCGCCGAGTTCACCCGGGGCGCCCATTCGAAACCGGCCACCTCGGCGGCGCTGAACAACTCGTACGCCGCACCTCGGGCGATCTCCTCGGCCGGGTACACCGCGCCGCCGAACGCCACCCGCAGACCGGTCCGCTCCGGCGCCGTACCGCCGGGCCGGGAAAGCTCGCTTCGCGCGTCCACTCCGCGACGGTAGGGGCGCGGGGCGTAGCCGAGGTGAACTCCGGGTGGCTTCCGGGTGGACTCGTCCGGTGTGTGATCCTGTCGAGGAGATGAGCGAACCGACCGAGTCCCGTAGCCAGCGTGCGGCCCGCCGCGCCGGAGAGTTTCCACCCGCACCCGAGCCGCTGCCCCGACCGGTGCTGGACAGCCACACCCACCTCGACATCACCGTCAACGAGGCCGGGATACCCGGTGGTGGCGACGCCGCCGACCCGGTCGCGGCGGCCATCGACGTCGCCGCCGCCGTGGGGGTGGACCGGCTGGTGCAGGTCGGTGTGGACGTCGCCTCCTCCCGTTGGGGCGCCGAGGTGGCCGGCAGATACCCGGCGGTACTGGCCACGGTGGCGCTGCACCCCAACGAGGCGCCCCGGCTGGCCGACCTCGACGGCGCCCTGCGCGAGATCGAGGCGCTGGCCGGTCAGGAGCGGGTCCGCGGTGTCGGTGAGACCGGAATGGACCGCTACCGCACCGGTGACGAGGGCCGCGCCGCGCAGGAGGAGAGCTTCCGGGCGCACATCGCCATCGCCAAGCGGTACGGCCGGACGCTGGTGATCCACGACCGGGACGCGCATGCCGACGTGCTGCGCATCCTCGACGACGAGGGCGCACCGGACACGGTGGTGATGCACTGCTTCTCCGGCGACGCCGAGTTCGCCGCCGAGTGCGTCCGCCGGGGCTACCTGCTCAGCTTCGCCGGCACGGTCACCTTCGCCAGTGCCGGGGCGCTGCGGGAGGCTGCCGCGCTGACCCCGCTGGACCAGATCCTGGTGGAGACCGACGCGCCGTACCTCACCCCCGTCCCGCACCGTGGCCGGCCCAACGCCTCGTACCTGATCCCGCTGACCGTCCGGGCGCTGGCCGTTGCCACCGGCGCCGACCTCGACGAACTCTGCGCCGCCATCTCGGCCACCGGGGAACGGGCCTTCGGTCCCTGGCACCCGGCTGGCATCGGCGGCTGACCCGTACGCTGTCGGGTTATGGCCGCAGACCTGCTCGGCCCGGCGGAGATCCGGGACCTCGCCGCCCGGCTCGGCGTCGCACCCACCAAGAAGCTCGGCCAGAACTTCGTGCACGACCCCAACACCGTCCGCCGGATCGTCGCCACCGCCGGGCTCGCCCCCGACGACGTGGCGTTGGAGGTCGGCCCCGGGTTGGGTTCACTCACCCTCGCCCTGCTGCCCGCCGCCACCCACGTGCACGCCGTCGAGATCGACGCCACGCTGGCCGGTGCGCTCGCCGGCACCGCAGCCCGGCACGCCGGCCCGTCCGCCGAACGGCTCAGCGTGCACCACGCCGACGCCCTGCGGGTCACCGCCGCCGACCTGGCCGACCCGGCGCCCACCGCGTTGGTGGCGAACCTGCCCTACAACGTCGCCGTACCCGTGGTGCTGCACCTGCTCGCCGAGCTGCCCAGCCTCCGGCATGGCCTGGTGATGGTGCAGAAGGAGGTCGCCGACCGGCTCGTCGCCGGTCCCGGCTCCAAGGTGTACGGCATACCGTCGGTCAAGCTCGCCTGGTACGCCCACGCCCGTGCCGCCGGGAAGGTGCCGCCGAACGTGTTCTGGCCGGTGCCCAACGTCGACTCCGGTCTGGTCGCCTTCACCCGCCGCGAGCCGCCCCGCACCGACGTTCCCCGGGAGCAGGTCTTCTCGGTGGTGGACGCCGCCTTCGCGCAGCGACGCAAGACCCTGCGCGCCGCCCTGGCCGGCTGGGCCGGCGGCGCCGACCGGGCCGCCGCCGCGCTCATCGCGGCCGGCGTCGACCCCGGAGCACGTGGCGAGTCACTCACCGTCGAGCAGTTCGCCGCCGTGGCCGCGTCGGCCCCGAGCCGTACCCCGGCAGCCCAGTAGGCTGAGCCCGTGCCCGCCGACGAGAAGCCCGCCGACTACGCCGACGCCGGGATTCCGCATTACTGGCGGATCGAGCAGAATCCCGTGCACGTGTACGCGTACGACCTTGTCGACGGCCGCTACGAGCTGGTCGCCGACTCCGCCGAGGAGCTGATCGTGACCAAGCCGTTCGACGTGCGGTTGCCCATCCGGGACATCACCCCGTGACCGAGGCCTGGCGTCCGGAGGATGACGAGCCGCGCGGGGCGACCGGTCCGGTCCGGGTACGGGTGCCCGCCAAGGTCAACCTGCATCTGGGGGTCGGCCCGCTGCGCCGGGACGGCTACCACGAGCTGAACACCGTCTACCACGCGATCTCGATCTACGACGAGCTGACCGCCCGACGCGGCGACACGCTGACGCTCACCATGGAGGGCGAGGGCACCGGAGAACTCGCCCTCGACGACTCCAACCTGATCATCCGGGCGGCGCACGCCCTCGCCGGATACGCCGGCGTGATGCCGCATGCCCGGCTGCACCTGCGCAAGCAGATCCCGCTGGCCGGTGGGCTCGCCGGCGGTAGCGCCGACGCCGCCGCCGCCCTGGTCGCCTGCGACGCCCTGTGGGGCACCGGCCTGTCCCGTGACGAGTTGGCGAGCATCGCCGCCGACCTCGGCTCGGACGTGCCCTTCCTGATCCACGGCGGTACCGCGCTGGGCACCGGCCGGGGTGAGGCGGTCAGCCCGGTGCTGGCCCGACCCACCTCCTGGCACTGGGTGGTCGCCATCGCCGACGGCGGCCTGTCCACCCCACAGGCGTACCGGGAACTCGACCGGCTCCGCGAGACAGGTGCCGCCGGTCCGCCGCTGGGCAGCACCGACGGCCTGCTCGCCGCACTGCGGCAGCGCGACCCCCGGGTGCTCGCACCGACCCTCGGCAACGACCTCCAGGACGCCGCCCTGGCCATGCGACCGTCGCTGGCGAACACCCTGAAGGCCGGCGAGGCGGCCGGGGCGCTGGCCGGCATCGTCTCCGGCTCGGGACCCACCTGCGTGTTCCTCACCGCCGACGCCGCCGACGCCGAACGCGTCGCCGCCGAACTGGAGGCCGCCGGGGTGTGCCGACAGGCCCGCGTCGCCCACGGCCCGGTACACGGCGCCCGCGTCAGCTGACGCCGACGGACCGCCCTCGGGCGCCGGAGGGTGGGGATGCTCCGCGTACCCTGGAACGACAGGCGTCCCCAGGTGCCAGCCGGCACCGGGACGCCTTGATCATGAAAGGTGGGTACGTGGCCAACATCGTCAACCTGGACCGGGTGTCCAAGGGCTACGGCGCGGCCGGGCCACTGCTCACCGATGTCTCGCTCGGCCTGGAGGACGCCGATCGGATCGGCGTCGTCGGGCTCAATGGCGCCGGCAAGTCCACCCTGCTACGGATGCTGACCCGCACCGAGCAGCCCGACGACGGCCGAGTCACCCACCGCCGCGACCTGCGCGTCGCCTGGCTGCCACAGAATCTCACCCTCAGCCCCGAGGCCACCGTCCGGGACGTCGTCCTCGGCACCGAGTGGCTCGCCGAGAGCATGGGCGCGGAGCACGAATGGGCCGGCGACGCCGGCGTACGCGCCATCCTCGACGGGCTCGGCATGCCGCACCTGGGCCTCGACGCCCCGGTCGGGCCGATGTCCGGTGGCGAGCGCCGGAGGGTGGCACTGGCCGCGCTGCTGGTCCGCGAAGCCGACCTGCTCATCCTCGACGAGCCCACCAACCACCTCGACGTCAGTGGCGTCGACTGGCTGGCCCGGCACCTGCTCAGCCGCAAGGGTGCCCTGGTCGTGGTCACCCACGACCGCTGGTTCCTCGACGCCGTCTGCACCACCACCTGGGAAGTCGCCGACCAGACCGTCCACGCCTACGAGGGTGGCTACGCCGCCTGGATCCTCGCCCGCGCCGAGCGGGAACGAATCGCCGCCGCCACCGAGGCCCGCCGGCAGAACCTGCTCCGCAAGGAAATCGCCTGGCTGCGCCGTGGCCCCCCGGCCCGCACCTCGAAGCCGAAGTTCCGCATCGACGCTGCCAACGCCCTCATCGCCGACGTGCCGCCGCCGCGCGACGCCATGTCGCTGCAACGGCTCGCCACCGCCCGGCTCGGCAAGCAGGTGTACGACCTGGAGCACGTCCGGCTGCACGCCGGTCCCAAGACCATCCTCGACGACGCCACCTGGCAGGTCGGCCCCGGCGACCGGGTCGCCATCCTCGGCGCCAACGGCGCGGGCAAGACCACCCTGCTACGGATGCTGGCCGGCGTCACCCGCCCCGACAGCGGGCGGCTGGTCACCGGCAGCACCGTACGGCCCGCCTTCCTCTCCCAGGAACTCGCCGAACTGCCCAGCGACCTGCGTGTCCTCGAAGCCGTCGAGGAGGTCGCCCGGCGGGTCCGCCTCGGCGATCGGGAGATCTCCGCCGCCCAGCTCGCCGAGGTGTTCGGCTTCGACGACCGGCGCCTCTGGACCCCGGTCGGCGACCTCTCCGGCGGCGAGCGGCGTCGGCTCCAGATGCTGCGACTGCTGGCCGGCGAACCGAACGTGCTGCTGCTCGACGAACCCACAAACGACCTCGACACCGACACCCTCGCCGCGTTGGAGGACCTGCTCGACTCCTGGCCCGGCACGATCGTGGTGGCCAGCCACGACCGCTACCTCATCGAGCGGGTGACCGACTCGGCGTACGGCATGTTCGGCGACGGCCGGCTGGTGCACCTGCCCGGCGGTGTCGACGAATACCTCGCCCGGGTCAACGACCGACCGGGGCTCGACCGTACCCCGGCACCCGCGGCACCGACCAGCGTCCCGGCCTCCGGCGGGATGAGCGCCGCCGAGGCCCGGCAGGCCCGCAAGGAACTGTCCCGGCTCGAACGGCAGGTCGGCAAGCTGGAACAGAAGGAAGCCGCGCTGCTGGACCAGCTCGCCGCGAACGCCACCGACTACACCAGGGTGGCCGAGCTGGACGCCCAGCTAACCCAGGTACGCGGCGAGCGGGAGGAGGCCGAGCAGGCCTGGCTCACCCTGGCCGACGAGATCCCCGCGAGCTGACCCGCCCACCCCCGACCGGCACGCCACCCGGCGTGGCGTGCCGGGACCCCGTGTGCGGCGTCACACAACCGGATGCGGGAGAATCGCCGTCGACCCTCAACCAACGGCGTTGGAGACACAGACATGGCCCACACCCCCGTCAACCACCCCGCGCGGCCGATCTACCGGGCGATCGGCGGGCTGATCGGTCTGTACCTGGTGGCCTTCGGTGTGATCGGCCTCCTGACCAGCACCGGCGAGCCCTTCTTCGGCCAGGGCGACACCCAGGCCCTGGGGCAGGGCACCAACCTCGGCTTCTCCCTGTTCAACATCGTGGTCGGCGCGATCGTGCTGGCCGGCACCGCCATCGGGCGCAACCTCGACGTGCTGATCAACCAGTGGTCGGCGTACCTGATCATGGCGGTCAGCCTGGCGGGCCTCGCCTTCATCCGGACCGAGGCCAACATCTTCAACCTGAGCGTCGCCACGGTGATCGTCCAGATGCTGCTCAGCCTGGTGCTGCTGATGGCCGGAATGTACGGCAAGGTCGGCAGCGACGACGAGCACGAGGCGTGGCAGAAGGCTCGGCTCGTGCTCTGAGGTTTTGCTTTCTGGTTCCGGTTTGGGGTTTTCGCCGGAGCCCGACCCGCTCCGGGCGGTCAGGCTTGATCCCTGCGCGGGTCGGGCTCCGGCGAAAACCTGTCGGGGTTGCGCATCCGTCCGGAGCGCCCGGCCGGAAGCGGGGGATCTTGGCGTTTGGGGGGCGTGGGCTGCGTGGTTGCGGGACAATGTCGTTGTTGTCCCGCTTTGCGTGGAGGAGTCGATGCCGCATTTTCCGGTCAACCATCCGGCGCGGCCGTTCTACCGGGCGCTGTCCGGTCTGGTCGGGCTCTACATCCTGATCTTCGGCGTCTGGGGGACTGCGCTCACCTGGGGCGATCCGCTGTTCGGCCGGAACGGCGACTGGGCTCTCGGCCTCCGCACCAACCTGGCCTTCTCGCTGGCCTCCGTCGCCTTCGGCATCGTGCTCATCATCGGGGCGTCCCAGCGAACCAACCTGGGCCACTACATGAACCTCACCGCCGGAGCCGTCTTCCTGGTCACCAGCATCCTGATGATGTCGGTGCTCCAGACCGACGCCAACTTCCTGAACTTCTCCATGTCGACGGTGGTCGTCTCGATGCTCTTCGGGCTGATCCTGCTCGGCACCGGCCTCTACGACAAGGTCGGCCCGCATGAGGACGCCGAGGCCGAGCGGAGCCGCCGGAACCACCCGGTCGCCGAGATCCACCGCCGCTGAGCGTGTTCGAGGAGGATCGCCGGCGGGTCAGCGACCGCCTGCGGTGATCAGACCCGGCTTGGCCTCCAGATGCGACAACCCGTTCCAGGAGAGATTGACCAGGTGCGCGGCCACCGTCTCCTTGCGCGGCTTCCGCACCTCCAACCACCACCGGCCGGTCAACGCGACCATGCCCACCAGCGCCTGCGCGTACAACTCCGCCAGCTTCGGGTCGTAGCCGCGACTGGAGAACTCCGCGCCGAGAATGTGCTCCACCTGGTGCGCCACGTCGTTCATCACGCTGCTGAAGTTGCCGGTCGCCGAGAGCACCGGCGACTCCCGTACCAGCACCCGGAACCCGCTGGTCTCCTCCTCGATGTAACCGAGCAGGGCCAGCGCGGCCTGCTCCAGCAACTCCCGCGGATGACCTGCCGTCAGCGCCGTGGTGATCCGGTCCAGCAGGGACCGGACCTCCCGGTCCACCACCACCGCGTAGAGCCCTTCCTTGCCGCCGAAGTGTTCGTAGACCACCGGCTTGGAAACCTTCGCACGCGACGCCACCTCCTCGATGGAGGTGGCGTCGAAGCCGCGCTCGGCGAAGATCTGCCGGCCAATCGAGATCAACTGCTCGCGACGCTGAGCGGCGGACATGCGTACCCGGGACGTCGGCTTGACTGCGGCGGCGGGCACCGCCCGCCGCCGCTTGCCGCCCTCCACGTGGGGAGTCTCGGCCATCTCGTCACCTCGCTGGCGCTCAGTGACGCCCTGTCGTGGGATGCTGCCTGTTTTCCGCCCGGTCACCCGAACATACTGCCAGGTAACTTGCGGGTTGGCCGCCCGGTTACCGCTGGGCCGCCGGCTTGGCCAGCTTCGCCGCGATCCGTTCCGGCTTCGGCCAGCGCACGTCCCACGCCGCGCCGACCTTCTCGAACAGCCAGATCACCCGGGCCGAGATATCGATCTGCCCCCGCAGGACACCGTGCCGGGCGCTCGTCGGATCGGCATGGTGCAGGTTGTGCCAGCTCTCCCCGAAGGACACCAGCGCCAGGGGCCAGAAGTTCGCCGCCCGGTCGCCGTGGCGCATCATGAACGGCCGCTCCCCGTACACGTGGCACACCGAGTTGATCGACCAGGTGACGTGGTGCAGCAACGAGATGCGGACCAGGCCGGCCCAGAACAGCGCGGTCAACGCCCCCTGCCAGGACCACGTCAACAGCCAGCCCATCGCCGCCGGCCCGAGCACCGAGACGATCACCAGCACCGGAAAGAACCGGTCCATCCGCCGGATGTCCCGGTCGGCCACCAGATCCGGCGCGAAGCGCTCCCGGTTGGACAACTCCCGGCCGAACAGCCAGCCCATGTGCGCGTGGAACAGGCCCTTGATCAGACCCCGCACGGTGGTGCCGAACCGCCACGGCGAGTGCGGGTCCCCCTCCAGGTCCGAGAAGGCGTGGTGCCGCCGGTGGTCGGCGACCCACTGGATGATCTCGCCCTGCACGGCGAGTGAGCCCGAGGCGGCCATCGCGATGCGCAGCCACCGCTTCGCCTTGAACGAGCCGTGGGTGAAGTAGCGGTGGTAGCCGACCGTGATGCCCAGGCCCGACACCACGTACCAGAAGGCCGCGATGCCCACGTCGACCCAGCTGAGCCAGCCACCCCAGGCCACCGGCACGGCGGCGATCAGCGCCGCGAACGGGATCACCACGAAGGACCACAGCGCGATCAGAATGCCGCGTGACTGGGTGCCCTGGGTGAGGGGCTTGGGGCTGGTCGGTTGCGGGTCGAGAACGGCGGCGGACATGGCACCTCGCAGGGGTCGATCGGTCTGCAATCTACGCCTACGTCACCGTAACTTAAGGGCTCGGAAGATCGCATCAGACAGCGGCGCGAATGGATGCCTGACGTGTCGCACGCTCGTCCTAACCTGCACCACATGACTGGTATCGACGCCACCGAAGTGCGCCGACTGCGTACCGAGGAGCAGCTCTCGGTCCGGGAGATCCGGGCCCGCACGGGCCTCGGCCGCAACCGGATCTACGAGATGCTGCGGGGCGTCCCCGCGCCGGACCGGGTCCGACGCCCCAGGGCAAAGGACGACCTGCGTGCGGAGGCGGTGGCGCTGGTGATCTGCTCATCCTCGGTGCGGCGATCTACTGGTGCGAGGGCACCAAATCGAAGCCGTGGCGTCGCGATGACCATCTTCAGTTCGTCAACAGCGATCCGGGCCTGCACGCCCTTTTCCTGCGTTTCCTCGAAGTCTGCGGGGTCGACCGCGCCGTGCCGACCTACCGGGTGAGCATCCACGAGACTGCCGATCCGGACGTGGCGGCCGAGTGGTGGGCGGCCGAGCTCGGCGTACCACGCGAGCGCTTCCGCCGGGCGAACCTGAAGAAGCACAACCCCGCCACCGTCCGTCGAAACGCCGGTGACGAGTATCGAGGCTGTCTCGTGATCAATGT
This sequence comes from Micromonospora sp. NPDC049374, assembly GCF_040677165.1. Taxonomy (NCBI): domain Bacteria; kingdom Bacillati; phylum Actinomycetota; class Actinomycetes; order Micromonosporales; family Micromonosporaceae; genus Micromonospora; species Micromonospora sp. NPDC049374. The sequence continues at coordinate 96,926 of NZ_JBFAQH010000012.1, read as the reverse complement.
GCCGCGGAGCCGCGAGCTCTACTGGCGAATAGAAGGTATGATCGCCGAGCTGTTCCGGTCCGTGGCTGAACGCGCTCCTATGGTTTGACGCGGCCTGTCGGCTTGACATGTATATGGGGTGTGGGGTAACGGCAACCCGCAGGCCTTTGGAGCCTTGAGCTCCTGGTTCGAATCCAGGCACCCCAGCAAGCACCAGTGACTGCCGATCCTCGTGCCCCTGCCGAACAGGCCGGATTGTCTGGTTAGCATGGCCGCGAGACTGTCCGCGTTCCGACGGGAGCCACGTCGTGCCCGAGCCCCACACCCGTACCGTCGTCGTACTCGCCGCCGGTGAGGGCAAGCGGATGAAGTCCTCGTTGCCCAAGGTCCTGCACCCGCTGCTCGGCCGGACGCTGGTGGGCCACGTCCTCAACGCGGCCGAGCCGCTGGCTGCCGCGCGGACCCTGGTGGTGGTGGGGCACGGCGCCGATCAGGTCCGCGCCCACCTCGTCGGGATCGCCCCCGAGGCCACCGCGGTTCACCAGGCGGAACAGCTCGGCACCGGGCACGCGGTGCGGATCGCGCTGGAGGCCGCCCCGGAGGTCACCGGCACGGTGGTGGTGCTCAACGGCGATGTGCCCTTGCTGCGACCCGAGACGGTCGGCGAGCTGGTGACGGCCCACGAGAGCGAGGGCGCCGCGGCGACCGTGCTCGCGGCGGAGGTGCCGGACCCGGCCGGGCTTGGACGCATCGTGCGGGACGGGACGGGCCGGCTGGAACAGATCGTCGAGCAGCGTGACGCGACACCCGCGCAGCTGGCGGTTCGGGAGATCAACGCCGGGATCTACGCGTTCGACGCGGCCCGGCTGCGGGACGTGCTCGGCAAGCTGTCGACCGACAACGACCAGGGCGAGGAGTACCTCACCGACGTCTTCAAGATGTTGGTCTCCGCCGGCGAGCCGGTGGGGGTGCACCTGGCGGCCGACCACACCGAGACGCTCGGTTGCAACGACCGGGTGGAGCTGGCGGCGTTGCGCCGGCTGTTGCGTGACCGGGTCAACGAGCGGTGGATGCGGGCCGGCGTCAGTCTGCTCGACCCCGAGACCACCTGGATCGACGTGACGGTGGCCCTGGACCGCGACGCGGTGGTGGATCAGAACACCCAGCTACGTGGCGGTTCGGTGGTCGGCAGCGGCGCGGTGGTCGGGCCGGACGTGACGTTGATCGACACGGTGGTGGGGCCCGGCGCCACGGTGCTGCGCAGCCACGCGGTCGGTGCCGAGGTGGGTCCGGGTGCCAGCGTCGGGCCGTACGCGTACCTGCGGCCGGACGCGCGGCTGGCTGAGCGGTCGAAGGTCGGCACGTTCGTCGAGGTGAAGAACTCCGAGCTGGGTGCCGGTGCCAAGGTGCCGCACCTGTCGTACGTGGGCGACGCGACGATCGGAGCGAGGGCGAACATCGGCGCGGCGACGATCTTCGTGAACTACGACGGGGTGAACAAGCACCGCACCGTGGTCGGCGAGGCGGCGTTCGTGGGCTGTGACACGAGCCTCATCGCACCTGTCGAGGTGGGTGCCGGGGCGTACGTGGCGGCGGGTAGCGCGATCAGCAAGGACGTGCCGCCGGGGGCCCTGGGGTTGACCCGGGCACCGCAGCGCAGCGTGGAGGGCTGGGTGGCGCGCAAGCGTGCCGGTACGGCTTCCGCGGAGGCGGCGGAGCGTGCCCTTCGGGGTACGCAGGGTGCTCCGGCTGCGACGTCGTCCGCAAGCGAAGGTGAGGCAATCCACGGCACCGCCGAGTCGGTGGGCGGTACGCCCGGGCCGGGAGATACTGCAACCGAATAGTCCCCGGCCGACCACCACCGCAGGCCGGGTACCGCCGACCGAATACGGGAGCAGACGGGCCCATGGGCAGCATCGTCGCCGAAAACCGCAAGAGCCTGATGCTCTTCTCCGGACGTGGTTTTCCAGAGTTGGCCAAGGAGATCGGTGAGGTGCTCGGCGTCGCGCCGACGCCGGCCGACGCGTACGAGTTCGCCAACGGCGAGATTTTCGTACGGTTCAAGGACTCGGTACGTGGTTCGGACGCCTTCGTGGTGCAGTCGGTCACGCACGGGGTGAACACGTGGGTCATGGAGACCCTGATCATGGTCGACGCGCTGAAGCGTGGTTCGGCCAAGCGGATCACGGTCGTCCTGCCGTTCTATCCGTACTCCCGGCAGGACAAGAAGCACCGTGGCCGGGAGCCGATCTCGGCGCGGCTGGTCGCCGACCTGCTGAAGACCGCCGGGGCGAACCGGATCCTCACCGTGGACCTGCACACCGCGCAGATCCAGGGTTTCTTCGACGGCCCGGTCGACCACCTCTTCGCGATGGACATCCTGGCCGAGTACGTGGAGCGCAAGTACGCGGGCCGGCCGATGACCGTGGTCGCGCCGGACTCGGGCCGGGTGCGGGTGGCCGAGCGGTGGACGGACCGGCTGGGTGGTTGCCCGCTGGCGTTCATTCACAAGACCCGGGATCCGATGAAGCCGAACCAGGTGGTGGCGAACCGGGTGGTCGGTGAGGTCGAGGGTCGGGTCTGCCTGATCGTCGACGACATGATCGACACGGGCGGCACGATCTGCCGGGCGGCGGACATTTTGAAGGAGTCGGGGGCGGCGGACGTGATCGTGGCGTCCACCCACGCGCTGCTGTCCGATCCCGCGACGGAGCGGTTGAAGAACAGCCCGATCAGCGAGGTCGTGGTGACCAACACGCTCCCGTTGCCGCCGGAGAAGCAGCTCGACAAGCTCACCGTGCTGTCGATCGCGCCGCTGCTGGCGCGGGCGATCCGCGAGGTCTTCGACGACGGTTCGGTGACCACTCTCTTCGGCGGGCTGAGCTGAGCGCGGTTCGTCGCTGAGACGTCGGGTCGGTGCCGGGCGGGTACGGGGACTGCCGGAAACCCGGGAAACCGCTCGGGTAGACTGGTGCGGTTGCCACGGCGAGGGTGCCCTGCGGGCCGCTGAGAAGCGCCGCACGGAGGCACCGTGATCGACGCGGTGCTCCGGGCAGTCTTCTGACGCATGAGCCCCTGCGAGCCCCCCGCCCAGCACCGCCAGACGACAAGCTGCCGCAGCGAAGCATCAGGAGTTTCCCCGTGTCCGAGGTAAAGATCAGCGCCGAGCCCCGCACCGAGTTCGGCAAGGGTGGTGCCCGCCGTACCCGCCGGGCCGGCAAGGTGCCCGCCGTGCTGTACGGCCATGGCGAGAAGCCCAAGCACATCGCGCTGCCGGCCCGTGAGTTCGCGGCGGCCATCCGTAACGGTGGCGCCAACCAGCTCCTCGCGCTCGACATCAGCGACGGCACCCAGGCGCTGGCGCTGCCCAAGGCGATCCAGCGGGACCCGATCAAGGACACCTTCGAGCACGTCGACCTGCTGCTGGTGCGTCGCGGCGAGAAGGTCACCGTGGACGTGCCGGTCCAGCTCACGGGTGAGGCCGCGCGTGACACGCTGATCGTGCACGACCACGACACCCTCTCGGTGACCGCCGACGCGACAAAGGTGCCGGATCACCTGGAGGCTTCGATCGAGGGCGCCGAGGCGGGTTCCCAGATCACCGCCGCTGACGTGTCGTTGCCGGCGGGTGTGGAGCTGGCCGTCGACCCGGAGATGCTGATCGCTTCGATCACCGCCGCGCCGACCGCCGAGCAGTTGGAGTCGACGCTGCCCGAGGTCGAGGAAGCCACCGAGGAGGCCGAGGCCGAGGTCGGCGAGGTCACCGAGGGTGCCGCCGAGACGCCGGCCGCCGAGGGCGAGGCGGACACCGAGGGCCGCACCGAGGCCTGACAGTTTCTCAGTTTGCGGCAGGCGTCCCCGGTTCTTCGGGGGCGCCTGTCGGCGTATAAGGATGATCGGCGGCGCGGGTGGTGGTTGACCGCGGTGCGAGCGGGAGGGGCGGGCGGTGACGGACGAGACCGGGCCGTGGCTGGTGATCGGCCTGGGTAACCCGGGCCGGGAGTACGCGGGCAACCGACACAACGTCGGGTTCATGGTCGCCGACCTGCTGGCCGGTCGGCTGGGTGGGAAGTTCGGCCGGCATCGGCGAGCGGTGGCGGAGGTCGCGGAGGGGCGACTGGAGTTGGGTGGGCCGAAGCTGGTGCTGGCCAAGCCGCTGACCTACATGAATCTGTCCGGTGGTCCGGTGGCCAGCCTGGCGCAGTTCTTCAAGGTGCCGCCGGGTCGTGTGATCGCGGTGCACGACGAGCTGGACATCGGTTACGGCCAGGTGCGGGTCAAGTGCGGCGGCGGTGAGGGCGGGCACAACGGCCTGCGGTCGATGTCGAAGTCGCTGGGCACGAAGGATTACGTGCGGGTGCGGTTCGGGATCGGTCGACCGCCGGGGCGGCAGGATCCGGCGGACTATGTGCTGTCGGATTTCGGCACGGCGGAGCGCAAGGAGTTGGACTTTCTGGTGGACCGGGCCGCGGACGTGGTGGAATCCGTGGTCAGCCGGGGTGTGGAGCCGACCCAGAACCTCTACCACGGGGTTTGACGCGGGTGCCGGGACCTCCGCCTCGGCTCCCGAAGGACCGCGACACACGCGCCAGAGGCGGACTGCGGCGGTCGGGTTCGCCAGTGGCCCGGTAGTGTGCGGGTTCGGCGGGGCGGGCCGGCCGCTCGGCGTACGCGGATCGTGGCGACGGGAGCGGAAGCATGAGCGGTCCACCGATGATCGACGGGGCGTTCGCGCGGTGGCTGGCGGATCGTGCCGGGCAGGCGCTGCTGGGCCTGCGGGCGGAGATGGGGTTCGCCGATGCCGGTGCGTTGAAGTCGGCGGGGGACAAGGTCTCCCACGACCTGATCCGTACCGAGTTGGCGAAGTGGCGCCCGGGTGACGCGGTGCTCTCCGAGGAGGACGAGGGTTCCCGGCTGGCGTGGGCGGCCGAGGTGAACGCCGGTGCCGTGTCGCGGTTGACCGCCGACCGGGTCTGGATCATCGACCCGCTGGACGGTACGCGGGAGTTCAGCGAGGAGGGGCGCGCGGACTGGGCGGTGCATGTGGCGCTCTGGGCCCGTAACGCGACCACCTCGCATGGTCTGGTCGCCGGTGCGGTCGGGCTGCCGGCGCAGCATCGGGTCCTGGGTACGGACCTGCCGCCGGCCTATCCACCGATGACGCCGGAGGCGGCGACGGCGGGCGGTGCGGTGCGGTTGGCCGCGAGTCGCAGTCGGCCGCCGGTGTTCCTGACCGATCTCGCTGAGGAGGTCGGGGCGCAGTTGGTGCCGATGGGCTCGGCCGGGGCGAAGATCGCCGCAGTGGTGACCGGTGAGGTGGACGCGTACATCCATGCCGGCGGGCAGTACGAGTGGGATTCGGCGGCGCCGGTCGCTGTGGCGACGGCCACCGGACTGCACGCTTCCCGGATCGATGGTTCTGCGCTGAAATACAACGAGGCGGATCCGCGCCTGCCGGACCTGCTGGTGTGCCGTAAGGATCTCGCCAGCCGGTTACTTGCGGCGTTGCAGCGGCATTGCGGGTAGCCTGTCGCTACTTCCTGACATCCCCGACCGGAAAGGTCTGGAAAGCGGATGACCGAGCGAATCGAGCCGGTGTCATGACCAGTGCTGCGTACCAGGTCACCCATCTCGACGCGCTGGAGGCGGAGAGCATCTTCGTGATGCGCGAGGTGGTCGCCGAGTTGGAGCGGCCGGTGCTGCTCTTCTCCGGTGGCAAGGACTCGATCGTCATGCTCCGGCTGGCGCAGAAGGCGTTCGCCCCGGGTCACATTCCGTTCCCGGTGATGCATGTCGATACGGGTCACAACTTCCCGGAGGTGCTTGACTACCGCGACCGGCGGGTGGCCGAGCTGGGCCTGCAACTGGTGGTGGCCAGTGTGCCGGAGGCTCTGGCCAGCGGCCTGGTCCGGGAGCCCGCGGACGGGACGCGTAACCGGATCCAGACGCCGGTGCTGCTGGAGGCGGTGGAGAAGCATCGTTTCAACGCCCTCTTCGGCGGGGCCCGGCGGGACGAGGAGAAGGCCCGGGCGAAGGAACGGATGTTCAGCTTCCGTGACGAGTTCGGCCAGTGGGATCCGAAGAACCAGCGGCCGGAGCTGTGGGCGCTCTACAACGGTCGGCATCATTCGGGCGAGTCGATCCGGGTGTTCCCGCTGTCCAACTGGACCGAGTTGGACGTGTGGCACTACATCGCCCGCGAGCGGATCGAGTTGCCGTCGATCTACTACGCGCACGAGCGTGAGGTGGTCGAGCGCGACGGGATGCTGTACGCGGTGAACGAGTTCCTGCCGGCGCGGGCCGGTGAGGAGCGGTTCAAGGCTCGGGTGCGGTACCGCACGGTGGGCGACGCCTCCTGCACGGCGGCGGTGCGCTCCGACGCGGACACGGTCGAGAAGGTCATCGAGGAGGTCGCCGCGACCCGGATCACCGAGCGTGGTGCGACCCGGGGTGACGACCGGGTCAGCGAAGCCGCGATGGAGGACCGCAAGCGGGAGGGCTACTTCTGATGAGCACCGAGACTCTGGACGCCGCTCCCGTGGCCGAGGGCCGGCCGATGGACCTGTTGCGTTTCGCCACGGCCGGGAGTGTGGACGACGGCAAGTCGACCCTGATCGGTCGGCTGCTCTATGACACGAAGTCGCTGTTCACCGACCAGTTGGCGGCGGTCGAGGCGGTCAGCGCGGCCCGGGGTGACGAGTACACCAACCTGGCGCTGCTCACCGACGGGCTGCGGGCGGAGCGGGAGCAGGGCATCACGATCGACGTGGCGTACCGCTACTTCGCCACGCCCCGACGCAAGTTCATCATCGCCGACACCCCCGGGCACATCCAGTACACCCGGAACATGGTCACCGGGGCCTCCACCGCCGACCTGGCGCTGATCCTGGTGGACGCCCGCAAGGGTCTGGTCGAGCAGTCCCGCCGGCATGCCTTCCTCTGCTCGCTGTTGCGGGTGCCGCACCTGGTGCTCTGCGTGAACAAGATGGATCTGGTCGACTTCTCGCAGGAGGTCTTCGAGCGGATCGCCGACGAGTTCACCGCGTTCGCCGCGAAGCTGGACGCACCGGATCTGACGGTGGTGCCGATCTCCGCGTTGCGGGGTGACAACATCGTCACCCGTTCGGAGAACATGCCCTGGTACGAAGGCCCGGCGTTGCTGCACCACCTGGAGCGGGTGCACATCGCCAGCGACCGTAACCTGGTCGATGTCCGCTTCCCGGTGCAGTACGTGATCCGCCCTCAGTCGACCACGGTGACCGACTACCGGGGCTACGCCGGCCAGGTGGCCTCGGGGGTGCTCAAGCCGGGTGACGAGGTGATGGTGCTGCCTTCGGGCTTCACCAGCCGGATCGCCGCGGTGGAGACCGCCGACGGGCCGGTCGCGGAGGCGTTCCCGCCGATGTCGGTGACGGTACGCCTGGAGAACGAGATCGACATCTCGCGTGGTGACATGATCTGCCGGCCGAACAACGCGCCGGCGGTGGCCCAGGACATCGAGGCGATGGTCTGCTGGATGGACGAGACCCGTCCGTTGCAGGTCGGCGGCAAGTACTCGATCAAGCACACGACCCGCGCGGCGCGGGCCATCGTCCGGGGCCTGCACTACCGTCTCGACATCAATTCGCTGCACCGTGACGAGTCGGCGAACGAGTTGCGGCTCAACGAGATCGGCCGGGTCCGCCTGCGGACCACCGTCCCGCTGCTGGCCGACGAGTACCGCCGCAACCGCACCACCGGCGGGTTCATCATCATCGACGAGGCCACCAACCGCACGGTCGGCGCCGGCATGATCGTCGAAACCCCCTGACCCACTTACCCGGAGCCCCCGGGAACCCTGGTTGAGGGTCAGTCCAGGCGGGTGGCGCCGGGGGCGGGGGTGGCGGGGGTGACGGTGGGGGTGGGGAAGGCGCGGTTGGCGTAGGCGGCGGTGACGGCGGTGCCGACGCGGTCGGACTGGTCCGCCTCGACCAGGGCCAGCACGCAGCCGCCGAAACCACCGCCGGTCATCCGGGCGCCGAGCGCCCCGGCGGCCAGCGCGGCCTCGACGGCGGTGTCCACCTCGGGGACGGTGATGGCGAAGTCGTCCCGCATGGAGGCGTGCGAGGCGGTGAGCAGCGGCCCGATCTGCCGGACCTGCCCGTCGCGGAGCAGCGCGACGGTGTCGAGTACCCGCTGGTCCTCGGTGACCACGTGGCGGACCCGGCGGCGGGTCTCGTCGTCGGGAAGCCGGGCGAGCGCGTCGTCGAGGCCGGTCGGCGGCACGTCACGCAGGGCGGGCACGTCGAGCAGTGCGGCCGCCTTCTCGCAGCTGGCTCGGCGGGCCGCGTACTCGCCGTCGGCGTGTCGGTGCGGGGCTCGACTGTCGATCACCAGGACCGCGAGGCCGGCGCCGTCGAGGTCGAACGGGATGTGTTCGACCCGCTCGGTGCGGCAGTCGAGGAAGAGGGCGTGGCCGGCGCGGCAGCGGATCACCGCCGACTGGTCCATGATGCCGGTGGGTGCGCCGACGTACTGGTTCTCGGCGCGCTGGGCCAGCCGGGGCTGCTGGTCGGCCGGCAGCTCCAGCCCGCCCAGGTCGACAAGTGCGGTGAGCACGGCGGCTTCCAGCGCGGCGGAGGAGGAGAGGCCGGCGCCGAGCGGCACGTCGGAGGCGACGGCCAGCCGGGCACCGGGTACGGGGTGCCCCGCCTCCCGCAGCGCCCACACCACCCCGGCCACGTACGCCGCCCAGCCGGTCACCCGGCCAGGGCGGGTCACCTCGTCGGTGCCGAAGCTGACCGTCTCGCCGGTCAGCTCGGAGCAGACCGTCCAGCTGCCGGTCGGCTGCGGCGTAGCCGCGACGACGGTACGCAGCGGGAGTGCGAACGGCAGCACGAACCCGTCGTTGTAGTCGGTGTGCTCACCGATCAGGTTGACCCGGCCGGGAGCCGCCCAGCGGCCGGCGGGCGCCTGGCCGTACGCGTGCTGAAAGCAGGTGGTGGCGCGGTCGGCCACCTCGTCGGGGTGGTTGGTCACGGGCGGTCCAGGACCTGCGCACGGTAGAAGGCCCAGGCGTCGGTGACCATGTCGTGCAGGGTGGGCTTGCGGGGTTCCCAGCCCAGTTCGGCGCGGGCCAGCGCGGAGGAGGCGACCAGTTCGGCCGGATCGCCTTCCCGGCGGGGCGCCACCTCGACCGGCACCGGGTGCCCGGTGACCTCGCGGACGACCTCGACCACCTGCCGGTTGGTGAAACCGTTGCCGTTGCCGAGGTTGTAGATGCGGTGTTGTCCGGCGGTGGCCGCGTCCAGGGCGAGCAGGTGAGCCCGGGCCAGGTCGGAGACGTGGATGTAGTCGCGGACGCAGGTGCCGTCGACGGTGGGGTAGTCGTCGCCGAAGAGTTGCAGCTTGTCCCGCCGGTCGGCGGCGACCTCCAGCGCGATCGGGATGAGGTGGGTCTCGGGCTCGTGCCGTTCGCCGAGGACGACGTCACCGTCGAGGTGGGCACCGGCGACGTTGAAGTAGCGCAACGAGACGGCGGCCAGGCCGTGCCCGATCGACTCGGAGGTGAGCGCCATGTCGACGGCGAGCTTCGTCGCCCCGTACGTGTTGGTGGGTGCCTTGACCGCGGTCTCCGGGATGGGCAGCTCGGTGGGATTGCCGTAGACGGCGGCGGTGGAGGAGAACACCAGCCGTGGTACGCCGGCGGCCCGCACCGCGTCGATCAGCGCCAGTGTGCCGACGGTGTTGTTGTGCCAGTACCGTTCGGGGGCGACCATCGACTCGCCGGCGGCGATCAGCGCGGCGAAGTGCAGTACCCCGTCGAAACCGGCCTGCGGGGTGAGCACCTTGGCGGCGTCGTGGATGCCGGCCTCGACGTGGGTGGCGTCGGGGGCGAGGGCCGCCCGGTGGCCGGTGCGCAGGTCGTCCAGCACGACCACCTCGTGCCCGGCGTCGAGCAGCAACCGGGTCACCACGCTGCCGATGAAGCCGGCCCCGCCGGTGACGAGCAGTTTCACGTCGGTTCCTCCCGCCTGGCCGGCACGGTCGCGGCCTTGGTGGTCACCATACGGCCTGGGCTGGCTACCATCACTCCTATGCGGGCCTCGCGTCGGCGCATATCCCGACGGCGTAGCCACGACCTGCACCGCCGTCAGCCGGGACCGGTGGGCCGAGCGGTCGCCCGGGTCGTGGTCCGGGCCGCCGACGGCGCCCTGCGGCTCGTCACCGACCTGCTCGGTGCCGGCCCGACCGCCGGCCGGGAACGGATCAGCGAGGCGGAGTTGCGGGACCTGGTCGCCGCCAACACGATTCTGGATCCGGTGGAGCGGCGCATCATCGACGACGTGCTGGTGGCCGGTGCGAGCCTGGTGCGCGAGGTGATGATGCCCCGCACGGAGGTGGTGTTCCTCTCCGCGGCGCTGACGATCGCCGAGGCGGAGCCACTGGTGCGGGCCGGCCCGCACACCCGTTACCCGGTGGTCGACGGCACCCATGACGACGTGGTCGGCGTGGTGCACCTGCGTGACCTGCTGTTCGGCCCGGACCGGGAACCGGGCACCACGGTCGGTCAGCTGGCCCGCGAGGTCAAGCGGCTGCCGGCCAGCAAACGGGTGCTCGCCGCGTTGACCGAGATGCGACGGGAGGGGCATCACCTGGCGGTGGTGGTCGACGAGTACGGCGGCACCGCCGGCATCGTCACCTGCGAGGATCTCATCGAGGAACTGGTCGGTGAGATCCATGACGAGTACGCGGACGTTCCCGAGCCCGCGTACACCGGGCTTCCGGCGGTGGTGGACGGTCGGCTCAACCTCGCCGACTTCGCCGAACGCACCGGTGTGCCCCTGCCGCCGGGACCGTACGAGACGGTGGGCGGCTTCGTGATGGCCGCGCTGGGGCGGCTACCGGCACCGGGTGACGAGATACCGGTCTCCGCCGAATCGGCGGGAGTGCCGGCCGGCGGCTGGCTGCTACGGGTGCTGACCCTGGAGGGTCGACGGGTGGCCCGGCTGGCGGTCACCGTCGCGCGCCTGCCCGAACAGCGGCGCGTGGTCTCGGCCGCCGCCCGGGCCCGACCCGCCGGCCCGTCATGACGTACGCCGGGCTAGCTGACAGAATTGCCGGCATGTCCGACGTTCCCGTCCGCCCCCGCGTCTTCTCCGGCATCCAGCCGACGGCCGATTCGTTCCATCTCGGCAACTACCTCGGGGCGGTGCGGCACTGGGTGGCGTTGCAGGAGTCGCACGACGCGTTCTACTGCGTGGTCGACCTGCACGCCATCACCGCCGGGCACGACCCGAAGGTGCTGCACCAGCGTTCCCGGGTGGCCGCCGCGCAGCTGCTCGCGGTCGGTCTGGACCCGGAACGCTGCACCCTGTTCGTGCAGTCCCAGGTGCCCGAGCACGCCCAGCTGGCGTGGGTACTCGGCTGCATCACCGGGTTCGGCGAGGCCAGCCGGATGACCCAGTTCAAGGACAAGTCGCAGAAGCAGGGCAACGAGCGGGCCAGCGTCGGCCTGTTCACCTACCCGATCCTGCAGGCCGCCGACATCCTGCTCTACCAGGCCAACGCCGTACCGGTCGGTGAGGACCAGCGCCAGCACCTGGAGCTTTCCCGTGACCTGGCACAGCGGTTCAACTCGCTGTTCGGCCGGACCTTCACGGTCCCGGCGCCGCACATCGTGAAGGCCACCGCGAAGATCACCGACCTACAGGACCCGACCGCCAAGATGTCGAAGTCGTCCTCGTCGCCGGGCGGGATCGTCGATCTGCTCGAGGACCCGGCGCGTTCGGCGAAGAAGATCCGCTCGGCGGTCACCGACACCGGCCGGGAGATCGTCTTCGACGAGGTCACCAAGCCGGGGGTCTCCAACCTGCTCACCATCTTCTCGGCGTTGAGCGGGCGGGGCATCGACGACCTGGTCGCGGCGTACGACGGTAAGGGCTACGGCGACCTGAAGAAGGACCTCGCCGAGGTGGTCCGGGAATTCGTCAGCCCCATTCAGGAGCGCACCCGTTCTTATCTCGACGATCCCGCCCAGTTGGACAAGCTCCTCGCCGCCGGCGCGGAGAAGGCCCGCGCGGTGGCGGCGCCGACGCTGCGTACCGCGTACGAGCGGGTGGGTTTCTTCCCACCGGCGCGCGGCGAGTGACCGCCCGAGCGAGGGCGGCGGTGCGGGCAGGGGTCGATGGCCGGAGGGGTGGCGTGCAGCGTGGATCAGGGGACCGGGGCGCCGGCGGTCGGTGACAGCGTCCAGATCGGCATCGCGGTTGACATCCCGGAGCCGTGGGGCAGCCTGCTGACCCGGCGTCGGGTGGAGGCCGGTGACCCGAACGCGGTGCCGGCCCACGTCACCCTGCTCGGGCCGACCGAGATCCCGGTGACCGCGTTGCCGGCCGTGGAGCGGCACCTCGCCCGGGTCGCCGCCGCTCACCTGCCATTCAGCCTGCATCTGCGCGGCACCGGCACCTTCCGGCCGGTGACCCAGGTGGTCTTCGTCGCGGTCGCCGCCGGCATCAGCGAGTGCGAACTGCTCGCCGCCGCGATCAATGCTGCCCCGCAGCTACGCCGGGAGCTTCGGTTTCCCTACCATCCGCATGTGACGGTCGCCCAGGACGTCGCGCCGGAGGCGCTGGACAAGGCGTACGAGGACCTGGCGGACTTCTCCGCGATGTTCGAGGTGGACCACTTCACGCTCTTCTCGCACAGCGGACAGGCGCGGTGGCAGCCACGCCGGGACTTCCGGCTGGGCGGCTGACCGTCCGGCCGGCACGTCGGGTACCTCTGACGCGGCGACGACGGATCGGTGAGGATGACGACGTGAACCTTCTGGGTCGGGTCGAGGCGGTCGTCGACCGCCGGCTGGCTGCCGCGCGCCGCCGCTCCCGGGTCTTCGGTCACCTGTGGCGTGCCGGGGTGCTCTACACCGACCTCCAGGGTGGCCGGCTGGCCGCCGCGATCGCCTACTACGGCTTCTTCGCGGTCTTCGCCCTGGCCCTGGTCGCGTACGCGATCTTCGGCGCGGTCCTGGAGGACAACGACGAGGTGAGCGAGGCGGCGGAGGAGTTCCTCGGCGAGAATCTGCCGTTCCTCGATCCGACCCAGGTCGCCGACAGCAGCGGCACCGCCGGGGTGGTCGGTCTGTTGATCCTGGTGTTGACCGGGATCGGGTGGGTGGAGGCGATCCGTTCCTCGCAACGGCTGATCCACGGGCTCAATCAGCATCCGGGCAACCTGGTCGTGCGCCGTCTTGTCGATCTGGGTGTGCTGCTTGTCGTCTTCGTGCTCCTCGGCCTCTCGGTAGCGGCCGTGGACGCGTTGGAGACGCTGCTGCGGTTCCTGCTGCGCAGCACCGGCTCGTTCGCGCTCACCACGGTCAGTGCGCTGCTCAGCGTGTTGGTCAACGCGGTACTGGCCACGCTGCTGCTGGTCGCGGTCCCTCGGGTACGGATGAGCCGGTCCCGGCTGCGGCCGGTGGTGCTGATCGTCGCGGTCGGCATCACCCTGCTCAACACCGTCGGCCGGTTCTGGGTGGGCCGGGTCGAACACAACCCCGCGTACACGGTGGTGGCCACCGCCGTCGGGCTGCTGGTCTACCTCTACCTGCTCAACCAGCTGGTGCTCTTCGGCGCCGCGCTGGCGGCGACGAGCCGGCGCGGGCGGACGGTGGACCTGGCCGGTCGGCGCCCGCCGGTCGACCTCGACCTGGACACCGATCCCGGGACGCCGGGCGGCGCGGGTTGAGCCGCTGATCCCGCCTGCCGCACGTTCCGCCGAACCCACCCCCACCTGCCCGGACACCGACGAAGATGGGGTCGTGGGGGCACTCGTGACGTTGGACCTGCCGGCCGGCTCGCCGATGCTGGAGCTGCCGTGGATCATCACCTTCGGTCCGCTCAGTGACGCCGACGAGTGGGAGCCGGTGGTGTGCGGCCCGTACGAGCGACCGCACGCGTTGGCATTGGCCGAGGCGGTGGTCGCCGAGGAACAGCTGATGGCGGTGGTGGAACCGCTGGTGCCGGCGGTGTCGGTGGAGCAGATCCGGGGGGAGATCGCCGCCGCGCAGTTCGCCGCGCAGGACGAGGTGGCGCGGGTGGACCAGGCCGACCTCTACGGCGACTACGAGGACACCATCGACGAGGAGGAGTTGGAGGCGGCCGAGCACGACCGGGCAGCCGGCCCGCTGCCGGCGCCGGACGTCGCCGAACTGCGTGCCGGGTTCGCCCGGATCGCGGCCCAGCTCACCAGTGGCTGATCCGGTCGATCGGCGGCCGTGGCCGGAACCCAGGTGCCGGTGCCCCGAGGGGATCGCCCCAGGGGCACCGGCACCGTCGCACCCCCCACCACAAGGGGTCGTGCCCAGCCGCCCGGCGGCGCGCAGCACGCCGGACGGCCGAGTCGGTGACGGGGCTTACCCGCTCAGCACCGCTCGAACCACACCGCCGCGTCGACGGGCAGCAGGTGGCCGCCGTCGCGTTCGGTGAGCGTCGCGCTGGCGACGAGCGGCGTGCCGTACCCGTCGATCACCACGGGTGCGTCACTGATGTTGACCACGCAGGTGAGCACGGTGTCGCCGGCCTCGCGTTGGAAGGCGAGCACCCCGGGGCCGGTCTCCAGCCAGGTGATGTCGCCGAGGCCGGCCAGCGCCGGATGGGTGTGGCGGATCCGCAGTGCCGCGCGGTACAGCTCCAGAGTGGAACCGGGCGTGCCGGTCTGCGCGGCCACCGAGAGGGCACGCCAGGTCGTCGGGGCCGGCAGCCAGCTCAGCTCACTGCCGGCCGGTCCGAAGCCGTACGGCGCCAGTTCGCCGCTCCACGGGATCGGCACCCGGCAGCCGTCCCGGCTCTCGCCGGTGCGCAGGAAGGCCGGGTCCTGACGCAGCTCGTCGGGCAGGTCGAGCACCTCGGGCAGGCCCAGTTCCTCACCCTGGTAGAGGTAGGCGCAGCCGGGCAGGGCGAGCATCAGTAGCGCGGCGGCCCGGGCCCGGCGCAGCCCGATCTCGCCGTCGCCGTAGCGGGTGACGTGCCGTTGCCGGTCGTGGTTGGACAGCACCCAGGTGGTCGGGGCGCCGACGATTGTGGATTCGGCAAGCGCCGTGTCGATCACCTTGCGGAACGAGTCGGCCGACCAGGTGGCGTCGAGGAAGTCGAAGCTGAAAGCCTGGTGCAGCTCGTCCGGGCCGATGTAGCGGGCCAGCCGCTGCGGTGTCTCGGCCCACGCCTCGGCGACGGCCATCCGGCCGCCGGGGTAGCTGTCCAGGATGGGCCGCCAGGCGCGGTAGATGTCGTGCACCTCGTCCTGGTCGAAGTAGGGCAGCCGGCCCTTGCCGAGCAGCTCAGACTGCCGGCGGCCGGTGGTCATCGAGTTGAAACCGACGTCCGGCAGTCCGTCGGCCTTGATCATGCCGTGGGCCACGTCGATCCGGAATCCGTCGACGCCACGGTCCAGCCAGAAGCGGAGGATGTCCTCGAATTCGGTGCGTACCTCGGGGTGCCGCCAGTTCAGGTCGGGCTGGGCGGGGTCGAACAGGTGCAGGTACCACTGGCCGTCGGGGACCCGGGTCCAGGCCGGGCCGCCGAAGATGCTCTCCCAGTCGTTGGGGGGCTGCTCGCCGTTGTCGCCCTTGCCGTCGGCGAAGAGGTAGCGCGCCCGTTCGGGTGAGCCGGGGGCGGCGGCCAGTGCCGCGGTGAACCAGGGGTGCTTGTCGGAGGTGTGGTTCGGCACGATGTCGACGATGATCCGCAGGCCAAGCGCGTGGGCGTCGGTGATCATCGCCTCGAAGTCGGCGAGGTTGCCGAACATCGGGTCCACGTCGCGGTAGTCGGCGACGTCGTAGCCACCGTCGACCATGGGCGAGGTGTAGAAGGGGGTCAGCCAGAGCGCGTCGACCCCCAGCGTGCGCAGGTAGGGCAGGCGTTCGCGGATGCCCTGGAGGTCACCGATGCCGTCGCCGTCGGAGTCGGCGAAGCTGCGGACGTAGACCTGGTAGACGACGGCGGAGCGCCACCAGTCGGCGTCGGAGGTCAGCGGCGAGGGGGTGCTGACGGTCATCGGGTGTTCCCCGTTCTGTGGCGCGGGACGGCGGCCACCCGGCGTTGGCGAGGTGGGGACGCACGGGTGTCTGAGAAGAATGCCGCGCCAGCTCTGCAAGAGTCAAGCATTTCTTGCGCAAGAAGGGTCGGTGATGCTCCTGCTGCGGGCTACGTCACGCCGTATCGGTCATGCCGGAACCGCGAGTGCGGGTGGTGCCGGCCGTTGCCGGCCCGGGCCACCGCTCGGAGCGGACGCGGCGTCCTGCCGTGCCACCGCCGTGGACCCACGCACCACCAGCTCCGGCCGGAACAGGTACTCCGAGTGCGGGGCGCCGTGTCCGTTGATCTCGTCGACCAGTGCCCGTACCGCGGCCACCGCCATCGCGGCCACCGGTTGCCGCATGGTGGTCAGCGGCGGATCGGTGAAGGCCATCAGCGGCGAGTCGTCGTAGCCGACCACCGAGAGGTCCTCCGGTACGGACATGCCCCGCTGCCGGGCGGCCCGGATGGCACCGAGTGCCATCAGGTCGGAGCCGCAGACGATGCCGGTGGCGCCGCGCTCGATCAACCGACCGGCCGCCGCCTCGCCACCCTCGACGCCGAACAGCGACAGCTCGGTCAGCTCGGCCAACTCGTCCTCGTCGACACCGGCGAGGCGCTCCATCGCCGCCTTGTAGCCGCTGACCTTGCGCTGTACCGGTACGAAGCGGTCGGGGCCGGTGATCAGGCCGATCCGCCGGTGGCCCAGGGCCACCAGGTGGGCCACGGCCAGCTCGGCGGCCTCCCGGTCGTCACAGGAGACGAAGGGCGCCGGGATACCCGGCGCGTACCCGTTGATCATCACGATCGGCAGCGGGCGGGCGAGCAGGGTCCGGTACCGGTCGTGGTCGGCGGCGGTGTCGGCGTGCAGGCCGGAAACGAAGACGATCCCGGAGACCTGCCGGTCCAGCAGCATCTCGACGTACTCGTCCTCGCGTACGCCGCCGGGGGTCTGGGTGCACAGCACTGGGGTGTAGCCGGTGGGGGCCAGGGCCGACTCGATGATCTGGGCGAACGCCGGGAAGATCGGATTGTCCAGCTCCGGGACCACCAGGCCGACCAGTCCGGCGCTGCGCTTGCGCAGCCGGGCGGGGCGCTCGTACCCGAGCACGTCGAGGGCGGTCAGGACGGCCTGCCGGGTCTCGGGTGCCACGCCGGGGCGGTCGTTGAGCACCCGCGACACCGTGGCCTCGCTGACGTCGGCCTGCTGGGCGATGTCGGACAGGCGAGCGCGCATGGCGGCACTGTAGCTCACCGCCAAGTTCTTGCGCATTAGCCGGCAAGAACTTGCAGGATCGAGCAGCGGGCGTCGGGAGCGTGCCCACGATCCCTGCCCGGGCCGGCCACTACCGGAACGAAGAGTGTGCCTTCGGTGTGCGCTGGGTGACTGTGGTTGGGAGTTCGGTCACCGCAGATGGGCGCAAAATGCCCAGAGAGCGACACTTGTCGGCTGTCGAAGTTGCGGATGGGGCACGGTTGTTGCAGGGGTGTTCGCAAGGGGTTTCTAGTTACGAAAGTTCTTGCTACTGTCCCCGCCGTTACCCGGCAGGCAACTTAGGAGCGAACATGCGCCGCACAGCCAGGGGAATCGCCGTACTCGCCGCTGCCACTCTCGCCCTTTCCGTCGCCGCATGCGGCGGGGAGGACGACAAGGCGGGCGAGGAGCAGCCGGCGGTCGACCCCGCTTCCCTCACCGCAGAACTGACCTGGTGGGACACCTCGGATCCGAAGAACGAGGGTCCGGCGTTCCAGGAGTTGATCGCCAAGTTCAACCAGACCTACCCGAATGTCAAGATCAACTACCAGTCGGTCCCGTTCGGTGAGGCGCAGAACAAGTTCAAGACCGCCGCGCAGGCCAGGACCGGCGCCCCGGACATCCTGCGGGCCGAGGTCGCCTGGGTGCCCGAGTTCGCCTCGCTGGGCTACCTGTACGCGCTGGACGGCTCCGAGCTGCTCGCCGACGAGTCCGACTTCCTGGAGACCCCGCTCGCCTCCAACAAGTTCGACGGCAAGACCTACGGCGTTCCCCAGGTCACCGACAGCCTGGCCCTGATGTACAACAAGGAGCTGCTGAGCCAGGCCGGCATCAGTGCGCCCCCGAAGACCTGGGCCGAGCTGAAGACCGCGGCGCAGACCGTCAAGGAGAAGACCGACGCCGAGGGTGTCTACATCAACCCGGCCGGCTACTTCCTACTGCCCTTCATGTACGGCGAGGGTGGCGACCTGGTCGACACCGCGAGCAAGAAGATCGTCATCAACTCGGAGCAGAACGCGGCCGGACTGGCGATCGCCAAGGACCTGATCGACAGCGGTGCGGCCGCCAAGCCGTCCGCCAACGACGCCTACGGCACCATGATGACCCTCTTCAAGGAGAAGAAGGTCGCCATGATCATCAACGGGCCGTGGGAGGTCAACAACGTCCAGCAGGCGCCGGGCTTCGGCGGCCTGGAGAACCTGGGCATCGCACCGGTGCCGGGTGGCTCGGCCAAGGCCGGTGGCCCGGTCGGCGGCCACAACTACGTGATCTGGTCCGGCATGCCGCAGGAGAAGGTCGACGCCGCCGTCGCGTTCGTCAAGTTCATGAGCTCCGCCGAGTCGCAGGCGTTCCTGTCGGAGAAGCTGGGCCTGCTGCCGACCCGCACCTCGGCGTACGACCTCGACGCGGTCAAGAACAACGCGACCGTCGCCGCGTTCCAGCCGGTCGTGGAGGCCGGGGTGGGCCGCCCGTGGATCCCCGAGGCCGGTCAGTTCTTCGGCCCGCTCGACCAGATGGCCACCGAGGTCCTGATCCAGAACAAGGACCCGAAGGCCGCGCTGGACACCGTCGCGAAGAAGTACAAGGCCGAGGTCGTCCCCTCCTACGAGAACTGACCTCACCGCCGGCTCCGGCCGGTGACCTCTCGGCACCCGGCAGGGTCGCGTGACCGTACCCGGTCACGGGGCCCTGCCGGACCTCCCCTCCTGGAGCGCAGCTGATGACCACCGTGACAGCCGACCCGGCGCCGCCCTCGACGCCGTCCGGCCGATCCGCTCGTCCCTCCCGGCTGCGTCGCAGCTGGGAGAAGCACTGGTACGCCTGGGCGATGGTGCTGCCCGTCGTCATCGTCCTGGCGGTTCTGATCTTCTACCCGCTGTTCCGCGGGATCTGGCTCTCCTTCACCAACCTCAACGAGGCGAACCAGGTCGCCGAGATCTGCACCAAGTCGATCACCGGGAGCGAGGTCTGTGCCGACAACCCGAACAAGTGGGAGTTCGTCGGGCTGGACAACTACGTCCGGGTGCTCACCGGTGAGGTGGGCGAGTTCTGGCAGTGGACCGGCACCACGCTGATCTGGACCTTCGTCTGCGTGGCCTTCCACTTCGGCCTCGGCCTCGGCCTGGCCACCATGCTCAACCGCCCGATGCGGTTCCGGGGTCTCTACCGGGTGCTGCTCGTGCTGCCCTGGGCGGTGCCGGCCTTCGTCAGCGCGTTCGCCTGGAAGTTCATCTTCAACGAGCGCTTCGGCCTGGCCAACGCGCTGCTCACCGCGGTCGGCATCGACCCGGTGTCCTGGTTCGCCGACCGGTGGACGGCGCTGCTCACCGCCATCGTCACCAACATCTGGCTCGGCGTGCCGTTCATGATGGTGGCGCTGCTCGGTGGCATGCAGACCATCCCGTCGGAGTTGTACGAGGCGGCCGAGATCGACGGCGCCTCCGCCTGGCAGCGGTTCAAGAACATCACCCTGCCCGGCCTGCGGCCGGTAAGCATGACCGTGATCCTGCTCGGCACCATCTGGACGTTCAACATGTTCCCGATCATCTTCCTGGTGACCGAGGGGCAGCCGGCCGGGCAGAGCGAGATCCTGGTGACCGGTGCCTACCGGGCCGCCTTCGAGGGCATCCGTAACTACTCGCTGGCCTCGACCTACGGCGTACTGATCCTGTCCATCCTGCTGGTGTTCTCGGTGTTCTACCGGCGGGCGCTGCGCAAGCAAGGCGAGGTGTGGTGACATGAGCCAGGTGACGTCGCCACCGCCGGCGGCCCCGGCGGCGGCAGGCCCGGCGTTGGCCGGCATCCGCGCGGCGAAACGGCCCGGACGCGGCGGGCGCAGCCGGGTGCGGTCCGTCCTGCTGCACGGCACCCTGATGCTGGCCTCGTTGATCGCGATCGGCCCGATCGTCTGGGTGCTGCTCTCCTCGCTGAAGCCCGGGTACGCGATCCAGAGCAGCGAGCTGACCCTGTTCCGGGACACCACGCTGGCCAACTACAGCTACGTGCTGACCGAGACGAGCTTCCCCAGGTGGTTCCTGAACTCGGTGATCGTCGCGGCCTTCACCATGAGCATCGGCATCTTCCTGTCGGCCACCACCGGGTACGCGGTGTCCCGGTTCAACTTTCCGGGCCGTCGGCCGCTGATGATGGTCTTCCTGGTCACCCAGATGTTCCCGGTGGCCATCCTGATCGTCCCGATCTACACGATCATGGCCCGGCTGGGGCTGATCAACACGATGCCTGCGCTGATCATCGCGTACCTGACCATCGCGGTGCCGTTCTGCGCCTGGATGTTGAAGGGCTACTTCGACTCCATCCCGACCTCGCTGGACGAGGCGGCGGCGCTGGACGGGGCTGGCCCGTTCGCCACGTTCTGGCGGGTGGTGCTGCCGCTGGCCCGCCCGGCCGTGGCGGTCACCGCCTTCTACACCTTCCTCACCGCGTGGGGTGAGGTGGCGTACGCGTCGGCCTTCATCCAGACCGACAACAAGTTCACCCTCGCGTACGGGCTCCAGCAGTTCGTGCCGCAGTTCAATCCGCAGTGGGAGTACCTGACCGCCGCGGCCGTGCTGGTCACCCTGCCGGCCGGACTGGTCTTCTTCTTCGCCCAGAAGCACCTGGTCTCCGGCCTGACCGCCGGCGGCACGAAGGGCTGATCAGCCGGGGCGCGGGCGGGCGCCGTCAACTGCGCCCGCCCGCGTCGACGGTGGTGGTCAGCGTTGCCGGCCGAACAGGACGCGGACGCCGGAGAGGTAGGTCGCCACATCGGGGCCGCCGGTGATGATGCGTTGCAGGAACCAGCCCGGCAAGAGGCCGAACAGGGCCGCGGCCACGGCCGCCGGGTCGGCGTCGGCGGGTAGCTCGCCGGCTTCCTGTGCCCTTCTGACCAGCACCTCGAAGTGGCCGCGAAGCTTGGTGTACCTGCTCGCTGCGAACTCGCCCAGTGCCGGGTCCCGTTGCGCCTCGCCCCACACCTGGATCGCGATCCGCAGCATCCCCTCGTCGCCGGCCTGGTTCTCCATGTAGGCCAGCGCGTACTCCAGCGCCTTGTCCAGGGGTAGCGGTGGATCCTGCCGGGCCAACTCGTCGAGGACCTGTTCGGCGCCGCCGATGGTCTCCTCGGCGATGGCGCTGATCAGGGACGCCTTGCTCGGGAAGTAGCGGTAGACCGCGCCGACCGAGAGCCCGGCCTCGGCGATCACGTCCTGCATCGTCGTGCGGTGGAAACCCTCGCGCAGGAAGCAACGGCGCGCCGCGTCGACGATCTGGCGGCGGCGGGCGGCGAGGTGTTCCTCCGAGACACGTGGCACGGGTTACATCGTAGAACGAGCGTTCGTTCTTGACAGGAATCGATGAGCGGGAGGAGCCTGGGGTCAATAAAGAACGAGCGTTCGTTTTGGGAGAGTGGAGCGATGTCGACCAGGAACCGGTCACCCCTGCTGCTAGCCGTCCTCGTCGCCGCCCTCGCGGTCACCGGGCAGGCGCTGCTCGTACCCCTGTTCGCGGCTCCGGCGGCGAACCTGGCCCCGCGTGACCTGCCGGTCGCCGTCGCCGGCCCGGCGCCCGCCGTGGCCGAGACGGTCAGGCGGCTCGCCGCCGCGCGTCCCGGAGCCTTCTCGCTGACCACGCTGCCCGACGCGGAGGCGGCCGACCGGGCGCTGCGCGACCGGGAGGTCTACGGCGCGTTCGTGATCGGAGCCGACGGCGTCGCCCTGCACACCGCGTCGGCCGCCAGTCCCACGGTTGCCGCACTGCTCACCGAGGCGGCCGGCCAGTTGGGCGGAGGGCGGCCGGTCGCGGTGGTCGAGATGGTGCCGACCACCCCCGACGATCCCCGGGGTGCGGGGTTCGCCGCCGGTTTCCTGCCCCTGGCAATGACGAGCCTGCTCGCCGGTGCGTTGCTCGTGCTGCTGGTTGCCGGCGGCCTGGCGCGCCTGGTCGGGCTGGCCGCGACCGGCGTACTGGCGGGTCTGGTGGGCGTGGTGGTCCTGCATGGCTGGCTGGGCGTCATCGCCGGGGACTGGCTCGCCGAGGGCGCCGCCATCGGCCTGTTCGCCCTGGCCGCGTCGGCCGTCGTGGCCGGCCTCGGCGCGCTCCTCGGACGACCCGGCATCGGGCTGGGCGCGCTGCTGGTCTTCCTGATCGGCAACCCGCTCTCCGCGGTCGGCGCCGCGCCGGAGTTGCTGCCGCAGCCGTGGGGCGCGCTCGGCCAGTGGCTGCCGGTGGGCGCCGGCGGCACACTGCTGCGCTCGGTCGCGTTCTTCGACGGCGCCGGCGCCGGTCGCCCGATCGTCGTGCTGGCCGGCTACGCGGTGGTCGGGCTGGCGTTGGTGCTGGTGGCCTCCCGGATTCACCCGGATGCCTCTACTACGAACCGTCGTTGATAGGGCAGGATGGGTCGGGTGGAAGCACTTCGACTCATCCTCCTCTACGTCCATCTGATCGGGTTCGCGTTGCTGCTCGGCGGCGCGATCGCGCAGTATCTCAGTGGCAAGATCCGGATCAACGCCGCCATGCTGTGGGGTTCGGTGATCCAGTTGCTGACCGGCATCGGCCTGAGCGCGCCACTGCGCGACGGCGACGAGCCGGCACCCGCGAAGCTTGTGACAAAGCTGGTGCTCGCCCTGCTGATCTTCGTCATGGTCTTCTTCTCCCGTAAGCGGGCCGAGGTCAACCGGGGGCACTTCCTCGCCGTCGTGGGATTGACCCTGCTCAACGCGGCCGTGGCGGTCTTCTGGCGATAGCCGGCGACCACCGCGCCGAGCGGGGAAAAAAGGGGCTTTTCCGACGCGAGTGCGCCCGCCTGCCGGCACCCTGAGTGATGTGCCCCACCCAAGCATTACGTAGGGGTAACAGGGCTCCAACAGTCCTGCACGATTGTCGGTCGGCAGGTGGGCGCGGGCGTACGCTCTGCTCCCGTAACGTGGGACGCCGGCGGCAAGGCGCAGGCCGGCTCAAGGGCTGCCACCGCGTACCACGCGGTGTGCAATGGGAAGGAGACGTCTTGCGCTCGGTGCGTGGGATGCGGATCGCCTCGATCATCGCGGCGGGTGGGCTCGTACTGAGCGCCGCCGCCTGTGGCGAGGCTCCGGATGAGGACAACAACGCCGGCTCCGGCGGCGAGAAGTACACCGCCTGTATGGTCACCGACGTCGGCGGCATCGACGACAAGTCGTTCAACGCCTCCGCCTGGAAGGGCCTGGAGGACGCGAAGGCGGAGAACGACAACATCGACATCAAGTACGTCGCCTCCAAGGCCGAGGCGGACTACGAGCCGAACCTGACCCAGTACGTCAACCAGGACTGCAACTTCATCCTGGCGGTCGGTGGCCTGATGGGCGACGCGACCAAGGCGATCGCTGAGGCGAACCCGGACCAGCAGTTCGGCATCGTCGACGCCGACCCGGGCGTTTCCAACGTCTACCCGATGCAGTTCGACACCGCCCAGGCCGGCTTCCTGGCCGGCTACGTCGCCGCCGGCATGACCGAGAGCGGCAAGGTCGGCACCTACGGCGGCCTGAAGATCCCGCCGGTGACCATCTTCATGGACGGCTACGCCGACGGGGTCGCCTACTACAACGAGGCCAAGGGCAAGAACGTCCAGGTCCTCGGGTGGAACAAGGAGACCCAGAACGGCTCCTTCACCAACGACTTCGTCAAGCAGGACGAGGGCAAGAAGGTAAGCGACGCGCTTGTCGCCCAGGGCGCGGACATCATCATGCCGGTGGCCGGCGGCGCCGGCCTCGGCACCACCGGTGCGGCCCAGGCCTCGGGTGGCAAGTACAACACCATCTGGGTGGACGTCGACGGCTGTGAGAGCACCCCGAACTGCCCGGCGATCATCACCACCGTGGTGAAGAACATCCCGGGCGCGGTCAAGGAGGCCGTGCTCAAGGCCGCTGGTGGCGAGCAGCTCCAGGCGGACCCGGGCTTCATCGGCACCCTGGCCAACGACGGCGTTTCGATCGCCCCGTACCACGACTTCGACAGCAAGGTCCCGGCCGAGCTGAAGGCCGAGGTCGACAAGCTGAAGGCGGACATCGCCGCCGGCACCGTCAAGGTCGAGTCGGCCGCCCAGCCGAAGTGACCCATCGCCGGCCGCCCCCGGTGAGACGATCACCGGGGGCGGCCGGCGAGCAGAGCCACACCTGATCCGGCCGCTGCGGCACGGGGGAGACCCGCCGTGCCGCAGCGGCCGGTCCGCGCCACCGGTCCGGCCGACGCCGGGCCCGCTCGCCAGCAGCTACGCTGCACCATCGCTTCGCACTCCAGGAGGTTGCGCTGAGACTCGAACTGCGCGGCATCACCAAGCGGTTCGGTGATCTGGTCGCCAACGACCACATCGACCTGACGGTGGAGCCTGGAGAGATCCACGCCCTGCTCGGCGAGAACGGCGCGGGCAAGTCGACCCTGATGAACGTGTTGTACGGGCTCTACCAGCCCGACGAGGGCGAGATCCTGGTCGACGGCAAGCCGCTGAGGCTGCGCGGCCCCTCCGACGCGATCGCGGCCGGCATCGGCATGGTGCACCAGCACTTCATGCTGGTGCCCGTCTTCACCGTCACCGAGAACATCATGCTCGGCGCCGAGCAGGTGCGCGGCGGCATCACCGGGTTCCTGGACCGGCGCCGCGCCCGACGCGAGGTCGCCGAGGTCTCCGAGCGGTACAACCTGCGGGTCGACCCGGACGCGGTGATCGAGGACCTGCCGGTCGGCGTCCAGCAGCGGGTGGAGATCGTCAAGGCGCTCACCCGGGACGTCGACCTGCTCATCCTGGACGAGCCAACCGCCGTGCTCACCCCGCAGGAAACCGAGGAACTGCTCACCGTGATGCGGTCGCTCAAGGCGGCCGGCAAGTCGATCGTCTTCATCACCCACAAGCTCGGCGAGGTCAAGGCGATCGCCGACCGGATCACGGTGATCCGGCGCGGGAAGACCGTGGGTACGGCCTCGCCCGAGGCCAGCCGGGACGAGTTGGCCGCGCTGATGGTCGGCCGCACCGTCCGGCTCACCGTGGACAAGACCCCGGCCACCCCGGGCGAGCCCGTCCTGGAGCTTTCCGGCCTGGTC
Source organism: Micromonospora sp. NPDC049374 (assembly GCF_040677165.1). NCBI lineage: Bacteria > Bacillati > Actinomycetota > Actinomycetes > Micromonosporales > Micromonosporaceae > Micromonospora > Micromonospora sp. NPDC049374. The sequence goes on along the minus strand of NZ_JBFAQH010000012.1, from coordinate 71,573 downwards.
GTCGACGACGACCGTCAGGTCCGGGCCGTGGACGGCGTCGACCTGACCGTACGCGCGGGCGAGGTGCTCGGTGTCGCGGGTGTGCAGGGCAACGGACAGACCGAGCTGATCGAAGCGATCATGGGGCTGCGCCCGGTGCTCGCCGGCACGATCACTTTGGCCGGGCAGCGGGTCGACGGCTGGTCGACCAAGAAGGTGCTCCGGGCGGGCGTCGGCTACGTGCCGGAGGACCGCAGCGTCGACGGCCTGGTCAAGGAGTTCACCGTCGCCGAGAACCTGGTGCTGGACATGTACGACCGGCCGCCCTTCGGCCGGGGCCTGTCCCTGCGGCCGGACGAGATCAACAGGTCGGCGCGGGAACGGATCGAGCAGTTCGACGTACGTACCTCGTCGGCCGATGCGCCGGTCGGCACCCTCTCCGGCGGCAACCAGCAGAAGGTGATCGTGGCTCGGGAGCTGTCCCGACCGCTGAAGCTGTTCATCGCCGCCCAGCCGACCCGGGGGGTGGACGTCGGCTCGATCGAGTTCATCCACAGCCGGGTCGTCCACGAGCGCGACGCCGGCACCGCCGTGCTTGTGGTCTCCAGCGAACTCGACGAGGTGATCGGGCTGGCCGACCGGATCGCGGTGATGTATCGCGGGCGGATCATCGGCGTGGTGGGGCCGGACACCCCCCGCGAGGAGATCGGCCTGCTGATGGCCGGCATCACCCCGGACGCGACGGGTGGTTCCCCGCAGGACGGGTCCGCGCCGACCGCGACCACCGACCCGGACGTGGTGGCCACCACCGACGCGGACGTCGTGTCCGACACCGGTACCCCGGCAACCACCGACCGGGACGTGGCCGCCACCACCGACGGCGTGGCACCTGCCCCCGAGGGTCCAGGTAGCGAGGACGAGAAGGACCGATGAGCGAGCGAACCATCAGGCACGGCGGCCCTGCGGCGGCACGGAGCGGAGCGGAGTTGCCGGCATGAGTGACCCCAACGCCCAGCCGGGTTCCCCGGACAAGGAACCGGCGAGTGAGGACCAGGCCACCCGGACCGCGCTCGGCAACACCGAACGCGCCGAGGCGGCCACCACACCCGGCGGGCCCGGGCAGCGCCCCACGCTGGGGCGGCTCTTCCTGGAGAACCTGTGGGCCGCCAACACCTTCACGGTGACCCTGCTGTCGCTGGTCCTGGCGATGGTCGTCGGCGCCGTCCTGATGATCATTTCCGACCCGAAGGTGCTGGCCACCTACAGCTACATCACCGCCCGCCCGTCGGACGCGATAAACGCCAGTTGGACACTTGTCAGTGAGGCGTACGCGAACCTGTTCAAGGGTTCGGTCTTCGACCCGGCCGCGAACAGCTTCAACGCGGCGTTGAGCCCCATCTCGGAGACCCTCACCTACACCGCACCGCTGGTCTTCACCGGTCTGTCGGTGGCCCTGGCGTTCCGCGGCGGCCTGTTCAACATCGGCGCGCAGGGACAGGCGACGATGGGCGTCATCCTGGCCGCGCTGGCCGGCTTCCTGCTGCCGCTGCCGCCCGGGCTGCACCTGCTGGTCGCCGTCCTGGCCGGCGCGATCGGCGGGGCCATCTGGGGCTTCATCCCGGGCATCCTCAAGGCGCGGACCGGCGCCCACGAGGTGATCAACACGATCATGCTCAACTACATCGCGGTCTACTTCCTCACCTGGCTGATCGTGCAGAACGGGGTGCAGGACCCGAACCGCACCGACGCGATCAGCCGGCCGGTGGACGCCTCCGCCCAACTGCCGCGACTCTTCGGTGACGGGCTGCGCGCCCACGCCGGCATCATCCTGGCCGTGCTGGCCACCTGGGCGGTCGCCTGGCTGCTCAACCGCTCCACGCTCGGCTTCGAGCTGCGGGCGGTGGGCGCCAACCCGGACGCCGCCCGCACCGCCGGCATCAGCGTCACCCGGACGTACGTGCTGATCATGGTCTTCGCCGGGGCGCTGGCCGGCCTCGGCGGCTCGCAGATGGTGCTCGGCACCACCGCCGCAGCCCTGACCCCCCTGGTGGTCGCCCAGATCGGCTTCGACGGCATCCTGGTCGCCCTGCTCGGTCGGGTGAAACCGTGGGGCGTGGCGCTGGCCGCGCTGCTGTTCGGCGCGTTGCAGGCCGGCGGCAACCGGATGCAGTCGTACTCGGGGATCTCGCTGGAGTTGGTCACCGTGCTCCAGGCCCTGATCGTCATCTTCATCGCCGCGCCGGCACTGGTGAAGGCGATCTTCCAGCTCCGGGCCGCGCGGGCCGCCCGGTTGCAGACGAGCCTCGCGAAGGGCTGGTGAGGCATGTCCACCACGGCTGTTCCCGACGTCGCGGTCGCGGCGGTCGACGAGGGCTTCTGGACCCGTAACCGCAAGGTCGGCCTGGTGCTGCTGGCCCTCGGCCTGCTGGCGACCGTGCTGTTCGGCGCGCTCGCCACCGGCGAGCAGGCCCGCTTCACGCTCAGCGAGGACGCCGCCGGCGCCGCGCTGGAGGTCGACGGCACCGTCGGCGCGATCGTCTTCGGCGTGATCGCGCTCGCCGCCGGTGGCGCGATGCTCGCCGGCCTGCCGAAGCGCTGGTTCGTCCCGGTACTCGCCGTCGGCCTGGTCGCCTTCGTGCTGTCGTTCCTGTGCTGGCAGGTCTCCGCTGCACCGACCGGGCAGAACTTCATGCCGCTGGTAAACATCGTGCGGGGCACCTTTCTGCTCGCCCTGCCGCTGATCTTCGGCGCGCTGGCCGGCGTGCTCTGTGAGCGCTCCGGCGTGGTAAACGTCGCCATCGAGGGGCAACTGCTGATGGGCGCCTTCAGCGGCGCGCTGTTCGGCAGCATCTCGGGCAGCGTCTGGGTGGGACTCATCGCCGCCGCCATCGGCGGATCGCTCATCTCGCTGCTGCTGGCCGTGTTCAGCATCCGCTACCTGGTCGACCAGGTGGTCATGGGCATCGTGCTGAACCTGCTGGCGGTCGGCATCACCGGCTTCCTCTACGAGCGGCTGATGCAGACCGACGCCGCCCGCTACAACAGCGCACCGCGGTTCAGCAACTGGGAGATCCCGCTGCTGTCGGACATCCCGCTGCTTGGGCCGGCACTGTTCCGGGGCAACATCTTCCTCTACCTCGCCCTGCTGCTGGTGCTCGTGATCCACATCGCGCTGTTCCGTACCCGGTGGGGTCTGCGCACCAGGTCGGTCGGTGAGCACCCGACCGCGGCCGACACCCTGGGCGTGCGGGTGCTCGGACTGCGCTACCGCAACGTGATCATGGCCGGTGCGGTCGCCGGCATCGGTGGCGCCTCCTACACGCTGGCGCTCTTCTCGTTCACCAAGAACATGATCGGCGGCAAGGGCTTCATCGCCCTGGCGGCACTGATCTTCGGCCGGTGGAGCCCGACCGGTGCCCTGCTCGCCGCGCTCTTCTTCGGGTTCGCCGACCAGCTGGCCACCTACCTCGGCGCGATCAACAGTGTGATCCCCGGCCAGTTCCTGGCCATGCTGCCCTACCTGGCGACGATCCTGGCCGTGGCCGGGCTGGTCGGTCGGGTACGGGCACCGGCCGCCGACGGCAAGCCGTACATCAAGGGCTGACCCAGGGAGCGGACCATGGAAATCGACTGGGAGCGGCTGCGCGCCGCCGCCACCGAGGTGATGCGGCACGCGTACGTGCCGTACTCGAAGTTTCCGGTCGGTGCCGCGGCGCTTGTCGACGACGGCCGGGTCGTGGTCGGCTGCAACGTCGAGAACGCGGCGTACGGCGTGGTGCTCTGCGCCGAGTGCGGGGTGGTCTCCTCACTGCACGCCACCGGCGGCGGTCGGATCGTCGCGCTGTCCTGCGTCGACGCCACCGGCGAACCGCTGATGCCGTGCGGGCGTTGCCGGCAGTTGCTCTGGGAGCAGGGCGGGCCGGAATGTCTCGTCGAGGCCAAAGGTGGCCCGCTGCGGATGGCCGAACTGCTGCCGCACGCCTTCGACGTGGCCGACATCGAGGCGGTCACCGGGGAGCGGCCGGTGCCGGTGGTACCCGACCGGTTGGCGGCCTGGCGCGGCCGGGGCACCGTCTTCGTGCACCCCGACCTCTCTGCCGGCCAGCAGGTCTGGACGGCCTACTGGGAGCGCTCGGCCGGTGACGACGCGGGCGCCGAGACCGGCGTGCTGGAGGAGGGCCCGAGCTGGGACGACCCGGCGGAGGCGATCGGCTGGGGGTTGGCGCGTACGCCCCGGGTCGTGGTGGTCGACGCGTCCGGCACGATCTTCTGGGCCGGTGAGGGTGAGCCGCCGTCGGAGATCCCGGTTCGCTGGGGTTGATCTTGTCGTTGGTTGCGCTTGGGGCCGGGGCCGACCGTGCGACCGCGGTTGCGGTTGGGGCCGGGGGCCTGCCGTACCCGGCTCCGGGCGGTCAGGCTTGATCCCTCCGCCGGGCACGGCAGGCCCCCGGCCCGTCGTGGTCACCGGCCGCGTGGCGGTGAGGGAAATTTCGTCCCTCGATGGGCACGTTGCGTGAATCTTGCATTGCGGACGACTAGGGAAGATCTTCTGATGAGTGGGTTTGCGGCGGTTGATGTTATTCGGGTGAAGCGGGACGGGGGGGTGTTGTCGGACGGGCAGATCGACTGGGTGGTGGACGCGTACACCCGGGGGGTGGTGGCCGACGAGCAGATGTCGGCGCTGGCCATGGCGATTCTGTTGAACGGGATGACCGGCCCGGAGATCGCCCGCTGGACGGCCGCGATGATCGCCAGCGGCGAACGGCTCGACCTGTCCTCGGTGGCCCGGCCGACCGTCGACAAACACTCGACGGGCGGGGTCGGCGACAAGATCACCCTGCCGCTCACCCCGCTGGTCGCAGCCTGCGGAGCGGCGGTTCCGCAGCTGTCCGGGCGCGGTCTCGGCCACACCGGCGGCACGCTGGACAAGCTGGAGTCGATCCCGGGCTGGCGGGCGGCGCTGAGCAACGAGGAGTTCACCGCCCAGCTGCGTGACGTCGGCGCGGTGATCTGCGCTGCCGGCTCCGGGCTCGCACCGGCCGACCGCAAGCTGTACGCGCTGCGTGACGTCACCGGTACCGTCGAGGCCATTCCGCTGATCGCCAGCTCCATCATGAGCAAGAAGATCGCCGAGGGAACCGGTGCCCTGGTGCTTGACGTGAAGGTGGGCTCCGGCGCGTTCATGAAGTCGGTCGACGATGCCCGGGAACTGGCCCGCACCATGGTGGAACTGGGCGGCGCGCACGGTGTGAAGACCGTAGCCCTGCTCACCGACATGTCCACCCCGCTCGGCCGGGCGATCGGCAACGGCATCGAGGTGACCGAGTCGGTGGAGGTGCTCGCCGGTGGCGGGCCGGCCGACGTGGTGGAACTGACCCTGGCGCTGGCCCGGGAGATGCTCGACGCGGCCGGGCTGCCCGATGCCGACCCCGCTGCCGCTCTTCGCGACGGGCGGGCGATGGACGCCTGGCGGTCGATGATCCTGGCACAGGGCGGCGACCCGGACGCCCCGATGCCCGAGGCGCCCGAGGTCGAGGTGGTCCGCGCCGACACGGACGGTCACGTCGCGACGGTCGACGCGTACGCCATGGGGGTGGCTGCGTGGCGGCTCGGCGCGGGTCGGGCGCGTAAGGAGGACCCGGTCAGCGTGCCGGCCGGGGTGCTGCTGCACAAGCGTCCCGGCGACCCGGTACGCGCCGGAGAACCCCTCTACGAGCTGCGGGCCGAACGGGCGGAGCTGATCCCGGCGGCGTTGGCGGAGGCCGCCCGGGCGGTGACCGTCGCCGCCCGGCCAGCCGCCGCGACGCCGCTGGTGATCGAACGCGTCGAGTGACGAAACCCTGGTCCGGGCCATGGTGTCGGAGCGTGAGGGCCGCTATTCTCGCAGGCCAGGGGGGACCGTCGGCGCCGAGACGTCGTGATCAGACAGGGATGTTGCCGTGATCGTGCCTGCCCCCGACCCCCGCGAGGTGCGTGAGGCGAGCCTGGACGAGCTGTCCCGGTTGCGGCTGCCGCTGCCGCCGCCGCAGTTTCCGCTGGTCTGGGAGCCGGGCGATGACATCGAGCTGCGGCCGACGGCGGAGATCGAGGCGCGGATCGCGGTGCTGCACCTGATCCTGGCCCGGTGCTTCGGCATGCCGCCCCAGGCCGCGATGAGCTGGCTGCTCGCCTCGCATCTGGTGGAGATGGTCACTCCGCCGGAGTTCCATTTCGTCACCGGGGCCAAGGGCGACCACCGCTCGTTCGTGCTGCACCACGACGCCCTGTTCTCGCTGGCCTGGGTGCTCGGCCTGACCAAGCAGCTGGACCCCAGCATGCCGGCCGACGACCGGCTGCTGGAGCGGCTGCCGCACATCGTCGAGGGGGAGACCTTCCGGCAGTGGCGGTCCCGGATCCTGGCCGCGCCGCAGCATCCGGCGGATGCGGCTGCCCTGCTCGACCTGCACTACTGCCTGGACTGGTCGTACCTGGAGGTGAGCCGCGCCGGCCGGAGCCTGCCGGGGCTGGTGGACGCCAATGCGATCGGTCAGCGGCGGTGGGCGCTGGAGTGGGCGGTGATCCTGCGCGGGCCGTACCACGACGAGCCGCCCGGCTGGGAAGAGGTCGACCTCTCCACCTAAGCCCGGTACGTCCCGAGCCGCACCGCGACGGTCACCCGGACCGGCTCGCCGAGGGCGTCGATCCGGGCGGTCAGTCCCGCCGGGTCGGTGTGCCAGGCGCTCGGACCCATGCCGACCAGGGTGGCCACCTCCGGGCCGGACAGCGTCAGCTCCTGCCGGTGCACGGTGGTCGACTCCTCGGTGAAGTGTCCGGCCAGGCTGGCCGCCACCCGGTCCGCCTTCGCCGGGTCGACTCGCAGCAGGCCGAGTGCCGCGACCAGTTCGGTGAGGTGGTCGGTGGCCGGGGTCACCACCAGCAGCCGCCCGCCCGGGGCGAGAACCCGGCGGAACTCGGCGCCGTTTCGGGGTGCGAAGACGTTCAGCACCAGCGCCGTCGAGGCGTCCGCCAGCGGTAGTCGCTGCCAGGTGTCGGCCAGCGCGGCGGTGACCCGCGGGTGGGCGCGGGTGGCTCGACGCAGCGCGGGTTTGGAAATGTCCAGCGCGAGACCGGCGGCTGCGGGCACCGCCGCCAGCACCGCGGCGAGGTGCCGGCCGGTGCCCGCGCCCGCGTCCACCACCAGCGGGTACGCGCCAGGGACAGTCGGGTGGGGGGTGGCGAGGGCGGCGTCGGCGGCGGCGGCGAGGGCGGTGGAGATGACGTCGTAGTGACCGGCGGACAGGAAATCCGCCCGGGCGGCGACCATCTCGGCGGTGTCGCCGCTGTGCGACGTGCGGCCGGTGAGCAGGTTGACGTAGCCCTGCCGGGCGATGTCGAAGCTGTGCCGGCGCGGGCACCGCAACGCCCGGGATCCACCCGTCACGACCTCGGCGAGCGGGTCCTGGCAGACGGGGCAACGCAGCCGCGCCAGGACGCAGGAATCCATCACGGCTGTCTCACGCGTCGAGTCTAGGGGTGTGTCGGAGCCGTCCTGGCCGGCGGAGGGTCTTCGACACACGCCCTGCGCGGGCGCCGGGCCGGACGAGCGGACTAGGGTCGGGAGCATGGGCTGTGAGCGGGGCGAGGGGCGATGAGCACGGATATCGGGTACGAGGACATCGTCAGGGCGCCGAAGGCGTTGTTGCACGATCACCTGGACGGTGGCCTGCGCCCCGCGACGATCGTCGACCTGGCCGCGGAGATCGGTCATGAACTGCCCACCACCGACCCGGCGGAGCTGGGGCGCTGGTTCGTGGCGGCGGCCGACTCCGGCTCCCTGGAGCGCTACCTGGAGACCTTCGCGCACACCGTCGCCGTGATGCAGACCGCCTCCGCGCTGCGCCGGGTGGCCCGGGAGTGTGCCCTTGACCTGGCTGCCGACGGGGTGGTCTACGCCGAGGTCCGGTTCGCCCCGGAGCAGCACCTGGAGCAGGACCTGACCCTCGACGAGGTGGTCGAGGCGGTGCTGGCCGGCTTCGTGGAGGGCAGCACGCTCGCGGCCGAGGCCGGCACGCCGATCCGGGTGGGCACGCTGCTCACCGCGATGCGGCACGCGGCCCGTTCACAGGAGATCGCCGAGTTGGCCGTACGGCACCGCGACCACGGTGTGGTGGGCTTCGACATCGCCGGTGCGGAGGCGGGTTTTCCGCCCACCCGTCACCTGGACGCCTTCGAATACCTCCAGCGGGAGAACTTCCACTTCACCATCCACGCCGGTGAGGCGTTCGGGCTGCCCTCCATCTGGCAGGCGATCCAGTGGTGCGGCGCCGACCGCCTCGGCCACGGCGTCCGCATCGTCGACGACATCACCCCCGGCCCGCAGCCCCAGCTCGGCCGGTTGGCCGCGTACGTGCGGGACAAGCGGATCCCGCTGGAGCTGTGCCCGTCCTCGAACGTGCAGACCGGCGCCGCCGCGTCCATCGCGGAGCATCCGATCGGGCTGCTGCGGGACCTGCGTTTCCGGGTGACCGTCAACACCGACAACCGGTTGATGAGCGGCACCTCGATGTCCCGGGAGATGGCGCTGCTTGTCGACGCGTTCGGCTACGGCTGGCGCGAGCTTCAGTGGTTCACGATCAATGCGATGAAGTCCGCGTTCATCCCCTTCGACGAGCGGCTCCGGATCATCGACGAGGTGATCAAACCGGCGTACGCGAAGCTGCTGGGCTGACCGACGCCCGGCCGGCGGTCAGCCGAGCCTCGGCGGATGGCCGGCGGCGAGCAGACCGGCCACCCGGCGCAGCACATCCCGACCACGGGCGGCCTCCGCACCGAGCCCGGTCTGGCGGCGCAGCACGGCCGGCTCGGCGCGCAGCAGCGCCAGGCCGCGCAGCAGCAGGACCCGTGGGCCCTTGCGCTGCTCGGCGAGGTCCCGGGACAGCCGACGGAGGAAGGTCGCGCTGCGCGGCCGACGCAGGGCGTACGCCCCGGCGAGGAGGCCGCGTCGCCGGCACTCCCCGACGATCTCGGCGGCGAAGATCCCTTCGGCTACGAAAAGTGGCGAACTGGCCAGCTCGAAGCGCCGAGTGGCCACCCGTCGGTCCTCATTGATGGCATACACCGGAACGTCCGCCCGGCCGTGTCGGACCAATTGGTCAATAACCTCCACCGCCGCCTCGGCGTCCCACGAATCGGGCGACTCCCAATCGATCTGACCGTTCCGTCTCGGTAACGTTGGGTCATCGCCGTCCTTGTAGAAATCGTCCAAACAGAGCACTGGCAGCCCGGTTTGCTGCGCTATATACGACTTTCCGGAGCCGGAAGGGCCGGCCAGGAGGACGACTCGGTGCGGGTTGCTCATTACTTCAAGTAACTCCGAACAGACGGACCGCGATCAAATTGCATCAACATCTCATCACACCTCCGGCTGCGGCCAACCTGGGCTTTCTCTTTCCGTGGCGGCGTGATGGAATCTCGGATGGTCCGACCCGCCGGGTCGGCTGCTGGGCGTTGTCCGGGGGCAACGCGGACGCTGCAATCACGAGGGCGGTGACGTGAGCAAACGGCCGAAGACGGCAGGTTCTCTCCTGTCGCGTCTACGCCGGCCGGCAGGTCGGCTCCGCGACATGCCGATCTGGTCCAAGCTCGGTCTCATCATGATCGTGCCGACCATCGCCACGGTCGTCGTGGGTACCAGCGGTCTGATCGACCACCTGGATGCGCTCGACGACGCCAACCGGGCCGGCGACCTCGCCGAACTCATCGATCACTCCGGTGATCTGGTGGACGGCCTTCAGGACGAGCGGACCGCGGCGGTGCTGCTGCTGGGCCTGGACCCGGAGAAGGCCACTGCGGCGCAGAAGGAGGCGGCGTCCACCCGCTACAACGAGGTCTCGGCGCGCGTCGACCAGGGCAAGGCCCCCTACTCGCAGCAGCGGTCCGACCTCAGTGATCTGCCCGTCAGCCTGAACGGGCTGCTCGGCCAGATCGATCAGGGCCTCGGTGACCTGCCCGGCGCCCGCAGCCAGGTACTGAACGGCAAGTTCCGGATCACCGACGCGCTCCAGTCCTACGACGAGCTGATCAATCAGCTGCTCACCGTCCGGGACTCGGCCAGCCAGCTGGCTGGTGACAACGACCTGAGTGACCGGATGCGGGCCGCGGCCGCGGTGGCCCGGGAGAAGGAATGGCTCTCCGTCCGCCGGGTGGTCGTGCACCGCGCGCTGATCCTCGGCGGCATGAGTTCGACCGTGCGGACCGACTACATCTCCAGTGAGACCGGTCAGCAGCAGGCGCAGCAGAGCTTCGACGCGGTGGCCACCGAGGCGGAGGCGGAGTTCCACGCCCAGACCATCGGCGGCGGCGACCGCCGGCAGGCGACGATCTACATCAGCCAGGTCAACGCCGACAACTCCCAGAACCTCGCCGGCATCTCGTTCACGCCCGAGCAGTGGGACGAAGCGCTTGTCGCCAACGGCCAGCTGATCCGCTCGGTCGAGTCGAAGTTCGACGCCGACGTGGTGGAGCAGGCCGGCGAGCTGCGCTCCGAGGTGCAGCGCACGGTGTTCCTGGAGACCGGCCTGCTGCTCACGATGCTGCTGCTGGCCATCTTCCTGGCGTTCCTGGTGGCCCGCTCGATGGCCCGCTCGCTGCGTGAGCTGCGTCAGGGTGCGCTCTCCATCGCCCAGTACGGGCTGCCCCAGGCCGTCGCCCGGCTGCGCGACCCGCAGGTCACCGGGCAGCTCTCGCCGGTACAGCTGGCCAACCAGATCGCCGAACCGCTGCCGGTACGCAGCAAGGACGAGTTCGGTCAGGTGACCGAGGCGTTCAACGCGGTCCACCTGGAGGCCGTCCGTACCGCGGCCGAGCAGGCCGCGCTGCGGTCGTCGGTCGCGACGATGTTCGTCAACCTGGCCCGCCGGTCCCAGATCCTGGTCGACCGGCTGATCGGCCACCTCGACCGGCTGGAGCGAGGCGAGGAGGACCCGGACCGGCTGGCGGAGCTGTTCCAGCTGGACCACCTCGCCACCCGGATGCGCCGCAACGACGAGAACCTGCTGGTCCTCGCCGGTGCCGACTCGACCCGTGTGCAGCGCGAGCCGGCCGCACTGATCGACGTGCTGCGGGCCGCCCAGTCCGAGGTCGAGCACTACACCCGGATCGAGTTCGGGGTGATCGACCGGGACATCGAGGTCGCCGCGCACGCGGTCAACGATCTCGTCCACCTCGTCGCCGAGCTGTTCGACAACGCGACCGCCTTCTCCCCGCCGGATTCCCAGGTGCTGGTGGAGGCTCGCCGGGTCGGTGACCGTGCCTCGCTGTACGTCGAGGACCGCGGTATCGGCATCAGCGGCGAACAGTTGACCGACCTGAACGAGCGGCTGGCCACGCCGCCGCAGGTGGACGTCGCCGTCTCCCGGATGATGGGCCTGGTCGTGGTCGCCCGTCTGGCCTCCCGGCACGGCGTCAAGGTCGAGCTGCGGCCGGGCGGCGACCGGGGCACCGTCGCCGAGGTCACGCTGCCGCCCACCGTGCTGGTGCCTCGGGCACTGTCCGGCCGAGGGCAGCAGCCCCCCGCGCTGCCGGCCGCCGCCGGCCCCTCGTCCGGGCCGGCCCCGGCGTTCGGTGCGCTGGCCGCGCTCGGCAACGGCGCGCACCCGCCGGCCCCGCCCGCCGCGCATACCCCGGGCAGCTCGGGTAACCAGGTGACCCTCGGCGGTCGGCCCTTCGACCCGGCCAGTCGTAACGGCTCCGGGACGCCGACCACCGTGGGTAGCGGCGGCAACCTGCCCGCCTGGTCGGACCTGACCGGTGCCAGCGGCACCAGCGGTGGCAATGGCAACGGCTTCGCCCCACTCGGCTCGAACGGTCACCCGATCGATCCGCTGCCGCAGCGCCGGTCCACCGACGAGCCGAGCGGTCAGCCACCCGCCATCCCGCGCCAGCTGCCGAGCAGCCCCGAGACCGGTCCGTACGCCCCACCGGCGGTGTCGGCTCCGCCGGTGCCCCCGGTGTCGTCGCCCCCGGTCTCCGGTACGCCGTATTCGGCCCCGCCGGTCTCGGCGGCTCCGGTCTCCGGTCACCCCGTGTCGGCCTCGCCCGTCTCCGGCTCACCCGTCTCGACTCCGCCCGGTGGTTCGCTGCCGCAGCGGCCGGTCTCGGCGGCACCCGGCGCCGGTGCGCCCTCGGCGCCCCCGGCCTGGCCGCCGGTCGCCGGGGAGCCGGCCGCCCCGCCCGTGCCCGAGCGGCTGGCCGCCGCCCTGGACATGACCACCGAACTGCCTCGGGTGCAGCGTCAGGCTCCGGCCGCGCGACCCGCTCCCGTGCAGAACCAGCCGACCACACCCACGCCGCCGCAGGCCCAGAACCGGCAGCGGTACGCCGACGAGACGATGGAGCTGCCGATCTTCCGGGAGCTGGAGTCGGCGTGGTTCCGTACCCGTCGGCCGGGTCCGGAGGAGTCGGCGGGCGCGCGTAAGTCGGCCACGGCCGGTGCGACGACCCAGCAGCTCTCCACGGTCGACGTCGTCAATCGACCGGCCCAGCAGACCCAGACCGGGACGACAGGTAACGCACCGATGGCACAGACTCCGACGGGGGCGGGCGCGTCCGGCGGGAACGGCGCGGCAGGGAGTGGCGGGCCCCGGCCCGGCGCTGCCGACAGCGCACCCGCGCACCGCCCGACACCACAGGAGAACATCTGGCGGACCGCGGCCGACGACGGTTGGCGGGCGGCCACCGCCGCCAGCCAGGCACCGGCGGCTGGCACCACCGAGACCGGGCTGCCGAAGCGTACGCCGATGGCACAGCTCGTGCCGGGGGCGGTGGAGAAGCCCACCACCTCGGTGCAGCGGCGTAACCCGGAATCGGTACGCGGTCTACTTTCCGCCTACCACCGGGGTGTCCAACGGGGACGTAGTCACCCCTCGGACAGCAACCCGACCGGCCCGGACGGAACTCCGGGCGGGCAGCAATCCTCGCAGTCTGGCTCTGGCCCGGTGGCCGGGAGCGGGCAGAAGGAGCAAGAAGGATGACTAGTACGCAGGATCTCGGTTGGCTGCTGGCCAACTTCGCCGATCGGGTGCCCGGTGTCGCGCATGCGGTCGCCGTCTCTGCGGACGGCCTGCTCCTGGCGTCGTCCCGAGACCTCCCCCGGGACCGGGCGGACCAGCTGGCGGCGATCGCCTCCGGCCTGGTCAGCCTGACCCAGGGCGCGGCCCGCTGCTTCGAGGGAGGCGCCGTGCTCCAGACCGTGGTCGAGATGGACAATGGCTTCCTGTTCCTGATGTCGATTTCCGACGGCTCGTCGTTCGCGGTACTCGCCGCGCGTAGTTGCGACGTGGGACAGGTCGGTTACGAAATGGCCCTGCTCGTTGACCGGGTGGGCGACGCCCTGACCCCGCAGCCGCGCACGGCTGTGGGGATGATGGGCTGATCGTCGCGCCAGCCGGTGGGGGCGGGCGGGGCGACAACATTGCATACGACGGGTTGCACCGGTCCAACCGGTGCCGGGTACGAAGGAGGTGAGCGGCAACATGGCTGATCGTGACGAGCCGACCGGCGCGCTGGTCCGTCCATACGCCGTGACCCGCGGTCGTACCCGTCCCCGCCTCGACATCGCCCTGGAGGCGCTTGTCGAGACGACGGTGCGCGGTCGGGCCGCTGCCACTGGCAATGGTGGCCAAGGCCGTGAGCACCAGTACATCGCCGCGCTGTGTGACGGACGCGTGCAATCGCTCGCGGAGATCGCGGCGCGGATGCAGCTTCCGCTCGGCGTGGCCCGGGTGCTCATCGCCGACATGGCGACGGACGGCCTGGTCGCGGTCCACGAGCCGACCATCCTGGACGACTCGGACGACGCGGTGGGCACTGAACTGCTGGAGAGGGTGCTGAGTGGACTTCGCAGGCTCTGACATGTCGCACCGGCCGCCGGCCCCGAGCGGGCGCGTGACGTCGGCGAAGATCGTTATCGCCGGTGGATTCGGCGTCGGCAAAACGACGCTGGTCGGCTCGGTCTCGGAGATCACGCCGCTGACCACCGAGGCCATCATGACCTCCGCCAGAGTCGGCGTCGACGACACCCGGCAGGTGCCGGGCAAGACGACGACCACGGTGGCCATGGACTTCGGCCGCATCTCGATCGATCGTGACCTGATCCTGTACCTGTTCGGTACGCCGGGTCAGACCCGTTTCTGGTTCATGTGGGATGAGCTGGTGCGGGGAGCGATCGGCGCGGTCGTGCTGGTGGACACCCGCCGGCTGGCCGACTGCTTCGCGGCGATCGATTTCTTCGAGCATCGGCGGCTGCCCTACCTGGTGGCCATCAACTGCTTCGACGGGATGCAGTACCACGACCCGCAGGACGTCCGGGATGCGCTCGCCATCTCCAGCGACGTGCCGGTGGTGGCCTGCGACGCCCGGAACCGGGAGTCGACGAAGCACGTACTGATCTCGCTGGTCGAGTACGTGCTCACGATGCGTCGCTCCCGGGCCGTCGCGCCTGCGTGAAGCTCGGCACCAGTGCCCGGTGACGGCCACCGCCGACACCGGGCGCTGGCTGGCGGCCGGATGACGTGGGTGGGCGCCCTGGGGCGCCCACCGTCGTCAGCTGAGCCGGTTCCAGGCGCCGCCGTCGACGCGGTACACCCCGAGGGAGTGGCGGTCCATGCCGCTGTGCCGGATGGGCGTGAACGAGTACATCCCCGCCAGGCCATCGGTGACCTGGTTCTGCAGGTACGCCCGCAGCCGACCACGGTCCACGCTGTCGGCCAACCGGGCCGCCGTGCTGATCAGCAGCAGCGCGTCCGAGGCGTACGGGGCGAAGCCACGGTAGGCGCCGTGCGCGCGGATGTACGCCGAGACGAGGTCGCGGTAGGCGCGCCCGGCGGCGCTGCTGTTGGCGATCGTGGAGCCGCCCAGCGAGGACGGGTGGACCGCGTAGGAGCCCTCGACGGCGGGCAGATTGGGACCGTCCAGAGTCTCCTCGGCCACCGCCCCGGCGTCGAAGAACATCTCACCGTCATGCCCGGCCGCGCGTAGTGCCCGTGCGGCGGCGCCGGATGTTGGTGCGGTGGCCCAGACCACCACACCGTCCGCGCGGGCCGCGACGGCCTGTTCGGCGGCGCGGGCCATGCCGGCCTTGCCGGTCGACAGTCGTACGGTGCGGGCCAGGCCGACCTCTGCGGTTCGCAGCGCGCCCCGCATGGCCCGGACACCCGAGTCGCCGTGCAGCCCCTCCTCGGCCAGCACCACCACCCGGCGCAGCCCTTCGGCGTTGATCAGCTGGGCGAGCCGCCGCGCCACGTCTCCGGCGTCCGGGGTGACCTTGTAGACGTAGGCCCGCTGGGCCAGCGGCACCGCGATGGAGTCGCCGAACGCCAACGACACGAACGGCAGTCGGAGCTTCTGCGCCACTCCGATGACCGACATCGAGGTCTCCGCCAGGGTGGCTCCGAGCAGGGCGTGCACGTCCTCCCGGCGGCCCAGTTCGGTCGCCTGCCGAGCGGCCAGCCGGGGATCGCTGCGGTTGTCCAGCACCTCGACGCGTACCGTCCGGCGGAGGTTACCGACCGCCACGCCCTTCTCGTTGAGGGCGGCCGCACTGATGGCCAGGGCCCGTTGCTGGAGTACACCCAGCGCCGCACCGGGGCCGCTCAGCTCCAGCGTGGCGCCGACGACCAACTCGTGGCCGGGAGTGGGTCGGGCGACCGTGTTCTCCCGCCCGTCGTCGCGCCCGCAGGCGCCCAGCAGCAGCGTGCCCGCCGCCGCAGCCAGTACGCCGCGTCGAGTGACCACGGATGGGCCGGTTACCGGTGTCGCCATGAGTCGCCTTCCCGCCCGGCGACCTGCCGCCGGTTGTTCCGCGGGTATGCTTCCGGCCCTGCCGACCCGGCGTCAAATTATCCGGGTGTGGGCAGGAACACGCAGGTGAACGCCCTTGGACCAGCCCACCAACAGCAATGCGGTGCGGTGGTCAGGAGCGGTAGCCGGCGGAGCGGTACTCGTACTCCCGATCGTCGTCGCGGTCACCGGTGTCGCGGCTGAAGTCCCAGCCGCCGGCCGACTCCCGTCCGGGACGCCCACCGACCGCGAACCCACCGATCTCCTGCCCCCGACGCCAGCCGCGGAAGTATCCGGTGGTGTTCTCGGCCAGGCTGGCCGCGTCCCGCACTATCCGCAGCGGACGCTCCTCCCGCAGCGGCGAGCCGGGCACCAGGTTGGCCTGCGGTACGCGCTTGGGTAGCCCTGCATTCGTCTCGGCACCCACTGCGGGACGGGCCGCCTGCTCGGCGGCCTGCCATCCGCTGTCGGCCGTGGTCGACCAGTCCAGGTCGGCCTCTTCGCCGTGTCCCACGAACCAGGCGGAGCGAGCCTGCGCGAAGATCAGCAGATCGCCGTCGCCCTCGTCGGGGACCGGCGGCGGCCGGTGCTCGATCGGCGGTTCCGCCGCACGGCGGGCCGGTGGAAGCTCCAATCGCTCGGCCCCCCGGTTGCCGCGTTCGGTGCCGCCGCGGTCGACGAGCCGTAGCGGCGGCGTCTCCGGCGGCGGCTGGGCCCCGTTGCGCAACGCCCGGTCGGCCAGCGGCGGCGGCTCGACCAGTCGCAGCACGGGCGGTTCCGGCGGCAGGTCGTCGGCGAGCCACGGCGGGGTGACCCGGCGGTCGGCACCGTGGTCGGTGGGGGGCTCGGGGGCGCTGCGCCGACCCCGGTCGTCGTACGAACCGACGACCGGATTGCGCGGCGAGGTGTCGGCCGGATTCTCCGGGTTGTTGACCAGCGGCCAGTTCGAGCGGGATCCCGGGGGAGCGTTCTTCTCCTGCTCCGGGCGGGGAGCCGGCACCGGGACGCTGAGGTCGGTGGCGCTGAATCCGCCGGCCGGTGCCGGTGGTTCGCCGTTCGTCTTCGGCCGGGGCGGGATGACGGTGCGCTGGCGCTCGGCGCGCGCATTGTTGATCGCCGCCGTGGTGAGGGTCGGCCGGAACGGCTCGCCCGCTTCGGCGGGTGGGATCGAGCCACGCTGCGCCGGTGCGATCGGCGTGATGCCGGGCGGCGGCGGAGGCGGCGCGGAGATCGGCCGGTTGGCCGGACCGTCCACCCGAGAGGGGTGCGACTCGGCCCGTGACGGCGAGGCGGGCGGGCCGGCCACGGCGGCCGGCGTCACCGGCGCGGGTGCGACCGGCGGGGGAGTCACTGGCGCGGGCGCCACCGGCGGGGGGCCGAGCGGACGCGGGGAGGCCGGCTGGGCACTGCCCGGCACCGGCTCCGGCCGGCTACGACGGCCACCGGCCGGCTCAGGCCCGCTGGGGCGCACCGACCGCAGGCCGGTCTGGGTGCCGGGGGTGCTCGCCGACAGCTCGCCGACCTGTTCGCCGCGTCGCGCGGCGGCTCGCCGGCCGGACGCCGGCGTCGGCCCGGCGGTGCGGGCACGCAGGGCACCGACGAGCGCCTCGCAGCCGGCGTCACAGGCCCGGACGGAGGCGACCGCCTGTCGGATGGTCTCCGCGGCGGCTGAGGTGAGGGCCCGGTTGACGGTGGCCCGCCGTGGGGTCTCGGAGATGGCGACGCGCAGCGCGGTGACGGCCTCGTCGATCGCCTCCGCGTCACCTGCCCCTTCGGCGGCGAGTTGAGCGGTGACGGCGTCCGCGGTGACCGCGGCGTCGCGGCCCCGGCCGGCCGCATCGGTAAGCATGCCCGGCTCGGGCAGCGCGTCCAGCACGGCCAGCGGGATCGGCTCGGCCGGGTCGGGGTAGGCGCGCAACGCGGCCGGGTAGAGCTCGCGGAGCACCTCGCGCAGCGCGGCCGCGGCGGAGTGCCGACCGCTGGCCAGCGCGGCGTGTGCGGCGAGGACTTGCTTGTACCCGGCGAGGTCACGAGGGGCCGGCAGGGTCACCGCTGACAGTGCCCCGGCCTGCAACGCACGGGCGAGTCCGACGGCGCGCCGGACGGCCGGCGGCGACTGCATCTCCTCCAGCGAGTCGTCGTCGGCGAACCGCTCGGCGAAGTCGTCGACCGAGTCGTCGTCGGCGATCGCCAACGGGCGACCGGCGGCGCTGAGCAGAGAGGTGATGGTGTGGTCGTCGCTGTCGGCGGCTATCGCCGCACCGCTCGGCCCGCCTGAGCGTTCCACGAGCAGCGTGACCAGCCGGGCGTAGCCCGTCGGGTCGTCGCCGATCTCGCAGACATGCAGCAGACGGCCTGCGTCGTCGACCACAGCGGACGTCAGCGCCGATCCGGTCGAGACCGGTCGGTCGGCCGGGTCCACCGAGGTCAGACCGCAGTACACGCGCACGAGCGCCACGGCGTCGTCCTCCTCCCGGGACACAAGGCTTTCTCTGCCAGAGACTGATGCTCCCTGGTGCGGGTCAGTCGCGCCAGTCCACGACCGCAGAGATCTTCCCGACAATGGTCCGCCAACCCAGACTTGCGGTTTGTGCCCCGATTTTCTTCAGCCTACGCCGTCCCATGAAGCCGCCGATGCCGCCGCCGACCGACGCCCGTAGTGCCTCGTCCAGGTCGTCGAGACTGGAGCCGGCGGAGAGCATGTCCAGCACCGCGGGCAGCCGCAGGGCGTACGCCAGGTCGCGGGCGACCTCGCCGGCCTCGATGAGCAGCGTCGGGTCCCAGGTGTCGTGCCCGCCGCGGAGGTTCTCCACGACGAGGTCGAGTTCGTAGACGTCATCGTCCAGCGGTGCGATGTCAGCCGGTTCCACCCGTTCGGACAGTTCACCCCAACTGTCCAGCTGAGACAGATCGTTGGGTGCGCCGGAACGGACGAAACTGACAAGTGACTCGGGCGTCTTGAACAGCAGCAGCCGGCCCTTGTGGGTCAGGAAGACCGGCACTTCCTCGTCACCAGCCTGATCGGCGGTGATCTCCTCGGCGTCCTCCTTCCCGTCTTCGGTGGCGTCGTCGCCGCGCTGCGCCCGCTTCTCCTCGTCCTCGCTCTCGGCGAACTCCCGGGCGACCTCCTCGTCGAGGATGACGACGTCACCCTCCTCCTCGTCGTCGCCCTCGGCCGGGCCGACCTGCCGGCGGGCGAGGAAGGGATCGTCGGCGTCGCGCTCGGCCACGTCGGTCGGGGTCAGCTCGCTGGCCGGCCGGTACGCGCGCAGGGTGAAGCCGGTGCCGGCCGGCAGGGCGATCTCCACCGGATCGATCCGCAGCTCGTCCCAGAGTGCGCGGTCCGCGGTCTCCGCCGCGGCTACGTCGGGCGCGGAGTCGGCCGGTTCGATGACGTCCGGCTCGCTGGTGCCGGTCGTGTCATCGAGCTCGGGCTCGTCGGCGTCCGGCCGTTGGGGCGACTGGCGTGCCACGGTGACCTCCGTGTGCGTCGGGCTACCACCCCCGGCGCTGATGCCGGTGAGTGACTCTGGGCACATACCCTAGTTGGCTGCGCTCGGTAACCGCTGGCCGCACCCCGGTGGCTCACCACGCGGATAACAAGTAGCGTGTCTACGTATGAACGCCCAGGCGCTGCACGGACACCTCGACGCCCTGCTCCTGGCCGTGCTGGAGCGGGGGGCTCTGCACGGCTACGCCATCATCGAGGCCCTGCGGGCGCGCAGTGACGGTCGCCTCGACCTGCCCACCGGCTCCGTGTACCCGGCACTGCGACGGCTGGAGCGGGCCGGCCACGTGGCCAGCGCGTGGAGCACCGTCAACGGGCGGGAACGGCGGACCTACGAGCTGACCGACACCGGCCGGCGGGCACTGGCCGACCAGCGGTCGGGGTGGCGCGAGTTCAGTTCGACAGTCGGCCGCTTCCTGGACCCGGGCACCACACCCGTCACGGCGGGCTGAACGTCAGCGGGTGGCCAGCAGCCAGGTCCGGGCGGCGCTGCCCAGCCACACGTGGGCGGCGGCGCCGACGACCATTCCGATGATCATCGGTGGCCAGGTCAGGGCCGCGTCCCACAGCAGGATCGACCAGGCGAACAGCCCGGCCCCGGCCACCGCGCCCAGCAGGGCGGTGCCGGTCAGCGCGACACCGGCGCTGCGCGCCAGCGCGGTCAGTACGGGACGCGCCGAGCGGGCGGTGGCCGCGACCAGCACGAGCCCGGCCAGACCGAGCAGGAACGCCCCTGCCCAGATCCACTCCACCGACTGCGACAACAGCAGGTAACCGGAGGGTGGTCGCGGTCCGCCGCTCCAGCTCGATCCGTGCCAGGTCAGATCACCGGCGATCGAGGCGGTCGCGGCAAAGGCGACCACTCGCAGGGACAACCCGCGCAGCGCGGCCACCGCGAGCTCGGCCTGGTAGGCCGGGGCCAGCTGATCCGGCGTACCGAAATCGGCGACCGCCTGGCGCGACGCCTCAGCCGCCGACAGGCCGCTGTCCCGGTACGCCTCGACGGCGTCGAGCAGCCCGTGCCGGGCCTCGGTCATCAGATCGGTCCGCAGCCGACGTGGCCCACGGAGCCGACCGGCGAGCTGCCGCAGGTGTTCCTCGACCAACACGTCATCCCTGACCGGCATGGCCCCAACCCTGCCATGCCAGCTGGTGTCCCGGCCTCGGGGACATCCCGGAGGCGGCCCCGACGGATCAGCCCGACAGCGCGAGGTAGCCGTGCTCGGCGGCCTGCTGCAACACCCACTGTTCCCGGTACCAGCCGGGCGTCGTCACGAGCGCCGCGTGTCGACCCCGCTGCACGACCCGGCCGGCGTCCAGCACCACGATCTCGTCGAGTTCGGCGAGGCCGCTGAGCCGGTGGGTGATCAGCAGCACCGAGTGCCCGGCGGAGGTCGCGGCCAACGTGCCGGCCAGCACCTGGTCGGCGGCGACCGGGTCGAGGCCCTCCGTGGGCTCGTCGAGCACCAGTAACCCGGGCGCGGCGAGCAGAGCGCGGGCCAGCGCGAGCCGCTGCCGTTGCCCCCCGGAGAGCTGTCCACCCTCCTCGCCGACCACCGTGTCCCAGCCGTCCGGCTGGGCCCGGACCCAGTCCGCCAGCCCGGCGGCGGTGGCGGCGGTGAGCAGCGCGTCCTCGTCCGCATCCGGCCGACCGAGCAGCATGTTGTCCCGGACGGTGGCGTGGAAGACGTACGCCTCGGCGAGCAACCCGCCGACCAGGCGAGGCAACCGCTCAGACGGGTACGACGACACGTCCCGCCCGTCCAGGCTGACCCGGCCGGCGGTGGGGGACACCGCACCGGTCAGGACGGCGGCCAGGGTGCTCTTGCCCGCGCCGCTCGGACCGACGACCGCGACCCGACGTCCGGGCGGCAGCTCGAGGTCGAAGCCGTCGAGCGCGGCGGGAGCACCGATCCGGTACCGAACCGTCACCCCTTCGAACCGGACCGCCGGTGCCGACTCGACCGCCCGCCCGGCGTCGCGCAAGCTCGCGGCATCGGCCGCACCCCGGTCAGTCGAGGTCCGGGCGGTCCCGGAGTCAGCGTCGCCGGGTGCCAGGAGCTGGGCGACCCGGGCCAGGCCGGACCGCAGCCCGGTCCATTGACGGGCCGCGCCGACCAGCGCGAGAGCGATCTCCACGGCGGCCAGGGTGCCGACGGCCAGGACGCCGACCAGCACCCCGTCCACGCCGGTGCCGAGGGCCACGTACACCACCGCCCCGGCGGTGAGACCGGCCACCAGCACCCCGGCCGCGTCGACGGCGAAGCCGAGCGCGGCGAGTCGCCGCTCCAGCCGGGCCAGCCGGCGGGCCCGCCGCCCGGCTGCCGCCAGCGCGTCCGAGGTCGCCCCGAACGCCGCCAGGTCGGCGGCGCCATGGGTGAGATCGACCGCGTCGGTGGCGAGCGCACCGCGCAGTGGCGCCACCTCCGCACCGGCCCGTCGGGTCAGCGCGGTCGCCAGCGCCGGTAGGGCGACGGCGGCCACCAGCAACCCGGCGGCGAGCGCGAGCGCGGCCGGCAGCGACACCAGTGCGGTCAACCCGACGGCCAAGACGCTCACCAGCCCGGCCGCGGCGGCCGGCACGACCACCCGCAGCAGCAGGTCCTGGACCGCCTCCACGTCGGAGACCAGCCGGCTCAGCGCGTCCCCACTGCGTGGCGGACTGCTCCGCCGGGACGCCAGGGTGTCGAAGACCCGGGCCCGAACGTCGGTGACCAGGCGCAGCACCGCGTCGTGCCCGGCCAGACGTTCGGTGTAACGCAGCACGCCGCGGCTCACCGCCAGCGCCCGTACCGCCACGATCGCCACGGTGAGCCGGTCCAGTGGGGGCTGACCGGCGGCGGTCATCAACAGCCAGGTCGCGGTCGCCATCAGGGCCAGCCCGGCGAACTCGGTGGCCGCGGCGAGCAGCCCGGCACCGATCAGGCGCCTCAGGTACGGCCGGGCCAGTCGCAGCACGATCCGTTCGGGCGAAAGTCCGCTGCTCATCGCCGCACTGGACCGGCTGATTCGCTCGCTGCGCTCGCTCATCGCGCCACCTCGCTTCGCTCGGCGTCACAATGAGCCACCACCGCACTGAGCCGGCAGATTCGCTCGCTGCGCTCGCTCATCGCGCCACCTCGCTTCGCTCGGCGTCACGATGAGCCACCACCGCACTGAGCCGGCAGATTCGCTCGCTGCGCTCGCTCATGGGCGGCGTTCCCCGGCCGGTACCGGCGTCAGTTCGGTGACCCGCCCGTCCTCGACCCGCAGGATGCGGTCGACGTCGGTCAGCAGCGCGGGCCGGTGGGCCACCAGCAGCGCGGTGCGGCCGGCGACCAGCTGGCGGGTGGCCGACAGCACCACCGCCTCGGCGGCGGCGTCGAGGCGCGCGGTGGGCTCGTCGAGGAGCACCACCGGTGCGTCCCGCAGGAACGCCCGGGCCAGCGCCACCCGTTGCCGCTGACCGCTGGACAGGCCGTGCCCCCGCTCGCCGAGCAGGGTGTCCAGCCCGTCGGGCAGGGCGGCGACCACCTCGTCCAGCGCGGCGGCGTGGACCGCGGCGGCGAGGGCGGTAGGCGTGGCGTCGGGGGTGCCGAGCCGGATGTTGTCGGCCAGCGACGCGGCGAACAGGTGGGCCCGCTGCGGCACCCACGCCACCTGTCGACGCCAGCCGTCGAGGTCGGCGTCGGTCAGGTCGACCCCGCCGACGGTGACCCGTCCGTCGGTTGGGCGCACGAAGCCGAGCAGCAGGTTGAGCAGGGTGCTCTTGCCGGCGCCGCTCGGCCCGATGATCGCGATGCGCTCGCCGGGCCGGATGGTAAGCGTCACGTCGCGCAGGGCAGTGGTGCGCTCGTACGCGACGGTCACCGATTCGAAGCGGATCTCGGCGCGCCCGTCCGGTCGCGCGCCCGGCTGACCCGCCGGTGCCGGGGGAGCCGAGGCGGAGAGGGTGAGCGCCTCGTCCAGCGCGGTGAGCCCTTCCATGCTGGCGTGGAACCGGCTGCCGGCCGCCCGCAGCGGCAGGTACGCCTCCGGGGTCAGCAGCAGCACCAGCAGCGCGGTCTGTAGCGCCAGACCGCCGCCGAGCAGTCGGATGCCGACCGGTACGGCGACCAGCGCCACCGACAGGGTGGCGACGAGTTCGAGCACCAGCGCGGAGAGGAAGGCGATCCGCAGCGTCTTCATGGTGGCGATCCGGTGCCCGTCGGCCATCCGCCGTACCGCGTCGGTCTGCGCCCGGGCCCGGCCGAACGCGCGCAGCGTGGGTAGCCCGGCCACCATGTCCAGGAAGTGCCCGCCGAGCAGGGAAAGCCGCCGCCACTGACGCTCGGTGGCGGCCTGGGCCTGCCAGCCGAGCAGGGCCCCGAAGATCGGGATGAGCGGCAGCGTCAGCGCGATGATCACCGCCGAACTCCAGTCGGCGAAGAGGACCCGGCCCAGCACCGCGACCGGCACGGTGACGCTCAGCACGAGTTGCGGCAGGTAACCGGTGAAGTACGCGTCCAGCGCGTCCAGTCCCCGACCGGCGAGCGTGGCCAGCTGCCCGGCCCGCTGACCGGCGACCCAGCCCGGCCCGTGTCGGGCGACGGCCCCCAGCAGGTCGGCCCGCAGTGCCGCCTTGACCGTGGCGGCCACCCGCGCGGACACCGCGCCCTGTGCCCAGACCAGCAGCGAGCGGGCCGCGACCGCGGCCAGCAGACCGACCAACGCGGCCCGGTCCAGTCGCCCGGTGAAGGCGGTGGCCAGCAGCACGGCCAAGGCGGTGGCCTGCGCCACGACCAGACCGGCGGCGAGCACGCCGAGCAGCGCGAGCAGGCCGAGGTCGCGTCGGGCAGCGGGAACCCGACGCAGCAGCCGCGGGTCGAAGGGGCGGCGGCTCACCAGTACACCGGTGCCCTGCCGTCGGCCCGTCCCCGAAAAATCCACAAGCACATCGCCTGGAAGCCTAGTAGGGCCGGCAGCAGCGGTACCGTCAGCCAGCCCAGCAGCCGCAGGGTCGGCGCACTGGCCGCCGCGCCGGTCGCCGTCAGTGACGCGCTCGGTTCCACGGTCGACACCAGCACGTACGGCCAGAGAGTCGCCCCGACCAGCAGCACCGGCAGCGCGAGCGCCGTGGCGGTGGCGGTGAAGGCCACGCCGGGCCGTCGCCGCCCGAGCGCCGTCCGCGCCGCCAGCAGGGCCGCCATCAGCAACACCGCCAGCAGTACGCCGACCGCAGGGCGCTGCGCCGCGGCGCGTACCCGATCGGAGAGCAGGCCGACGACGGCCGCTGCGCCGACCGCGATGATCGCGGTGAGGAGCAGGCGGCGGGCCAACGGCCGGAGCCGGTCGCCCTCGACGGCGGGTAACCGGAGGGTGAGGAAGGTCGCACCATGCGCCACGGTCAGTGCCAGCAGGGCCAGTCCGGTGGCGGCGGCGAACGGGGTGAACAGGTGCGTCACCCCGGCCACATGTCCGTCGGGTCGCAGCGGTACGCCCTGGAGCAGTCCGGCGAGCACCACGCCCCAGCCGAGCGCGGCGAGCAGACTGCCGATCGCGATCACCCGGTCCCAGGCGGTGCGGGCCCACCCGCTGCCCGGCCGGCTGCGAAGTTGCACCCCGGCGGTCACCAGGATCACCCCGGTCAGCGCGGCGGCCACCGCCGGGTAGCTGCCGGCGAGCAGTTCCCCCTCCAGTACCGGGAACGCGCCGAACAGGATGCCGGCGGCGGCCACCAGCCACACCTCGTTGCCGAGGAAGAACGGCCCGACCGCGTTGAGGGCGGCGCGTCGGCGCGGCGGGTCGGTGCCCCGGGCGAGCAGCAGGCCGACGCCGTAGTCGTAGCCGGCGAGCACCAGGTAGCCGGCGAAGAAGAGGCCGAGCAGGGCGTACCAGGCGAGTTCCATCTCCGGCTCCTCAGGCGAATGCGGGTTCGGGGTGGGGGTCGTCGGCCGGCGGCTGGGCCGGCGGACGGCCGAGAGCCGGGTCGGCGGCGCCCCGGGCGGCGTGCCGGGCGAGCAGCACCCAGTTGGTGACGGCGAGCGTGCCGAGCAACAGGGTGAAGCCGACCAGCGAGGTCGCCATCAACCAGGGACTGATCGGCGAGACCGCCTGTTCCACCGGCAGCAACCCGTACGCCACCCAGGGATGGCGGCCGACCTCGCGGGCGATCCAGCCGAGGACCAGCGCCACGAACGGCAGGGGCAGGCTGAGCATGATCAGCCAGAGTGGGAACCGGAGGCGGATGATCCAGTCCCGCCAGAGCAGTGGGACGAGCAGCCAGAGCAGGCCGAGGGCGAAACCGATCAGGATCATGAAGCCGAGGCCGACGTTGGAAAGGGTGGGAGGCAGGTAGTCGCCGGGGCCGTACCTGGCGGTCCAGTCGGCGATCAGTGCGTCGGCCTGCGGGTTGCCACCGAACTTGGTGGGTTGATGCGCGCCTACCGGCCCGAACTGGGCGAAGCCGAAGCCCTGCACGAGAGTGATCGCCAGTGCGGCGGTGACCAGCCCGATCCGAAGTGAGGTGCGGAACAGCGCATGGTCGGTGGTGCGCCGGTTGAGGTGCCAGGCACTGACCGCCGCCATCAGCAGGCCGCCGGTGAGCAGCGCCGCCGACACCACGTGCCCGAGCGCCATCCACAGGGCGGGGTTGGTCAGCAGCGCCGGGAAGTCGGTCAGGTGGGCGACGCCGTCGCGTACCTCGTAACCGACCGGGTTCTGCAACCAGGAGTTGGCCACCATGATCCAGAAAGCCGAGGCGTACGCGGTGATCGCGACCCCGTAGAGCAGTGCGAGGTGCGCGCCACGGCGCAGCCGGTGCCAACCGAAGATCCACATGCCGAGGAAGGTCGACTCCAGGAAGAAGGCGACCAGGGTCTCGATCGCCAGCGGGGCGCCGAAGACGTTGCCGACGTAGCGCGACAGCCCGCTCCAGTTCAGCCCGAACTGGAACTCCATCACGATGCCCGTGGCGATGCCGAGCACGTAGTTGATCACGTAAAGCTGGCCCCAGAAGCGGGTCAGCCGCTCCCAGCGATGGTTGCCGGTCACCACCCAGGCGGTCTGCATCCCGACGAGCAAAGTGACCAGGCCGAGTGTGACGGCCACGAAGAGGAAGTGGACCGAGGCGGTCGTGGCGAACTGCAGGCGAGCGAGGAGCAGGGTGTCCATGTCGGCTCTCCCGGGACGGGGGTCGATGCGGATAGGGAGCCTACACGTAGAGACGCTACATATAGGTCCGCGGTGCGAGCCGGGCCGGCATGATCAGGGTTAATTCAGGGGCCGTCAGCTGAGGAAGAGCGAGACCGGCAGGGCGGCCACGGTCGCGGTCACGGACAGCGCCGTGGCACCGAGCAGCCGGGGCGGGCGTGTGGTGACCAGCAGCCGCTGCACCCGTACGTCCAGATCCCGGTCGCCCATGCCGAGCGCGCCGGCCGGCGTGATCCGATTCCCGGCGGCGGCGAACCGGCGCAGCGCGCCGGCCAGCGAAGCCTCGGCGTGCAACTCGCGGGCCTTGTCGTCGGCGCGCATCTCGACCAGCAGCGAAACCCGCTCGTGTGCCTCGCGAACCCAGCGGAACCAGGGCAGTGCCCGGCAGAGCGCGGTGAACGGCAGCAGCACCAGGTCGTGTCGCTCCTGGGCGTGCGCCCGCTCGTGGGTCAGCACCGCCTCCAGCTCAGCCCGGTCGAGCAGGCTGAGCGTGCCGGCGCTGACCACCACCCGGGGCCGCACCCCCGGCAGGCAGTACGCCGCCGCACCCGGATGGTCGAGCACCAGCGCGCCGGGCACGGTCGGATCCCGTCGGGCGACCAGGGTGAGCAGGTCCCGGTGCCGGCGCTGGGCGCGTACCGCGCCGTGGATGCTGCGTACCGTCGTGGTCAGCAGCACCGCCCCGATGCCGAGACCGACGCCGACCAACCCCAGGTGCACGGCACCGAGGCCGGCCGGCAGGGTGCCGTGCCAAAGGTCGTCGGCGAGCGCCAGCAGCGCACTGCCGGTGCCCCGCTGGTACGGGGCGAGGCCCAGCGCGATCGGCAGACCCATCGCGGAGAGACCGACCCCCAGGCCGATCGCCTGCCAACACAGGATCGCCACCCGAGGGCTGCGCCACGTCCAGGTGGAGCGGGCCAGCACCTGGGCGATCAGCCAGCACGCCACCATCGAGGCGGCGAAGTGCAGGGTGTGCGCCACGGCGTCGCCCTACCGCTCCGCGGCCTCGTCGGCCAGGCCAGGACGCGACGCCCGGTCGGCCTGCGGCGACTCGACCCGGTCGGTCAGCCCGCGGCCCGGGCCGTCCGCCGCCTGTCCAGGTGTGTCGGCTGCCGTCCCGGCCTCCGCCGAGAGCGCGGCGCGCAGCACGTCGGCCTCGGTGCCGGTCACCGAGCGGGCGAACCGGACAAGCGCCGCGTCCCGGCTACCGCCCAGGTCGAGCGCATCGAGCATGAGCTGGGCGATGTACGCCTCACGGCTGGCCGCAGCACGGTAACGCCATGCCCGACCCTCCCGCTCGCGCTGCACCATGCCCTTGCCGGCCAGCCGGTCCAGCACGGTCATCACCGTGGTGTACGCCAACTCCCGCCCGTCCAGAGCCTCGGCCACCTCGCGCACGGTGACACCATCCGACGTGGCGGGAACCGCGTCCCACAGCACGTCCATCACCGCACGCTCAAGATCCCCCAGCCGAGTCACCCCGCAATCCTACCCCCCGTAGTAGACCCACCCCCACACCCCAACCCCCTCGACCCGCCCCGCGCACGCACGCGCCCCGCCCACCAGAGCAACTTCGGGGAAACTGCTGCCTCACCCCCCGCCCGTTCCAGCAACTTCGGGGAAACTGCTGCTTCCGCCCCTGCTCGACCCAGCAACTTCCGAGAAGTTGTCCGGATCTTGAGCGAGGGGCCGGGGCAAGAGGGGCAGGGAACGGAACGGGAAGCGGGGCGGGAGGGGGAGGGGGAGCCGGGGGCACACGCTGGGCACCACTCCGCGAGCCGTGACCCACGGACGGCCCGTGCCCACGTCAGGGTTTCCGGGGAGCCCCGCCCGCGCAGGGATCAAGCCTGACCGCCCGGAGCGGGCGGGGCTCCCCGGAAACCCAAAAGCGAAGGCTCCCCGGAAACCCCACAAGCGCAGGCCCCCGGAAACCCGCCCGGCACAGAGCCGCTCAAACCCCCTTGGGGTGCCAGACGGTCTTCGTCTCCAGCAGGGCGGTCATTCGGCCGAGACCGGGATCCGTCGACCAGTCGTGATCCGCTGGTACCGGCCGGAGCACCCGCTTGAGGTTCTCCGCCGCCTTGACCTCCAGGTCGGCGGCCAGCTCCGGGTCGGTCACGCCGGTCAGGTCGATCGCGTTGACGTCCATGTGCGCGGCCAGCGTGGGTACGGTCTCCGACAGCCGGCCGGTGAGGATGTTGACCACCCCGCCCGGCAGATCGGAGGTGGCCAGCACCTCGGCCAGGGTCACCGCGGCCAGTGGTGCGGTCGGCGAGGCGGCCACCACCACCGTGTTGCCGGTGACGATCGCCGGGGCGATCACGCTGACCAGCCCGAGCAGGGCCGGTGTCTCGGGGGCGACCACCGCCACCACACCCGTCGGCTCGGGCGCCGACAGGTTGAAGTACGGCCCGGCGACCGGGTTCGCGCCGCCGTACACCTGCGGGAGCTTGTCCGACCAGCCGGCGTACCAGACCCAGCGGTCGGTCGCCGTGTCCACCTCGTCGCCCGGCACGCCGAGCGCGACGAACTGCTCGCGTCGGCCTTCCAGCATCTCGGCGACCCGGTAGAGGATCTGACCCCGGTTGTACGCGGTCGCCCCGGCCCAGCCCTTGCCGGCGGCGCGGGCGGCCAGCACGGCGTCCCGCGCGTCCTTGCGCGAGGCCAGCGACACGTTGGAGTCCTGCACGAGATACGACCGTCCCGACTCGCTACGCGGGAACTTCCCGCCGATGAAGAGCTTGTACGTCTTGCGTACCGCGACCCGCTCAGACATTGAGGTAAGCCTCCAGCCCGTGCCGGCCGCCCTCGCGACCGTAGCCCGACTCCTTGTATCCGCCGAACGGCGAGGTCGGGTCGAACTTGTTGAACGTGTTGGCCCACACCACGCCGGCACGCAGCCGGTCGGCCGTCCACAGGATCCGAGAGCCCTTCTCGGTCCAGATCCCGGCCGACAACCCGTACGGCGTGTTGTTGGCCTTCTCCACGGCTTCGGCCGGGGTGCGGAAGGTCAGTACGGACAACACCGGGCCGAAGATCTCCTCGCGGGCGATCCGGTGCGCCTGGGTGACCCCGGTGAAGATGGTCGGCGCGAACCAGAAGCCCCGCTCGGGCAGCTCGCACGGTGGCGACCACTGCTGTGCGCCCTCGGCGGCGCCGGCCTCGGTCAGCTCCCGGATGCGGGAGAGCTGGGCGGCGGAGTTGATGGCACCGATGTCGGTGTTCTTGTCCAGCGGGTCACCGAGGCGTAGCCGGGCCATCCGCCGCTTGAGGGACTCCAGTACCTGCTCGGCGACGGACTCCTGGACCAGCAGTCGAGAACCGGCGCAGCAGACGTGCCCCTGGTTGAAGAAGATGCCGTTGACGATGCCCTCGACCGCCTGGTCGACCGGGGCGTCGTCGAAGACGATGTTGGCGGCCTTGCCGCCGAGCTCCAAGGTGAGCTTCTTGCGGCTGCCGGCGACCGCGCGGGCGATGGCCCGGCCGACGTCGGTGGAGCCGGTGAAGGCGACCTTGTCCACGTCGGCGTGCTCAACCAACGCCCGGCCGGTCTCGCCGGCACCGGTGACGATGTTGACCACACCGGCCGGCAGGTCGGCCTGCTGGCAGATCTCGGCGAAGACCAGTGCGGTCAGCGGGGTGGTCTCGGCCGGCTTCAACACCACCGTGTTGCCGGCGGCCAGCGCCGGGGCGATCTTCCAGGCCAGCATCAGCAGCGGGAAGTTCCACGGGATGACCTGCGCGGCCACGCCGAGCGGCTGCGGGTTGGCACCGAAGCCGGCGTGCGGCAGCTTGTCGGCCCAGCCGGCGTAGTAGAAGAAGTGCGCGGCGACCAGTGGCAGGTCGACGTCGCGGGACTCCTTGATCGGCTTGCCGTTGTCCAGCGACTCCAGCACGGCGAGTTCGCGCGAGCGTTCCTGGATGATCCGGGCGATGCGGAAGAGGTACTTGGCCCGGTCCCGGCCCGGCATCGGACCCCAGACCTTCTCGTACGCCTTGCGGGCCGCCCGGACCGCGCGGTCCACATCCTGCGCGCCGCCTTCGGCGATTTCGGCCAGCACCTCCTCGGAGGCCGGGTTGATCGACTTGAAGCTGCCGCCGTCGGCCGGGTCGACGAACTCTCCGTCGACGAAGAGCCCGTACGAGGGCTTGAGGTCTACCACCGAGCGTGACTCGGGGGCGGGTGCGTATTCGAACATCGCGGTCAGTCCAGGGTGAAGTAGTCGGGGCCGGCGTAGACGCCGGTCGTCAGCTTGGTGCGCTGCATCAGCAGGTCGTTGAGGAGGCTGGACGCGCCGAAGCGGAACCAGTCCGGGTGCAGCCAGTCCGGGCCGACGGTCTCGTTGACCATGACCAGGTACTTGATCGCGTCCTTGGTGGTCTTGATACCGCCGGCCGGCTTCACGCCGACCTGCCGCCCGGTGGCGGCCCGGAAGTCGCGTACCGCCTCCAGCATCACCAGGGTCACCGGCAGCGTGGCGGCGACCGGAACCTTGCCGGTGGAGGTCTTGATGAAGTCACCGCCCGCGAGCATCGCCAGCCAGGAGGCGCGGCGTACGTTGTCGTAGGTGGCCAGCTCGCCGGTCTCCAGGATCACCTTGAGGTGGGCTCGCGGTCGCCCTTGGCGACCGGCGTCAGCACTGCCGCAGGCTTCCTTGATTGCTGCGATCTCGTCGTACACCTCGGAGTAGCGGCCGGCCAGGAACGCACCCCGGTTGATCACCATGTCGATCTCGTCGGCCCCCGCCTCGACGGCGGCGCGGGTGTCGGCGAGCTTGATCTCCAGCGGTGCCTGGCCCGACGGAAACGACGTGGCCACGCTGGCCAGGTGCACAGCGCTGCCGCGCAGCACCTCGGCCACGTACGGGACCATCGCGGGGTAGACGCAGACCGCGCCGACGTGCGGGCAGGACGGATCGGCCGGATCGGGCCGCAGCGCCTTCGCGGCGAGTGCCCGTACCTTGCCGGGGGTGTCCGCGCCTTCAAGCGTGGTCAGGTCGACCATCCGGATCGCGAGGTCGATCGCCTCGGCCTTGGCGGTGGTCTTGATGGATCGGGTGCCGAGTTGGGCTGCCCGCTGCTCCGCGCCGACCTGGTCCACGCCCGGTAGGCCGTGCAGGAAGGTCCGCAGAGCGGTCTCGGATCGTCCCAGCTCGGAGAGGTCCGAGCGGGCCGACGTCGCTGTCGCCGTCATGTCTCGAAGTCTACGCAGGTTGACGCCGAGTGATCTTGGTCACCGCGTTCACCGGAGCGGAGCGCTCACGGGTGAGCGAGGTCGCTGGTCGTGGCCGGGACCCACGCGCCGATATCCGGGGCGGGTAGGTTGAGCGATCGTGGACGTACTCGTCATTGACCACCCGCTCGCCCAGTCCAGGCTGACCGCCATGCGGGACGAGCGCACCGATTCCTCCTCGTTCCGGGCGGCGCTGCACGAACTCACCACCATGCTGGTGTACGAGGCCGCGCGCTCCTTTCCCGTGGAGACGTACCCGGTGCAGACGCCGGTGACCGCCACCGAGGGCACCCGGCTGGCGAACCCGCCGCTGCTGGTGCCGGTGCTGCGGGCGGGCCTCGGCATGGCCGACGCCGCGCTGGGGCTGCTGCCCGAATCTTCGATGGGCTTCGTCGGTCTGGCCCGCGACGAGGAGACCTTCGAGCCGCGCGCCTACATGGAGTCCCTGCCCCGGGACCTCGCCGGTCTGCCGGTGCTGGTCCTCGACCCGATGCTGGCCACCGGCGGCTCACTGGAGCACTGCTGTCGACTGCTGGCCGAGCGCGGCTGCACCGACATCACCGTGCTCTGTGTGCTCGCCGCGCCGGCCGGCATCCAGCGGCTGGAGCGTTCCGGGCTGCCGCTGCGCCTGGTCACCGCGGCCATCGACGACGGCCTCAACGACAGCATGTTCATCGTGCCGGGACTCGGCGACGCCGGTGACCGGCAGTTCGGCGGCATGCCCCGCTTCTGAGCGGACGACGGCCGCTGACCCGGCGGCGGTTTGTGCTGCGGGCGGTGGCGTTCAGCGGCTAGCGTCTCGGGCCATGACTGGTGTGCCGCTCGCCGAGGAACTGCTCCTGCTCGCGTACGACGACGAAACGGGTAAGGCGACCCTGCCGCGGATCAGCCTCGACCTGGGCATGGCCGCCGCCGTCCTCATCGAGCTGGCCCTGGCCGGGCGGATCGCGTACACCGACGGGGCCCTGACCGCGGTGGACCCGACGCCGACCGGCGAACCGGTCACCGACGCGGTGCTGGCCAAGATCGCGGCTGACACGCCCCGCAGTCCCTCCTCGTGGGTGCAACGGTTGCGGCACGGTCTGCGCGACCGGATCCTCGGCGACCTCTGCGAGCAAGGCGTCGTCCGGGACGTCGACGAGACCGAACTCGGCTTCATCCACGTGCACCGTTACCCGGTGGTGGACCCGTCGGTGGAGGAGGAGACCCGGCAGCGGCTCGCGGTGGTGCTCACCGGTGCCGCGCCGGACGAGCGGACCGCCGCACTCGCGACCCTGGTCGCCGTGCTGCGGATGGAATCCGCCCTCGGTGTCACCGGCGAGGACGCCGACGCCGCCCGCCGCCGGCTGGAGGAGATCGCCAGCGGTGCCGGCTTCTCCGGTGAGGTCAGCCTGGAGGACTCGGTGATCCGCCCCTCGGTCGCCCTCGTGGTGGCCGCCCTAGGCCGCGCCGTAGAGCACGCCCTAGGCCCCCGCCGCTAACCCACCCACCCACCTTTCCTCCGTTGATCATGAGGTTGTTGTCGGCGACCCGGCGTGTCCCGGACAACAACTTCATGATCAACCGGGAGGGGCGGGGTGGTGGATGCCGAGGGCGTGGGCGATTTCGGTGCGGAGGGTGGTGATGGCGGACGCCGCGCGGGTGCGGGCCGTGGCCACGTCGCCGTTGGTGGGGGGTTCCACCACTTCCAGGTACGCCTTGAGCTTCGGTTCGGTGCCGGAGGGTCGGATCACCACCCGGGCCGCTGCGGTACGCAGGATCACCACGTCGGCGTCGGGGAGCAGGTCCTGTGCCTCGGTGACCGGCTGGCCGAGCAGGGTGGTCGGGGTGGCGGCGCGGATCCGGGCCATCGCGTCGGCGATCAGGCGCAGGTCGTCGACGCGTACCGAGAGCTGGTCGGTCTGGTGCACGCCGAACTCGGCGGCCAACTCGTCGAGCCGGTCGGTGAGCGTGCGGCCCTGCGCCTTCAGACCGGCGGCCAGCTCGGCCACGGTCAGCGCGGCGGTGATGCCGTCCTTGTCGCGTACGTGCTCCGGGGCGACGCAGTAGCCGAGCGCCTCCTCGTAACCGAACACCAGTGGCTCGCTACCGTCACCGGCCCGGACGATCCACTTGAATCCGGTGAGCGTCTCACCGTACGGCAGTCCGCGCGCGGCGCACATCGTCCGCAGCAGCGACGACGAGACGATGGTGGTGGCGTACAGGCCGGTGACCCCGCGTCGCATCAGGTGATCGGCGAGCAGCACACCCACCTCGTCCCCGCGCAGCATCCGCCAACCCGAACCCTCGCGGACCGCGACGGCGCAGCGGTCGGCGTCGGGATCGTTGGCGATGGCCAGGTCGGCGTCGATGCGCTCGGCGAGCGCGACCAACCGGTCCACCGCGCCCGGCTCCTCCGGGTTGGGGAAGCTGACGGTTGGGAAATCCGGGTCCGGTTCGGCCTGGTCGGGCACCACGCCGGGCGTCGGGAAACCGGCGGCGGCGAACGCGGCCGTGAGCACCGTCGCCCCGACACCGTGCAGCGGGGTGTACGCCACGGTCAGCTCCCGGGGGCCGCCCGGGGAGACGACACCGACCGCCCGCGCCACGTACGCGGCGACCAGGTCGTCGCCGAGCACCTGGCCGGCAGGGCCGAGCGCCACCTGGGCCAGCGGACCGACCGCGCGGATCGCTGCCTCGATGCCGGCGTCGGCCGGCGGCACGATCTGCGCCCCGGCACCCAGCTTCCCGCCCAGCCCGGCACCGAGGTACACCTTGTAGCCGTTGTCCTGCGGCGGGTTGTGGCTGGCGGTCACCATCACCCCGGCCACCGCCGACAGGTGCCGCACCGCGTACGCGAGCACCGGGGTGGGCAGTGGGCGGGGCAGCAGCAGCGCTGGTCGGCCCGCCCCGGTGGCAACCTGGGCGGTGCGCTCGGCGAACTCGCGGGAGCCGCGCCGGGCGTCGTACCCGATCACCAGCGGACCGGTGCCGCCCTGGGCGGCGAGCCAGGCGACCAGCCCGGCGGCGGCCTGGGTGACCACCGCGAGGTTCATCCCGTTGGGGCCGGCACGCAGCGGCCCGCGCAGCCCGGCCGTGCCGAAGGTCAGCGGCCCGGCGAACCGGTCGGCCAGTTCCGGCCCGCTGCCCGGCAGTTGGTCGAGCACCGCCCGCAGCTCCGCCCGACCGGCCGGGTCCGGGTCGTCGGCGAGCCAGCGTTCGGCCCGCTCGCGGATGGTGTCGAGGTCAGTGGTCTCCGCCGCCATGGCCTCTTGATAGCACGGCGCGGATCTCCACGGGCGGGTGCCCTGGTTCAGCCGGCCGCCGTGAGCTGGAACGACTTGAGCATCTCCGCGTAGATCGGCTTGCTCTCCTCGAAGCGGGCGTCGGTCGAGGTGAGGTAGAACGAGTAGAGCCGGCCGTCGTGGGCGACACCGTGCCAGATGCCGTGCCGCATCTCGTCGCCCTCGCCGCAGGTGTACTCGAACTCGGCCGAGGGCTTACCGGCCAGCTCCTTCTCCGCCATGGCGACCTGCGTGTACGGCTTGGAGCAGGAGGCCGAGCGGGTCTTCAGGCCGTTCTCGGCGACCTGCGCCCACCGGGTCGAGGTGCCGCTCCACTTCTCGTTGAGGATGCGCACCCGACGGCCGCTGTCCTCCGGGTCGGTGTAGTCGATGTAGACCCCACCGGCCGGCGCGGCCCGTTTCCAGCCCTTGGGCACCAGCATCTGCACCCCGCGCGCCGAGTGCTCCTGCATCTCGATGCCGGGTCCCTCGTCCGCCGAGCTGGACGGCTCGGCGACCGGGGTGGTGGGCGTCTCGTCGCCGCCGCTGGCGAAGGCCACGATGCCGATCAGCAGCAGCACCGCCAGACCGCCGGCCGCCGCCAGTTGCATCTTGCGCGGCCAACCCTTCACGGTGTCGACCACCCGGGTGCCGGCGGCCTTCGCCCGGTCGACCGGACTGCTGCCGCCGCCGGGAGCGGGGGCTGGCGTGCCGTACGGCTGACTGGGCGCGGCCGGCCACTGGGCACCGCCGTACCCGCCGACCCGCTGGGTCGCCTCGGGCTGGGTGCCGTAGCCGCCGAGCTGCTGGGTGGCGTCGGGCCCGGCGCTGTAGCCGCCGACTCGCTGGGTCGCGTCGGGCTGGCCGCCGTAGCCGAAGGCCTCCGGCCCGACCCGCTGGGTGGTGTCCGCGCCGATCCGCTGAGTCGCGTCGGCACCGCCGTAGGTGCGGCCGGCGGGCGGGGACAACGCGGCGCCCCGCTGCCCGGGACGGGCCAGGGCGTCGGCGCTGGTGTCCTCCATCGCGGCGCCGGCTGCGGCAGCCTGGCCGGGGCGCTCGCCCCGGCGCAGCGCGGCCAGCCGGTCGGTCAACGACTCGCCGGGGCCCAGCATCGCCCGGCCGCCGATCTGCCCGGACGGGGCCGGCTTGGCCGGGGCCGCCGGCGCGGTGATCGGCGCGGGCAGCGGCACCGGCATCACGGAGTACTGGTCGGTCATCGAGTTGACTCCGGCGGCGCTGCTGCTCAGCGGGCCGGCCAACAGCTCGCGCAGCATGGCGCGGGCGGTGTGCACGTCGAGCCGGCGGGCAGGGTCCTTCTCCAGCAGACCCATCAGCACCCGGGTCAGCGGGCCGCTGCGCTGGGGCGGGGCAGGCGGATCCTCGACCACGGCGTGCATGGTCTCGATCGGGTCGCCCCGGTCGAAGGGCGGTCGGCCTTCCACGGCCGTGTACAGCGTCACGCCGAGGGAGAACAGGTCGCTGGGCGGGCCGAACTCCTGCCCCATGGCCCGCTCGGGCGAGATGAAGTGCGGTGAGCCCAGCACCATCCCCGGGGTGGTGAGCTGCACGTCGGTGGGCATCCGGGCGACACCGAAGTCGGTAAGCACGCAGCGGCCGTCCGAGCAGATCAGCACGTTGGCGGGCTTGACGTCGCGGTGCAGCACGCCGATCGCGTGTGCCACCTCGAGCGCGCCGAGCAGCGCGATGCCGATCTTGGCGACCACGCGCTGGGCGATCGGCCCGTCCTCGATCACCATGTCGGCGAGGCTGCGGGCGTCCAGCAGCTCCATCACGATCCAGGGCCGGCCGGCCTCGGTGACCACGTCGTACACCTGCACCACCGCCGGGTGGGCGATGGCGGCGGCGGCGCGGGCCTCGCGCAGGGTGCGTTCGTACATCGCGTCGCGGTCGCTCGGTGCCAGGCCGGGCGGGAGGACGACCTCCTTGACCGCCACGTCACGGCGCAGAAGTGTGTCTGTGGCCCGCCAGACCGTACCCATGCCGCCGTTGCCCACCGCCGAGCGCAGCGAGTACCGGTCACCGATGACGGTGCCGGGTGTCGCGCGTCCGTTGGTGGGAGTGCTGACTGGTCCGCCGCTCCACGTCGGGATCTGAGTCACAGAAAAGCCACCGGGGGAAGTCGAGAGGGCTGGGACACAACCCCCCTATCTTGCTGGTTCAGACGCCCGATGCGAAAGCCGGCGCGGCGGACGTTTCCAGTACTCGACGGTACGTGTGCAGGCACTCACCTCTTGTCGCGTCCTGTTGCGGCGGGCGACGCGGTGTGCGGTATCCCTCACCCGCCAGCCGTTCCACCCGTCCTACCATCCGGTGATGAGCGAACGGCGGTCAAGCGAGTCCGGTTTCCCGATCAAGGGCGTCTACACGGCCGGCGATCTTCCCGGCGACCTGGACTCCCGCCTCGGCGCGCCCGGCGAGTTCCCGTACACCCGTGGGGTCTACCCCACCATGTACACCTCCCGTCCGTGGACCATGCGCCAGTACGCCGGCTTCGGTACTGCCACCGAGTCCAACGCGCGTTACCACCAGTTGTTGCGGGCCGGCACGATGGGCCTGTCCGTCGCCTTCGACCTGCCCACCCAGATGGGGTACGACTCCGACGACCCGATCGCGCACGGCGAGGTGGGCAAGGTCGGTGTGGCCATCGACTCCATCGAGGACATGCGACTGCTGTTCGACGGCATCCCGCTGGACAAGGTCTCCACCTCGATGACGATCAACGCGCCCGGCTCGGTGCTGTTGCTGCTCTACCAACTCGTCGCCGAGGAGAACGGGGTGCCGGGTTCGGCGCTCAACGGCACCATCCAGAACGACATCCTCAAGGAGTACATCGCCCGGGGGACGTACATCTTCCCGCCGAAGCCCTCGCTGCGGCTGGTCGCCGACACCTTCGGCTACTGCCGGAGCGAGGTGCCCAAGTGGAACACCATCTCCATCTCCGGCTACCACATGGCCGAGGCCGGTGCCTCGCCCGTGCAGGAGATCGCGTTCACGCTTGCCAACGGCGTGGAGTACGTCCGGGCGGCGATCGCCGCCGGGCTGGCCGTGGACGACTTCGCCCCCCGGCTGTCGTTCTTCTTCGTCGCGCGTACCACCCTGCTCGAAGAGGTGGCGAAGTTCCGGGCGGCCCGACGGATCTGGGCCCGCCTGATGCGCGACGAGTTCGGGGCGAAGAACCCGAAGTCGATGATGCTGCGCTTCCACACCCAGACCGCGGGCGTGCAGTTGACCGCCCAGCAGCCCGAGGTGAACCTGGTCCGGGTGGCGGTGCAGGGGCTCGGTGCGGTGCTCGGCGGCACCCAGTCGCTGCACACCAACAGCTTCGACGAGGCGATCGCGTTGCCCACCGAGAAGGCGGCCCGACTGGCGCTGCGCACCCAACAGGTGTTGGCGTACGAGACGGATCTCACCGCCACGGTCGACCCGTTCGCCGGCTCGTACGTGGTGGAGGCGATGACCGCCGAGCTCGAGACGGCGGCGGATGCGCTGATGGCCCGGGTGTTCGAGCACGGGTCGGCGGTGGACGCGATCGAGGTCGGCTTCCAGAAGCGGGAGATCGAGCAGTCCGCGTACCGGATCGCGCAGGAGATCGACTCGGGCGAGCGGGTGGTGGTCGGGCTCAACCGGTTCGCGATCGACGCGGAGGAGCCGTACGAGCCGCTGCGGGTCGATCCGGTGATCGAGGCGGCACAGGCCGAGCGGCTGGCGAAGCTGCGGGCCGAGCGGGACTCCGCCGCCGTGGAGCGTGCTCTGGTCGAGTTGCGGGAGACCGCCTCCGGTACCGGCAACGTGCTCTACCCGATGAAGACGGCGCTGCGCGAACGCGCCACCGTCGGTGAGGTGTGCGGGGCGCTCCGCGAGGTCTGGGGCCGTTACCAGCCCACTGACCGGTTCTGACCGCGCCCGGTCGTCGTCCGACGCACGGCCCGTCGTCGCGGGTACGCACGGCCCGTCGTCGCGCAGCGTGTCGAAGCGGCGGTACCCGGGTACTCCGCTTGCGGTGATCACGCGGACGCACACGGTGTGCGGTCGGAGGGCTGCGGTGCGTGTGAACGTCCACGGGTGATCGTTGCCGCGAGTGGTCGGGTAATTGTCGTACCGTCAGTTCATCGGCGCGACTAATGCGACAATTCGGAACGGCGACGATGGTTTCGAGAAGATTCTCGGCGCCCCAGGCACGATTACGCGTTGTAGGAGGTGAGGGGCGGATGACGGCGTACGACCGCGATCTACCTGCTGTCCCGCTCACCTTCGGACGCTCTCAGCAGGGCATACGTGACTCTGTGCGGTCCGATCATCACCGGAACGAGGTTGCGCAGAGTTACCGTCGGGGGTCTACGCTGTCTGCTGTTCCCGATGATCCATCCATTTCTAGTGATCGAAGAGAATTCGACGTGACGAGTGCGTTGACGATGCCGACCGGTCACCACCTGGCGCCGTCCTGGCCGGAGGCGCCGACCGGTTCCCAGCCCCTGCCCTTCGAGTTGGACCACCTGCTCGCCCTCCGGGTACCGGGCCTGATCGCCACGCGCCGTCACATTCACTCCCACCCGGAGCTGTCTGGCGCGGAATTCGAGACTGCGGCCCTGGTCGCCCGGGAACTCTCCCTGGCCGGGTTGCAGCCGCGACTGCTGCCCAAGGGCAATGGGGTGATCTGCGACATCAACGGCCGCCCGGACGGTCCCGTGATCGCGCTGCGCGCCGACATCGACGCGCTGCCGCTGTCCGATGTCAAGGACGTGCCGTACCGCTCCACGGTCGACGGGGTCTGCCACGCCTGCGGCCACGACGTGCACACCACGATCATGTTGGGCGTCGGCATGCTGCTCGCGCAGCTGGCCGACCTGGGCGAACTGCCCGGCCGGGTCCGGCTGATCTTCCAGCCCGCCGAGGAGATCCTGCCCTGCGGCTCGCTGGAGGTGATCGAGGCCGGCGGCCTCGACGACGTGGTGCAGATCTTCGCGCTGCACTGCGATCCGAACCTCCCCGTCGGCCAGGTGGGCCTGCGGGTCGGCCCGATCACCGCCGCCGCCGACAACGTCACCGTCCGGCTCACCGGCCCGGGTGGCCACACCGCCCGCCCGCACCTGACCGTGGACCTGGTGGACGCGCTCGGTCGCCTGATCACCGAGGTTCCGGCCCTGGTCAGCCGCCGGGTGCCGGCGAACAGTGGACTGCTGCTGGTCTTCGGGCACGCCTCCGCGGGCACCCGGTACAACGTCATCCCGTCCGAGGCGTCCGCCTCCGGCACCCTGCGGGTGATGGACCGCGACACCTGGGAACTGGCCCCGAAGATCGTTTCTCAGGTGGTCCGGGACGTCATCGCACCCACCGGGGCCACCGTCGACCTGGAGTACCTGCGTGGTCGCCCACCCGTCTGCAACGACGCGCGGGCCATCGGGGTGCTGAACGCGGCCACCGCCGCCGCGCTCGGCCCGGAGGGCATCGCGGAGACCCCGCAGAGCATGGGCGGCGAGGACTTCTCCTGGTATCTGGAGTACGTCCCCGGCGCCCTCGCCCGCCTCGGGGTCGGCCGCTCCGGGCCGAACGTCGACCTGCACCGGGCATCGTTCGACGTGGACGAACGGGCCATCCCGGTGGGCGTACGACTCATGGTGCAGACCGCGCTCCAGGCACTGGCGGCGGCGCGCTGACACCCGGCGGTGGCGGCGCGCCGACCGGTGCGACCAGCGCCGGCACCCCGGGCCGGTTCCGGCGGCGACGGCGGGCCAGCCACCACAGCGCCCCCAGCGGTACGCCGAAGACCAGCAGCCACGGCAGGACCGCACCCAGCACGGTGAGCAGGATGGTCATCGAGGACAGGAAGACCTGCCAGCCGCCCTTGAGCCCCACCAGGAAGCCGATCTGATTCTCCTCCTCGGGGATCGTGACGCCCGGACCCACCAGGGTGACCGTGATGGTGGACAGCGCGGTGAGGTCGCTCAGCCGCCGCTTCTTCGCCTCCAGTGAGGCGAGGTCGGCCTCCCGCCGGGCCAGCTCGTTCTCGATGCTCACCAGGTCGCTTATCGAGTCGGCCTGGGCGAGCAGCCGCCGGGCACTCTCCACCCGGGCCCGCTGGCTGGCGATCCGGGCGTCGAGGTCGATGGTCTCCTCGGTGACGTCCTGCGTTCCGATCTCCCGGCGCTCCTGCACGCCGAGGCCGGCCAGTTCCTCGACGACCGCGTAGAACCGGTCCGCCGGCACCCGTAGTTCGAGGTCCGCCACCGCATCGGCGTCGGAGCTGCGGCGTTGGTCCCCGCCGACGAATCCGCCGGCCCGGGTGGCCGCTGCGACGGCGTCCCGGGCGGCGATGTCCACATCGTCCACCTGAACCCGGATCGATCCGGTGTAGATGATGGACCGTTGGTCGACCCGGGTGTCCGTCGCCGCGCCGGCGCCGCCCTGGGCATTGCCGGGCGCGGCGGCCTCGCCGGGCGCACCGGCGGCACCCTCCTGGGCCGGCGCGACGGCGTCGGCCGCGGTGCCGGCCGCTCCTGAGTCGTCTCCGCCGCCACCACTTCCGCAGCCGGCGAGCATCAGCAGCGCGGCCAGTGTCGCCACCGTCGTGGTTCCGTTACCGCGGGCTCTTCCCATTCCCATCCCCGTTCCCCTCTCTGCTGCCCGGGCGGGCAATGGCTCGGACGCCACACACCACCGCGCGGGTTCCGGCAGACTGCGCTCAGGACGTCACGAATCGATATGGGAGGTATCACGATGCGGCTCACCAAGTACGCCCACTCGTGCCTGCGGGTCGAGCACGACGGGGGAGTGCTGGTCGTCGATCCAGGGATGTTCAGTGAGCCGGCGGTGGCGTTGGACGGGGCCGACGCGGTG
Source organism: Micromonospora sp. NPDC049374 (assembly GCF_040677165.1). Classification (NCBI taxonomy): domain Bacteria; kingdom Bacillati; phylum Actinomycetota; class Actinomycetes; order Micromonosporales; family Micromonosporaceae; genus Micromonospora; species Micromonospora sp. NPDC049374. The sequence continues at coordinate 29,749 of NZ_JBFAQH010000012.1, read as the reverse complement.
CTGATCACCCACGAGCACCCGGATCACCTCGACGAGGCGGCGGTGAACCGGCAGTTGGAGCGGCGCCCCTTCGTCATCCACGGCCCGGCGTCGCTGGCCGGCGCGCTCGGCGACGCGGCCGACGTGCTGCGCCCGGTGACCCCGGGGGAGTCGTTCACCGCCGCCGGGATCCCGGTACGCGCCCACGGTGGCCGGCATGCGGTGATCCACCCCGACATTCCCGTGATCGACAATCTCGGCTACCTGCTCAACGACGTGGTCTACCACCCGGGCGACGCCCTGTTCGTCCCGGACGACGTCCAGGTCGACACCCTCTTCGCCCCGATACACGCTCCCTGGTCGAAGTTCTCCGAGGTGGTCGACTTCATCCGCGCGGTGGCACCGCGTCGGGTCTTCGCGCTGCACGACGCCCTGCTCAACGACAACGGCTACGCGGTGCTCGACCGGCAGTACACGGCGCTGTCCGGCAGCGAGTACCAGCGGCTGGAGCCGGGCAGCCGGATCGACGGCTGACCCGATGCCCGGCCCCCCACCCGAGCTCGTCGAGCAGCTGTACCGCACGCCGCCGGACCGGTTCGTCGCCGCCCGGGACGACGCCGCCGCGCAGGCCCGCCACGCCGGTGACCCGGGTACCGCCCGGGAGATCGCCCGGCTGCGTCGGCCCACCGTGGCCGCCTGGCTGGTCAACCTGCTCGCGCTGGAGCGACCGGAGCTGGTGTCCGAGCTGGCGCAGCTGGCCGAAGCGCTGCGGGAGGCCCAGCGCGAGCTGCGCGGCCCGCGCCTGCGGGAGCTGTCCGCGCAGCGGCGGGCGGTGGTCGGCGCGCTGGTCGCCGAGGTACGCCGGCTCGCCGCCGACGTCGAGGGTGCCCCGTCGGGCGGGAAGCTGCCGTTGGCCGAGGTCGAGGCGACCCTCAACGCCGCGCTCTCCGACGTCGAGGTGGCCGAGCAGGTGCGCTCCGGGCGGCTGCTGCGCCCAGCCCACTACGCGGGGTTCGGCGAGGTGCCCCGGCCACAGTTGCGTCTGGTGACCGGCGGCGAGGAACCGCCGCCCGCCGCGCCGGTCCGGCAGCGTCCGCCGGATCGGGGAGCGCTGCGGGCCGAACAGGCGCAGCGGGCGGCCCGTGCCGAACGGTCCCGCCGCCGCAGGGCGTTGGAGAAGGAACTGGACCGGGCGCGTACCGACCAGGAACGGGCCGAGACGGACCTGGCCGGCGCGGTGGCGACCGAACGCGACGGGATGGCCGCGCTGGACGCCGTCGAGGCGGAACTGGCCGAACTGGAACGCCGCCGGGCCGTCGCCGAGCAGGAACTCAGCCGGTCCCGGCTGGCCCGTCGGGCCGCCGAACGGTCGGTCAGCACCGCCCGACGACGGGCCGGCGAGGTCGAGGCCGCGATGGAGGCGTTGGACGCCGAGGAGGGGGATGCCGACTCCGACGGTTGACCGGCAGACTGGTCCCTCATGGACGGACCTTCGGGCGGATCCTTCACGTACGGACCTTCGGGCGAACCCCTCCCGGGCGCGCCGGGATGACGCCGGAGCAGGTCGCGGCGGCGAGCAAACCCGCGGTGCTCGCCCTCGGAGAGGCGTACAACCGGTGCCCGACCACGCTGCGTCGGGCCCGGCTGCTCGGCATTTCCGGGTGGGCCTTCTACGTCACCGGTCGGGCGGGCGCACTGGGTGACGTACGGGCCGAGACCGTGGCGGCAGCGCTCGGCTTCATCGCCCCCGACGCCGTGGCCGATGGCTGGGACGCCGCCGCCCGCGCGGTCCGCCCGTCCGAGGTGGCCGCCGCCAGCCTCGCCGAGTGTTGCCGGTGGGGTGAGGAGGTGCTGGGTGACGTGCCCCGCGTCGACCGACTCGCGGCGCTTGTGGAACGGGCCGTCGCGGCCGCCGACGCCAGCGCGATGCCACTGTTCGCGGCGTGGCGGGCCATGCCGTTGGATGCGCTGGCCGCCGGTGCCCGGGCCGCCGCCGGCCTACGCCTGCTGCGCGAACATTTCACCGGTGCGCACCTGGTGGCCGTACGCGCCAGCGGGATGACCCCGTTGGAGGCGGTGCTGGCCGGTCCCGAGGGTGCCAGCGGCGCGATGGCCTGCGGCTGGCCGCCGCCGTACCCGTCGGTCGGACCGTTGGTGCGGCGGCGGCTGTGGGCCGAGGCGATGACCGACCGGCTCGTCGCGCCCGCCTTCACGGCGCTCGGTCCGGCTGACGGTGCCGAACTGGTCGAGTTGCTGACCGTGGCGCGTACCCACGCACAGGGCTGAGAACCCGCCCATCCTGGGACGATCTTCCCGGGACCCGGGGTCGGCGCCCGACGCCAGCACGCCCGGTAGCAGACTGGAGAGGTGGGATACGAGCTACGCCGAAGCGGTGCCGGTGGGTCGGGACCGCAGCTCGATGACGTAGTCGTCCGGCGCGCCCGCCTTCTCGGCGGCGTTCGCGATCTCCGAGAGGTACCAGGACGTGGGCAGGCCGCCCTCGTAACCGTCGAAGACGTAGACCCAGGCGGTCACGTCGCCGTCCAGGGTCGAGATGCGGACGGTCAGCTTCCGGTACGTGGCCGAGGTGACACCCTCGATCTCGTCCAGCTGAGCCGCGTCGTACGGGTGGATGTCGTAGAGCGCCACGAACACCCGGTCGCCGGGAGACTCGACCACGGTGCTGACCGCGCCCTCCCAGCCGATGACGTCCTCACCGGCGAAGGTGAGCCGCCAGCCTTCCAGCCAGCCGATGCCCACCATCGGGGAATGCGGGCAGTAGGCACGCATTCGAGCGGGGTCCAGGTTCGAGCCGTAGGCGGCGTAATGACGCACGGCGATGACGATAGCCCGGCCGACGCGTGGGGGAGAATACGACGGTGCGTGTCGGACGCGTCGGGGAGAAGAAAGTCACTGTGAGCATGGAGGAAGGGCGGTCGTGGTGAGCCGGATCGTGATCATCGGCGGGGGGCCGGCGGGCTACGAGGCGGCACTGGTGGCGGCCCAGTTGGACGCCGACGTCACCGTCGTGGAGGCCGAGGGTGCCGGCGGAGCCTGCGTGCTGTCGGACTGCGTGCCGTCGAAGACGTTCATCGCCAGCTCCGAGGTGGTGACCGGCTACCGCGACACCGAGGTCTTCGGGGTGCACTCCGACGGGCTGGAGGCGGTCACCGTCGACGCCCAGGCGGTCAACGACCGGGTCAAGCGGCTCGCCCTGGCACAGTCCGCCGACATCCACGCGAAGCTGGTCAAGGCCGGGGTCACCTTCGTCTCCGGGCACGCCCGCCTCGGCGAGGACACGCTCGGTCACACCCACCGGGTGATCGTCACGCCGGACGGTGAGGAGGCCGCGTACGCCATCGACGCCTCGACCGTGCTGATCGCCACCGGTGCCACGCCCCGCCAACTGCCCACCGCGCTGCCCGACGGCGAGCGCATCCTGACCTGGCGACAGGTCTACGACCTGCCCGAGCTGCCCGAGCACCTGATCGTGGTCGGTTCCGGCGTCACCGGTGCCGAGTTCGCCAGCGCGTACCTCGCGATGGGCGTCGAGGTGACCCTGGTCTCCAGCCGCGACCGGGTGATGCCGCACGAGGACGCCGACGCCGCGCAGGCGATCGAGCGGGTCTTCCGGACCCGGGGCATGAGCATTCTGAACAACTCCCGAGCCGAGGGCGTCCGTCGTACCGGCGACGGCGTCGAGGTCGAGCTCTCCGACGGCCGTACGGTCTCCGGGTCCCACGCGCTGATCGCGGTCGGTTCGATCCCCAACACCGCCGAGCTGGGCCTGGCCGAGTACGGCGTCGAACTGGCCCGGGGCGGCTACGTGACGGTGGACCGGGTCTCCCGGACCAACGTGCCCGGCATCTACGCGGCCGGTGACTGCACCGGGGTGCTGCCGCTGGCCAGCGTCGCCGCGATGCAGGGCCGGATCGCGATGTGGCACGCGCTCGGTGAGGCGGTCCGGCCGCTGCGGCTGCGTACCGTCTCCGCGAACGTCTTCACCGACCCGGAGCTGGCCACGGTCGGGGTCTCGCAGGACGAGGTGGACGCCGGCAAGGTGCCGGCGCGTCAGGTGATGCTGTCGCTGGGCGGCAACGCCCGGGCGAAGATGGACGAGATCCCGGACGGCTTCGTCAAGCTGTTCTGCCGCCCGGCCAGCGGCCAGGTGATCGGCGGAGTGGTCGTCGCACCCAAGGCCAGCGAACTGATCATGCCGATCACGCTGGCGGTGGAGAACAACCTCACCGTCAACGAACTGGCTCAGACCATCACCATCTACCCCAGCCTCTCCGGCTCCGTCACCGAGGCAGGTCGCCAGCTGATGCTCCACGAGCTGGAGTAGGCGGCGACGACGGTGAGCAGGGCCACCTCGGCGAGGATGAGGGCCCGTTCGATCAGGCCGTAGTAGGCGCGGTCGCCGGGGTAGGCGGACCAGGCCATCACGACGGCCAGCAGCAGGCTGGTCACGGTCAGGGCGCGCAGCCAGAGACCGGTCCGGGCACCGGCGGGCAGCCGGGCGGCGAGCAACCAGCCGGCGATCGGCAGCGCGAGGAACGCCACCACCGAGGCGTACCGGTGCACGTAGGCGGCCGTACCCATCTCGGTGCCGGGCGGGTTGGTCGGCACCAGGCCCGACACCAGCAGCCCGCCCGCCCAGACCGCCAACAGCCACTCCGCGGCCCAGTTACGGCGACTGACACGTGTCACGGCGGCGAAGGCTCGCGGCCCGGCCGGTGGACCGAGCTGACCCAGCGTCGGGATGAGCACGGCGGAGGCGGCGGCGAGCAGCAGCATGGCCACGTGGATGATCTCGCCGGAGTCGGAGACGGCGTAGTCGCTGACGGTCAGGTTGACCGGGTCGAGGTCGCTGACTCCGGCATGACCGATGACGGTGAGCACCGCCGCGAGGACGATCCCACCGAGGGCCAGTGCACCGCTGTTCCGGATTCCAGGCATGCCTCAGCCTGTCGTCGCGGGCACCTCAGGCGGATCCGGGACGAGCACCGAAATCCGACCCCGGGACGACCCCGACAGCCCATCCGGATTTCCCCTGGGTGACGGCTCCTCCGGTCAGTCGACGGGAGTCTCGGCCGGGGTCGGGTTCAGCCGTGCGGTGACGGACGCCAACGCCCAGCCGGCCAACGCGAAGCCGGCGGCGGCCACCGCCGCGACGACGACCATCCGCCAGCCGGACCCGGTCAACGCCGCCCCGCCCAGATGCCCCACCAGCCCGCCGTACGACGCCCAGCCCGCAGCCGCGATGCCGGCAGCGGGCAGGAAGAGTCGGATCGGGTACCGGCTGCGGCCGGCGGCGAAGCAGGCGGCCATCCGGCCACCGGGCACGAAACGGCAGAGCATGATCATCATCGGCCCGGGCCGGCGCAGGCCCCGGGTCAGGCGGCCGGCCATCCCGCGGGCGCGACCCGTGCCGACCGGCCGCGGTGGCCGGTGTCCCGCCGCGTACCGGCCGAGCAGGTAGCAGGCCAGGTCCCCGGCGAGTACGCCGAGCGCGCCGACGGCGACGGTCGTCGGCAGGCTCAGCCCGCCGTACACGGTGAGTGCGCCGCCGGTGAGCATCAGCAGCTGGGTGGGCACCACCGGCACGAAGGCGTCCACGGCCAGCAGGGTGAAGAGCGCGAGGTACGCCAGGTCGGGCGATGCCACCTGGGTGAGTAGTTCAGGCACCTGGCCACCTCGCGGAATTCTCCGAACGGAACGTACCGAGCCTGACGCGGTGGCCGGGATCACCCGCAACCGGCCCTGGCCGGCCGTGACCAGCGACACCTCGCCCGGGCGGCGGCGCGTCGCCGGCCCACCGCAGCATATCGATGACGGTTGACGGCGAGGCACGGTCGCCGAAATCTCGTTCGGCGGCGTACCGTTGTCGGCGCGCGGTTCGGCGCGCGTCGGGTCCCCCGTTCCTGACGCCCGAGCCGCCGCCGGGCCGCTGGCAGGTCCCGTGCCAGCGGCCCGGTCAAATCAGGTGCGGCGGTGCGCGGGGTGGGCGTACGCTCCCGCGCATGTGCAGTGCGGTGCTGACGACGACGCCGGGGAAGCCTGGCGCGCCGCACTGACGTCTTCGTCTACCGAGTGCCCCGGGCGATCCGCCCGGGGCACTCGTGCGTCGTGGGGCAGGGTCGTGTCGGGGCGTACGACCAAGGAGCCTGACATGATCGACCACCGCCGGCTGGGCCGGGACCTGGACCTGTTCGCCACCGACCCGCTCTCCGGTGCCGGCCTGCCGATCTGGCTGCCGGCCGGTGCCGCCGCCCGGCACGCCGTCGAGGAGTACCTGCGCGACCTGGAACGCCGGGCCGGCTACCAGCAGGTGTACACCCCGCCGCTGGGACGACGGGAGCTGTTCGAGGTCTCCGGACATCTCGGCTACTTCGCCGCCGAGATGTTCCCACCGATGCGGCTGGGTGAGGCCGACGACGAGTTGATGCTCCGTCCCGCGCTCTGCCCGCACCACGCCCTGGTCTACCGGTCCCGTGGGCGTTCCTACCGGGAGCTGCCACTGCGCGTCTCGGAGATCGGGGGCATGTACCGGGCGGAACGCTCCGGAGTGCTCGGCGGCCTCTCCCGGGTACGCGCCATCACCCTCAACGACGCGCACAACTTCTGCACCCTGGAGCAGGTCGGCCAGGAGGTGTCGGAGATCCTGCGGCTGATCCGGGCCGCGCACGCCGCGCTGGGCGTGCGGCCGGCGGGCGTACGGTTGTCGCTGCGCGGGTCGGGGGAGAAGTACGTCGGCGACGACGCGCAGTGGGCGCGGGCCGAGGACCTGCTCCGCGCCGCTCTCGACGGGGTGCCGTACACCGAGGCGTCAGGTGAGGCCGCCTTCTACGGGCCGAAGATCGACATCCAGGTGCGGGACGCGGCCGAGCGCGAGTACACCCTCTCCACCGTCCAGCTCGACTTCGACAAGCCGGAGCGGTTCGACCTGTCGTACACCGACGCCGATGGTGAACGACGGCGTCCGGTGATGGTGCACCGCAGCCTGGCCGGCAGCATGGAGCGGCTCTTCGCGTACCTGATCGAGGTGCACGGGGGTGCCTTCCCGCCCTGGTACGCCCCCGTGCAGCTGGTGGTCCTGCCGGTCGGCGACGGCCAGGCCGAAGCCGCGGTCGACCTGGCCCGGCGGGCCACCGAGGCGGGACTGCGGGCCGAGGTCGACCACAGCGGGTCGCTCGGTGCCCGGGTCCGCGAGGCGGTACGTCGGCGGATCCCGTACGCCGCCGTGGTCGGTGCCCGGGAGGCGGCCGACGGTCGGGTGGCGTTGCGGCTGCGGGACGGCCGCTCGCTGGAGCCGCAGCCGGCGGCCGAGGCGATCGGGCTGATCAGCGCGGTGGTGGCCGCTCACTCCGGAGACCTGCTGCCGGCCCGCTGAGGCCGACGGGTCGCGGTCGCGGTTCGGATCCGGCTCATGGTCCGCCGTGACCGCGCCCCCGACCGCAGGTGGCGGCCGGCGGTGGGATCCGGCTCACGGTCCGGCCGTGACCGCGACGGCGGCGGCGAGGAACACGAGTTGCAGCACGGTACGGATGCCGAGCGGCGTGACCGGGCGTCCGGCCAGGGTGAGCCGGCGACGGGCGGCGGAGATGTTCGCCGGAAACATGGCCAGCAGCAGCAGGGCCAGCCCGGCGGCGGCCCAGCGGGCGGTGGCCGGCACGAGCAGCCCGACCGCGCCCGCGAGTTCCAGCACCCCGGTCACCGTGACCAGCAGATCCGGCCTTGGTAGCCGGGGCGGCACCATGGCGATCAGATCCTGCCGCCGACCGCCGACGAAGTGCACGATCCCGGTCATGACGAACATGAGCGCCAGCCCGACCCGCAGCGCCGGATGCCATCCGTCGAGCGCGGAGAGCCCGGCCAGGCCGACCAGCCGGGCGAGCCCGGTACCGGCGACCAGGGCGATCAGCGGAGCCATCGTTACCTCCCTCAACCGCAAATCTTGTCGCTGTCAAGATTGTCGCCAGGAGCGCATCTTGTCAACGACAAGATAGGGTGGGGTGATGAGCGACACCCGCGGTTACCACCACGGCGACCTGCGCCGCACCCTGCTCTCCGCGGCAGTGCAGGCGATCGAGGAGTCAGGTCCGGCGGCGCTGAGCCTGCGCGATCTGGCCCGCCGGGCCGGCGTCTCGCACGCCGCACCGGCACACCACTTCGGCGACCGCGCCGGCCTGTTCACCGCGATCGCGGTGCAGGGTTTCGACACCCTCGCCGAAGCGCTCACCAGGGCCGGTGACGAGCTGCTGGATCTCGGCGTGGCGTACGTGGAGTTCGCCGTCCGACATCGCGCCCACTTCGAAGTGATGTTCCACCCCGACCTCTACCGGGCCGACGCCGCCGAGCTGCGGGCCGCCCGGGAACGCTCCGGTGCCGTCCTGCGGGCCGGGCTGGCACACCGGTCCAAGCTTCCCACGCGAGCCGCCGGCAGCTCGGACGCCGCCGAGCGGCATGCCGGCGGCGACGACCGGGACGGCAGCCCCGCCGGGCCGCAGGGAGACGTGCTGGCGGCCTGGTCGATCGTGCACGGCTTCGCCACCCTATGGCTGGCCGGTGCACTCCCCGCCGGGCTGGGTGCGGATCCGGGTGAAGCCGCCCGGTCGGTGATCCGGCACCTCTTCATCCCGGCCCCGGGCACCGACTGAACGTCGTCAGCCGGTGCCTGCCCCCGACCTCACCAGCTGGTCGGCAGGGGCATCCCCTCGGTGTAGCCGGCGGTGCTCTGCACGCCGATCAGCACCCGCTCGTGGAACTCGTCCAGGGTGCGCGCACCGGCGTAGGTGAAGGCGCTCCGTACCCCCGAGATGATCTCGTCGATCAGGTCCTCAACGCCGGGACGGGTCGGATCGAGATACATCCGGGCGGACGAGATGCCCTCCTCGAAGATCGCCTTTCGGGCGCGGTCGTAGGGGCTGTCGTCGCCGGTACGCGCGCTGACCGCCCGCGCCGAGGCCATGCCGAAGCTCTCCTTGTAGCGCCGGCCCTCCTCGTCGGTGAAGAGGTCACCGGGGGACTCGTAGGTGCCGGCGAACCAGGAGCCGATCATCACGTTGGACGCCCCGGCGGCCAGCGCCAGCGCCACGTCCCGAGGGTGCCGCACCCCGCCGTCGGCCCAGACATGCCGGCCCAGGGCCCGGGCCGCCGCCGCGCAGTCCAGTACCGCCGAGAACTGCGGCCGACCGACCCCGGTCATCATCCGGGTGGTGCACATCGCGCCCGGACCGACCCCGACCTTGATGATGTCGGCACCCGCGTCGACCAGATCGCGTACCCCGTCGGCGGTGACCACGTTGCCGGCCGCCACCGGCACGGCCGGGTCGAGACCGCGTACCGTCCGCAGGGCGGAGATCATCCGCTCCTGGTGGCCGTGCGCGGTGTCCACGACCAGGGTGTCCACCCCGGCCTCCAGCAGGGCCTTCGCCTTGCCCGCCACGTCACCGTTGATTCCCACCGCCGCCGCGATCCGCAGTTGACCGTGTGCGTCCACCGCCGGCTTGTAGAGCGTCGCCCGCAGCGCACCGGGACGGGTGAGCACGCCGACCAGCCGGCCCGCCCCGTCCACCACGGGCGCCAGTCGCCGCCGGCCCGCCGAGAGCCGGTCGAAGCCGGTACGCGGATCCGAGTCGACGGGCACGGTGTGCAACTCGGTCGACATCACGTGCCGCAGCTGGGTGAAACGGTCCACGCTGACGGTGTCGGCCTCGGTCACCACTCCCATCGGGCGGCCGTCGTCGTCGATCACGATCACCGCACCGTACGCCCGCTTGGGCAGCAGGTGGATGGCGTCACCGACGGTGTCGTTCGGGCCCAGCGCGATCGCCGTGTCGTGCACCAGGTGCCGCTGCTTGACCCAGGCGACCACCTCCGCCACCACGTCGATCGGAATGTCCTGTGGGATCACCGCGATGCCGCCGCGTCGGGCCACCGTCTCGGCCATCCGCCGGCCGGCGACCGCCGTCATGTTCGCCACCACCAGCGGGATGGTGGTACCGGTGCCGTCGCCGGTGGCCAGATCCACGTCGAGCCGCGAACCCACCTCCGAGCGGGCCGGGGCCATGAAGACGTCGTTGTAGGTCAGGTCGTAGCCGGGATTCACACCGTTGAGGAACCGCACCCGGCCATCATGACTCAGCCCAGCACCAGGGCCACCGCCACTGCGATCATCACCACCGCGATCACGCCGTCGAGCACCTGCCAGACCCGCCTGCGCGCGAGCAGCGGCGCGAGCCGGTACGCGCCCGCACCGAGTGCGGCGAACCAGAGCACGCTGGCCGTCGTCGCACCCACGCCGAACAGCCACCGGTGCGGATGCTGCTGGGCGATGCCGCCGAGGAGCAGCACCGTGTCGAGGTAGACGTGCGGGTTGAGGTAGGTGAAGGCGAGACAGGCCAGCAGCGTCGGGCCGAGCCGGGCCGGTGGGCGGTCGGCCGGCGTGAGCGCGGCGGGACGCAACGCCCGGCGGGCGGCGAGTGCCGCGTACCCCAGGAGGAAGACCGCCCCACCCCAACGGATCGCGGTGAGCAGGACCGGGCGTCCGGCCACGATCGAGCCCACCCCGGCGATGCCCACGCCGATCAGCAACGCGTCGGAGAGCGCACAGGTCAGCACCACCGGCACCACATGTTCCCGGCGCAGGCCCTGGCGCAGCACGAAGGCGTTCTGCGCGCCGATGGCGACGATGAGGGCGATGGACAGGGAGAAGCCGGCAACGACGGAGGTGAGCATGACCGTGACGGTAGAAGCGCCGCCGCTGATCAGTCCAGCTAAAGATTCTTCATCTGGTTAAGCTCAGCTACGTGAGTGGTCTCGACTCCACCCAGCTCCGTACGCTCGCGGCCATCGTCTCGGAGGGCAGCTTCGAAGCGGCGGCCCGGCTGCTCCACGTCACGCCGTCGGCGGTGAGTCAACGGATCAAGGCGCTGGAGGAGACCGTCGGGCAGGTGCTCGTCCGCCGCCACCGGCCCTGCGACGCCACCGAGGCCGGCCGCCCACTGCTGCGCCTGGCCGGCCAGCTCGCGCTGCTGGAACGAGAGGCGCTGGCCGACGCCCGGGGGCCGCTCGGCGGCGACCGGGGACGCACCCGGGTCGCCATCGTGGTCAACGCCGACTCACTCGCCACCTGGTTCCCGGCCGCGCTGGCCCGGCTGCCCGAACAGCCGGAGTTGTCCTTCGACATCCGGCAGGACGACCAGGACCACACCGCCGAGCTGCTGCGCGCCGGTACGGTCACCGCCGCGGTGACCGCCCAGCGCGAGGCGGTGCAGGGCTGCCGGGTACGCCGTCTCGGCGCGATGCGCTACCGGGCACTGGCCGCGCCCGCGCTGGCGGACCGGTGGTTCGCCGACGGGCTGACCCGGGCGTCGGCCGCCGTCGCGCCGGTGGTGGTCTTCGACCGCAAGGACCGCATCCAACACCGCTTCCTGCGTACGGTGACCGGGCGCGCCCTCGACCCGCCCGTGCACTACGTGCCGTCGGTGCCGGCCTTCAACGAGGCGATCCGGCTGGGGCTCGGCTGGGGGCTGATGGCGGAGCAGCTCGCCGATGCCGACGTGGCCGCTGGCCGCTGCGTGGACATCGCACCCGGCCGGGTGCTGGACGTCCCGCTGTACTGGCAGCACTGGCGGCTCGACTCGCAGGTGCTGACCACACTTACCGTCGCCGTCTGCGCCGTCGCCGCCGAAACCCTCCGCTGAACCCTCCTGCCCGGGGCCGTCGCCAGGGTCGTCGTCGACCTCGATCCGGTGGAAGTGACCGTCACACCTCAGGCGATGGTGCAGATCACCGCGCCAGCGGTGATCACCGCGCCGACCTCAGCCGACAGGCCGCTGACCGTACCGGCCTTGTGGGCGTGCAGGGGCTGCTCCATCTTCATCGCCTCCAGCACCACAACCAGGTCACCCTCGGCGACCGTGTCGCCGTCGGCGACCGCGATCTTCACGATGGTGCCCTGCATGGGCGAGGTGAGTGAGTCCCCGCTCGCCGCCGCGCCCGCCGTGGCCCCGCCACCTCGGCGGGTGGGCTTGCGCACGGCTGGCGCGGCACCGACCGTACCGGCGCCGAGACCGGCGGGAAGGCTCACCTCCAACCGCTTGCCGTCCACCTCGACCACGACGGTCTCGCGCTCCGCCGGGCCGGCGAGGGCCCCGGCGGTGGCGGTGAACGGCGGCACGGTGTTGTCGAACTCCGTCTCGATCCACCGGGTGTGCACGCTGAACGGTTCGGCGGTGAACGCCGGATCGCGCACCACCAGACGATGGAACGGCAGCGCCGTGGCCATCCCCTCGACCACCATCTCGTCCAGCGCCCGGCGGGCCCGCTCCAACGCCTCGGCCCGGGTCTCACCCGTGACGATGACCTTGGCGAGCAGGGAGTCGAAGTTGCCGCCGATCACGTCGCCGGCCGAGATGCCGGTGTCCACCCGTACCCCGGGACCGGTGGGCAGCCGCAGCGCGGTGACCGTGCCGGGGGCCGGCAGGAAGTTGCGGCCCGGATCCTCACCGTTGATCCGGAACTCGATGGAGTGCCCGCGCGGGGTCGGGTCCTCGGTGAACCGCAGCTTCTCGCCGTCGGCGATGCGGAACTGCTCGCGAACCAGGTCGATGCCGGCGGTCTCCTCAGTGACCGGGTGTTCCACCTGAAGCCGGGTGTTGACCTCCAGGAAGGAGATGGTGCCGTCGTTGCCGACCAGGTACTCGACCGTGCCGGCACCGTGATAGCCGGCCTCCCGGCAGATCGCCCTGGCACTGTCGTGGATCTGGGCCCGCTGCGCGGCGGTGAGGAACGGTGCCGGCGCCTCCTCGACCAGCTTCTGGTGGCGGCGCTGCAACGAGCAGTCTCGGGTACCCACCACGATCACGTTGCCGTGCTGGTCGGCGAGGACCTGGGCCTCCACGTGGCGGGGCTGGTCGAGGTACCGCTCGACGAAGCACTCGCCCCGACCGAACGCGGCGACCGCCTCCCGGGTGGCCGACTCGAACAGCTGCGGAATCTCCTCCATGGTGCGGGCCACCTTCAGCCCGCGCCCACCACCGCCGAAGGCCGCCTTGATCGCCACCGGCAGGCCGTGGTCGACGGCGAAGGCCATCACCTCGTCGGGGCTGCCGACCGGGTCGGCGGTGCCGGGGACCAGCGGGGCGCCGGCCCGCTGGGCGATGTGCCGGGCGGTCACCTTGTCCCCCAGGTCGCGGATCGCCTGCGGGGTCGGACCGATCCAGGTCAGGCCGGCGTCGATTACCGCCTGGGCGAAGTCGGCGTTCTCGGAGAGGAAGCCGTACCCGGGATGCACCGCGTCCGCGCCGGAGCGGCCGGCGATGTCGACCAGCTTGTCGATGCGCAGGTAGGAATCCGCAGCGGTGTCACCACCCAGGGCGTACGCTTCGTCGGCGAGCGTGGCGTGCAGGGCGTCCCGGTCCGAGTCGGCGTACACCGCGACGCTGCCCAGGCCCGCGTCCCGGCAGGCGCGGATGACCCGGACGGCGATCTCGCCTCGGTTGGCGATGAGTACCTTGCGCACCTGGTGGCTCCTCCCGGCGGGTTACTGACCGGGAGTTTATCGGTCACCCCGATGGCCCTAACGATCGCTCAGTGTGGGATGGCGCACTGTCCGGACGCGTTAATTGAGCGGCGTGGTGTCGTACCGATGTGGTCGAGTGCCGGTGACGATGATGGCCGACACGAAGGCCACGAGCGGGGAGCAGGACATGATCGAGACCAGAGGGCTGCGGAAGTCGTTCCGCAGCCGGGCCGGTCGGGAGACGAAGACCGTCGAGGCGGTACGCGGTGTCGACCTGGACGTGCCGGCCGGTGAGATCTTCGGGTTCCTCGGCCCGAACGGTGCCGGCAAGACCACCACGCTGCGGATGCTTGCGACACTTATCGAGCCGGACGGTGGCCAGGCCACCATCGCCGGCGCCGACCTGCTCAAGGACCCGGGCGAGGTGCGTCGCCGGATCGGCTACGTGGCTCAGGGCGGGAGCACCTGGGACGAGTCCACCGGCCGCGAGGAACTGGTGCTCCAGGCCCGGATGTACGGCATCGGCAAGGCCGAGGCGCAGCGGCGGGCCGTCCGGGCGCTGGAGGCGTTCCAGCTGGTCGAGTTCGCCGACCGTAAGTGCAAGACGTACTCCGGTGGCCAGCGGCGCCGGGTCGAGATCGCGCTCGGCATCATCCACGAGCCGAAGATCGTCTTCCTGGACGAGCCCACCACCGGGCTCGACCCGCAGAGCCGGGCACACATGTGGGACGAGATCCGCCGGTTGCGCGCCGACGGGATGACCGTCTTCATCACCACGCACTACCTCGACGAGGCCGACGCGCTCTGCGACCGCATCGCCATCATGGATCACGGCGAGGTGGTCGCCGAGGGCACGCCGACCGACCTCAAGCGGGAGATCTCCGGCGACGTGGTCCAGGTCGGTCTGGACGTCACCGCCACCGGCGAGGCCGAGAAACTGCTCGACGGCGAGGAGTACGTCAACCGGCTGGAACTGCTCGACGAGGGCGGGCTGCGGCTCTTCGTCGACGAGGGCGCCACGGCCATCCCGCGGATCCTGCGCCGGGTCGACGCGGCAGGGCTCGATCTCAGGTCGATCGAGCTGCACCGCCCGAGCCTCGACGACGTCTTCCTCACCAAGACCGGCCGCTCGCTGCGCGAGTCCTGACCCGATCCGGAGATCTCATGAAGCTCGCTCGCGACACCTGGCTGATCTTTCAACGGCAGTTGCACCTGCTGCTGCGCAACCCCGTGTGGGTCTTCGTCGGCATCTTCCAACCGGTGATGTACCTGCTGCTCTTCGCCCCGCTGCTCAAGCCCGCGCTGGGCGCATCCACCCAGGCCGAGGCGTACAAGATCTTCGTGCCTGGTCTGCTGGTCCTGCTGGCCATCTTCGGTGGCCTGTTCCAGGGCTTCGGCCTCATCGCCGAGTTGCGGGCCGGGGTCATCGAACGCTCCCGGGTCACCCCGGTCAGCCGACTCGCCCTGCTGCTCGGCCGGTCGCTGCGCGACGTGGTGTCGCTGATGACCCAGGCCGTCATCATCACGCTGCTCGCGCTCCTGTTCGACCTGCGCGTGTTCATCGGCGACCTGCTGCTCGCGTACCTGATGCTCGCCCTGATCGCGCTGATGACCTCGGCGGTCTCCTACGGTGTCGCGCTGAAGGTGAAGAGCGAGGACGCCCTGGCTCCGTTGATGAACACGGTGGCGCAGCCGGTGCTGCTGCTCTCCGGCATCCTGCTCCCGCTCGCCTTCGCGCCAGGCTGGTTGCAGGGCGTCGCCAAATGGAACCCGTTCTCCTGGGCGGTCGACGGCACCCGGGCCCTGTTCAACGGCGACATCGGCAACGACCGGGTTTGGCAGGGGTTGGCCATCATCGCGGTGCTCGCTGCGGCCGGCGTCTACTGGGCCGCCCGCCAGTTCGCCCGCAGCGTTCGCTGACCCCGGCCCGCCCGCCCGGCCCCCGCCGGCCTGGCCCCCGCCGGCCTGGCCCACTCGCCCCGGCCGGCTCGCCCGGGCCGGTTCGGCCGGCGGGCGGCCCGCTCGGTCGACTCGATGGACGGGTTGCGGCATGTTGGGGTCTCCCGGCAGCGGGATGCCGCGACATGCCGCAACCGGAGCGGACCGACGCCCTCCGTCGTCGGTTGTCAGTGCACGTGGGCGAGGGTCAGCCCGTCGGCGATGGGCAGCATCACGGCATCTACCCGTACGTCGGCCAGTACATCCTCGTTGAACGCGGCGATCGCCCGGTCGTCGGCGCTCTGCGGTGCCACCACCCGACCGTTACGCAGCACGTTGTCGACGGCGATCACCCCACCGGGCCGCATCCGAGGCACCAACTCGGCCCAGTAGACCGGGTACCCGGTCTTGTCGGCATCGATGAAGGCGAAGTCCAGGTACCGTTCGTGCGGCAACTCACGAAGCGTGTCACCGGCCGGTCCGATCCGCAGGTCGATCCGGTCGTCGACACCGGCCCGCGCCCAGTACCGACGGGCGATGCTCGTGTACTCCTCCGAGATGTCGAAGCAGGTCAACCGTCCGCCTTCGGTCAGCCCTCGGGCGATCGCCAGCGACGACAGCCCGGTGAAGGTGCCCACCTCCACCGCCTGCCGGGTGCCGAGCAGCCGGGTCAGAAACGTCAGGAAGGCGGCCTGTTCCGGCGCGACCTGCATCGACGCGTGCTCGGGAAGCAGCGCCAGCGTTTCCCGCGCCAGGTCGCTGATGACATCGTCCGGCGGGGCGCCGTGCGCCACCAGATACCGGTGCAGGTCGTCGGTGAGCGGAATCGACTTCAGCGTCATGCTCGGAACCTAACCGAGAGGTTCGACGATCTGGTTACCAGGCGCGACCTTCGTCCAGAGATCGGTGATCCGCAGATCCAACTCGGCCAGCAGACTCCGCAACAATGGCAGGGAAAGCCCGACGACTGTCCCCGGGTCCCCTTCGATCCGCTCCACGAACGGCCCGCCCAATCCGTCGATCGTGAACGCGCCGGCCACGGCCAGCGGTTCGCCGGTGGCGACATAGGTGGCAATCTCGTGGTCGCTGACGTCGGCGAAATGCACCACAGTGGAGGCCACCGCCTCGGCGCGTCGCCCGGCCACGATGTCGACGAGAGAGTGCCCGCTGTGCAGCACCCCGCTACGCCCGCGCATGCGCTCCCACCGCCGGGTAGCGTCAGCCTCGTTGTCGGGCTTGCCGAGAATCTCCCCGTCGAAGGCGAGCACCGAGTCGCAGCCGAGCACAAGGGTGCGCTCATCGTCGGTCGGGCGCAGCCGACCCAGTACGGCCTGAGCCTTGAGCCGGGCCAATTCGAGGCAGAGATCCTCCGCCCGCTCGGTCACCACGAGCGATTCGTCGACTCCGCTGACCAGTACATCCGGTTCGATCCCGGCAGACTGGAGAGACTTGCGGCGGGCAGGGCTCGCCGAGGCGAGCACGAGGCGAAGCGGCAGGGCATCAGGCACCCCGCCGACGTTACCGCCCGCCCGCGTACGCCACGCCGCACACCACCCGTCGCCACGCCACCCACACACCCCGCAGCGCGCACGCCCGGGCCCTTCCTGGCCGCCCTCGGCCTATCACCGCGGCCGGCCCGGCCCAGCAAGATAGAACAGGACTCTGAGAAGACATTTCGTGGCGACATGATCATGTCCCTCTGAAATATCAGGCAAACAACAATGTGCAGCCGCGATCCGATCGAGCTAAACCCTGACGCGCAGAGAGAGGCGCGACCCTGATGCGTCAGCGAGTGACCCGAGGCGGCGGATCATCGGAGCGGCGTCGACGACGGATCAACAGGGCCCAAGCGCCGCCCGCCGCCACCAGCAGCCCCAACGTGACCAGGCCGCGGACTGTCGCCGCCCGCCCCCCGTCAGCCTGCGGCCCATCAGCCGCCGCCGTGGTAGGGCTAGTTCCGTCCGGCGAGGCGGTCGGCACCGGCTCAAAACCCCTCGGCGGTACGTCTGCCGTCAGCGCCGCCACCAGGTCGATCACCCCATAGCCGTACTGGTCATCCCGCCCCGGCGGCCCCTTGTCAATCGCAGTCGCGGTCAGCCGATGAGCCACCTCGTCAGCCGGCAGGTACGGATACTTGGCCCTAACCAAGGCTGCCGCCCCCGCCACAATCGCCGCCGCCCCAGAAGTCCCCGTGCCTCTTGAGTAACCTCCGTCATAGCTCGTGCTGTATAAGTCGGCAGCGGGTGCCGCCAGGGTTATCTCCGGACCTGTGACTGAGATGGGGTCGTGATTACCTTTTTGATCAATTCCGGCGACCGCAATGACGCTAGGATGCGACGCTGGATAGCCTACCCTTGAATCGCTAGTCTTATTCCCGACGCCTGCGACGACTACTATATCTGCTGCGATGGCCACACCGAGTGCTCGAATTAGCTTAGGGCTGGTGCCGCCTACGCTGGAGATGCTGATAACGTCGACCCCTCCGTCGACCGCAACATCGATAGCATCGGCAAGTGCGTCTGGATGGCCTACTCCGTGCGCTGGCGTGCAAAATATAGGAAGAATCTTGGCTTTGGGGGCGACGCCAAGGGCGCCGATGGTAGCGCCTCTGCCGTGAGCTGCAATCAGCCCGGCCATCGCTGTTCCGTGACTGTCTCGATCCTGTCTGCCGTCTCCTTCCCCGCCTGGGATGACATCTGCGCCTGGAAGTAGGTTGTTCCGCAAATCCGAATGAGGAAATACTCCCGTGTCGGGTACGGCGACGACGGAACCTTCGCCTTGGTTGAGCTTGTGTGCCTTCTCGACCTCAAGATATCGAAGATGCCACTGGTCACTGCGGATTCGATCAGCGCCATCTAGTGTCGGCTTTTCTTGTATGCGGGCTAAGGGTGCACTCAGTGTCTGCAAAACGACAACTGTCGTGAGGAGCGACAACGCCGTAAAGAATGCAAGGTAGCTTTTCACCTATTTAGGCCGATGGCGGGTCCGGGATCGATTGGCCCATCGTCTTCTGGCGGCTCAACTATTGGGGCAACTCCACTTGCAGTGGCCCACGGATTGTCCGGGTCCCATGTTCGTGTGTCCGTGTCGCCAGGGGTTGGCCGTGACGTTAGCCCCTGCCGTTCACCCAAGCCTGTCACATGGAGGTTGCCGGGTGGGCTACCGGTGGGTGGAAGCAGAGGCGTTCCCCCTAAACCTCTGCCCCCGCTTGGTCTGGAACCGGCTCCCCCGGTGGGGGCGGTTCCTGCTGCTCCGCCGCCAATCAATCCGCCGAATAAGTGAGTCGGCCTGGCGGGTGCATTGTGTGACTTCGGATGACCAAGACCCACGGCAGATGGCCCGCCGATCAGGCCGCCGGTTGGTATCGAGCGGGCTGAGCTGGGCCCCCCAGCTGTTGGTGGCCGTCTGTCGGAAGAGCTTTGATGGTGTCGGCCGTCCTCTGGGGCCGTCGGTCTTCCGCTGACGCCCGACAATGGCGTTGGATGAGGATCGGCGCTGGCTAGGAGGTTCGAAGGTGCAGCGGCTGTATCGGCGAGTGGGGAGTTACTTGCGGAGGACGAAGCTGGGATTGCCGAGCCCAGGATGGGACCTACTGTGTGGGTTGCTCTAGGTTTTATTGAGGGTGAACGCAAAAAACGTGTAGCCGGTGGCGCAGCCGTGGCGGTCGGTATCGGAACGATCGGAGGGATAACGGGAACCTGGACGTCGGCCGCATAAACATCAGGATCGTTCGCCTGGATGTTGGTCCGGGTTGTGGGGGGTGGGTGGCGGAGTAGGGTTTGGGCTTGTTGGAGTTCGGTGCTGAGGCCGTACATGACGTTGCGGGCTTGGATGTTCAGCCGTTCCAGGTCGGAGTCTGTCACCGGCGGCTGAATGGCCCGGCTGGCGGCGGCGGCTTTCGGATCGGCGGCGGTTTGTTCCCAGGATCGCTTCTGTTGCAGCTTGTCGGCGTATTCTTCGTAGATTTTTTCGATTGTGCTTCGGCTGCTGCTGAGGGCCTGGGTCGCGGCGGACAGTGTGGTCTGGTTGGTGGCGGCGGCGTCGTGGGTGCGTTGCACCTGCTCGATCAGCTCGTCGAGTTTGGCGAGGTAGGCGTGGGAGGCCGCGTTGGTCTCGGGCGGCCAGGCCTGGGCGAGGCGGTCGCGGTAGGTTCTCAGCCGGCCGAGATGCTGGCCGGCCAGCTCGGCGATTTTGCGCCAGCCTGCGACGTGACGCCAGTGGTTGTCGGTGTGGTGGCCTTGAAGACAGGCCCACATGTCGGCCACGTTCATCAGATGCCACTCGGTCAGACCGCTGCGGCCGACACCCGGTTCCCTCACGGCACCACCACCGGGCCGGTGTTGTCGGTGCCGGTCGGGTCGGCGAGCGATGGCGACGCCACGGCCGCAGGTGGCGGCGTGCCGGTCTGCTCGCGCGTCTCGTCGACGGCCGGTGCGAGCGGCGTGGCGTGCTGCCCGAATGCTCGGTGGACGTCGGCTACGCGGGCGGCGGAGAAGGCGTCGGTGTCGGCGTACTGCTCGGCCACGAGCTTGGCTGCCTCCGCAAGCTGGCCGGTGGCGTCACCGACGCCCCAGACCGCGTTGGTCGTCGCCTGTTGGGTTTCCCAATGGCTACGCATGAAGTGCACCAGCTCGATGAACGCGTCGGCCGGGTTGGGCACGGTGGTGAGCATGTCGTCGGCGATGTACCGCAGGTGCGGTGCGTAACTGCCTTCCACCTCGGCGCGCAGCTGCTCGGCGAAGTCTCGTAGCTGACGGATGTCGGCCTCGACGCCCCCGGAACCGCGTAGCCAGGACGCTTGTCGATCCACCTCAGGGATCATCGGCCCTCCCAATCTGTCACGGGCTCGCTCCCCTGAGTGAGGTTAGACGGTGAACGCCCCCTCCGGCAGCCCTGGCAGTCCGAGGCCGCCTCCGGCAGCGCGCCGCGTACCAGCTTGGTTCAGCGAGGCAGGCCGGAAGTGCGCCACGCGCCGGCACCGGGCGTCAGCGCCGCGCTCGCCGGGCGGCCGCTGCGCGCCCAGACCGACGCCGGGGCCGGCGCGGGCCGGGCCGCCGGCCGTGACCGCACGGCGATCACGCCCACCAACGCGGCCAGTTCCTCGGCGGTCGGCACGCCGCGCACGACCCGGAACAGCGGCTCTTCGACAGACATGACCTCAGGGTACGCGGGGAGAGGCTGACCTTCATCGGACAGTGGCGTGCCGGCGGTGTGACCGTCTGCGCTGCCGGGTACCGTCTCAGCGATGTCAGAAGCTGCCCCCCAACTCGTCGCCGACCGGTACCGGCTCCTCTCGCCGCTCGGTCAGGGCGGCATGGGTCGGGTATGGAAGGCGCGCGACGAGGTGCTGCACCGCGACGTCGCGATCAAGGAGCTGGTTCCGCCGCCGGGCCTGACCAGCGACGAGCGCCGCGAGATGCGCGAGCGCTCGCTGCGCGAGGCACGCGCCATCGCCCGGCTCAACAACATCAACGTGGTACGCATCTTCGACGTGCTCCGCACCGACGGCGACCCATGGATCGTCATGGAGTACGTGGCATCCAGGTCGCTGCAGGACACCATCGCCGAGGACGGTCCGGTGTCACCGGGGCGTGCGGTGGAGATCGGTCTGGGCGTCCTGAACGCGCTGAAGGCGGCACACAAGGCCGGCATCATGCACCGCGACGTCAAGCCCGGCAACGTGCTGCTCGGCACCGACGGTCGGGTGGTGCTGACCGACTTCGGCCTCGCCACCATCCCCGGTGACCCGAACGTCACCCGTACCGGCATGGTGCTCGGCTCGCCCGCGTACATCGCGCCGGAGCGTGCCCGCGACGGCACTTTCGGCCCGGAGGCCGACCTGTGGTCGCTCGGTGCCACCCTGTACGCCGCCGTGGAGGGCAAGTCTCCCTTCGCACGCCCGTCCGCGATCAGCACCCTGGCCGCGCTGGCCACCGAGCCGGTACCGCCGGCCCGCAACGCCGGCCCGCTCAAGCAGGTGCTCGCCGGGCTGCTGCGCAAGGATCCGCAGGAGCGGATCACCGCCGAGTCGGCCGAGCGCATGCTGCGCCGGGCCAGTGGACGCCGGGCCCGGGGCATCTCACTGCTCGACGGCGTACGCCGGCCGGGGCCGAACGGGCCCCGCGAGCCGCGCCCGCCGTTGGTGCCGGCACCGCGCCCGTCCGGTGAGCGGCCGGCGACCCCCGTCACCCCGCCCGCGCCCCGCACGCCACCCACCTCCGGGTTACTGGCCGGCGGTGCTGCGGCCGCCGGATCCACATTGGACCGTTCGACCGGTGATCAGCCTGGCTCGGACGCCGGCCCGACGACGAAGGTCACCGGCCCGGACGGTGGCGGTGCCGCTCCGACGGCGAAGGTCGCCGGCCCGGACGGCGGCGCCGATGTCGCGCCGACCGCAAAGGTCTCATCGACCAGCCCAGCAGAGGCCGGGCGAGCGGACGCTTCGGATCACGGACAGCCCTCGACCGATTCGCCGTCGGGCAACCGGGACGCCGCGCTGGCTGCCGCTGCTGGCACCGCCTCGACCGCAGCCGCGGCAGCCGGAGCGCCGGGGAGCAGCACCGCCTCGACCACAGCTGCGGCAACCGGAGCACCGGGAGACAGCACCGCCTCGACGGTGGCTGCGGATGCCGGAGCGCCGGGGGATGGCACCGTCGCTGCGGCTGGCGGAGCGTCGGGAAGCGGCACCGGCGACGGGCAGCCCGCGCCGCCCAACGAGCAGGCCGGATCCGAGACCGCCCTCGGCGACCGGACCGACTCGGACCCGACGGACCAGACGGATGCCGGTGCCGACGCGGCACCGAATGCGACAGACGACGGCGCGATGGCCAGCGCGGCGCACCCGGAGGAGGGCGTGCCGGCGGGTCAGACCGCTTCGGCAGGTCACGGCGCAACGGAGACCGAGGCGGCGATAAGCGCGGCCACTGTGGGTAGCGCAACATCTGTGCCGGCGGGCGACGGCACGCGGAGGACGTCGCAGTCGACCTCTGTCCTGCCGGCGGCACCGGTCAGCCCGGCCCCGGCACGCGGCGCGGTCTTCAAGGCCGGGCAGTTCCGTTCGGAGCGGACCCGGCGTGCCGTGCTCGTCGGTGCCGTGGTGGCGCTGCTGCTACTCGGCCTGGTGGTGGCGGTGCCGCTGCTCACCAGTGGCGACGAGGACGGCGGGACACCGACGGGCGGAGCCGACACCAGCAGCGCACCGGCTCCGACCAGTTCCAATCCGGCCGCCCCGCCACCGAGCGATCCGCCAGCCAGCCCGTCGGCCTCGCCCAGCCCGTCGGCCTCGCCGAGCGCCTCGGAAACGGCCGGTGGTCTACCCGAGGGCTGGACGCTGCGAACCGACGCGGTGGGCTTCAAACTGCCGGTACCGGACGGCTGGCGACGCAGTGCTGGTCGCACCTCGGTCACCTACCGGGATCCGAACGGCGTCAGCTTGCTGCTCATCGACCGGACCGACACGCCAAAGGACGATGCCGAGGCAGACTGGAAACGCATCGAGCCGGACCGGAAGGACGTTCGTGGCGTGCAGGACTATCGGCTGATCGGCATCTCGTCGTTCGACTGCAAGTGGCGAACCTGCGCCGACTGGGACTGGTACCAGAAGCGCGACGGCGTCGAACTCCGGGTACGCAACCGTGCCTTCGTCCCCGCCAGCAATCGCGGCTTTGCCCTGCGCTGGGAGGTGCCGAACCGGGAGTGGGACGCCCGACTCGATGACTTTGAGATGATCTTCCGCGAGTTCGTGCCGGACCGTCAGGACTGATCGACAGGCATGGCCCTTCGCCGTCCGGGGTACCTGATCTCCGACGACGGAAGGGAGGCCCGAGATGGGTTACCGAGGAAGGGACGCCCGGCCCCGGCTGGCACTGTGGACGGCCGTGGTGCTGGGCAACGTCGTACTGCTGGTCGCCACCGTCGGAGTCGCGGTGCTGGCGACCATGCTGAGCCTGGTGACGCTCGCCGGGGCCGCGTTCGCTGGCTGGCACCTCACCCGCCGCGGCTCCGTGTCCCGCCGGCCGGGGATGAACGTGCCGGTCGGGTTGGCCGCCCGGCGACGGGCCTGAGAACGCGGGCGGCCGTTCCGGGTCGTTTGCGATTGCGGGGCGGTGGGCCGCCACCGCACACACGTCCGGCGATGATCGGCAGTCGGCAGTCGGCAGTCGGCAGTCGGCAGTCGGCGTGACGGCGGGGCGTCGCGGACGGCGCGACGGCAGGCTGGCGTCCGCTCCGAGCGAAGGACGTCGGCCCGCCGTCGCGGCGTACGTCAGGTGTTGTTGGCCAGTGCGATCAGCCGGCTGCGGTCGCCGTTCCAGTAGTTGCGGTCGACGCCGCCGCTGATGCCGGGGACGCTGCCGGAATCGGTGTACTGCCAGAAGCTCCAGAACGGCGCGCCGGCCGGCAACGCGCCGACCGAGGACGACCAGCGGGCCACCCACAGCGGGTGGTTGTTCCACGGGCCGCTCCAGGAACCGGTGCACTGGTTCCAGAAACTGGTGGTGGTGTAGATGACCGCGTAGCGGCCGGTGCGGGACCGGTAGGTGTTGAGGAAGTCCTGCACCCAGTTGCGCATGCCGGTGGTGCTCAGGCCGTAGCAGTATCCGCCGCTGTACGGATTGGCCTCCAGGTCCAGCGCGGCCGGCAGGGTGCGGCTGTCTGCGGACCAGGCACCGCCGTTGGAGGCCAGGAAATTAGCCTGGACCGCGCCGGAGGAGATGTTGGGCCGGGCGAAGTGATAGGCGCCGCGGATCACTCCCGCGTGGTACGCGTTCACGTAGTTGGTGTTGAAGTTCGGGTCCTTGTAGCTCGTACCCTCGGTGGCCTTGATGAAGGCGAACTGGATGCCGGAGTTGCGGACGCTCGTCCAGTTGATGGTGCCCTGGTAGCGCGAGACGTCGATGCCCGGCACGGTGGCGGCGGCGGCCGGGGTCGCGGTGGCGACGAGCCCGGCGGCAGCGGTGGCGAGTACGGCGACTGCGGCGGCGGTCAGCCGGCGCAGCGATCTGGTCCGACCCATGGCGTCCTCCTGAGACGACTGTCGATAGACAGACATCTTTGAAGGCTGTCGTCTGCCAGGGCAAGGGGTACCAAGATAACTTTCAATGTCCTGGTTGTGGCGACGACCCACCTGGCGATCAACGCAGCGTGGCCGGATCGATCTGCCAGCGGAACGGTTCGGCGAGGGTGAACGTCTCGCCGGCGTTCACCTCCCGCTCCGATCGCCACCCGGTCGGTCTCACACGATACGACCGGTTGGCCCGGAACCGACACCGGAACTGTCGTCCGGCCCAAGGTGCACGGCGGAAGGTGAGCGGTAGGCTCCCGCCTCATGGTGTCGATCGAGGGCATGACCGAGTTCTGGGACCGCCTGTTCGGCGCGCAGCCCGACCCACCGCCACTACTGGTGGTGCTCACCGGCCTGGTCGCCCTGCTCGTCGTCGTCACCCGGCTGCCGTGGCGGATCGCCCGCAACGCGATCACCATCGCCCACGAGGGCGGTCACGCGCTTGTCGCCGTGCTCACCGGGCGCAAGCTGCACGGCATCCGGCTGCACTCGGACACCTCCGGCCTGACCCTGTCGGCCGGCCGCCCCACCGGCCCGGGCATGGTGCTCACCCTGCTCGCCGGATACCTGGCCCCGCCCCTGGTGGGCCTGGGTGGGGCGTGGCTGCTCGCCGGCAACCGGATCACCCTGCTGCTGTGGATCGCGGTGCTCCTGCTGCTGGCCATGCTGGTGATGATCCGCAACCTCTACGGCGCGTTGACGTTGGTGGTGACCGGTGGCGCGGTGCTCGTCGTCTCCTGGTACGCCAGCCCACAGGTGCAGGCCGCCTTCGCCTGGACCGGTGTGTGGTTCCTGCTGCTCGGCGGCGTACGCCCGGTGGTGGAATTGCAGCGGCTGCGCGCGCGGCGCGGAATGCCGGCCTCCGACGCCGACCAGCTGGCCGGGATCACCCCGCTGCCGGCGTTCTTCTGGGTGGTCCTCTTCGGTCTGGCCAACCTCGCCGTGCTGGTGACCGGCGGCCTGATGCTGGCCGGCCCGCTGCTCGCCGAGGCCGGCCTCACCTGATTTCGTCGGCCGGGCGGCAACCTGCCCCACCCCCCGGTGCGTGTGCTCTGTCAGGTACGGGGAGGTGCGGGTGGCGGACGTCGAGGGGTTCGACGAGTTCTACCGGGGCAGCCGGCAGCGGCTGCTCGGTTACGTCTACGTGCTGACCGGTGACCTCACCGAGGCGCAGGACGCCGTGCAGGAGGCGTTCATCCGGGCCTGGCAGCGCTGGTCAAGCGTGGGCGGTTACGACGACCCGGAGGCGTGGGTACGCGTGGTGGCGGCCCGGATCGCGGTCAGCCGCTGGCGCAGCCTGCGCAGCCGCGCCCGGGCCTACCTGCGGCACGGCACCGTCGACAGCGTGCCGGCACCGACCACCGACACCGTCGAAGTGGTCGCCGCCCTGCGCCAGCTTCCCGAGGAACAACGCGTCGCGATCGCGCTGTACTACCTCGCTGGACTGCCGGTTGCCGAGGTGGCGCGGCAGACCGCAGCCCCCGTCGGCACGGTCAAGGCCCGACTTTCCCGGGGGCGTGCCGCGCTCGCCGGGCTGCTCGCCGTCTCTGATCTGGAGGAGGCTCCCGGTGCCTGACGAGATGAGGTTCCTTGAGCGGATGCACCACGACCTGCGGGAGGTCCGCTGGGCTGAGCCGGCGGAACTGCGGGAGCAAGGCACCCGCCGCCGAAGGCGTGCGGCGGTGGGAGCGGCCGTCGCCGTAGTGATGGTGGCTGCCGCCTCCGTCGTCGTCACGAAGGATCTCGCCGCACCACCACCGGTGGCCCCGCTGGCCGGACCGACCACTCCGGTCCCGTCCGCCGAGATCCCCCGGTACGCCATGGTGCAGCCGGGCGACCTTCCCGTCGAGACCGGCCCGCCGCTCGGTCAGTCCGGCCTGGGCGAACCGGTGCAGATCGATTACGTGCTGCTCGCCTGTCACCAGGAGCAGGGTCTGAGCGCCGACTGGGAGCCGTCGCGTTACTCGCGCTCGCAGACGCTGCTGCGGCCAGCTACCGAGCGTCTCCCGGCCGACGAGGTGTTCAGTCAGGCCGTCTACCGGCTCGCTCCGCAGGTAGCCGACCGCATCTTCGCTCGGATCGATGCGTTGCTCGCCCCGTGCGCGAACTGGCGGTCCAGAGGGGACATGCTCTGGGATGATCAGGTCGTTGCGGCCGAGGCCGACCACCGGTGGGAGGTGATCGCCCGCGACTTCGTCGGTGATCAGGCGATGGTGATCCAGCACAGCATCACGGAGGCGCGGAATCTGGAGACCGGCGAGAGCCGGAAGCCGGGCCAGCTTGAAAGGACCGCGGTGGTGCGGGTCGGCGACCTGGTGACGGTGATGGGTCTGGGCCGGGACGGCACGGAACGGGAGCTACGCCGGCTGGCTGTCGTGGCAGCCGACCGGCTCTGCGTCGCCGCGAACCCGCCCTGCTGACCACGCGCCAGTGGAGGAGCCGGAGGTCGAGGCCGGCCCCTCCGATTGTGGCCCTTAGAGCGGGATGTTGCCGTGCTTCTTGGGTGGCAGGGTCTCCCGCTTGGTACGCAGCACCCGCAGCGCCCGGACGATCTGGGTACGGGTCTCGTGCGGCGGGATCACCGCGTCGACGTAGCCGCGTTCGGCGGCCACGTACGGGTTGGCGAGGGTGTCCTCGTACTCGGCGATCCGCTCGGCACGGACGGCGGCCGGATCCTCGGCGGTGGCCAGCTCCTGCCGGTAGAGGATGTTCACCGCCCCCTGCGCGCCCATCACCGCGATCTGGGCGGTCGGCCAGGCGAAGTTGAGGTCGGCCCCCAGGTGCTTGGAGCCCATCACGTCGTACGCCCCGCCGTACGCCTTGCGGGTGATGACGGTGACCTTCGGGACGGTGGCCTCGGCGTACGCGTAGATGAGCTTGGCGCCCCGGCGGATGATGCCGTCCCACTCCTGGCCGGTGCCGGGCAGGAACCCGGGAACGTCCACGAAGGTGAGTACCGGGATGTTGAAGGCGTCGCAGGTGCGGACGAAGCGGGCCGCCTTCTCGCTGGCCGCGATGTCCAGGGTGCCGGCGAAGTGCATCGGCTGGTTGGCCACGACGCCGACCGGGCGGCCCTCGACCCGACCGAAGCCGACCACCATGTTCTGCGCGTAGAGCGGCTGAACCTCCAGGAACTCCCCGTCGTCGAGCACGTGCTCGATCACCCGGTGCATGTCGTACGGCTGGTTGGCCGAGTCGGGGATCAGTGTGTCCAGTTCCCGATCCGCGTCGCTGATCTCCAGGTCCGCCGGCGCGTCGAAGACCGGCGGCTCGTCCAGGTTGTTCGAGGGCAGGTGGGACAGCAGCGCCTTGACGTAGTCGATCGCGTCGGCCTCGTCGGTGGCCAGGTAGTGCGCGTTGCCGCTGCGGCTGTTGTGGGTACGGGCGCCGCCCAGCTCCTCCATGCCGACGTCCTCGCCGGTGACGGTCTTGATGACGTCCGGTCCGGTGATGAACATGTGCGAGGTCTGGTCGACCATCACGGTGAAGTCGGTGACCGCGGGGGAGTAGACCGCACCACCGGCGCACGGGCCCATGATGAGTGAGACCTGCGGGATGACACCGCTGGCGCGGACGTTGCGGAAGAAGATCTCGCCGTAGAGGCCGAGTGAGGCGACACCTTCTTGGATCCGGGCGCCGCCGGAGTCGTTGATGCCGATGACCGGGCAGCCGATCTTCATGGCCAGGTCCATCACCTTGACCATCTTCTCGCCGAAGACCTCGCCGAGGGAGCCGCCGAAGACCGTGAAGTCCTGGGCGAAGACGCAGACCTGCCGGCCGTCGATGGTGCCGTAACCGGTGATCACCCCGTCGCCGTAGGGGCGGGTCCGGTCCAGCCCGAAGTTGGTGGACCGGTGCCGGGCGAACTCGTCCAGCTCGACGAACGACCCCTCGTCGAGCAGCATCTCGATGCGCTCCCGGGCGGTCTTCTTGCCGCGCGCGTGCTGCTTCTCCACGGCGCGGGCCGACCCGGCGTGCACCGCCTCGTCGACCCTTCGTGCCAGGTCCGCCAGCTTGCCCGCGGTGCTGTGGATGTTGGTCCCGGTCTCGGTAGTCACCCTGGGAATATAACGATGGTTCAGGCCACCGCTGCTGTGCACTTCGCCTCATCGGGCTACCCGTAGGCTGGTGACGTGCCGGGTTCTCCGTACACCGATCTGGACCGCCCGCCGCTGTCGGCGGCCCGGCTGCGTCGGGCGCTTGTGGCGCCGTACGGTCCGTGGTCCCGGCTGGACTTGCGGACGGAGACCGGGTCCACCAACGCCGACGTCGCCGAGGCGGCGCGGGCCGGGGAGCCGGAGGGCCTGGTCGTGGTGGCCGAACGGCAGACCGCCGGCCGAGGCAGACGCGGGCGGGTCTGGCAGTCGCCGCCGCGTGCCGGCATCGCCACCAGCGTGCTGTTGCGGCCCGGCGAGGCTGTGCCGGTGCGTGGCTGGTCGCCGGCACCACCGGCGGGGTACGGCTGGCTGCCGTTGCTGGCCGGTGTGGCACTTGTCGAGGCGGTGGCGCTGCTGGCCGAGCTGGACGCCACCCTGAAGTGGCCGAACGACCTGCTCATCGGGGGCGCCAAGTGCGCCGGGATTCTCGCCGAGGGCGTGCCCGGGCCGGGGCTGAGTGACCCGCCCGCGGTCGTCCTCGGCATCGGGCTGAACGTGACGCTGCGCGCCGACGAACTGCCCGAGCCGCCGACCGGTCTGCCGGCCACCTCACTGCAACTGGCCGGCGCGGCGGCAACCGACCGGGATCCGCTGTTGCGGGCCCTGCTCCGCTCGGTCGCCGACTGGTACGCGCGGTGGCGCGATGCCGGTGGGGACGCGGTGGCCAGTGGTCTGCGCGAGGCGTACCTGGCGGCCTGCGGCACCATCGGCCGTGAGGTGAGCGCCCTGCTCCCCGACGGCACCACCCTCACCGGCACCGCCACCACCATCGACCCCCACGGCCAACTCCTCCTCACCACCCCCACCGGCCAGCGCCCCCTCGCCGCCGCCGACATCCGCCACCTCCGCTGACCGACCCCCAACCCGCCCACCCCCACCCCCCCGCCCCCTTGCCCCCGCCCCGCCCCGCCCCCTTGCCCCCGCCCCGCCCCCGCCCCCTTGCCCCCGCGATCTTGCACTTCTGGTCGGATCAAAGAGGTGCAAAAGGGGCACTACGGCGACCGTAAGTGCAAGATCGCGGGGGCGGGGGCGGGGGCGGGGGCGGGGGCGGGGGGGGCGGGGGGGGTGTTCGGAAGAGCACACGTC
>NZ_JBFAQH010000011.1:0-245123 GCF_040677165.1 Micromonospora sp. NPDC049374 | reverse complement strand
GATCACCCGAAGCCTCAAACGCTACATAGCCCGCCAAATCTGGCGCACCCTCGAAGCCACCGCTTGACAAAAACCGTCACAGATCTTGCACTTTTGGTCGCCGAAACGCGGCTTATGTCAGTTATGCCGCGACCAAAAGTGCAAGATCGCGGGGCGCGGGGCGCGGGGCGCGGGGCGCGGGGCGCGGGGTCAGACGGCGACGGCGTCGTTGCGGAGGACGAGGATGGCGATGTCGTCGCGGGGCTCCTCGACCGAGAAGTTGATCGCGGTGGCGCGCAGTCGGGCCGCCACCACGTCCGCCGAGTAGCCGGCCAGCGGAGCGGCGGCGTCGCGCAGCCGCCCGGTGCCGAACAACTCCCGCCCCCGGCGGCGCTCGGTCACTCCGTCCGTGTAGAAGACCAGGCAGTCGCCCGGGTCGAGGGCGAGTTGCGCGGTGGGCGAGGCGATCGTGTCGAGCAGCCCGAGTGCGGTGCCGCCGGTGCCGACGAAGGCGGCCGGGCCGCCGCTGGACCGCAGCAGCACCGGCCGGTCGTGCCCAGCCAGGTGCAGCCCGACGTCGAGCCGGTCGCCCTCACCGGGCCCGACCGCCGCCAACGCCAGCGTGCAGTAGCGGCCGGCACCCCGCTCGACAAGCGTCTCGTTGAGCCGGGCCAGCACCTCGGGCAGCGGCTTGCCGTCGCCGGCCAGCACCCGGATGACGTCCCGCACCAGCCCGGTGACCGCCGCCGCCTGCACTCCCTTGCCGGAGACGTCGCCGATCACCACCAGCCAGCGCCCGTCCGGCAGCGGCACCACGTCGTAGAAGTCGCCACCGACGTCGACGTCCCCACCCGTCGGCACGTACTCGGCGGCGAAGCCGATGCCCTCCACCACCGGCAGGACCGGCGGCAGCAACGACTGTTGCAGGGTCTGGGCGACCCGGCGGCGTTCGGCGTGGATGCGGGCGTTCTCGATGGCGAGGGCGGCCCGTCGGGCCACGTCCTCCAGCACCGCGATCTCGTCCGGGTCCTGCCGGTGCCGCTGGTGCCGTCCGACGGCCAGGGTGCCGAGGCGCTGCCCACGGGCGATCAACGGCACGGCGAAGCCCTCCATCGGCGCGCCGAGCGGGGTTCGGGTGCCGTTGCGGCTGGCCTCCCGCAGCCGAGCCTGGATGGAGTCGGTGCCGGCCTCGCGGAGCGTGGCGTGCAGCTGCGGCAGCATCGACTCGTCGGCGTGGCTGGCCGCCGCGAGCCGGAGCCGACCCCACTCGTCGGTGGTGTGCACCGCGCACCACTGGCCGAGTCGGGGCACCACCAGCTGCGGGATGAGTGCCATGGTCAGTTCGACGTCCAGCGACTGGGCGAGCAGCTCGCTGGCCTCGGCGAGGAAGGTCAGCCAGGCCTGCCGGCGTACGTCCGCGCGGCGCAGCCGGTCGTTCTCCAGGTGCAGCGAGAGCCGCTCGGCGGTCAGCACCGCCAGCGGCTGGGCGTACGCGGTGGGCGCGGCGTCCAGTTCCAGCTCTCCGGCGTACGGGCGGTGCACGGCCA
Organism: Micromonospora sp. NPDC049374; assembly: GCF_040677165.1. Taxonomy (NCBI): domain Bacteria; kingdom Bacillati; phylum Actinomycetota; class Actinomycetes; order Micromonosporales; family Micromonosporaceae; genus Micromonospora; species Micromonospora sp. NPDC049374. The sequence goes on along the minus strand of NZ_JBFAQH010000011.1, from coordinate 243,597 downwards.
GCGGCACCCGGAGCAGGTCGTTGCCGGCCCGGGGCTGGCGGCCGTACCGGGCGAGGACCTGGGCACCCTGGCCGTCGCCGCGGTCCAGCCGCACCACCCCGCCGGCGGCACCGACCATCTCCGCCACCCGGGTCAGCAGTCCGGCGGCGAAGTCCGGCAGCGGGTCCTCGGCGTACGGGTCGGGGGTGGTCTGCATCAGCGCGTTCATCGCACCGGCGCTGGGCACGGCGGTCTGCCCGACGCTGTCCGGTTGGGCGGCGCTCGCCGGTGGCGCGGGTGTGGCCGGTCCGTTCCCCTTGCGATCGGAGCGGTCCAGCCGGAACCACACACCCTTGCCGGTGCGCAGGTAGGTGGTACCCCAGCGGCTGGCGAAGTGGTCGACCAGCAGCAGCCCGCGCCCTCGTTCGGCGACCTCGGTGATGTCGGTGGCCAGGTTGCGTACGCCGACGGTCAGCTCGTCGACCGGGCCGGCGGCGAAGTCGGAGACCGTCACGGTCAGCCCCGCCTGGTCGGCGGTGACCTCGATGTCCAGTTCGGTGCGGGCGTGCTCGACCGCGTTGGTGGACAGTTCCGTGGTCAGCAGAAGTGCCTCGTTGAGCAGTTCGTCCAGGTCCGCCTCCGCGAGCACGGACCGGACGACCGCGCGCGCGGCGGCCGGCGTACGGCGGTCGGCGGGAAGCCGGACGCGCCGCACGTGCTCGTCTGGGCCCGTCGTCGCCGCGGGCCCCGCCTCCGCTGACACCCTCGTATCCTCCACCGACACCCCTGAAGTGCCAAGCCGATCACCGCCGGGTCTTTGCCGTTGGGCGGTGCCGTGCCGTGGCGTTTTCCAGGTCACGGGGACAATGATGGGGTGGCCGGTGGGAGCCGGTGTACCCCGAGGTGAGCGAGGAATGATGACCACGGCGAAACAGTCGGTGACCGCGGAGACCTCCGCCGCCGACCACGAGGCGGTCCTCACCGAGCTGGCGGAGGCGCTACGGCGGGTCCGTGGCGGTGATCTCAAGGTGCGGTTGCCCCGGCGCTCGGGCGCGGCCGGGGAGGTGGCGGACGCCTTCAACGACGTGGTGTCGCTCCAGGAGCGGCAGCACCTGGACCTGCGCCGGATCAGTCGGGTCGTGGGCCGCGACGGCCGGCTGACCGAGCGCCTGGACGAGGAGGGGCTGGACGGCTCCTGGGCGGAGGGTCAGCGGGCGGTCAACTCGCTGATCGACGACCTGGGCCGGCCCACCACCGAGATCGCCCGGGTCATCGTGGCGGTCGCCGACGGTGACCTTACCCAGCACATGGCGCTGGAGATCGACGGTCGCCCGCTGCGTGGTGAGTACCTGCGCATCGGTCGCACGGTCAACACCATGGTCGACCAGCTCTCGTCGTTCTCCAACGAGGTGACCCGGGTGGCCCGGGAGGTGGGCACCGAGGGCAAGCTGGGTGGCCAGGCCGACGTCCGCGGCGTCGCCGGCACCTGGAAGGACCTCACCGACTCGGTGAACACCATGGCGTCGAACCTGACCGGCCAGGTCCGGTCGATTTCCCAGGTGGCGACCGCGGTGGCCAAGGGTGACCTCTCGCAGAAGATCACCGTCAGCGCTCGCGGCGAGGTCGCCGAGCTGGCCGACACGATGAACTCGCTCACCGACACGCTGCGCCTCTTCGCCGAGCAGGTGACGCGGGTGGCCCGTGAGGTGGGTACCGAGGGCAAGCTGGGCGGTCAGGCGGAGGTGCCGGGTGTCGCGGGAACCTGGAAGGACCTGACCGACAGCGTCAACTCGATGGCGTCGAACCTGACCGCCCAGGTGCGCAACATCGCCCAGGTCTCCACGGCGGTCGCCCGGGGCGACCTGTCGCAGAAGATCACCGTGGCCGCGCAGGGCGAGATCCTGGAACTCAAGGACACCGTCAACACGATGGTGGACCAGTTGTCGTCGTTCGCCGACGAGGTGACGCGGGTGGCCCGTGAGGTGGGCACCGAGGGCAAACTGGGCGGTCAGGCCCAGGTACGCGGAGTCTCCGGCACCTGGCGCGACCTGACCGAGAACGTCAACCAGCTCGCCGGCAACCTGACCAGCCAGGTCCGCAACATCTCCCAGGTCTCCACGGCGGTCGCCAAGGGTGACCTGAGCCAGAAGATCACGGTCGACGCCCGGGGCGAGATCCTGGAGCTGAAGAACACCGTCAACACGATGGTGGACCAGTTGTCGTCGTTCGCCGACGAGGTGACCCGGGTGGCCCGGGAGGTGGGTACCGAGGGCAAACTGGGCGGTCAGGCGCAGGTCAAGGGCGTCAGCGGTACGTGGCGGGACCTGACCGACAACGTGAACTCGATGGCGTCGAACCTGACCAGTCAGGTGCGGAACATCGCCTCGGTCACCACGGCAGTGGCGCGGGGCGACCTGTCGCAGAAGATCACGGTGGATGCCCGGGGTGAGATTCTGGAGCTGAAGTCGACGGTGAACACGATGGTGGATCAGCTGTCGTCGTTCGCCGACGAGGTGACCCGGGTGGCCCGGGAGGTGGGCACCGAGGGCAATCTCGGCGGTCAGGCGCAGGTCAAGGGCGTCAGCGGTACGTGGCGGGACTTGACCGACAACGTGAACTCGATGGCGTCGAACCTGACCGCCCAGGTGCGGAACATCGCCCAGGTCTCCACGGCGGTCGCCAAGGGTGACCTGTCGCAGAAGATCACGGTGGATGCCCGGGGCGAGATCCTGGAGCTGAAGTCGACGGTGAACACGATGGTGGATCAGCTGTCGTCGTTCGCTGACGAGGTGACCCGGGTGGCCCGTGAGGTGGGTACCGAGGGCAAGCTCGGCGGTCAGGCCCAGGTACGCGGCGTCGCCGGCACCTGGCGCGACCTGACCGACAACGTGAACTCGATGGCGTCGAACCTGACCAGCCAGGTGCGGAACATCGCCTCGGTCACCACCGCGGTGGCCAACGGCGACCTGTCGCAGAAGATCACGGTCGACGCGCAGGGCGAGATCCTGGAGCTGAAGAACACCGTCAACACGATGGTGGACCAGTTGTCGTCGTTCGCCGACGAGGTGACCCGGGTGGCCCGTGAGGTGGGTACCGAGGGCAAGCTGGGTGGTCAGGCCCAGGTACGCGGCGTCTCCGGCACCTGGCGGGACCTCACCGAGAACGTGAATCAGCTCGCCTCGACGCTTACCACCCAGCTCCGGGCGATCGCCCGCGTCTCGACCTCGGTGACCCGGGGTGACCTCACCCAACGGATCGCGGTGAAGGCGCAGGGCGAGGTCGCCGAGCTGAAGGACAACATCAACCAGATGATCGTCACCCTGCGGGAGACGACCCACAAGAACGCCGAGCAGGGGTGGCTCGACTCCAACCTCGCCCGCATCGGTGGCCTGCTACAGGGCCAGCGTGATCTCGGCGAGGTCTGCCGGATGATCATGCAGGAGGTCACGCCGCTGGTCGACGCGCAGTTGGGTGCCTTCTTCCTGGTGGACAACTCCGAGGGCGTGATGCGGCTGCGGTTGACCGCCTCGTACGGCTACGTCTCCCGGGGGCACGACGTGACCTTCGGGCCGGGCGAGGGGCTGGTCGGCCAGGCCGCGCTGTCCCGGCGCACCATCCGGGTCGGCGCCGTACCGGACGGCCGGATCACGTTGCGTTCCGGGTTGGCCGACACGCCGCCGGCGGATCTGGTCATCCTGCCGGTCCTCTTCGAGGGCGAGCTGCTCGGCGTGATCGAGTTCGCCACCGTCACACCCTTCTCCGAGCTGCACCTGTCGTTCCTGGAGCGGCTGGTCTCCACCATCGGCATCGCGGTCAACACCATCCAGGCGAACCGGCGTACGGAGGAACTGCTCGCCCAGTCGCAGCGGCTGGCGCACGAGTTGCAGGAGCAGTCGGCGGAGTTGCAGCGGACCAACGCCGAACTGGAGGACAAGGCGAAGCTGCTGTCGGAGCAGAAGGCGAACATCGAAACCCAGAACCGCGAGATCGAACTGGCCCGGCTGGGCCTGGAGGACAAGGCGCAGCAGCTCACCCGAGCGTCGGCGTACAAGTCGGAGTTCCTGGCGAACATGAGCCACGAGCTGCGTACCCCGCTGAACTCGCTGCTGCTGCTGGCCCGGTTGCTCATGGAGAACTCCGAGCAGAACCTCACGCCGAAGCAGATAGAGTTCGCCCGCACGATCCACGGTTCCGGGTCGGACCTGCTGCGCCTGATCGACGACATCCTGGATCTTTCCAAGATCGAGGCCGGGCGGATGGACGTCGAGCCGACCGAGGTCCGGTTCACCGAGGTCTGCAACTACGTGGAGCAGGCGTTCGCCCCGCAGGCCGAGGAGAAGGGCCTGGACTTCCAGGTACGCATCGGCAAGGACCTGCCGCCGGCCGTGGTGACCGACGCGCAGCGGCTCCAGCAGGTCCTGCGCAACCTGCTGTCGAACGCGGTGAAGTTCACCGACAACGGTGCGGTGACCCTGCGCATCTCCCGGGCTCCGGAGCACGCGGTGTTCGACGTACCGGCGCTGACCAACGCCCGGCAGGTGATCGCCTTCACGGTGATCGACACCGGCATCGGCATCTCCGACGACAAGCTGTCGCTGATCTTCGAGGCGTTCCAGCAGGCGGACGGAACCACCAGCCGCCGCTACGGCGGCACCGGGCTGGGCCTGTCGATCAGCCGTGACCTGGCCCGGCTGATCGGGGGCACGATCACCGTCGCCTCGGCACCCGGCCAGGGCTCGACATTCACGCTCTACCTGCCCGACGTACTGGCACCGGACGCGGTGGTGGCGCCCGCGCCACCGTCACCACAGCGGGCGGGGCTGCCGTCGTCGTTGTTGATGCCGCCGATGGAGTTGCTGTCGGAGGCGCCCGAGGCGCCGAAGACCCGTCAGTTGGATGGTGCCACCGTGCTGATCGTCGACGACGACGTGCGTAACGTCTTCGCGCTGACCAGCGCGCTCGAACTGCACGGCATGACCGTGCTGTACGCCGACAACGGCGCCGACGGGGTCCGCCTGTTGGCCGAACACCCGGAGGTCGATATCGTCCTGATGGATGCCATGATGCCCGATCAGGACGGGTACGAGACAACCCGGCAGATCAGGCGCAACCACCGGTTCGCGGACCTGCCGATCGTGTTCCTGACCGCGAAGGCGATGCCGGGGGATCGGGAGTCGGCGATCGCGGCCGGGGCCAGCGACTACATCACCAAGCCGGTCGACCTGGACCAGTTGATCGAGCTGATGGGCACCTGGATCAGTGGCAGCCGTACCGAGGAGGGCTCGTGACGCAGGTGGCGAAGGCGCTGCTGGTCGATGATCGCCGGGAGAACCTGATGGCCCTGGAGGCGATCCTCCAGGGGCTGCCGGTGCAGTCGGTCGCCGTGGAGAGCGGTGAGGCGGCACTGAAGCAGTTGCTGGTGGACGACTTCGCGGTGATCCTGCTGGACGCCCAGATGCCGGACATGGACGGTTTCGAGACGGCGAGCCACATCAAGCGGCGGGAGCGTACCCGGCACGTCCCGATCATCTTCCTGACCGCGGCCGACCGGGATGCTCAACTGGCCCTGCGCGGCTACGCCGCGGGCGCGGTGGACTACCTCACCAAGCCGTTCGATCCGTGGGTGCTGCGGGCGAAGGTCTCCGTCTTCGTCGAGTTGTGGACCAAGACCCGCCAGCTGGCGGCCCAGTCCGAGATGGTGCGCGAGCGCGACGCCCAGTGGCGGCTGCTCACCGACGCGGTAGACGAGGCCACCACCCTGCTCCGCAACGCCGACGACCCGGAGGCCCAGTCCCGCGCCGTGGCCCTCCTAGAACAAGCCCGCTGGGGCACCACCCCCGACTAACCCCACCCCCACCCCCACCCGCCCCCACCCGCCGGCCGCCGCGATCTTGCAGTTCCTGCCCCGACGAAAGGTGCGATTCGGGGCATCTCGGCGACCGAAAGTGCAAGATCGCGGCGGCCGGCGGCCGGCGGCCGGGGGCCGGGGGTGGGGGGGTGGGGGTGGGGGTGGGGTGGGGGGTCAGGGGGTGGGGGTGTCGTTGCGGATCATCAGGGCGCTGCGTAGGCCGGTGATGTCGAGGACGCGGAGCAGGAACTCGCCGACGTTGGTCAGGACGAGCAGGGCCTGGGCGTGACTGGCCTTGCGGCTGAGGACGACCAGGGTGCCCAGCCCCTGCGAATCGCAGAACGTCACGCCACCGAGATCGAGGACGATCCGGGGCGGCGGCTCGGTGAGAACCTCGTTGACGACGGTCGATAGCTGGGCGGCCGTTTGCATGTCGATCTCACCGGCAAGGCGGAGCACTGCTTCGTCGCCCGTTCGGTGCACGGTGATGGACAGTTCGGCACGATCCACCGGGTCAGCCTATCGCGATCTCCGTAGCCCGGCCTGTCGAGGCATACCGTCCCCGCGCAGCGTGCCGGGGGTGAGCCCGGTAACCCCGGGCCGGGGTGGCTGCCGATCCGCCGCCGGGCGCTGACACAATGGCGGCATCGTGACCGAGGTGTTTACCGCCGGATCCGACCGCTACCCGGTCGACGCGCCGGCCTCAGCGGCCCTGTTCGACCGCGCCTGCGCCATCGTGCCGGGCGGGGTGAACTCCCCTGTGCGCGCCTTCCGGGCGGTCGGCGGCACACCACGCTTCATGATCCGGGGTGAGGGGCCTTGGCTCCATGACGCGGACGGTCGTCGCTACGTGGACCTGGTCTGCTCCTGGGGGCCGCTGATCCTGGGCCACGCCCACCCCGAGGTGGTCGCGGCCGTGCAGGCCGCTGCGGCGCACGGCACCAGTTTTGGTACGCCCACCCCTGGCGAGGTCGACCTGGCCGCCGAGATCGTCGCACGCACCCCGGTCGAGCAGGTCCGACTGGTCAATTCGGGCACCGAGGCGACCATGTCGGCGATCCGCCTGGCCCGTGGGCACACCGGCCGCTCGAAGATCATCAAGTTCGCCGGCTGCTACCACGGGCACGTCGACGCGCTGCTGGCCGCCGCCGGCTCCGGCGTGGCCACCCTCGGCCTGCCCGACTCGCCGGGAGTCACCGGCGCGGCGGCCAGCGAGACCATCGTGCTGCCCTACAACGACGTGACCGCCGTCGAGGCCGCCTTCGCCGCCGAGGGCCAGCACATCGCCGCGGTGATCACCGAGGCCGCACCGGGCAACATGGGCGTGGTCGCCCCCCGCGACGGGTTCAACGCACAGCTGGCGCGGATCGCGCACGCGCATGGCGCACTGCTGATCGTCGACGAGGTGATGACCGGGTTCCGGGTCTCCCGCGCCGGCTGGCACGGGCTCGACCCGGTCGAGGCGGACCTGTGGACGTACGGCAAGGTCATGGGTGGTGGCCTGCCCGCCGCGGCGTTCGGCGGGCGCGCGGAGATCATGTCGCGACTGGCTCCCGCCGGCCCCGTCTACCAGGCCGGCACCCTCTCCGGGAATCCGCTGGCCTGCGCGGCCGGGCTGACCACGCTGCGGCTCGCCGACGACGCGCTCTACCGCAGGCTGGACGACACCGCCGCCGTCGTGGGCAAGCTGGCCGCCGACGCGCTGGCCGCCGCCGGGGTCCCGCACCGGCTGTCGTACGCCGGCAACATGTTCTCGATCTTCTTCACCGACGCCGACGTGGTCGACTACGACAGCGCCCGCACCCAGCAGGTGCCAGCGTTCAAGGCGTTCTTCCACGCGATGCTCGCTGCCGGGGTCTACCTGCCGCCGAGCGCGTTCGAGTCCTGGTTCGTCTCGGCGGCGATCGACGATGCCGCCCTGGAACAGATCGCCGCCGCGCTGCCGTCGGCGGCCAACGCGGCGGCAGCGGCAGGGTCACGGGGGTAGCGGTGAGCAAGACGGTGGTCCATGTGCTCCGGCACGGCGAGGTGTACAACCCGGACGGCATCCTGTATGGCCGGTTGCCCGGTTTCCGCCTCAGCGAGCTGGGCGTCCAGATGGCCAAGGCCGCCGCGCAGGGGCTCGCCGAACGTGAGGTCGTGCACGTGGTGGCCAGCCCGCTGGAACGCGCCCAGCAGACCGCCGAGCCGATCGCCGCCCAGTTCCGGCTGCCCGTCGGGGTGGACGAGCGGCTGATCGAGAGCGCCAACTGGTTCGAGGGCAAGAAGGTCTCGCCGGGCGACGGCTCGTTCCGCGACCCGCGTAACTGGTGGGTGCTGCGTGATCCGGTCACTCCGTCCTGGGGCGAGGCGTACCGGGCCATCGCCGAGCGGATGTTCGCCGCCCTGCACGCCGCCCGGATCGCCGCCGAGGGTCGGGAGGCCGTCCTGGTCTCGCACCAGCTGCCGATCTGGACGCTGCGCCGGTACGTGGAGCGCAAGCGGCTGTGGCACGACCCGCGTCGCCGGCAGTGCGCGCTGGCTTCGCTCACCACCTTCCACTTCGACGGTGCCAAGATCGTCGGCATCGGCTACTCCGAACCGGCCGCACACCTGGTGGCGATGTCGCCGACCGCGCGGACGGCCAAGGGGGCCTGAGATGGGCGTCCGGAGGTTGGCTGCCGGCCTGCTCGCCGCCGCGACCACCGCCATGCTCCTGAGCGGCTGTACCGGCGACGGGCGGGAGTCCGACTGCGACAGCGCCGGCGGCATCGTCGAGTGCGCCCCGGAGCAGCGTTCCGCCGCCCCGACGATCGCCGGTGAGCTGCTTGCCGGCGGGTCCTACGACGTGACCGACCAGCGGGGCAACGTCGTGGTGGTCAACTTCTGGGGCTCCTGGTGCGCGCCGTGCCGGGCCGAGGCTGACGACCTGGAAAACACCTACCAGGCGACGAAGGACGCCGGGGTGACCTTCCTCGGCATCAACGTGCAGGACAGCCGGGACAAGGCCATCGCCTTCGAGGAGGGTCGGGTCAGCTACCCGAGCATCTTCGACCCGGGCAGCCGGCTCGCCCTCGACATGGACATCCCGCCGAACACCATCCCGGCCACCGTCGTGCTGGACCGGGAGGGCCGCATCGCCACGGTGATCCGGGCGGCGGTCCGGCAGGAGGGGCTGCAACCCATCGTCGAGCGGATCGCAGCCGAGGCACCCGCGCCGGCCGGCCAGCGCTGATGGGCGGGACATTCGGTCAGCTCGCCGAGTCCGGCCCGTTGCTGCTGGCGTTGGGCGCGGCGGCGCTGGCCGGTCTGGTCAGTTTCCTGTCCCCGTGCGTGCTGCCGCTGATGCCCGGCTATCTCTCGTACGTCACCGGGCTGGCGGGCACGGACCTCGAAGGCCGGCGTGAATCGCCCGCAGCGGCCGAGTCGCCGGGCGGTGGTGGCGTCGGTACGGCCGTGCGGCCGGACACCCGGGTCGCCCCGGCGGTGAAGGGCCGGGTGCTGGCCGGGACGCTGCTGTTCATCGCCGGATTCACCGTCGTGTTCACTGCCACCGCGGTCCTGTTCAGCGGGGTCGGCCGGGTCTTCTTCGACCACGAACGGACCCTGGAGATCATCGTCGGTGGGCTCATCGTCGTGCTCGGTCTGGGCTACCTCGGTGCGCTGCCCGGGTTCCAGCGGGAGTTCCGGATCAACCGGTTGCCCGCCGCCGGCCTGCTCGGCGCGCCCGTGCTCGGTGCCGTGTTCGCGCTGAGCTGGGTTCCCTGCACCGGGCCCACGCTGGCCGCGGTGCTCGGCATGGCCACCACCAGCGGGCAGACCGACCGGGCGGTGGTGCTGGCCGTGGCGTACTGCCTCGGGCTGGGCCTGCCGTTCGTCGTCTTCGGGCTGGGCTTCAACCGGCTGCTCGGGGTGTTCCGCACGGTGCGTCGGCACAGCCGTTGGGTCACCCGGATCGGCGGGGCGTTGCTGATCCTGATCGGGCTGGCGCTGGTCACCGGCGGCTGGACCAACGTCGTGATCTGGTTGCAGACCACCGTCGGGGTGGGCAACTTCGAGGTGGGCATCTGATGACCGCCGTCGACGACCGGCCCGCCACTCCGGCCGAGGCGCCCCGGCGTCGCGGCAACCCACTGCTCGCCCTGCTGCGCAACTCGTGGCGGCAGCTGACCAGCATGCGTACCGCGCTGGTGCTGCTTTTCCTGCTCGCCATCGCCGCGATCCCCGGGTCGGTGCTGCCGCAGCGCGGGGTCAACCCGGAGGACGTACGCGACTTCTACACCGCCAATCCGGACCTGGCCCCGCTGCTGGACCGGGTGGGCGCGTTCGAGGCGTTCAGCTCGGTCTGGTTCTCCGCGATCTACCTGCTGCTGTTCACCTCGTTGATCGGGTGCATCACGCCCCGGCTGCGTGACCACGTCCGGGCGCTACGGGCCCGCCCGCCGGCCGTACCGAAACGCTTGGAGCGGCTGCCGCAGCACGCGGTGGTGCCCGCGCCCGAGGGCGGTGCGGCGGCGGTCGCCGAGACGCTGCGGCGACGGCGGTGGCGGGTGGCGGTGCGCGGCGACGAGGTCTCCGCCGAGAAGGGCTACCTCAAGGAGACCGGCAACCTGATCTTCCACAGCTCGATGGTGCTGGTGCTGGTCGGTGTCGCGCTCGGCTCGTGGTACGGCTGGCACGGCAACCGGCTGCTCGTCGCCGGGGCGGACCAGGTCTTCTGCAACACCCGCCAGCAGTACGCCGAGGCGCGGCTCGGCCCGCGCGTCGGTGACGACCTGCCCCGGTTCTGCATGCAGCTGGACGAGTTCGACGCGCAGTTCCTGCCGAACGGCCAGGCGTCCTCCTTCAACGCGAAGGTGACCGTCGACGAGGACGGCGGCGCTCCGCGTCCGGCCGAGTTCTCGGTAAACGCACCGTTGCGCCTCGACGGTGCGAACGTCTACCTGCTCGGGCACGGCTACGCCCCGGTGATCCGGTACACCGACCGGTTCGGCGGCACCCAGACCAGCACCGTGCCGTTCCTCACCACGGGCGACATCGGGCTGACCGGTGAAGGGCTGGCCGCCTTCCCGGACGCCAACGTCGACCCGGAGACCGGCGAGCGGAACCCGGATCTCCAGGTGGCCTTCTCCGGGCTCTACTTGCCGACCGCACCGCAGCAGCCGCCGTTCGTCCGCTCGGAGCATCCGACCGAGCAGAATCCGCTGCTCGACCTGGTCGCGTACCGGGGCAACCTGGGGCTCGACGCCGGTATCCCCGGCTCGGTCTACCAGCTCGATCAGCGTCAGCTACGCAACGGCCGGCTCACCGAGATCGGTGCGAAGCAGCTGCGGATCGGGGAGAGCTGGACGCTTGACGACGGCACCACAGTCGAGTTCGTGGGCACGGAGCGGTACATCGTGCTGTCGGTGCGTCACGACCCGGGCACGATGCTGCTGCTGGTCAGCTCGATCGGGCTGGTGCTGGGGCTGATGGGTTCGCTCTTCGTCAGGCGTCGCCGGGTGTTCGTGCGGCTGCTGCCGGCGGGTCCAGGTCTGCCGGCCGGTCCGGACGACCCCGACGGTGGATCTCCGACGGACGGTAGTAGTTTGGTCGAGGTAGCTGGTCTGCCGCGTACCGAGCATCCCGGGTTCGCCGCCGAGTTCGCCCAACTGGTCGCCGCGATCGGTGGACGATCCGGTGACGCCGGCACCGACCCGGACGCGCCGGCCCGGGCGCGGGAAGGAGTCGAGTGATGTCCGCACTCTCCGATCAGCTGGTGTCGATCGCCACGCTGGTGTACCTGCTGGCGATGATCAGTCACGCCGTCGAGTACGCCCTCGGCAACTCGCGCGCCAGGGCCGTCGTGGCACCGGCCCGCGAGCTGGTCGGCGCGGCGGTGGGCGCGGTCTCGACCGGCGCGGTGGACGGCCCTGCGGTGGACGGTGGCGCTGCGGCTGGTCGCGGTTCCGCCGGCTCGGCGGCGACCGGCTCGGCGGCGACCGGCTCGGTGGCGGCCGGTGACACCTCTGCGGCTGGTCGCACGAGCGCTGCCGGGGTCGGGAGCACGGCGGCGCCGAGTCGGGCCGAGCGCACCGCGCGCCGCGCGGAGTTGGGCGGCCGGGTCGCCGTCGGGCTGACCGCCGTGGCCGCCGCGCTGCACCTGGCGGCACTTGTCACCCGGGGCCTGGCCGCCGACCGGATGCCGTGGGGCAACATGTACGAGTTCGTGCTCACGGTCTCGTTCATCGGGGTCGCCGCCTGGCTGACCGTGCTGGTGAAGTGGCCGTTCCTGCGCCGCCTCGGGCTGTTCCTGACGCTGGTGATGGTGCTGCTGGTGGCCACCGCCGAGCTGGTGCTCTACACCCCGATCGTGCCGCTGGTGCCAGCGCTCAACTCGTACTGGTTCATCGTGCACGTGTCGACGATCGTCTTCGCCTCGGGTCTGTTTCTGCTGGGCGTGGTGCCGGCGGCGGCGTACCTGATGCGGGCCGGATACGAGAACGGCAAGCGCAGCTTCCCGTACACCCTGGCGAAGCGGCTGCCGGCGGCGGCCGGGCTGGAGCGGCTCACCTTCGTGCTGCACGCCTTCTCGTTCCCGATCTTCACCTTCGCGGTGATCGCCGGGGCGATCTGGGCCGAGGCGGCCTGGGGCCGCCCGTGGGGTTGGGACCCGAAGGAGACCTGGGCCTTCATCTCCTGGGTGGTGTACGCCGGCTACCTGCACGCCCGCGCCACGCCGAGCGTGCGGCGGAACGTGGCGACCTGGCTGGCCATCCTCGGCTTCCTGACCGTGCTGATGAACCTCTTCGGCGTGAACATCTTCTTCGAGGGCCTGCACTCCTACGGCGGCCTCTGACCCGCAAGATGTATAACTCCACTTATTGCGGGATGGTGGTCGTGAGCGTTTCGCTCACTCGCAGGGTGACCTGGTAGGCGACCTCCGGCAGATCGGCCAGCTCGATGCGCTCGGACCGCAGCGCGAGCTGTGCGTGCAACTCACGGGCGATGGCGTCGCGCAGCTCGACCTGTAGCGGCGACAGCCCGTCCGGCTCGCCGACAACGTACGCATCCGACATGCCGCAATGCTGTCCGTCGCCCGGCGTCCCGGTCCACCGCTGGTGAGATTTCCCAACGGCGTCGAAATCTTGGACATTTTCCGTTGTTCGCTAACGGGAACTGTCCAAGAATTACTCGACATCATGAGTGCCGACGGTCAGCGGAGGGCTTCGCGGGAGAGGAAATCGGCGCGGCGGATCACTTCCGGCAGGCGGTAGCGGCGGCTCAGGTCGAGCGTGATCGTGGTCGCCAGGTCGAGGCTGGTGCGGTGGCCGACCGAAACGAACACCGGCTTGACGTCGGTCTGGGTACGCAGCACCCGACCCAGCACCTCGTCGCCTTCGCGCAGCGCCGACCAGTCGCCCCGATGCATGCCCGGCTCGTCGTACGCACCGACGAAGGGCGTCTTCGCCACCCCGAAGGTGGGCAACCCGGTCAGCACGCCCAGGTGGCAGGCGAGCCCGAACCGCCGGGGATGGGCGATGCCGTACCCGTCGCAGACCACCACCTCGGGACGATGGCCGAGCCGGCCGAGGGCCGCCATTAGGATCGGCACCTCCCGGAAGGCCAGCAGCCCCGGCACGTACGGGAAGCTCACCTCGCCGGGCACCACGGCCGACTCCACCTCGGCACCCGTGATCAGCTCCATGACCACGGCGGCGGCGACGATTCGCGGCGAATCCTTGTGGTACGACACGTCCACGCCGGCGACCAGCCTCGGCGCGACGTTGAGACAGTCATCCAGGTCGAGGCGGTGCCGCAACTCCTGCTGGATCCGCTCCGCCTCCGCCACGGATCCCGGCCAACTGGCCGCCGCGCCCAGTTCCTCGGAAGTGGCCGCCGAGCCCAGTTCATCGACCACCGCCGGCTCGTCGGGGTGGGACCGGTCGGCAGGGACGATCGTCATGAGGTGCGAGCGTACGACCAATCGCGGGACAGCGGCGGCGGTCAGTCGGTGGGTTGTGGGCGAGGGGCGCGTGGGGCCGCCCAGCCGAGGAAGCGGTCGTGCAGCGCAGCGGGCTTCGGTGCGTCCTGCGGGTTGAGGCGGTACAGGTCCTCGACGGCGTCGTACAGCATCCCGGCCAGGTAGATCGACAGGGCCACGTGGCTGTCCCGGTACTCGGCGAGGAGGGCGAGCCGGGCGGTGGCGCAGGGCCACGGTGCGGCGCAGGCCCGACACAGCCAGAGCGGCCGAAGCGGTGCATGAAGCTGCGGCGTCATCTGGGTACTCCTTCCTGTCTGGCCTGGCTCTCGGGCCGGCGCGGTAGATCCGCCCTCACGATGTGCCGCCGAGCGCCGAGCGCGGCCGATGGCTATGGCCCGGCGTGGTATGTCGGACGGCCGCTGTAACGGTGGGCTGGAGGCGGGGCCGTCCGTCGCCGACGTGCCGGACGGCCCCGCGTCGGTTCCACCCGTCCTTTTCGGTCGGATCCGGGCGGTTCCGAGGGGGACAGTCTGGCCAAACGGCGACTACTCTCGGAAGGCGATTGATCGCCCTGTGTGGCTGGCGCGGTAGCTGGTGAGGGCGGTGAGGACGCGGGACACGCCGGTGAGGAGTGGTGCGGGTGGATGAGCGGTCGCGGGTGCTGATCGAGGAGCTGCGGCACATGCGGGCGGCGCGCAGGGTGACCCAGGAGGACCTGGCTCGGGCGATCAACTACTCGCCGTCCACTGTGGCCATGGTGGAGACCGAGGCGCGCAAGCCGCCGCCCAACTTCTGGGAGCTGGTGGACGGCGCGCTGGACACCGGTGGCGCGTTCGTCCGGATGCTGGCCCGGTTCGGTTCGCCGCAGTGGATGCGGGAGTGGGAGGCCAACGAGCGGCAGGCCACCGTGCTGCGGTCGTTCGAGCACACGGTGGTGCCGGGGCTGCTGCAAACCTCGGCGTACGCCCGCGCGCTGTTCCGCAGCGTCGGCCTCTACGACGACGCGGAGGTGGAGCGGCGGGTGGAGGCGCGACTGGCCCGGCAGGCGGTGCTCACCGGCGAGCGACAGCCGCAGCTGGTCACGGTGCTGGACGAGCACGTGCTGCGCCGGCCGGTCGGTGGGCCGGTGGTGATGCGCGAGCAACTGTGGCGGCTGGTCAAGCTGGCCACCGAGCATGCCCGGGTACGGCTGCACGTGGTGCCCGCCTCGGTCGGCGCGTATCCGGGTGTCGCCGGGGCCTTCGTGCTGGCTACCCTTCCCGGTGGGGAGGATGTGGCCTATCTGGACGATCAGCTCAAGGGCCAGGTGATCGACCACACCGAGGACGTGCTGGCGATCCGGGCGTCCTGGGAGGCGATCCAGGGCGAGGCGTTGCCGCCCCGGCAGTCGATCGAGTTGTTGACGGAGGTGGCGGAGTCATGGCGGAGCTGACCGACGCCCGGTGGCGCACAAGCACCCGGAGCAGCACCAACGGCGGCAACTGCGTCGAGGTGGCCGACAACCTGCCCGGCCTGGTCGCGGTCCGGGACAGCAAGGACCGCGACGGCGCGGTGCTGACCTTCGGCCCGGCGGCCTGGCGGGCGTTCCTGGAGGTGCTCCCGGTCAGCCGGTGAACCATCCGGGTACGTCGAGCCGGAACCAGTTGGCGGGGGCGACGGCCCGCAGGTCGTCCTCGATGGCCGCCACCCGGTCCGCGCCGAGCGTTTCCGTCCAGCGCTGCCGCAGGTCGTCGAAGATGACAGCCGACCGGCGCAGCCCGTCGAGCCCGTGCGGGGTCAGCCGGACCAGCTTGCGGCGGGCGTCGCGGCTGTCGTCGGCGCGTTCCAGGTAGCCGAGGGTGACCAGTCGGTCGACGGTCTTGCCGGCGGCCTGCTTGGAGACGCCCAGCCGGTGGCCCAGCTCGGAGGCGGTGGTGCCGTCGGCGCCGACGGCCTGGAGCACGAAGCCGTGCAGCGGACGCAGCTCCGGGTGACCCTGCCGGGCCAGCTCGGCGTGCAGGTCGTCGATGAGCGCCCGGAAGCCGGCAAGCAGGAGCAGCGGCAGCACGAAGCCGGGACGCTGCGGTTCAGGTGTTGGCAATTTCGACAACCTGGTTTACGGTTTGGTCAACCACGTTGACTAACCTACGGCAAGGGGTGTCGCCATGTCCACGCACGTCTTCACCACCCACACCATCGACACCGCGCCGGAGGCCGCCCGGGCCACCATGACCGGCGTACGCCGCAAGCTCGGCCACCTGCCCGGGGCGGTCGGCCTGATGGCCGAGTCCCCCGAACTGCTCAAGGGTTTCCTGACCGCAAACGCCAGCTTCGAGAGCTGCGGGCTGGACCCGATACAGCGGGAGGTCGTGGTGCTCACGGTCGCCGGCCGGAACGAATGCCACCTCTGCGTCGCCATGCACACCGCCACCCTCGTCCGGCACGGCGCCGCCGCCGAGCTGATCGACGCGCTGCGCGTGGGCGCGACGCTGCCCGACGAGCGGCTGGAGGCGCTGCGACGCTTCACCCTGGCCGTGCTCGACAACCGGGGCGCGGTGCCCGACGAGGAGCTGTCCGCCTTCCTGGCCGCCGGCTACCAGCCCCGGCACGCCCTGGACGTGGTGCTCGGCGTCGGCACGTACACCATCTCCACCTTCGCCAACCGGCTCACCCGGGCGCCGATCGACCCGCCCCTGGCCGCGTACGCGTGGCAGCCGGCCGCCTGACCGGGGCGGGACCGGTCGTCACACCGGTTCGTCGCGGTCGCGCACTTCGTTGCGGACGGTGGCGGGGACGTTCAGCCGCTCGTCCGCGTACAGCAGGCGCAGCTCGTCCGCGTGCTCGTCGGGCTCGCGGGTGAGCCGGGCCAGCTCGTCGAAGAGCGCCGCCCGCTCGTCGTCGATCTTCTCGAAGGGGGCGGGCATCGCGCCCCAGGCGTCCCACGGCAGCAGCTCCACCCCGTGCAGCGCGGCGGCGTCGCGCATCAGGTTGCCGGCGATCCACCACCAGCCACCCTCGTTGACCACGCTCAGCCCGAAGGTGTCCGGGTCGGCCTCACCAGCCCGGCAGCGGGCCCATGCCTCTCCGGCGACCAGGAACCGGCCCGGTGGCACGTCCGTGGTGTCGAAGTCGATGCCGAACAGCTCACGCTGGCGCGCGTCAAGCTGGGCGTCGACCATGACCCAGCGCAGTTGCTCGGCATGCCAGTACTCCGCAACCCAGTGGTCCTCGTACCTGCCGTCGACGAAATAGTCGCCGAATCCACAGCGGGCGCGGGCCGGTACGCCCCGGGCCCGCAGCGCCGTGACCAGCAGTAGCGAGTAGTGCCGGCAGTTCCCGGCCACCCGCTGCTCGGGAGTACGCGCAACGGTCAGCGGCTGGTCGTCCGGCCCTCCCGCGATGCGGGCGAGGATCTCGTCGGCCGGCCGTAGGTGCACGGTCTGCCGGTCGCCGTCGGTCAACGTGACTCCGTAGGCGCCAGCGATGTGCTCGTGGATCAGCAACCCCTGGATCGTCCGGGCAATCCCGGCCGGCTCCGACGGCACCGCGTCGAGGAGCGAGGCAAACGGCCCCGCAGAGGTCAGCCGTCCCGGCCGCGCGTAGCGGGACAGTCTCGTCCGATCCTGGTCCATCTGTCACTCCTCCGGAGGTCGGCGACTGACGGGCCGCGAGCGTCGCCGAGCTGGGCGCGGTCGCGCAGGCGCAAGTCTCGCAGGATTCGCCCGATCGCGACGTCCCGTGACGATCCGTACGCGCTCTCAGCTCGACAGGGCCAACCCGCATACCCCGGCCCAGCCACGAACCGCATCGTGCGATGCCGTGCCACTGCCGGAGCACGACGGCAGGCCGCCGCCGTCGGACGGCGGCGTGGGTGGGGCGCGCCACAGGGCGTACGGCCACCCGGCGTGGGCAGGACCAGCGGACGTAGGACAGACTTGCGGGCATGGCGGCTCGTGGCTTCCCGTACACCGATCTGAAGGATTTTCTCGCGGCGCTGGAGCGCGAGGGCGAACTGCGGCGCGTCAGCGTCCCGGTCGACCCGACGCTGGAGATCAGCGAGATCGTCACCCGGACGGTGCGGGCCGACGGGCCGGCGCTGCTGTTCGATCAGCCCACGCGGGGTGAGATGCCGCTGGCGATCAACCTCTTCGGCACCGAGAAGCGCACCGCGATGGCGCTCGGCGTCGAGTCGCTGGACGAGATCGGCAACCGGATCGGCGAGATGCTCAAGCCGGAACTGCCGGTGGGCTTCTCCGGCATGATGGGTGGCCTCGGCAAGGTCATGCAGCTCAAGTCGATGCCGCCGAAGAAGGTCAAGACCGCCCCCTGCCAGCAGGTGGTCTACCGGGGTGACGATGTCGACCTCAACCGGCTGCCCGGGCTCCAGGTCTGGCCGGGTGACGGCGGGATCTTCCACAACTTCGGGCTGACCCACACCAAGCACCCGGAGACCGGCAAGCGGAACCTGGGCCTCTACCGGCTCCAGCAGCACAGCCACAACACCCTCGGGATGCACTGGCAGATCCACAAGAACTCCACCGCGCACCACGCCGTCGCCGAGCGGCTCGGCCAGCGGCTCCCGGTCGCCATCGCCATCGGTTGCGACCCGGTGGTCAGCTACGCGTCGAGCGCACCGCTGCCCGCCGACATCGACGAGTACCTGTTCGCTGGCTTCCTGCGCGGCGAACGGGTGGAGATGGTCGACTGCCTCACCGTGCCGTTGCAGGTGCCGGCGCACGCGCAGATCGTGCTGGAGGGCTACCTGGAGCCGGGTGAGCGGCTGCCGGAGGGCCCGTTCGGTGACCACACCGGCTTCTACACGCCGGTCGAGCCGTTCCCGGTGCTGCACGTCGAGGCGATGACCATGCAGCGCGACCCGGTCTACCACTCGATCGTCACCTCGAAGCCGCCGCAGGAGGACCACGGGCTCGGCAAGGCCACCGAGCGGATCTTCGCGCCGCTGCTGCGGTTCCTGATCCCGGACATCGTCGACTACGACCTGCCGGCCGCGGGCGTCTTCCACAACTGCGCGATCGTGTCGATCCGCAAGCGCTACCCGAAGCACGCCCAGAAGGTGATGAACGCGATCTGGGGCGCGCACATGATGTCGCTTACCAAGCTGATCGTGATCGTGGACGAGGACTGCGACGTGCACGACTACCGAGAGGTCGCCTTCCGCGCTTTCGGCAACGTCGACTACGCCCGGGACCTGCTGCTCACCGAGGGCCCGGTGGACCACCTGGATCATTCGTCCTACCAGCAGTTCTGGGGCGGCAAGGCCGGCATCGACGCCACCCGCAAGCTCCCCGAGGAGGGCTACCACCGGGGCTGGCCCGAGGAGATGACCATGGCCCCCGAGGTCGTATCCCTCGTCGACAAGCGCTGGAAGGAATACGGCATCTAATGCCCACCCACCCAACCGACCCCACCCACCCCACCGACCCTCGCGATCTTGCACTTTCGGTCGCCGATTCGTCTGCTTCACCCGGATCTGTCCCGACGGAAGGTGCAAGATCGCGGGGGCGGGTGGGGGCGTTTCTGCGGCTCGTGGCGATCGAGCACTCGGTGTTCGCGCTGCCGTTCGCGTACCTGTCGGCGCTGGCGGCGATGTGGGTGGACGGGGGGCGGGTCCGGTGGGTGGATCTGCTGTTGATCACCGTGGCGATGGTGGGGGCACGGACGTTCGCAATGGCCGCGAACCGGATCCTGGACCGCCGGATCGACGCGCGGAACCCCCGTACCGCCAACCGGGAACTGGTGACCGGAGCGGTGAGCCTGCGCACGGCCTGGACCGGCGCGGGCGTCGCCCTGGTGGTCTTCCTCGCCGCCGCCGCCCTGCTCAACCCGCTCTGCCTGGCGCTCGCACCGCTGGCCGTGGTCCCGCTGGTGGTCTACCCGTACGGCAAACGGTTCACCAACTGGCCGCACGCCATCCTGGCCGCCGCCCAGATGGTCGGCCCGGTCGGCGCGTGGCTCGCGGTGACCGGTACGTTCGCCGGCTCCGGGCCGGCCTGGCTGCTCGGTGCCGCCGTCGGCCTGTGGATCGGTGGGTTCGATCTGATCTACGCCTGCCAGGACGCCGACGTCGACCGGGAGATCGGCGTGCACAGCGTGCCGGCCCGCTACGGACTGCGCTTCGCCCTGCACGCCTCCACGGTCGCGCACGTGGTCACCTTCGCGCTGTTCGGCTGGTTCGGCGTGCTTATCGGCTTCGGCTGGCTCTGGTGGATCGGGCTGGCCCTCACCGCGGTCGCCTTCGGCTACCAGCACCTGGTGGTCACGCCGACCGACCTGAGCCGGGTCAACCGGGCGTTCTTCACCGCCAACGGCTTCGTCGGCATCGCGCTGTTCGCCTTCGCCCTGCTTGACCTGGTCGTCCGGCTCGGCCTGCGGGCCTGACCAGCCCGCCGGCCCGCCGGCCCGCCGGCTCGACCTGCGGGCCTGACCGGCCCGCCGGCTCGGGCTGCTTGCCCGGTCACCTGCCCGGCACGGCGTAGCGGGCACTCTCCATGGTCCAGTCGATGGTGCCGCGAACGGCTCGGGCCACCCCGTCGAGGTGGGCGGTGACGGCAGGGTCCAGCGCCGGACCGAACGAGGGCATCGTGGCGCGCAGGGCGACGAACCGGCGCATCGACTCGTGCCAACGCTGGGCCGCCAGCTCGACGGCGGCGGGCACCGGCACGCGGTGCGCGGCGGCCAACGCCAGCACCAGGTTGTGTCCGCCGGAGATGGCCACGTCCCGGTCCAGCGAGGCGATGTCGTTGTACCAGGCGAGCAGATCGTTGCCGAGGTCGCGGAGCTGGCCCAGCCGTGGGTGGTGGTAGACCGGGTCGGGCAGCGGCCGGCCGGTGACGAACTCCACAAGCGGATACGACACGTACGCCGCAGAGGTCGCCCGGCGCAGTTCGACGTACTCCTCGACGCCCGGCGCGTACCCGGTCGCCTTGTTGACCGCTTCCCGCCAGGTGCCGTCGAGGTGATGGGCGACCGCGTCGGCGAAGCGCAGCCGCCAGCGGGCCGGCATCCGGCGGTGCGGCTCCCGCCAGGCGCTGACCAGCAGCCGGCGTAACGGACCGGCCAGACCCGGGTGCCGCAGCCGGAAACCGCCGCGCAGCAGCGCGACCGTGCCGTCCCGCAGGGCACGGATCTCGTGCAGGCCGGTCCGCTCGGGCCCGTCGCAGACGTCGTCGACCAGAAAGAACCAGGTAAACAGCGCGGTCAGGGTGCGCAGGTCGGATTCGGTGGCATCGGGGTAGAGCCGCCCGGCGTAGCGGGCGAAACCGGCCCGCCCCAGCCGTTCCCGCGTCGGCGCGTCCAACGGCAGCTCGGAGTCCAGCCAAGCCTGCACCTCGTCGGCGTACGGGGAGATTTGCGGCGCGATGGGGCAGGCAGCACGCAACGAAGGCAGGACGTGGTGGGCGAAGCCGGCCGACGACGAGATGATCTTCACATCCTTCCGGTCGGCCCCCACGGTGCTTCCGTCCCGGGCAGCATGCCAGCTCCCGGTGGCCCCCGCAGACCCGCCGGGCATCGGTGGCGTAACCGCTCAGCCTGCGGCGATCATGGGCACCTCGGACACGCTTTCTGGGGTGCCCGACTGGCGCCGGCGGTGACCAGGCAGGCTGAGGGCATGCGCGAACCATGGGTGGTCGGGGTGTCCGGGGCATCCGGCACGCCGTACGCGGCCGCTGTCGTACGCGGTCTGCTCGACGCTGGGGAGCCGGTGGACCTGATCGTCTCCCGGGCGGCCCGGCTGACCGTCCTCGACGAGACCGGACGGCCGTTCCGCGACGCTCACTGGGCCGACGACCTGGCCGCCTGGCTCGGGCGGGACATCGCCGCGGCGGACCTGCGCCACTGGCCCGCCGGCGACCTCGCCGCCGGACCGAGCAGCGGCTCCTATCCGGTACGCGGGATGGTGGTGGTGCCGGCCAGCACGGCGGCCTGCGCCGGCATCGCCATCGGCCTGTCCAAGGACCTGTTGCAGCGGGCCGCCGAGGTGAACCTGAAGGAACGTCGGCGGGTGGTCGTGGTGCCCCGGGAGACGCCGGTGACCCGAAGCCACCTGGAACACCTGATCGCGCTGCATGATGCCGGCGCGGTGGTGCTGCCGGCCAGCCCCGGCTTCTACGGTGCGGGCGCCGCCGCCTCCGGAGCCCAGCTGGTGGACTTCGTGGCGGGCAAGGTGCTCGACGCCCTCGATGTGCCGCACACCCTGTTCAAGCGGTGGGCCGGAAAGTTGAACGCGGACCGGACCTGATGGCCGGTCCGCGTCCCGACCCGCACTTCAGTACATGCCGGCATTTGCCGGTCCCGCAGGGCCGGTCGAAGCGGCCGGGCCCGCGTTACGCGGTCTACCCATCTCGTCCGCCTCGTCCAGCATGCCCTCCCCTTCAAGCAGGGCTCGCACCTCGGATTCCCGAAACCGGCGATGCCCTCCTGGAGTCCGGATGCTCCCGATCCGGCCCGCCGCCGCCCATCGCGTCACGGTTTTCGGGTCCACCCGAAACAGTGCGGCGACTTCACCCGGTGTCAGCAGGCGATCTCCAGTGTCCACAGCCCCCTCCTCGCGTCGACGAAGCCCCCGGCTGAACACACTGCCCCCGGCCGGTGCGAGCCCAGAGCCGTCATGAGGGACGTATGGCAATTACAGCACCAGCGACCTGGCGTGTCCGCCAAACGCGAAAAACGCACTGAGTGGGAAGTTAGTAAATGGTACCGGCGTCGCGCCCTCCGAACCCCGGGTATGCGAACTGTCACCCGCTGCCAGGCCGAACGGATACCGGAGTCCGGGTGTCACGCCGCGCCGACTAGGGTCACAGTCCGTGGACGCCATCGATCTCAACCTCGTGGACCTGCTCCGCGGAAATGCCCGCCTGTCGTACGCCGAACTGGCCCGCCAGGTCGGCCTTTCCGCTCCGGCAGTGCACGAAAGGGTCGGAAAGCTGGAGTCCGGGGGCGTCATCCGGGCGTACCGCGCGGAGGTCGAGCCGGAGACCATCGGGTTGGGTGTGACCGCCCTGATCGGCATCGTGGAGGACTCCGGGGCGGACACCGACGACGTGTTGGAGGCGTTCCGGGTCATGCCCGAGATCGAATCCTGCTACTTCATGGCCGGCGTCGAGTCCTTCCTGCTCAAGGCCCGGGTGGGCACCATCGCCGAGTTGGAGCAGTTGATCGTACGGCTGAACCGGACACCCGGGGTCGCCTCCACCCGTACCGGCATCGCACTGTCGACCAAGTGGGAGAACCGCCCGCAGTCGGTCGCTCCGCCGACGGCCTGAGCCCCGGCACCGCCTGTCGGCTTGCTAGGTTTCCCGGCGTGACTCATCTCGACCGGTGCGACGAGGCCAGCCGGCGGTGGGTGACCGAGGCGATCGCGGCCGTGGAGGCGGACGCGAACCGGTCCGCCGACACCCACCTGCTGCCCTTCCCGCTGCCCCGGCACTGGGGGATCGACCTCTACCTGAAGGACGAGTCGGTCCACCCGACCGGGTCGCTGAAGCACCGGCTGGCTCGTTCCCTGTTCCTGTACGGGCTCTGCAACGGCTGGATCGGGCCGGACACCACGATCATCGAGGCGTCGTCCGGCTCCACGGCGGTCTCCGAGGCGTACTTCGCCCGGATGCTCGGGTTGCCCTTCGTCGCGGTGATGCCCGCCTCCACCTCGCCCGAGAAGATCGCCCAGATCGAGTTCCAGGGCGGTCGGTGCCATCTGGTCCAGGACCCGGCGAAGGTGGTCATCGAGGCACGCTGGCTCGCCGAGGACTCCGGTGGGCACTACATGGACCAGTTCACCTACGCGGAGCGGGCCACCGACTGGCGGGGCAACAACAACATCGCCGAGTCGATCTACGCGCAGCTCGCCCTGGAACGGCATCCGATACCGGCCTGGATCGTGGTCGGCGCGGGAACCGGCGGCACCAGCGCCACCATCGGACGGTACGCCCGCTACCGGCGGCTACCCACCAAGCTCTGCGTGGTCGATCCGGAGAACTCCGCGTTCTACCCCGCCTGGCAGGCGGCCGACTGGTCGGTACGCACCGGCCGGGGTTCCCGGATCGAGGGCATCGGCCGCCCGACCGTCGAGGCGTCCTTCCTGCCCTCGGTGGTGGACCGGATGGTGCAGGTGCCCGACGCGGCTTCCCTGGCGGCCATGCGGGCCGCCTCGGCGGTGCTTGGCCGGCGGGTGGGCGGCTCGACCGGCACCAACCTGTGGGGTGCCTTCGGCCTGATCGCCGAACTGCTGGCCGCCGGCCGGACGGGCTCGGTGGTCACCCTGATCTGCGATGCGGGTGACCGGTACGCCGACTCCTACTACGCCGACGAGTGGGTGGCCGGGCAGTGCCTCGATCTGGCACCGCACCTGACCACCGTCGACCGCTTCCTGACCGACGGCTCCTGGCCGAGCTGACCGCCCGACCTGAGCGCCCGACCTGAGCCGCCGGCCAGGGGCGCTCACTGGAACAACCGCACGATGAACTGGGCCGCGGTGCCGGCGATCGTGTTCTGCAACACCGGCCCCAATCCGCTGCCGACTGCCCGGCCGAGGTTGCCGAAGCGGCCCTTCTCCGCGTCGACGTGAGCGGCGGCGGCTGCCTGGTCGACGACGTTGCCGTGGTTGTCGACGTGTCCTTTCTCCTGAAGTACGGCGATCAGCTGCATCAGCTCGGACAATGCCGGTCCGACGATTTTGCCGATCTGCACCTGGCCGTCGCGCATGTTTATCTGGTCGCCGTGGACATGCTCAGTCACCGCGTGCCACCTTCCCGATCTGGACGCCGCCGCCCATCATGTTGATTTCGTCTCCGAATACCAGTTTCCGGTTGTCGATGTTCTGGACGATTTCCCGGGCTGGCGGGTTCTCCAGAGCGTTCGCGATCAGGTTGACCAAACCCTCCACCATGGCGCGGTCGGTGCTCACGAGCGCCGCGCTGGTCGCCCCGTTCGTCTCGACCACCAGCGCGTACTGGGTCGCCTGAAGGGCGAGCCGGACCGCCCGCCATACGTGATACGCGACCACGCCGAGCACGACGGCGGCGACGAGGACGAGCGCGTAGCCCGGAAGTTCCATCTGCCCGACGCAGCAGAGCAGCAGCACTCCGCCGGCGAACCAGCCACCGGCTCGGGCGATCGCGCGCCCGATACCCCGGCGGTCCGGTTCGGACATCAGCGACCGGACGCGGGCGATGCTGCTGAGCTGATAAACGTCGCCGCCGATCCACAAAGTGGCCCGGTTGACCCTTATCTGTGTGACGCCGGAATGCTCCGTCACGTTTGCTCCTCTCCTTGCGGTCGCTTGGGCGTCGGCCGCCCGAGTCGGTCGATTAATTGCGTGTGAGGCGCGGAGTGACAAAGCCGGTTCCGAATTGATTACGCGAACCATACTCCGGCGATCGATCCGGTCCCATGGACGGGACTGTCGGGAAGGTGACAAGCCGGTAATTGTCGCCTGTTCGGCGGAAGAAATGGATGCTGTCAATCAGCGAATGGTAGAGAGCGTTTCCCCGACCGTGGTCGGGCGGTCATCGGACGTGCCGGCAGGTGGGCCCCACAAGGCGAGGCGAAGTCATCCCGGCTGCGGGTGGGTGTGGGCTAACGGTCGACGGCGCGCGGCCGAACGGACCGGCATGCGGCACGCAGCTGGCCCGCCGCGGACGAGGCTTACGGCAACAGCAGTGTCTTCCGCGCTGGCCTGCGCGACCACGAGATCGGCTACGTCTTGGCGGTGTCCCGCAGCCACCTGGTCCCGCTCGACGGCGGCAAGACCCGCGTCCGCGCCGACCAGGTGGCCGCTGACCCACCCGCCACGGCATGGCAACGCCGATCGGCCGGCGTCGGATCCAAGGGACCGCGCTTCGACCACTGGGCCTGGCTCGACGGCGTCTGCACCGACGCCGACCCCGACGACGGCCGACACAGCCTCTTGATCAGAAAGAACACCACCACTGGCCCAAGCCCGACGATCCCATTACACACGCCGCCTCAACCTCGTCACCGGTGGTTGTTCTTCGTCGTTCCGGATCGGCTTCCGACTGCCTGGTGACGACCTGGATACAGACATTCCGCGACCGTGACGAGCACCGGCTGCTTCGAAAATCGATGGTGCCAGGCCGCTCTTTGGGTTTGGGTGCACCATGAGCATCATCTTGAGCGCCCCGAGCGTTGATGAGCTGTCACCAGCGGTGGACGCGCTCAAGCGGTGGCAGTACGACGAGGGACCGCTGCATCTGCATTCTGGCGATCTCGGCTGGCACTCGTCACGTGGTGCCGAGGTTACGGCGGCCGCCATCCGGATGTGGTTGCGCGACGGGGAGGTTCTCGCGCTCGGGCTGCTGGACGGCCCCGACCTGGTGCGCATGGCCGTCGCTCCCGACTGGCGTGATGACGAGGCACTGGCCCGCCAACTCGCCGCTGATCTGGACGCCCCAGGGCGTGTCCTGGATCCCGACGGTGCGACAGTCGAAGCCCGAGGTGCGGAACGTCTCACCCAGTTGCTGCTGGAGCGGGGTTGGGAGCGGGATGAGCCGTGGACAACGTTCCACCGCGGTCTCTCGGACCCGGTCAAGGACTGCGGTCTGCGCATCGAGACGATCGAACCCGATCGCGCCGAGGTGTGGGTCGGCGTCCACTGGTCCGCGTTCCGCGGCTCACCCTTCAGCGATGCCGACCGACGCCGCACGGTCGGGCGTTGGCTCGCCATGGCCGGTGGGCCGTTCTACGCTGACGCACGTTGCCTCGCCGCATTCGATCAGAACGACGACGCCGTGGCAGTCGCGGCAGTGTGGTCAGCCGGCCCGGGGCGGCCAGGACTTCTGGAACCGATGGGCGTCCACCGCAGTCACCGAGGCCACGGTTACGGCACGGCGATCACGCTTGCCGCCGCTGCGGCACTTCGCGACATGGGTGCGTCCAGCGCGAGTGTGTGCGTGCAGAGTTCCAACGTCGGCGCCGTAGCTACCTACGCCTCGGCCGGCTTCACGCCGTCAGACGAGGTGGCCGATCTGCGCCGCGGTCCTCGATGATCACCGCGACGCCGCCGACCAGGACCCGGCCGACACCGGACTGATCAAGCTTACGGTCAACGAGGTCCGCTCTCAGCGTGTCGTGGCGCGCTCGGCCAGCCCTGGGTAACGCTGCACGTAGCCGTCGGCGTCCATCTCGACCTCGGCGCTGAAGCCGCCGCTCGCGTACCGGAACCGGTTCGGGCCCAGCCCGGTGTAGACCTGCTCGGCGGGGAGCACGGTGAGGCTGGGCAGCAGCACCCAGGCCACGCTTATCGAGTGCCTGGTGTCCGGGGGTGCGGTGTTCAGGCCGAGCCGACGCAGCGGCAGCGTGTTGAACAGCGGTGAGCCACCGAGATCCACGTCGAGGGCGTCGGCCAACCGGTCCGGGTCCTCCACGCCGGGCAGCCCGGCCGGGGCGTGCCCCGCGGCGGTCAGGACCGCGTCGAGGTCACCCTGCTCGGCGGCGGTCACCCGCCACCGCTGCGTCGCCCGTTCGAGCCGTACGCTGCGCCGCCACCCGGCTCCCTCGACCTCCACCTCCAGGCGGACACTCGACCAGTCGGTGTCGGTGGTCACCTGGTAGCGACACGTGTAGGGAACCGGGTCGACGGCCAACTGTGTGCCCTGTGCGGTCAGGCCGTGGCCGTCGTCGACCACGGCGTGCTCGGCACCGGCGGTGTCCGTGCGGGTCCATAGCAGCGACTTCGGCGTGGTCGGCATGAGCCGGACGTTACGCCACCCGGCTGAGCCGGGCAGCGTATGCGCCGAAGACCAGCACCGCGAGCGGCGCGTGTTGATCAGTAACTGCGGGCCCGGGACCGGCCACCCGTCCCACGCCGATCGTCGCGCGGCCGGTCGTTCGTGCCCCAACCCTCCGACCGACCGCCCCGATCGCTGCCGAAGCGGCGCTCGCCGTGCGGGTGCTCGTGGTAACGGCGGTCGCCCGGTGCCTGCTCCGAGAAGCGGCGTTCGCCCCGGTGGCCGTGGTCGGCGTAGCGGCGCTCGCTCGTGGGCCGGTCGCTGAAGCGGCGGGGGCCGCCCGGCCGGCTGCTGCGACGGGGCTGTTCCGGCTCCTCACGCACCGGTACCCCGCTCGGCTCCCGCGCGCCGGTCAGCTCAGCCAGCACGGGGTCACCGACGCGTACCCGGGACTGGGCCGGCTCCACGCCGGCCTTCTCCAGCATCGCCAGGGTGGTGCGGCGCTGCTTCGGCAGCACCAGGGTGGCCACCGCGCCGGCCTCACCGGCCCGGGCGGTACGCCCCGCGCGGTGCAGGTAGTCCTTCGGGTCCTTCGGCGGGTCGACGTGCAGCACGAGGGAGACCCCGTCGACGTGGATGCCCCGCGCCGCGACGTCGGTGGCGACCAGCACGCTGGTCCGTCCCTCGCGGAACTCCGCCAGCGTGCGGGTACGCATCCGCTGCGTCTTGCCTCCGTGCAGCCCTCCGGCCCGAACGCCGACGGCGGCAAGCTGGGTGACCAGCCGGTCCACTCCCAACTGGGTACGGGCGAACACGATGGTCCGGCCCGCCCGCGCGGCGATCGACGCGGTAACCGGGAACTTCTCCTGCGGCGGAATCAACAGCAGGTGGTGATCCATGGTGGACACGGCTGCGGTCGGCGGTGCGGTCGAGTGGGTGACCGGGTCGGTCATGAAGCGCCGCACAAGCGTGTCGACGTCACCGTCCAGAGTGGCCGAGAAGAGCAGGCGCTGCGCGTCGGCAGGCGTCTTCGCCAGCAGCTCGGTGACCTCGGGCAGGAAACCCATGTCGGCCATCTGGTCGGCCTCGTCGAGCACGGTGATCTCGACGTCGTCGAGCTGGCACACACCCCGGTCGATCAGGTCGGCGAGCCGACCCGGGGTGGCCACCACCACCTCGACGCCGCGCCGCAGGGCATCGATCTGGCGGTCGTACGGCACCCCGCCGACGGCGGTCTTGAGGAAGACGCCGACGGCCTTGCCGAGCGGCAGCAGCGCATCGTTGACCTGCATGGCCAGTTCCCGGGTGGGCACCAGGACGAGAGCCCGTGGACGCCGGGGCCGGGCTCGCTCACCGGCGGCGATCCGGGCCAGCAGCGGCAGCCCGAACGCGAGGGTCTTGCCGGAGCCGGTCTGCCCACGGCCCAGCACGTCGCGCCCGGCGAGTGCATCCGGCACGGTGGCCTGTTGGATCTCGAACGGAGTGGTGATCCCCTGTCGGTCCAGGGTCCGAACCAGCTGCCGGGGAAGCCCGAGCGAGTCGAAGGTCACCGGAGTGTCGGGGTTGGTCGTGCCGGCCGGCTGCGGCGCGGCGGAAATGTCGGGGGAGAACGGGGGCATGCCGAGGTCAGCGGAGGTGGTCAAGTAATGCCTTTCAAGCGGGGCGCATCTTCGCGATGTCCCGCTGCGGCCGTGGCCGCCGGATCTTCCGCAAGAACGCCCATGGGCGCGTGGTCACGCGCCAGGTCAGTGATCACCGACCAGTGTACGGCGGTCGGGGCGTGCCCACCCGCGCCGGAGTCGGGTAGTGGGCGGACTCACCAACGATCCGGAGCCGTCGGTCACCCCAACAGGCCACTGCCCGCGCCCGCCAGCGCGTCGTTCGCGAAGAGCACCACCATGACGCTGATCGCCACCAGCACCCCCAGCGCGACCGCCATCAGGATCACGACCCGGAGCGTGCTCCGCGACCTCTCGGCCGCCGTGTCCGCCCAGCCCTGAGCCAGGATGTGCCCGGTCAACGAGCCGGAGGTCTCCTGCTCCCCGGCCGGGAGGGCCACCGTCGCTGAGCTCTCCAGCCCGGCGTAGTACGCGCTCAGGTCGGAGCCGCCGGGGCGCTGCGTCGGCACAGCCCCGGCCGGGAGGTGCGTGCGTTCGGTTTCGGCTGGGCGGTACGTCTGCTCGATCTCGGCCGGGCGGTGCGTGCGCTCCGTCTGCCCGTGCGACCGGACGCCCGGCGACGATCCGGTCGCGGACGTCCCGACCCACGCGGCGGGTTCGGACGTGCTGCGCTGGGTTCGAGTCGCACCCGGATCACCGCCCGGCGCGTCCACCGCCGCGAGCGACCCGGCGGAGCCTGCGTGCGACCCGGCGGAGCCCGGACGCAGTCCCGGACGGGACGAGGGTCGGGGCGCGACCCCCGGCGAACTGGGCGCGGGCTCGTCCCGCCGGCCGCCCGGGTTGGTCGGTGGCGGCCAGACAGGCAGCGCCGGTGCCGGTACGACGGGAGCCGCCTCGGCCTCGCCAGAGCCGCCGGGCGAGACGGTTCGGGACATGGCGGTGGCCGCTGTGGGCCCGGCGGTGTCGGCGGTGGCCGCTGTGGGCCAGGCGGTGGCCGGTGGCGGGGGAAATGGCGGCGCCGGCATCGGACCCGGTGGCGGCGGTGGTGCCGGTACGGGCGGACCGGGAGGCGGTGTCGGCGGACCCGGAACCGGTGGTGTGGGACGGGGGTCGGGCGGCGGAACGGGAGCCGGTCCCGGCGGGTACGGACCGGGCGTCGGCGGTGCCGGTGCTGGGGAAGGCGGTGCCGGCGACGGCGACGGCGGGGTCGGCCCAGGTGGGACCGGTCCGGGCACCGGGGGATGGGGCGCGGGTTCCGGTTCGGGGGCGGGTGGCGTCGGCGGTTCGGCCGGCTCGGGCGGCCGGGCGGGCTCCGGTGGCTTGACCGGCTCCGGTTCGGCTGGCCTGGCCGTTTCCGATTGAGCCGGAGCGGACCGGTAGACACCGGGCGCCCTGCCGCCGCCGACGGACTGCGCCTCGTCCACACTCACCCGGCTGAGCCCAGGTACCCGAACGCTGGCCCGCGCCGGTTTCGGTGCCGCCGGCTCCTGGCTCGGCTGAGGTGTCTCCCGCTGGCCGGGAACGCCGGCCGTGCCGGTCACCGAAGCCAATCCGGTGAGGGCGACACCTCCGCTCGTTTGCACCGGTCCGGCGCTCGTGCTCACCGGTCCGGCGGTGGCCCGGTACGTGGTGCCCCCGCCGGTCGCGGTCAGTCCGGCGCCGGACGGTGGCTGGCCGTGACTCACGCCGCCGGGTGCCGTCACCTTGGCGACGCCTGCCCGGCCCCGGGCCGATCCCACTGACCGGACGGCGATGTCCGGGGTCGGACGGGCGGCGATGTCCGGGGTCGGACGGGCGGTGGGTGGTTGGGCCGGCTGATCGGCGGCCGGGTCCGGGGTATCGCCAGTGGCCGGCTCTGGCTCGGTGGTGGGGGCCGGTTCTGGCTCGGCGGTGAGGGCGGGTTCCGGTTCGGCGGTGGCGGTGGGTTCTGGCTCGGCGGTGGGCGCAGGGGGCCTACCCGCCGGCCCCGCCGGAACCTCTTGCTGCGTCATCGTCGCCTCCGCGCCACGCTCGCAACCGGACCCGTACCGCCGGACCGGGAGTGCCTGAGTGACACCGTGCCACATTCCACCCGTGCGGCACACCCGGAGTGCGTACCGCGTCGCGGGTGTCATCGGCCGCCCGGCAGCACCTACATCGACCAGCCCCGATCAGATGCAATGCCGTGCCGTTGCGGGCTCAGGTCACCGTCCGCTGGCCGTGGACGGGCTGGCCGAAGCGCTCTCGTCCGGTGCCGCGCTGCTCGCCGCCGTGGTCGGGTCGGCCTGGCTGGCGGCCGTGGTCGGAGCGACGCTGCTGGCCCCGAGGGTCGGTGAGGTGGTCTCGGAGGCCGAGGTCGTCGCCGACGGGGTGGTGGTCGCAGACCCGGTCGCCGACGGGGTGGTGGTCGCCGACGGAGTTGCCGAGGGCGTGGTGGAGCCCGTCGGGGTCGGCGACGGCGTGGTCGAGTCCGAGGGAGTGGGCGCGGGAGTCGTCGTCTTGGTGGGCTTCGGCGTCGGCGTCGGCGTCGGCGTCTTGGTCGGCTTCGGCGTCGGTTTGGGCTTGGGGGTCGGCGGCTGCGACGGGGTGGGCGATGTCGTCGGTGCCGGAACCGCGCCCACCACCCGGGTCGCGGCGTAGAGCCGGGACCAGCGAACCGTGGAAATCTTCACCACGTCACCGGTGGTCGGCGCGTGGATCATCTTGCCGCCGCCGATGTACATCCCCATGTGGTGGATGCTCTGCCAGTTACTGCCCGAGGCGAAGAAGACCAGGTCGCCAGGAAGAAGCGCGGTGCGGGGCACCGTCCGTGAGCTGGTCGCGCGGTACTGGTCCCGGGAGACCCGGGGCAGCTGGCGGTAACCTGCCGACCGGTATGCCGCCCAGATCAGCCCCGAGCAGTCGAACGAGTCCGGTCCCTCGGCCGCCCAGACGTACGGGTCGCCGAGTTGTTTCCGGGCGTACGCGACGGCGGCCAGTGCCGTGGGGTGCGCGGCCAGCCCACCGGCGGACTGGTCGACGTAGTCGGCGCCGAGTTGCTGCTCGGCGGCCTCCTGCTGGCGGGCCAACTCCACCAGCTGCGCGGAATTCTCGTCGCGCAGCTTGATCAGTTCCGCCTCGGCGTCGCGCAGTGCCTGCCGGGTGGCGGTGTACTGCTGCTGAACGCCCTGAAGCCGCGACTGGGCGGCCGCGTGCGCCTGCGTCGCCACCTGCTCGTCGGCCCGGCTGCGGGCCAGCTCGCCGGCGGCCGGGCCGGTGTCGTGCCCGACCTTTTCTCCCCGGTTCGCCCGGCTGAGCAGATCCAGGTCGCGCAGGTCGGTGGCGAAGCCGCCGGGTGGAAGCGCGGCGGCAGCCTTGATCGCCTCGGCGGCGGCCTGGTCGGCACGCTGCTGCGCCTGCTGGACCGCGCCCCGGGCGAACTCCAGGTCACGCTCGGCGGTGAGGAGCTGGGTCTGTACCTCGTTGCGCTGCTGTTCGAGTTCGAGGAGCCGGGTGCCCAACTCGGCGACCCGCGCCTCCGCGGCCGTGATCCGGGTCTCCAGCGCGCTGGCGCCCGGAGTGCCGAGCGCTGGTGGCGTCAGGCCCGGGGTTGTACCGGCGGGCATGCCGGGTAGTTGGAGGGGACCGGTGGCCGTGGGACGGGAGCCGGTGTCGGGCACCGTGACGGGGATGCCGGGCTCGGCGTACGCCGGTGCGGCGAGGACCGTGCTGGCGACCGCGGCGAGCAGGGCGGACCAGAGCGCTGGGCGTAGCACCGGTGAGACCACCGGACCCCGTCGCCGCTGCCGTCCGTCCGCGCTGTCGATCATTCCGCTCCCCGTCCGGCGTTGCTCTGCCACGCTCGGTCGGCGCGGCGGTTCGGGACGCTACCAGTGTGTGTCGTGCCCCACCCTGTCTTACCTCACCCGGTGCACTTATGTCGATGTCTGGCCGGGTAACGGGAGGCTGAGAGTTCGCTGCTGACCACCACGGTGTGAGTTGCCGGCGTGGCCGACGTAGGCTCGGGTGGCGACCGCGTCCCGGTCGCGACCGCAGGTGAAAGGGGACGGGGCTTTCGATGGACGCCGGACTCAAGCGCGAACTCGAAGCGAAGGTGTACGCGGGGGAGCGGCTGACTCGTGAGGACGGGATCGCCCTCTACTCCAGCGACGACCTGACCTGGTTGGGGCGGCTGGCTCAGCACAGGCGCACCGAGATGAACGGCGACCGGGTGATGTTCAACGTCAACCGGCACCTGAACCTCACCAACGTGTGCAGCGCGAGCTGCGCGTACTGCTCCTTCCAGCGCAAGCCGGGTGAGAAGGACGCGTACACCATGCGCATCGACGAGGCGGTCCGCAAGGCCAAGGAGATGGAGGACGAGCAGCTCACCGAGCTGCACATCGTCAACGGCCTGCACCCGACGCTGCCCTGGCGCTACTACCCCAAGGTGCTGCGCGAGCTGAAGGCCGCGCTGCCGAACGTCAAGCTCAAGGCGTTCACCGCGACCGAGGTGCAGTGGTTCGAGAAGATCAGCGGACTGGGCGCCGACGAGATCCTCGACGAGCTGATGGACGCCGGCCTGGAGTCGCTCACCGGTGGCGGCGCGGAGATCTTCGACTGGGAGATCCGTCAGCACATCGTCGACCACGCCTGCCACTGGGAGGACTGGTCGCGGATCCACCGGCTGGCGCACAGCAAGGGCATGAAGACCCCGTCGACCATGCTCTACGGCCACATCGAGGAGCCCCGGCACCGGGTCGACCACGTACTGCGGCTGCGCGAGTTGCAGGACGAGACCGGCGGCTTCCTGGTCTTCATTCCGCTGCGCTACCAGCACGATTTCGTCGACTCGGCGGACGGGAAGATCCGTAACCGGATCCAGGCCCGGACCACGATGGCCTCGCCGGCCGAGTCGTTGAAGACCTTCGCGGTCTCCCGCCTGCTGTTCGACAACGTCCCGCACGTCAAGTGCTTCTGGGTGATGCACGGCCTGTCGGTGGCCCAGCTCTCGCTCAACTTCGGTGTCGACGACCTGGACGGCTCGGTCGTGGAATACAAGATCACCCACGACGCCGACTCGTACGGGACGCCGAACACCATGCACCGCGACGACCTGCTGAACCTCATCTGGGACGCCGGGTTCCGTCCGGTCGAGCGCAACACCCGCTATGAGGTGGTCCGCGAGTACGACGCCGCGCCCACGCTGGCCGAGCGCCGGGCCGAGCCGCAGCAGGTCTGGGCCTGACCCGACGCGTACCCTGGCACGACGATGACCGAGCAGCAGAGCGCGTTTCCCCGCCGTGATGCCGACGGGCGGATCCGGACCCTGGGCGACCTGATGGGTGTCGGCCTGGCCGGGGTGGTCATCGGGCTGCTGGTGCTGGTGCTCTTCGACGTGGCCTTCGCCTGGTTCGGTGCGGGTGAGTTCGGTCAAGCCAACGGCTGGCTCGCCGTGATCCTGCCCGCCTGGCTGTTCTGGGAGGACTTCCGGGCCTGGAATTTCGGTGCGCCCCGGGTGGTGGCCGCGCTGGTGGCCGTGGCGATGGCAGTGGTCTCCGGGCTGCTGGTGGCCGGTGTGGCGACGGCGCTGCCGCCGCTGCTGTCCGGCGTGCTCGCCGCGACCACGTTCACCGTGGTGTACGCGATGATCTGGTTTCCCGGGGTGCGCTGGCTGGCCAACCGGACCGGCTGAGGCAGAGTGACGACGTGAGCGAGCGGAGCGAACGAACGTGAGTGCGGCGGTCAAGTACACGCTCGGCCGGATCGGTCTGTTCGTGGTTGTGGTGGCGGCCCTCTGGCCGGTCGACATGGACATCTTCCTCAAGTTGATCCTGGCGCTGCTGTTCTCCGCAGCGCTCTCGTTCTTCCTGCTCAAGGGCTGGCGTGACGAGATGGCCGAGGAGATGGCCGCGGCCGCCGAGCGTCGTCGCGTGGAGAAGGAACGGCTACGGTCCGCCCTGGCCGGCGACGACCAGGCCGACGGCGCGACCGGTGACCGGCCCACCGACGAGAAGGGCTGAGCGCCCGGGCCCTCGCCAGGCCGAGCGGCCGGACCGAGCGGCCAGCGGCAAATCCTGGGCCCGGCAACCTGGCACCCGGTTACCTGGCGTGCCGGTCGGCGGAAACATGTTGCCGGCATGAGGATCCGGCTGGGATGGACCAAACAACGATCAATATTGATATGACCATGTGACCGGTGGTGGGCTGTCCGCTACCGAGCGGGGGATCCCCGCGCCTCCAGGAGGTTGTCCATGGCCTTCCGTTCCATCCCAGTCCGCCGTGCCCTGGCGCTCATCGTCGCCGCCGGGCTCGGCCTGCTCACCATCGCCGCACCACCGGTCTCCGCCGAGCCGGCGCCCAACCGGGACGCCCAACCGGCCGCCGTGCCCTACCGGGTGCTCGGCCCGAAGACCCTCGCCGACCGCAACGCGGTCGCCCGTACGGGCGCCGCCATCGACTACTCCGAGCACGGAGTGCTGCACGTCTCGGCCACCCGGGCCGAGGCCGCCGCCATCACCCGGCTCGGGTTCCGGCTGGAGGCGATCGCCGCACTGCCCACCGACCGGGGGCAGGCCGACGGCGATGTCGGGATCCTCGGCTTCCCGTCGGCCGACTCCAACTACCACGACTATCCGGAGATGATCGCCGCGGTCAACAAGGTGGTGGCCGATCACCCGACGATCGCGCGGAAGATCAGTATCGGCAGCTCGTACGAGGGTCGTGACCTGGTCGCGGTGAAGATCTCCGACAACGTCGCCACCGACGAGAACGAACCGGAGATCCTGTTCAACGCCCAGCAGCACGCCCGCGAGCACCTGACCGTCGAGATGGCGCTCTACCTGCTCGACCTCTTCACCGACAACTACGGCTCCGACTCCCGGATCACCAGTCTGGTCAACGGCCGGGAGATCTGGGTCGTGCCCTCGGTCAACCCGGACGGCAGCGAGTACGACATCGCCACCGGCTCCTACCGGTCGTGGCGTAAGAACCGCCAACCCAACAGCGGATCATCGTACGTCGGGACCGACCTGAACCGGAACTGGAGCTACAACTTCGGGTGCTGCGGCGGCTCGTCCGGCTCCACCTCCTCGGACACCTACCGGGGTCCGTCGGCGTTCTCCGCGCCCGAGACGCAGGCGCTGCGCAACTTCGTCAACAGCCGGGTCGTCGGCGGGGTACAGCAGATCAAGGCCAACATCGACTTCCACACCTACTCCCAGCTGGTGCTCTGGCCGTACGGCTACACGTACAACAACACCGCCCCGGGGATGAGCGCCGACCAGTACAACACCTTCGCCACCATCGGCCAGCAGATGGCGGCGACCAACGGCTTCACCCCCCAGCAGTCCAGCGACCTGTACATCACCGACGGCAGCAGCATCGACTGGATGTGGGCGACGCACGGCATCTGGGCGTACACCTTCGAGCTGTATCCGGGCTCGGCCTCCGGCGGCGGCTTCTACCCGCCCGACGAGGTCATCCCGGAGCAGACCTCGCGCAACCGTGAGGCGGTGCTGATCCTCTCCGAGTACGCCGACTGCCCGTACCGGGCCATCGGCAAGCAGGCGCAGTACTGCGGCAGCGGCGGCGGGGGAACCACGGTCTGGTCGGACACCTTCGAGACCGCGACCGGCTGGACGACCAACCCCAACGGCACCGACACCGCGACCACCGGGCAGTGGGAGCGGGGCGCCGCGCAGGCCACCAGCTCCAGCGGGGCCAAGCAGCTCACCCCGTACGCGGGCAGCAACGACCTGGTGACCGGCCGGCTCGCCGGCAGCGGCGCAGGTGACTACGACATCGACGGCGGGGTGACGGGTGCCCGTTCGCCGGCTGTCGCGCTGCCGTCCAGCGGCACGTTGACCCTGTCGCTGGCGTGGTACCTGGCGCACGGCTCGAATTCGTCGTCGGCCGACTATTTCCGGGTCAGCGTGGTGCACAGCGGCGGCACCACGACGCTGCTCACCCAGGCCGGTGCGGCCAGCAACCGCAACGGTGCCTGGACGGTGTCGAACCTCGACCTCACCCCGTACGCCGGCCAGTCCATCCGGATCCTGGTGGAGGCCGCTGACACCTCGACCGCCAGCCTCGTCGAAGCGGCTGTGGACAACGTCACCATCACCTCCTCCTGAAATCGGACGGGGCCCCGCCACACCCCCTCGCGCGGGGCCCCGTTCCAGGGACCAAACGGGCAGACCGGCTTTCTTCCGGCGGCTCACCGGCGGGTGTGCGGCAACGCGGCGGACTGCTCGGCGGGGCGTCGACGCGACGTGCGCTACGGTCTTACCGACCCGTTCCAGCGAAGCCGGTGAGACACCGGCGCTGTCCCGCAACTGTGATGCCCCGTTACCGGGGACGAGCCAGGTCGCCTGGGGCGTGGTCGCGATCCGCGCTCTCGAGGAAGGGCGCCTCGCGGACGGGTGCCCCCGGCTCCCTGTCGGCGAAGCAGCACACTCCTCGACCGACAGGAGGACCGATGTTCAGACGTACCCCCAGGGTCTTCGCCGCCAGCCTGGCGGTGGCCGCGCTCGCGCTCGGCGCCTGCGCCGAGAAGACCACCGACACCCCCACCGCCGGTGGCAGCCCGAGCGCCGCCACCTTCCCCGTCACCGTCGGGTCGCTGACCCTGGAACAGCGACCTGAGAAGATCGTCTCGCTCTCGGCCACGGCCACCGAGATGCTCTTCGCGATCGGCGCCGGCCCGCAGGTCACCGCGGTCGACGACCAGTCCAACTTCCCCACTGACGCACCGAAGACGGACCTCTCCGGCTACCAGCCGAACGCCGAGGCGGTCGCGGCGAAGAACCCCGACCTGGTGGTGCTCAGCGACGACCGTAACAAGATCGTCGAGCAGCTCACCAAGCTCAAGATCCCGGTTTACCAGACTCCGGCCGCGCAGACCCTCGACGACTCGTACCGGCAGATCACCGAGCTGGGCACGCTCACCGGTAACGCCGCCGGGGCGGCCGACGTGGTCCAGCGGATGAAGGACGACATCGCGAAGATCGTGGCCGAGGTGCCGCAACGGGCCGAGGCACTCACCTATTTCCACGAGCTGGGCCCGGAGCTGTACACCGCGACCAGCAAGACCTTCATCGGTTCGATCTACAGCCTCGCCGGGCTGGAGAACATCGCGGACGCGTCCGACGCCGACGGCAAGAATGGCGGCTACCCGCAGCTGTCCCAGGAAGTGATCGTCGACGCCAACCCGGACTTCGTCTTCCTCTCCGACGTCAAGTGCTGCCAGCAGAGCGCCGCGACGGTCAAGGCGCGCAGCGGCTGGGGTTCGCTCACCGCGGTGCAGAACGACCAGATCGTGGAACTCGACGACGACGTCGCGTCCCGGTGGGGGCCGCGCGTGGTGGACCTGCTGCGGACCATCGCGGACGCCACCGCCAAGGCGTCCCAGTGACGATGGCCGCCGGGCGCTGACCGGGTCATGCACGACGTGCTGAAGCGCGGCCGCCCCGTCGCGCCGGCCGGGGCGGCCACCCCGCCCCGGCCGGCGGGTCTGCGGAAGCGTTGGCTCGCGACCGGGGTGCTCGCCGTGCTCGTCGCGCTGCTGGCCGGGGTCTCGCTCGGCCCGGTCAGCCTGCCGCCCGGCAGCGTCGCGATCGAACTGCTCAACCTGCTGCCCGGGGTACACCTGGACAGCGGGTTGACCGAGCGGGAGATCGCCATCGTCACCGAGCTGCGGCTGCCCCGGGCGGTGCTGGGTCTGCTGGTCGGCGGGCTGCTCGCCCTGGCCGGCGGCGCCTACCAGGGGGTGTTCCGCAACCCGCTGGCCGACCCGTACCTGCTCGGTGTCGCGGCCGGGGCCGGGCTGGCGGTCACCGTGGTGCTGACCCTGGGAGTGGGCGCGGGCGGCGCGTTGAGCGGCCTGCCGGCCACCATCCCGCTGGCCGCCTTCGTCGGCTCCCTCGGTGCGGTGGCGATGACCTACCTGCTCGGATCCGCCGGGGGACGCAGCCGCTCCCCGGCCACCCTGATCCTGGCCGGGGTGGCCGTCTCCGCCTTCCTCAGCGCCGGGCAGACGTACCTGCTGCAACGACACGCGGAAAGCATTCAGCAGGTGTACTCCTGGCTGCTGGGGCGGCTGGCCACCGCCGGCTGGCAGGACGTCCGGCTGGTGCTGCCGTACTTCCTGCTGACCAGCCTGGTCATCCTGCTGCACCGGCGGGAGTTGGACGTGCTGTCGGTCGGCGACGACGAAGCGGCAAGCCTCGGCCTGCACCCGCAGCGGTCCCGGTACCTGCTGATCGCCGCGGCCTCGCTGGGTACCGCCGCCGCCGTCTCCGCCTCCGGCCTGATCGGCTTCGTCGGCATCATCGTGCCGCACACCGTACGGATGCTCGCCGGGGCGAGCTACCGGGTGATCCTGCCGCTGTCGCTGCTGTTCGGCGGCGCCTTCCTGGCCCT
Source organism: Micromonospora sp. NPDC049374 (assembly GCF_040677165.1). Taxonomy (NCBI): domain Bacteria; kingdom Bacillati; phylum Actinomycetota; class Actinomycetes; order Micromonosporales; family Micromonosporaceae; genus Micromonospora; species Micromonospora sp. NPDC049374. Next base: position 204,144 of record NZ_JBFAQH010000011.1, on the reverse strand, counting down.
GACCGACGTGGTGGCGCGGACCGCCGCCGCACCGCAGGAGATCCCGATCGGGGTGGTCACCGCGCTGCTTGGCGGCCCGTTCTTCGTGGTGGTGCTGCGCTCGGCCCGACGGGTGCTGACATGAGCGCCTCGTCGCCCGTGTCGTCGTCCAGTACCCTGCCAGCCCTCGCCGTCGACCTGCGCGACCTGCGGATCAGCCTGGACGGTTCGCCGATCCTCGCGGGAGTCGACCTGACCGTCACCACCGGCGAGTGGGTCACGGTGATCGGTCCCAACGGCGCGGGCAAGTCGACGTTGCTGCGCGCCGTCGGCGGCCTGCTCCCCGCGCCGGACGCCGTGCGGCTCTTCGGTACGCCCCTGGGCGAGCTGCGTCGCCGGGAACGGGCCCGGGTGGTGGCCACGGTCGCCCAGTCGCCTGTCGTACCGCCCGGCATGGCGGTGCTGGACTACGTGCTGCTCGGTCGTAACCCGTACATCCCGCCGCTGGGTCGGGAGTCCGCCGCCGACCTGGCCGTGGTGCACGAGGTGCTCGACCGGCTGGATCTCGCCGGCTTCCACGCCCGGGAACTGGCCACCCTCTCCGGCGGCGAGCGGCAGCGGGTCTTCCTGGCCCGGGCGTTGGCCCAGGGCGCCACCCTGCTGCTGCTCGACGAGCCCACCAGCGCCCTCGACATCGGCCACCAGCAGGAGGTCCTCGAACTGGTCGACCAGCTACGTCGGACGCACGGCCTGACGGTGCTGGCCACCATGCACGACCTGTCCATCGCCGGCGAGTACGCCGACCGCATGGTGCTGCTCGCCGACGGCCGCATCGTCGCCTCCGGCACCCCCGACGAGGTGCTGACCGAGGAGCTGCTCGCCCGCCACTACCGCGCCCACGTCCGCGTCATCCCCGGCCCCCACGGCCCCCTCGTCCTCCCCACCCGCCCCACCCGCCCCACCGGCGCCGATCATGCAGTTGTGGCACCTGATAAAAGCCGTGAAAGATGACAAAGCGACAACCACAACCGCATGATCGGCGGGGTCGGCGGTGGGGGTGGGTCAGGGTGTGAGGGCGATGAGGGAGAAGAGGGCGCCGTGGGGGTCGCGGAGGGCGGTAACGCGGCCGGCGGGGATGTCGCGCGGGGGGACCAGGATGGTGCCGCCCAGTTCGGCGGCGCGGGCGGCGGTGGCGTCCGCGTCGACGACCGAGAAGTAGAGCGTCCAGTAGGCCGGTGAGTCGGCCGGGAACTCGCCACTCAGTGGGGGCATCATCCCCGCCACCAGGCGGTCGCCGAGCCGCCATCCGGTGTACGCGACCTGACCCATCGGCTCCTCCTCCGGCTGCCAACCGAAGACCAGTTCGTAGAAGATCCGTGCCCCGTCCGGATCGGGTGTCACCAGCTCGGTCCAGCTCATCGCGCCGGGGAGGTCGAACACCTCGGCGCCGGCGAAGGCCATCGGCTGCCAGACACTGAACGCGGCCCCGGCCGGATCGGTGAAGACCGCCATCCGACCCCGGTCGAAGACCTCGAACGGCGGCACCACCACCTGTCCACCGGCCCGCTGTACCCGGCCGGCGACCAGATCCGCGTCGTCGGTGGCCACGTACGTCGACCAGATCGGGACCTGATCCGGCACGGCGGGCGGGCCCGCCCCGGCGACCGCCCGGCCGCCCAGCAGGAAGACCGTGTATCCGCCCGCCGCCGGCTCGGGGTCGACCCGGCCGGTCCAGCCGAACAGCTCCGGGTAGAACCGCCGGGCCGCGTCGAGCCCCGGCGTCGCCAGGTCGGCCCAACAGGGCGTACCCGGTGCGACGCTGACCACGGACACCCCTCCCGACCTGCGGCGACCGGCCGGCCGCCCTCCTCGGCATGGTGGCACCGGTCCGCCGCGGCCCGGGGTGGAAACGGGCGGAACATCAACTGAACTGGCGACACCGGCCGCGTCAGCCCAGCGGCGCGGGCAGCGGCGCGGCGTGCAGCACGGACAGCCGGGACACCGCCCGGGTGAGCACCACGTACAGCCGGTTCAGGCCGCGTTGCTCGGCGGACGCGATGGCAGCCGGTTCGACCGCGATGACGTGGTCGTACTCCAGACCCTTGACCAGGGTCGCGGGCATCACCGTGACGCGCGCACCGGTGGCTGGCCCGTCGGCGGTCGCGGTTTCCACCCCCGCCTCGGTCAGCGCCGACCGCAACTCGTCCACCGTGCCGTCGGCGGCGATCACGGCGATCGACCCCTCGTGCGTGAGCGCCGCCCGCACCTCGGCCACCGTCGCGGTCGCGAGATCGCTCACGGTACGCACCTCAAGCGCGCCGTCACCGCGTAGCGACTCGGCCGGCGGCACGTCGACAGCCAGCGCCGGTAGCAGCCGGTTGGCGAAGGCGAGCACGGCGGCGGGCACCCGGAACCCGATGGTCAACGGCACCACCGTCGCGTCCGGCTTGCCCAGGTGGCGCAGGCTCTCCCGCCAGTCGCTGGCCGCCCATGGCGCGGTGGCCTGGGCCAGGTCGCCGAGGAGCGTGAGCGAGCCGTGTTCACTGCGCCGGGCGATGACCCGGCACTGCATCGGAGACAGGTCCTGTGCCTCGTCCACCACGACATGTCCGTAGCCGGCCGGTCGTTCGAGCAGGCCGGCCGCCTCGTCGATCAGCACGGCGTCGGCGGCCGTCCACCGGGTCGCCTTCGCCGTCCGGCCCAACCCGGTACCGGTGGTGGGACCTCCCGACGCGGTGCGGGTGAGCAGGTGCTGTTCGTCGGGACTGAGCAGGCCGTCGGCGGCCTGTGCGAGCCGGTCCGGGTCGGTGTACAGCGCGTGCAGCAGGCGGTCCGGCGTGAGCGCGGGCCACACGGCGTCCAGGAATCCGGTGACCGGTTTCGACCGGCTCATCCGGCGCAGCCACGCGTCGCCCGGCGACTCCGCCCGCCGCGCCTCGGCCTGCCGTTGCAGCAGTCCGACCACCCGGGCCCGGACCCGGTCCCGCCCGACGGCGTACGGCAGGCGCTCCGCGCGGGTGTCCTGGACCAGCCGGTGCAGCGGCTCCAGCCCGATCCGCCAGCGGAACGAGCCGTCGGAGACGAGCACCGGTTCCGCCGGCTCGCCGACGTACGCGTCGACGGCCCGGCGCAGCACCTCGGCCATCCGCGCGTCGTGCTTGAGGGTGGCCACGACCGGCGGGTCCACCGCGCGTACCGTCACCCGGTCGACCAGATCCTCCACGGTGGCCTGCTCCACCTCGACTTCGCCGAGCGCAGGCAGCACCGCCGCGATGTAGCCGAGGAAGGCCCGGTTCGGGCCCACGACCAGCACCTTCGACCGCCGCAGCCGCTCCCGGTACAGGTAGAGCAGGTACGCCGCCCGGTGCAGGCCGACGGCGGTCTTGCCGGTGCCCGGGGCACCCTGTACGCAGATCGAGTCGGCCAGGTCGGCGCGGACGAGTTCGTCCTGCTCGGGCTGGATGGTGGCGACGATGTCCCGCATCGGCCCGACCCGGGGGCGTTCGATCTCGGCGGTGAGGATCCGGCTGGCCGTGCCGAGTTCCTCGCCCCGGTCCAGGTGTTCGTCCTCGAAGCTGGTCAGCTTCCCGTCGCTGAAACCGAACCGGCGGCGCACCGCCAGGCCCTGCGGGTCGCGGGCACTGGCCCGGTAGAACGCGCGGGAGACCGGTGCCCGCCAGTCAAGCACCAACGGTTCGCCCTGCTCGTCGGTGACGTGCCGGCGACCGACGTGGTATCGGCGGCCGGCGTGTTCGGCATCCGCGTCACCGAAGTCGAGCCGGCCGAAGAAGAGCGGGGTACGCGGGTCGTCGGCCAGTTCGGCGACCCGCCGGGCAAGGTGCCGGCCGAGCTGCTCGGCGGTGTACGCGTCTCCGGCCACCTTGTCGCCGGTGGCGAAGAGCGCCTCGGCGCGTTCCCGCATCCGGTGCAGCGCCGCCCGCGACCGGGTCAGGTGCGCACGTTCGGTGGCCAGTTCGTCGTCCAGTGCGGGTGGCTGGGGAATCTTTTGGGCGTGCAGGCTCATCCACGGACTCCTCGACACGGGAAGAAGGCTGCCGCTCGCGTTTCCGACTCGTGGGTCGGCGCGGGGACGTCCGCTGCGGTGCTACTCACCGCGGCCGTCGGGCGGAACGAACAGCCTACTGGAGAGCGTGCCGTGGACAACCGCTTTTACTTCCGGCCGGGGATCATGGGGGCATGACGCAGCCGCACTCCGAGTCGCCCCGGGTGACGATCAGCGACCCTCAGACGCTGCGGGCGCTCGCCCACCCGGCCCGGCTCGCGATCATGGAACACCTGGCGACGACCGAGGGCGCGGTGACCGCCACCGAGTGCGCCGAGGTGGTGGGCCTGTCGCCGAGCGCGACCAGCTACCACCTGCGGGCACTTGCCAAGTTCGGCCTGGTGGAGCAGGCGCCGAGCCGGGGAGACGCCCGGGAGCGGCTGTGGCGTGCCGCGATCCAGCAATGGACCATCGACGCCGGCCGGGACGCTGACCCGTCGGTACGCGACGCCGAGCAGACCCTGGTCGAGGTCTTTCTGGCTCGGGGACTGGAGCGCAGCCGGGACTGGCTGCGCCGGGCTCCGGACGAGTCGGAGGAGTGGTATCGCAGCGCGATTCTGAGCGAGTCGTTGCTGCTACTCACCGCCGAGGAGTTGACGGAGTTGAACGAGGCCGTGACGGCCCTGCTCCAGCCCTACCGGAAACGCACCCGGACCGATCCGCCGCCGGGTGCCCGCCGGGTGGCCGTCCAGTACCGGGCGGTGCCGCTGGCCTGACATGCTTGCGCCGACCAGATGTGAAGCACTACTTTCGAAATATGTCTTTCACATCTGGGGAGTCGCGGTGGGCCGACGTCGCCCTGGCTACCTCCGCCCGTGGCTTCGCCACCTGCGGGCAGTTCCTCGCGGCGACCACGCTGACACTGACCCTCCAGTCGTCCGGCGCCGGTGGCCGTGCCGTGGCGGGGATGCTGTTGGCGGCGACGCTGCCGCTCGTGGTGCTCGCCCCGCTGACCGGTCGGCTCGCCGATCGGGTGGACAGCCGGACGCTGCTGGTCGGAGCCGGTCTGGCCCAGTCGGTGATCTGCCTAGCGCTGGCGTACGCCGGACACCCCTTGCTGGTCGTGGGTCTGGTCGCGCTGCTCGCCAGCGGCCTGGCCGTCGTCCAGCCGGTGCTCGCCGCCCTGGTGCCCGCCATGGTGCGCGCCGAAGACCTGCCCAGGGCCACCGCACTCAACCAGACCGCCGGCATGATCGGTGTGCTGACCGGGCCGGCCATGGCCGGGTTCCTGGTGGGCGCCTTCGGCACCCGGGTACCCCTGCTGATCGCCGCGGCCGGCTATCTGGCGCTCGTCGTCGCCGGGCTGCTCGTCCGTACTCGTAGGGGCGGTGCGCGGCGCGCCGCGGTGACCGGCAGCGGCCCGGCGGTGGTGGACCACGACGCCGCGACGGCAGGGAGTTGGCGGCTCCGGCGGGATCCGCTGCTGGCGGCGATGGTGGCGACGCTGGCCGGCGTGATCGCGGCCGTCGGCGCGATCAACGTCATCGAGGTCTTCTACGTACGCGAGACCCTCGGTGCCTCGGCCTCCGTGTACGGCCTGGTGACCGGCGCCTGGACGCTCGGTGTGCTCGGCGGTGCCTGGATCTTCGCTCGGGTGGCCCGGCGGTTCACCGACGACGGTGCCCTGGTGCAGGGTGGCCTGCTGCTACTCGGCGGCTGTTGCGTGGCGGTGCTGCTCTCGGTGACGGTCCCCACGGCTGCGCTGTTGGTGCCGCTCTGGCTGCTCGGCGGCCTCTGCAACGGCGGCGACAACGTCTTCCACAACGTGGTGGTGGCACGGCGGGTACCCGAGGCGGCCCGCGGGCGGGCCTTCGCCGCCGTGGGTGCCGCGGTGCAGGGGGCGGCAATGTTCGGTTACCTGGTCGGTGGTCTGCTGCTGGAGGTGACCGAACCTCGTCCGCTGATCGTCGGCTGTGGTGCGGCCGGGCTGCTGGTGCTGCTCGGCTTCGTGGCACCGGTCCGCCGAGCGGTGCGGGCCGAGCGCTCCCGTATCGGGCAGCCGCCGACACCGGAAGGCCCCGCGCAGGCCGGGCCGGCGGGCGCCGAGCCGGTGGACGCGGGGCCACCTAAAGCCGGGCCGGCGGGTGCGGGGTTGGCCACTTCAGCGACGTCCGGCTGAGCAGGTCACGGGAGGTGGGGATACGGTCGGGGCATGGTCGAGCGCCTCGCCCGCCCCCGCGTCGGGCACATCCAGTTCCTCAACTGCCTGCCCATCTACTGGGGGCTGATGCGCTCCGGCGCCCTGCTCGACGTCGACCTGCGCAAGGATTCGCCGGACCGGCTCAGCGCCCAACTCGTCGCCGGTGACCTGGACATCGGGCCGATCACCTTCGTCGAGTACCTGAAGCATGCCGACGAACTGCTGCTCCTGCCCGACCTGGCCGTGGGCAGCGACGGGCCGGTGCTGTCGGTCAACCTGGTCAGCACCCGGCCGCTGGCCGACCTCGACGGCGCCCGGGTGGCGCTGGGCTCCACCTCGCGGACCGGAGTGCTGCTCGCCCAGTTGCTGCTGCGCGAGCGGTACGGGGTCCGTCCGGAGTACTTCAGGTGCCCGCCGGACCTGACCCAGATGCTGCTGGAGGCCGACGCCGCGGTGTTGATCGGCGACGTGGCGCTGCGGGCGATGTACGAGGCACCCCGGCAGGGACTGACCGTGACCGACCTGGGGCAGGCGTGGCGGGAGTGGACCGGACTGCCGATGGTCTTCGCCGTCTGGGCGGCCCGTCGCGACTTCGCCGCAGCCCATCCCGGGCTGGTCAAGGAGGTGCACGAGGCGTTCCTGCGGTCGCGTGACCTGTGCCTGGCTGAACTGGACCAGGTCGCCGAGTCGGCGGCCCGGTGGGAGCCGTTCGACGCCAGCACGCTCGCGGAGTACTTCCGGGCCCTGGACTTCTCCCTCGGCGATCGTCAGGTCGCCGGCATCCGTGAGTTCGCCCGCCGCGCCGCCGCCCTAGGCGAAACCCCCCCACTACCCCCCACCGGCCCCACCTTCTTCACCCGCTGACCCCCGCCTCCCCGCCTCCCCGCCTCCCCCGCGATCTTGCGCTTTTCGTCGCCGCTTATCGGGCATAAGCCGCGTTCCGGCGACCAGAAGTGCAAGATCGGCGCGGGTCGGGGGGTGCGGCGCGGCGCGGGTGGGGGGCGCGGTGGGGGTCAGGGGCGGGTGAGGAGGGCTTCGGTGATCTTCTCGCAGTTCTTCATGCCGTACTCGTAGCCCTTGTTGATCGGGTACTGGAGCATCACGCCCATCGTCCAGGTGTCGCCGATCGCCAGGCAGTTGACGTGCATCTCCTGCTCACGGGTGCGGTCGACCCAGCCGTTCTTGATGGCGATCTTCTTCGCCTCGGCGGTCGGGAACGCCTTACGGATGCCGAAGTCGCCGGCACCGCGTACCTGGCGCATCTCGCTGAGCAACCATTTGGTCCACTTCGGGCCGGCGGCGGTGCCGTCGGCGATGCACTCGCCGAGGCGGGCGGTGTCCCGGGGGGAGAGTTCGGTACGGCTCCACCCGAGGTCGCTCGACACCTTGCTGTCGGTCAGGTCGCAGGTGGACAACAGCCGCTTGATCGAGGCGGACCGGCCGATCTGGGTGTAGAGCTGCTCGGTGCGGGTGTTGTCGCTGTCCCGGATGATCCGGGTCAGGTCGCTCAACTTCGCGTCGCTCGGGGTCTGCCCGGCGTCGGCGGTACGGCGCAGGTAGTCGGCGACGATCCACGCCTTGATGAGGGAGGCGGTGGTGCTGGTCTCGGCCATGTTCTCCGAGCCGATGATCTCGCCCGACCGGCGGTCCAGCACGCTCCACGCGTACCAGCCGTCGATGTCCAGGTCGATCTCCTTGGCCTCGAACGGCAGCGGCTCGGGCTCCGGCGAGGGGCTGGGTGACGGCGACGGTCGTACGCTGCGGTCGGTCAGGCTGCCGTCCCGGGCCGCCGGCGACTCACCCCGACCCCACTGGGCGGCGGCGGTGGACTCGAAGGGCGAACCGGGCAGCAGGCGCAGCGAGACAAGGACCAGCCCGATCAACACGGCCGCGATCGCGATCAGGCGCAGCGGCGATGTCTCGCCGTTGCGGCTGCGGCCGGCCATCAGAGCTTCCCGATCGGCTGCTGCGGCACCTTGAGGGCGCCACCGGGCTGCGGCGTCACCAACTGGCTGGCGACGCTGGCGCAGACGTCCGCTCCGTAGTCGAGCCCGCTGCTCTGGGGGTAACGCAGCATCACCGCGAGGCTCCACTTCTCAGTCACGGCCAGGCAGTTGACGTGCCAGTTGCCGTCGTAGTTGAGGGGGGTCCAGCCGTTCTTGATGCTGACCGGGCCCTGGCTGGTGATCGACTCCGGCAGGCCGTCGACGATTCCCCACCGGCCGCCGCCCTCCCTGGGCTTCTGGTCCTTGGCGGCGGTGCTGCCGCGAACCTTGCTCATCTCGGCCAGCAGCCACTTCGTCCACTTCGGCCCGGCAGCGGTGCCGTCGGCGATGCAGTCACCGAGACGTACGGCGTCGCGCGGGGACATCCGGGTGAAGCTCCACCAGCCCTCGTAGCCCCTGACGTTGCCGCGCTTGGTGTCGGTGAGGTCGCAGGTGCTGATCGCCCGCTTGATCACCGGGCCGGGTTGGCCGTTCGCCGGCGCCCGGTAGGAACCACCCGCAGCGGCGTAGACCTTGTTGGCCGCGTCGTCGTTGCTGTCCCGGATGGCCAGGCTGGCCAGCTTCTTCATCGCCGCGGGCGGCTCCTTGTCGCCGAGTTGGCGCAGGTAGTCGGCGACGATCCAGGCCTTGAGCATCGACTCGGTCGAGCTGGTCGCGGCCATGTTCTTGGAGCCGGAGAGCTCGTCGGTCTCCCGGTCGAGCAGTGCCCAGGAGAAGAACTCGCCCTTGAAGTTCACCGAGACCTTGCCGGCGGCCAGGGTCGGTGGCGGCGGTGGGGCGGGCGTGGGCGCGGCGACGCTCTCCGGGCCGGCGTCCGCCTCGCCAGCGGAAAGCCGGGCGTACGCGGCCGGCACCAGCATGACGCCGCCGAGCAGTACCGCCGTCGCGGCGAGCACCATGGTCACGCGAGATCGCATGAGCGGGTGAGCTCCAGATGTCGGGGCCGGGGGGACCGGCTTGTTGCCAGGACTGACCGGTGCGGATCGCCTGGGTCGGGGGAAGCGGCCCTGAGCTGGCGATCGTCTTCAGCCGATCGGTGTGACGGGGGAAGTCTACGTCCGGATCGGCGTTATGCCAGGACTCGACACTGGGCAACTCGCCGTGAAGACGGGATAACGAACCGCTATGCGGTCGTTGCGAGGATTTGTCGCTGATCCGTGACCTAACTCATAGTTACCGGCGCCACTGATGGCTACCGGGAGGTGACGGTGGGAAGTCCCGAATTTGTATGACACCCTCTGGCGTCTTCAACCCCTAGCTGTAACACTGGGGACATGTATGGCAATGACTTCCCGGGCGAGGACCCGTCCGGCGGCCTGCTCGGTGAGGTCGAGGCCGCGGAGGCGGCGTTGCGTGCGGCCGCGGAGCGTGGCCGAGGCGCCGCCGAGCCGGGTGGCGACCTGGCCGCCTACTTCGCCGAGGTCGTCGACGCCGACCAGAAGATCGAGCCCCGTGACTGGATGCCGGAGGCGTACCGGCGGACGTTGATCCGGCAGATCGCCCAGCACGCCCACTCCGAGATCATCGGCATGCAGCCGGAGGGCAACTGGATCAGCCGCGCCCCGTCCCTCAAGCGCAAGGCGATCCTGCTGGCCAAGGTGCAGGACGAGGCCGGTCACGGCCTATACCTCTACGCCGCCGCCGAGACCCTCGGCGTCAGCCGGGACGAACTGGTCGACCTGCTGCTCAGCGGCCGGCAGAAGTACAGCTCGATCTTCAATTACCCCACGCTGAGCTGGGCCGACGTTGGCGCGATCGGCTGGCTGGTGGACGGTGCCGCGATCGTCAACCAGGTACCGCTGTGCCGCTGCTCGTACGGCCCGTACGCCCGCGCCATGATCCGGGTCTGCAAGGAGGAGTCCTTCCACCAGCGTCAGGGCTACGAGATCCTGCACACCCTGGCGCACGGCACCGCGGCGCAGAAGGCGATGGCCCAGGAGTCGGTGGACCGCTGGTGGTACCCGTCCCTGGCCATGTTCGGCCCACCCGACGGCGATTCCACCCACTCCGCCCAGTCGATGGCCTGGAAGATCAAGCGGTTCTCCAACGACGAGCTGCGCCAGCGCTTCGTGGACATGTGCGTCGGCCAGGCCGAAGCGCTCGGGCTGCGCCTTCCCGACCCGGAGCTGCGCTGGAACGACGAGCGCCAGGCGTACGACTTCACCCAGCCCGACTACGACGAGCTGATGCGGGTGATCAAGGGCAACGGGCCGTGCAACCGGCAGCGGATGGAGCACCGGCGTCGCGCCCACAGCGAGGGCGCCTGGGTGCGCGAGGCGGCCGCCGCGTACGCCGCCAAGCGTGCGGCGAAGGAGAAGGAGAAGGTGGCAGCGTGAGCCGGCAACACACCCCGCTCTGGGAGGTCTTCGTCCGGGCCCGGCGCGGGCTGGCGCACACCCACGTCGGCAGCCTGCACGCACCCGACGCGGAACTGGCCCTGCGCAATGCCCGTGACCTATACACCCGACGCCAGGAGGGCGTGTCGATCTGGGTGGTGCCGGCGAGCGCCATCACCGCCTCCAGCCCGGACGAGAAGGACGCCTTCTTCGACCCGGCCGCCGACAAGGTCTACCGCCATCCCACCTTCTACGAGGTACCCGACGGGGTGGCGCACCTGTGAGCGATCTCTTCCCCTTCACCCTCGCCCTCGGCGACGACGCGCTCATCGCGGCCCAGCGGCTGGCCGAGTGGAGCACCCGGGCACCGGAGATGGAGGAGGACATCGCGCTGGCCAACATAGCCCTGGACCAGCTCGGTGCCGCCCGGCTCCTGCTGTCGTACGCGGGCGAGCTGGAGGGTGCCGGCCGGGACGAGGACGCGTTGGCGTACCTGCGCGACGACCGGGAGTTCCGCAACTGCCTGTTGGTCGAGCTGCCGAACGGTGACTTCGCGGTGACCATGGCGAAGCTGCTCGTCCTGGCGGCATACCAGGTGCCGCTCTACACCGCCCTGGCCGGCTGCCCGGACGAGCGGTTGGCCGCCATCGGCGGCAAGGCCCGCAAGGAGTCCGCGTACCACCTGGACCACGCCGCGCTGTGGGTGAAGCGGCTGGGCGACGGGACCGAGGAGTCGCACCGGCGGATGCAGGCCGGCGTCGACCAGATCTGGCCGTACGCCGACGAGTTGTTCACGGCACGGCCGGACGCGCCGGTCGACCCGGCGACCCTGCGGTCCGAATTCGACGACACCGTGACCGCCGTGCTCGCCGAGGCGACCCTCGCTGTCCCGGAAGTCGGCTGGACGCCGGCCGGCGGGCGCGACGGTGTGCACACCGAACACCTGTCGTACCTGCTCGCGGAGATGCAGGTGGTGCATCGCGCCCACCCCGGGGCCCGCTGGTGAACCGATGAGCAGAGCACGGCAGGCCGTGGCGGCGGTGGTGGATCCGGAGATCCGGGTGGTCACCATCGACGATCTCGGCATCCTCCGGTCGGTGCAGGTGGACCCGGCCACCGGCCGGGTGGTGGTGACGATCACCCCCACCTACACCGGCTGCCCGGCGATGGATGTCATCCGCGCCGACATCCGGCGCGCGTTGGCCGCCGCCGGTCACCCGGACGCCGAGGTGCGTACGGTGCACAGCCCGGCCTGGAGCACCGACTGGATCAGCGACGCCGGACGGGCCAAGCTGGCCGCCGCCGGCATCGCCCCGCCCGCCCCGGTCCGGCGCGACGGCGTCGTTCCGCTCACCCTGGCGGTGCGCTGCCCACGCTGCGGGTCGCCGGAGACCGAGCAGCTCAGCCGCTTCGGCTCCACCGCGTGCAAGGCGTTGTGGCGGTGCCGCTCCTGCTCCGAACCCTTCGACCATGTGAAGGCCCTGTGACTGTCACCATCACCCGCCCGGTCCGCCGCCGGCCGGTGTTCCACCCGCTGCCCGTCGTCGCCGTGGACCGGCTCACCGCCGACGCCGTCGCGATCACCTTCGCGGTACCGGAGGAACTGCGCGAGACCTTCGCCTTCCGCGCCGGCCAGCACCTGACCGTACGCCTGCCGGCCGCAGCCGGTGCCGCGGAGGGTGACGGCGGTGCGGCCTCCGGCGGAGACGTGCGCCGTTCGTACTCGATCTGCTCCACCCCGACGGACCTGGCGCGGCACGGGCGGTTGCGGATCGGCGTGCGGGAGATCCCGGGCGGGGCCTTCTCCGGCTACGCCTGCGGGGCGCTGCGACACGGCGACACCATCGAGGTGCTGCCCCCGCTGGGGCACTTCACCACGGCCTTCGCGTCGGACCGGGCTCGCCGCTACGGCGCGGTGGTCGCCGGCTCCGGCATCACCCCGGTGCTGTCGCTGGTCGCCACCGCGCTGGCCGTCGAACCGGCCAGCACCTTCACGCTGGTGTACGGCAACCGCACGGCCGGCAGCGTGATGTTCGCCGAGGAACTGGCCGACCTGAAGGACCGCTACCCGACCCGGTTGCACCTGGTGCACGTGCTCTCCCGCGAACAGGGTGATTCGCCGCTGCTGTCGGGTCGGATCGACGCGGAGCGGCTGGGCCGACTGCTGGAGACCATCGTGCCCGGCGAGGCGATCGAGGAGTGGTTCCTGTGCGGCCCGTACGGCCTGGTGGTGGATGCTCGTGCGGTGCTGACCGCGCGGGGTGTCGCGGAGTCGGCGGTGCACACCGAGCTGTTCCACGTCGACGCGCCGCCCGAGCCGGTCCGCCGCACGGACGACGCGTCCGGCGGTACGGACGTGACGATCATGCTTGACGGACGTTCGTCGAACTTCACCATGCGCCGCGACGAACGCGTGCTGGACGCGGCGCTGAAGGTCCGCGGCGAGCTGCCGTACGCCTGCAAGGGCGGGGTCTGCTCGACCTGCCGGGCCAAGGTCGTCTCCGGCGAGGTCGAGATGGCCCGCAACTACGCCCTGGAGCCCGACGAGGTGGCCGCCGGCTACGTGCTGACCTGCCAGTCCAGCCCGCTCACCGACACCCTCACCATCGACTACGACGCGTGACGTGTAGAACATTTCGTTCTACACTCGTTCCCGTGGAGCAGATCGCAGTGCGGGAGTTGAACCAGCACACGAGTAAGGTGCTGGCGCGGGTGCGTGCCGGGGAGACAGTCGAGGTGACCGACCGGGGCGAACCGATCGCTCGGCTGGTGCCCGTGGTGGCAGGCGACGTCCTGCTGGGCCGGTTGGTGGCAGAGGGGCGCGCGATCGCCCCGGCGTCCACCGGGCCCCTGCCCCTGCCTCCCGTACTCGGTGATCCCACGGTCGACGCGGCAGCGGTCCTCGCCGCCTCGCGGGACGAGGAACGCTGGTGATCTACCTCGACTCGGCGGCCGTCATCAAGCTGCTCCGCCGGGAACCAGGGACCGAGGAACTCGTCAGCTGGCTGAACGACCGCAGCTCGGCCTCGCTCGTCTCGTCGGTGCTGGCCGAAGTGGAGGTGTCCCGGGCGTTACGCCGCGCCGCCCCGCAGGCGCTGGTGGGGGTGCCGACCGCGTTGTCCCGGCTCTACCGGGTCGAGATCGATGCCACCGTCCGGGCCACTGCCGCCGCCTACCCGGAACCGCTGCTACGCACTCTCGATGCCATCCATCTGGCAACGGCGGAGATCCTGGCCCAGCAGGCGGGCGCCGACTTCGTCGCCTTCGTGACGTACGACCGTCGGCTGCTGGACGCGGCCAAGAGCATCGGGCTTCCGGTAGCCAGTCCGGGAGTCGACTGAGCACTTCCCGCTGGGATGACCGATGTCCGACCCCATGCCGGACAGGGGATGGATCACAGGTCAAGTGCGCCGCTGAGAGCTGGGCGGGTGGTCGGCGTACCCTCGGGGACGTGACGGTGAATCGGGAGATCGACGACATCCTGCAGCGCGGCGCCGACGGCGGGCGGATCACGCCCGACGAAGCTCTGCTGCTCTACACCGACGCCCCCTTCCACGCCCTCGGCGAGGCGGCGGACGCGGTCCGTCGGCGGCGGTACCCGGACAACGTCGTCACGTACCTGATCGACCGCAACATCAACTACACGAACGTCTGCGTGACGGCGTGCAAGTTCTGTGCCTTCTACCGGGCGCCCAAGCACAAGGAAGGGTGGACCCACCCGACCGAGGAGATCCTGCGTCGCTGCGGCGAGGCGGTCGAGCTGGGCGCCACCCAGGTCATGCTTCAGGGCGGCCACCACCCGGACTACGGCGTGGAGTACTACGAGGAGCTGTTCTCCTCGGTCAAGAAGGCGTACCCGCAACTCGCGATCCACTCGATCGGGCCGAGCGAGATCCTGCACATGGCGAAGGTCTCCGGGGTGAGCCTGGACGAGGCCATCGCCCGGATCAAGGCCGCCGGGCTCGACTCGATCGCCGGTGCGGGTGCCGAAATGCTGCCGCAGCGACCCCGCAAGGCGATCGCGCCGCTGAAGGAGTCGGGCGAGCGCTGGCTGGAGGTCATGGAACTCGCACACCGGCAGGGCGTCGAGTCCACCGCCACCATGATGATGGGAACCGGCGAGACGGCCGCCGAGCGGATCGAGCACCTGCGGATGATCCGCGACGTGCAGGACCGTACGCAGGGCTTCCGGGCCTTCATCCCGTGGACGTACCAGCCGGAGAACAACCACCTCAAGGGTCGCACCCAGGCGACGGCCCTGGAGTACCTGCGGCTGGTGGCGGTGTCCCGGCTGTTCTTCGAGACCGTGCCGCACCTGCAGGCGTCCTGGCTGACCACCGGCAAGGACGTCGGCCAACTGGCGCTGCACATGGGCGTCGACGACCTCGGCTCGATCATGTTGGAGGAGAACGTCATCTCTTCGGCGGGGGCCCGGCACCGGTCCAACCTGCACGAGCTGATCGGGATGATCCGTTCTGCCGACCGGATCCCCGCCCAGCGCGACACGCTCTACAACAGACTGGCCGTGCACCACACGCCCGACGACGACCCGAGCGACGACCGGGTGGTGTCGCACTTCTCGTCGATCGCCCTGCCCGGTGGCGGTGCCGGCCGTTCCCTGCCCCTGGTCGAGGCAAGCTGACCGACGCCCACCCCGACCAGCGAAACCGACGCCGGTCGGCCACCGGAACCACCACACGCCCCCCCCGCCACCGCGAGCGCGGGTTGCGGCGTCTTGGGCCTTCCGGTCGCGGGGGCGGCGCGGGTTGCGGCGTCTTGGGCCTTCCGGTCGCGGGGGCGGCGCGGGTTGCGGTGTCTCGGGCGGCTGCTGCGGGGGCGGGGTCGATGGGTGGCGTGTAAGCGGTGGGAGATCACCGCGGGTAACTGCGGCTAGGGCGCTGCGTCACAGCGGTGGCTCGACCGGTTGTCAGCCGAACGGCTCGGGTGGATCATCCGTCCGGTTCGAAGCGCCAAGCTGCCACGGCCAGGTGCCGGGCCGCGACCAGGTAGCAAGGCCCATCAATCCGGACAATCCTTAAGTTGCCATTAGCTGAGCAGCTTGGGGCGGGTGTGATGCAGGGTGGCGCGGGTGATCGCTGACCGCTAACGTCCCCGCCCGTACGTTTCCTTCACCCCCACGGGGAGACACCTCAATGATTTTCCGTAACCGGGCTGCGGCGTACCTGGGCGCCGGTGCCGCCGGCGTCCTCGCGGCCGGCGCCTTCGCCGCGCCGGCTCTGGCCGACGACACCGCGGACCTCGCCATCAAGGCGACCGGCACCACGATCGCGGTCGGCGCGCCGGGCAAGGACGCCAGCGTCTCGCTGCTGAACAAGAGCAAGGTCGACGCCAAGAACGTGCTCGTCGCCCTCGACATCAGCAAGCTGAAGACCGATCTCGTCGACATCGACGAGAGCGGCTGCAACCCGCGCGAGGACGGCTGGATCCTCTGTGGCATCGAGGGTGACACCATCCGTGCCGGCGAGGACGTCGACTGGTTCTTCCCGTTGACCCGCAAGGGCAACGAGGTCGGCCCGGCCGGCTCCATCACCGCGGTGATCCTGCACGGCGGCCCGGACCCGGACGAGTCCGACAACGTCGTGACCGTGGACGTCAAGGTCGAGGGTGCCGGGCCGGACCTGACCGTCGTCGCCGACGACGTCCGCAAGGCCGTCAAGGTCGACGGTGGCACGATCACCGAGGTCGGCGACCTGTACGCGGGCAACACCGGCCAGCTCATCTACGCCGCCTTCAACCAGGGTGACCAGGCCGCCAGCGGTCTCCGCATCGAGGTGCAGCTGCCCAAGGGCGCGACCTTCGCGGAGAAGGAGCCGGACTGCACCTACAACGCCGAGATGACCTCGCTGACCTGCGAGTACACCAAGGCGGTCCTCATCCCGGCCGCGCAGGACAAGGATGGTGACGACCTCTACTCCGGTGCCCGGTTCTACAACCTGGTGAAGGTCGCCGACGGTGTGAAGCCGAGCAGCCTGACCGGTGGCAAGGTCACCATCGACTCGCTGACGGTGCCGGAGGCCCCCAGCGTCCTCCGGGCCGCCGCCACGTCGGCCCTGCCGCAGAACGTCACGGGTCTCTCGGGTAACGACGTCGACCCGAGCGACAACACCGACGACTTCGCGGTGGTCGTGGCCGCCAAGGGTGGCTCCGGTGGTGGCGACAACGGCGACGGTCCCGGCCTGCCGGTCACCGGTGTGCAGGTCGGCCTGATCGGTGGCGTCGGCGCGGGTGTGCTGGCCGCCGGTGTGGCCATGTTCCTGGTTGCCCGTCGTCGCCGGGTGGTCCTGGTGACCCCGGGTGACGAGAAGACGAACGCCTGAGGTTCGTCCTCTATCGGCCCGCGCGGGCCGTTCACATAACGCACGGCAGTGAGGGCGGGATGGGTGACCATCCCGCCCTCACTGTGTCGCCTCGACCCTGGGCGGGCCGTCGACCGCAGGGCTGGCAGAGTGGAGGGGTGAGCCGTACCCCGCAGGGCCAGCGCGCCAGTCTGGACAAGCAGCCGCACGAGGTCGCCGCGATGTTCGACGGTGTCGCGGCCCGTTACGACCTGACCAACACCGTCCTGTCGTTCGGCCAGGACCGGTTCTGGCGACGGGCCACCCGCACCGCGCTCGACCTGCGACCGGGTGACCGGGTGCTGGATGTGGGCGCGGGCACCGGCGTCTCCACCGAGGAACTCGCCCAGTCCGGGGCGTACGCGGTCGGGGCGGACCTGTCGCTCGGCATGCTGTACGCCGGCAAGCGCAGCCGCCCGCAGGTGCCGTTGCTGGCCGGAGACGCCCTGCGGCTGCCCTTCGCCGATGCCAGCTTCGACGCGGTGACCATCTCCTTCGCGTTGCGCAACGTCAACGACACCGACGCCGCGCTGGCTGAACTGGCCCGGGTGACCCGCCCGGGCGGCCGGCTGGTGATCTGTGAGTTCAGCACCCCGGTCAATCCCGCGTTCCGCACCGTGTACCTGTCGTACCTGATGCGTTCCCTGCCGGCCGTGGCCCGGACGGTCTCCAGCAACCCTGACGCGTACGTCTATCTTGCCGAGTCGATCCGGGCCTGGCCGGACCAGCCGGCGCTGGCGGCGCGGGTGGCCGCGGCGGGCTGGGGTCGGGTGGCGTGGCGCAACCTGACCGGCGGTGTGGTGGCCCTGCACCGCGCCGTCCGGACGTGAGCGCGACCGTTCCTGCATCGGCCCGTACGGGCGTGAACGCGACCGTTCCGGTATCCCTCCGTGCGGACGGGATCTCGGTCCGCCCGGCATTGCGCGGCCGTAATAGCGTCATTTAGGGGAATAAGGCGATTGTGTCGCATTTGCGGCTTAAGCTGGCCGACATGACGGATCCGAAGAATGTGGCCATCGGGGATGCCGCGGAGCTGGTCGAGCAGCTCAGGGGTCTGGCCGGAGCGGATCCCGCCGACGTCCGCCAGGTGGTGACCGAGGTGCTCGCGGCCCTGGACCGTGCCGCCGGCGGCACCTTGCGTGAGCAACTGCCGGAGACCATCCGCGCCAGCCTGGACAGCGCCGCTCCGGCGCGCCGCTGAGCGCCACGTCGTTGGGTCTTACTCGCGTCCAGCAGGTTAGGGCGACCTAACAAGGCGAGCTTACGGTGCCGGTCATAGACTCGTCCCGGCTGGCTTGTGAAGCATTTCACGAGCAGGGCGGGGAGGAGGCGCTAATGACCGCGGTGGAGAACGACGCCGACGTGATCGTCGTGGGCGCCGGTCCCGGTGGCTCGGCGACCGCGTACCACCTGGCTCGGCACGGCGTACGCGTGCTGCTGCTGGAGAAGACCGAGTTCCCCCGGGAGAAAGTCTGCGGCGACGGGCTGACCCCGCGGGCCGTGCGGCAGTTGATCCGGATGGGGGTGGACACCTCCCCCGAGGCCGGCTGGCTGCACAACCGTGGCCTGCGGGTGATCGGTGGCGGCGTCCGGCTGGAGTTGGACTGGCCGGATCTGGCCAGCTTCCCGAACTACGGCCTGGTGCGCACCCGACTCGACTTCGACGACCTGCTGGCCCAGCGCGCGGTGTCGGCCGGGGCCAAGCTACGGACCAGCGTGAACGTCCTCGCTCCGGTGCTGGACGGCGACGGCCGGGTGATCGGGGTGCAGGGCGAGGACGGGCCGGACAAGGCACCCGTCACCTTCCACGCCCCGTTGGTGGTGGCCGCGGACGGCGTCTCGGGCCGGTTCCCGCTCGCCCTCGGGCTGGCCAAGCGGGAGGACCGCCCGATCGGTGTCGCCGTCCGGCGCTACTACCGCTCCGAGGCCCGCCACGACGACGACTACCTGGAGTCCTGGCTGGAGCTGCGGGCCAAGGGCACCAACGAACTGCTGCCCGGGTACGGCTGGATCTTCGGCCTCGGCGACGGTCGGGTAAACGTCGGGCTCGGCATCCTGAACTCGTCCACGGCGTTCGGCAAGACGAACTACCGGCGGCTGCTCACCGACTGGCTGGCCAACACGCCGCCGGAGTGGGGGATGACCGACGAGGCCAACGCCGAGGGTTCGATCCTCGGTGCCGCCCTGCCGATGGGTTTCAACCGGGTGCCGCACTACACCCGGGGGGTCATGCTCGTCGGCGACTCCGGCGGCATGGTCAACCCGTTCAACGGCGAGGGCATCGCGTACGCGATGGAATCCGGCGAACTGGCCGCGGAGGTCGCGGTTCAGGCGCTGGCCCGGCCGGCCGGCGTCGAGCGGGAGCGGGCCCTGATGGCGTACCCGCAGGAGTTGAAGACCCGGTTCGGCGGCTACTACCGGCTGGGCGGGATCTTCGTGAAGCTGATCGGCCGTCCGGAGATCATGCGGGTGGCGACCAAGCACGGCATGCCGCATCCCACGCTGATGCGCTTCGTGCTCAAGCTGCTGGCCAACCTCACCGACCCGCGTGGCGGTGACGCGATGGACCGGGTGATCAATGCGATGACCCGGGTCGCGCCGGCCGTGTAGGGGCGCGGAGCAGGCAAGGTCCACCCCCGCCGAAGGGCGCGGGGTGGGATGTGAATAGTGTGAATTTCGCCAACCACCGAGGGCAGGGAAGGACGAGCAGGAGAAGAAATGTCGCTCTCGCCTTACGTACCCATCATCGGGCTCTTCGCCCTCGCCGCGGGTTTCGCGCTGTTCTCGATAGCCGCCGCCCGGTTCGCCGGCCCCCATCGCTACAACAAAGCCAAGCTCGAAGCCTACGAGTGTGGGATCGAGCCTAGCCCGCAGCCGATCGGCGGTAGCCGGTTTCCGGTCAAGTTCTACCTGACGGCGATGCTCTTCATCGTCTTCGACGTGGAGATGATCTTCCTGTACCCGTGGGCGGTCTCCTTCGACATCCTGCCGGTCTTCGGGTTCGTCGCCATGTTGGTGTTCATCGGTGCCGTCTTCGTCGCGTACGCCTATGAGTGGCGACGCGGCGGCCTGGACTGGGACTGAGGAAGGAACGGCTATGGGTATCGAGGAGAAACTTCCCGCCGGCGTCCTGCTCACCTCGGTGGAGAAGCTGGTCAACTGGTCGCGCAAGTCGTCGGTCTGGGGCGCCACGTTCGGCCTGGCCTGCTGCGCGATCGAGATGATGGCCGCCGGTGGTCCGCACTACGACATGGGCCGCTGGGGCATGGAGGTCTTCCGGGCCTCGCCCCGGCAGGCCGACCTGATGATCGTCGCCGGCCGGGTGAGCCAGAAGATGGCCCCGGTGCTGCGCCAGATCTACGACCAGATGGCCGAGCCCCGCTGGGTGCTCTCCATGGGTGTCTGCGCCAGCAGCGGCGGCATGTTCAACAACTACGCCATCGTGCAGGGCGTCGACCACGTCGTACCGGTCGACATGTACCTCCCGGGCTGCCCGCCCCGGCCGGAGATGCTCATCGACGCGATCCTCAAGCTGCGCGAGAAGATCGGCCACGAGCCGCTCGGCCCGAACGGCCGCAAGATGCTTGCGGCCCGTGAGGCGCGCGGTGACGTGCCGGTGGTGCCGTACGGCTCGATGCCGTCGTCGTACCGCAACGACAAGGCCCGGCGGGCCGAGTGGACGAAGGCCGTCCGCGAGGGCCGCGAGGAGCAGCTGCGGATCGAGAACTGGATGAAGGCCCAGAACCACCTCCACCCGTACGGGGGGATCAAGTGACTGACGACAAGCCGACCACCGGCGGCGTGCCGGTTCCGGTGACGCCGGCCGGCGCGACGAGTGGTGCCCCGGCCGAGTTCCCGCCAGCCGCACCGGCGGGCCGGGGCATGTTCGGCAACCAGGGCAGCGGCGACGTCTCCGGGTTCGGCGGACTGGTCCGGCAGCACCGCGAGATCGAGGACTCGCCGCGACCGTACGGCGGCTACTTCGACGAGGTGCGGGACGCGCTGGAGGAGGCGTACCCGGCGTTCGGCGAGGCGATCGAGAAGGTCGTGGTGGACCGGGGCGAGCTGACCCTGCACATCCGCCCGGAGCGGATCGCCGAGGTCTGCCAGGTGATGCGGGACGACCCGGCGCTGCGTTTCGAGCTGTGCTCGTCGGTGTCCGGGGTGGACTACCTGGGTGCCGACGCTCGCCGACTGCACGTCGTCTACCAGCTCACCTCGATGACCTACCGGCGTCAGGTCCGGCTGGAGGCCGCCGTCAGCGTCGAGGAACCGCACCTGCCCAGCGTCACCTCCGTCTACCCGACCGCCGACTGGCAGGAGCGGGAGGCGTACGACATGTTCGGTGTCGTCTTCGACGGTCACCCGGCGCTGACCCGCATCCTCATGCCGGACGACTGGGAGGGTCACCCGCAGCGCAAGGACTACCCCCTCGGCGGTGTGCCCGTGGAGTACAAGGGCGCCGAGATCCCGCCGCCCGACAAGCGGAGGTCTTACCAATGACCGGGTCGAACTACGCCACCGAGCGCGAGACGACCGAGGGCCGGGTCTTCACCGTCACCGGCGGGGACTGGGACGACGTCGTCTCCGGCGTCGATCCGATCAACGAGGGTCGGATCGTCGTCAACATGGGCCCGCAGCACCCGTCCACGCACGGCGTGCTCCGGCTGATCCTGGAGCTGGAGGGCGAGACGGTCCGGGAGGCCCGCTCGGTCGTCGGCTACCTGCACACCGGCATCGAGAAGAACCTGGAGTACCGCAACTGGGTGCAGGGTTCGACCTTCGTGACCCGGATGGACTACCTCTCGCCGAT
This sequence comes from Micromonospora sp. NPDC049374, assembly GCF_040677165.1. NCBI lineage: Bacteria > Bacillati > Actinomycetota > Actinomycetes > Micromonosporales > Micromonosporaceae > Micromonospora > Micromonospora sp. NPDC049374. The sequence goes on along the minus strand of NZ_JBFAQH010000011.1, from coordinate 182,451 downwards.
CTTCAATGAGACGGCGTACTCGCTGGCCGTGGAGAAGCTGCTCGGCATCACCGACGATGTCACCGAGCGGGCCAACACCATCCGGGTGCTCATGATGGAGCTGAACCGGATCTCCTCGCACCTGGTGTGGCTGGCCACCACGGGCATGGAGCTGGGCGCGATCTCGATCATGCTCTACGGCTTCCGCGAGCGCGAGTACATCCTGGAGATCTTCGAGCTGATCACCGGCCTGCGGATGAACCACGCGTACGTCCGGCCGGGCGGCGTCGCCCAGGACGTGCCGGACGAGGCGATCGTCAAGATCCGCGAGTTCCTCAACGTCATGCCGAAGCGCCTCAAGGAGTACGAGGACCTGCTCTCCGGCCAGCCGATCTGGCTGGAGCGGACGCAGAACGTGGCGGTGCTCGACGTCACCGGCTGCCTGGCCCTCGGCGTCACCGGGCCGGTGCTCCGCTCCGCCGGCCTGGCCTGGGACCTGCGCAAGACCATGCCGTACTGCGGCTACGAGACGTACGAGTTCGACGTGCCGACCCACCCCGACGGCGACGTCTGGGGCCGCTACCTGGTCCGGCTGGCCGAGATCCGGGAGTCGCTGAAGCTGGTCGAGCAGGCCCTGGACCGGCTCAAGCCCGGCCCGGTGATGGTCGCCGACAAGAAGATCGCCTGGCCGGCGCAGCTGGCCATCGGCGTCGACGGCATGGGTAACTCGCTGGAGCACGTCGCGAAGATCATGGGCCAGTCGATGGAGTCCCTGATCCACCACTTCAAGCTGGTGACGGAGGGCTTCCGGGTGCCGCCGGGCCAGGTGTACGTGGCGATCGAGTCGCCTCGCGGTGAGCTGGGCGTGCACGCGGTCTCCGATGGCGGGACCCGGCCGTACCGGGTGCACTACCGGGAGCCGAGTTTCGTCAACCTCCAGGCCCTGCCGGCGATGGCCGAGGGTGGCCTGATCGCCGACGTGATCGCCGGCGGCGCCTCGCTGGACCCCGTCATGGGAGGTTGTGACCGGTGACTGTCTTCACCGAAGAGACGCGGACCCGGGCTCGGGAGATCATCGCCCGCTACCCGGCGGACCGCTCCCGCTCGGCCCTGCTGCCGCTGCTGCACCTGGTGCAGGCCGAGGAGGGTTACGTCTCCCCGGCCGGCGTGGCGTTCTGCGCCGAGGTGCTCGGCCTGAACAAGGCCCAGGTCGGCGCGGTGGCCAGCTTCTACACCATGTACAAGCGCCGGCCGACCGGTGACTGGCTGGTCAGTGTCTGCACCAACACCATGTGCAACGTGCTCGGTGGCCAGGAGGTCTACGACACCCTCGCCGAGCACCTGGGCGTCGGGCACGACGAGACCACCGCCGACGGCACGGTCACCCTGGAGCACGCCGAGTGCCTGGCCGCCTGCGACTACGGCCCGGTGATGACCGTCAACTACGACTTCTTCGACGGCGTCGACCCGCAGACCGCGGTCGGCGTGGTCGATGAGCTGCGCGCCGGTGGCCGGCCCACGCCGAGCCGGGGTGCCCGCCTCTGCACCCTGAAGGAGATGGCGGTCCAGCTCGCCGGTTTCGCCGACGAGCGGGAGGGCGCCGTCGCCGACGGTGTGCCGGGCGAGCCGACGCTGCGTGGCCTGCGACTGGCCCAGCAGCACGGCATCTCGGCGCCGGGCTTCGACCCGAACACCCCGATCCGCAGCGGCCGGGCCGGCGACAAGCCCGCACCGGCCACCCCGGCGAAGGCCGCGCCGACCGGCAGCACCGCACCCGACGTCGCGGCACCGGACCGCAAGTCGCCGCAGGTGCGTACCGCCGAGACCCGGCAGCCGGACGCGAAGACCGCCGTGCCGGACGCCCCCGGCACCAAGGTTCCCGTCGACGGGCAGCCGCCTGCGGGGGACGACGCCCGGGCCGCGGAGGCCGCTGGTGCGGCGGCCAACAAGCCGGCGGGTGACGCCAAGCCGGCCGGTGACGACACCGGGGCGCAGGAGCGCAACCTCAGGGAAGCGGAGTCGACCGGCGGCGGTCGGGATTCCGCGCACGACAAGGGGGCTCAGAAGTGACCACGCCTGCGCCGGAGACCCTGGCCAAGTTGACGCCCGTGCTCACCAAGCGCTGGTTGTCCCCTGACGCCTGGCGGATCGACACCTACGAGAAGCTGGACGGTTACGCCGCGCTGCGTAAGGCGATCAAGGCCCACCCGGACGACCTGATCCAGCTGGTGAAGGATTCCGGGCTGCGCGGTCGCGGCGGAGCCGGGTTTCCCACCGGTCTCAAGTGGGGCTTCATCCCGCAGGGTGACGGCAAGCCGCACTACCTCGTGGTCAACGCCGACGAGGGCGAGCCCGGCACCTGCAAGGACCTGCCGCTGATGACCCACGACCCGCACTCGCTGGTCGAGGGCGTCATCATCGCCTCGTACGCGATCCGGGCCAACCGGGCCTACATCTACATTCGGGGCGAGGCCGTGCACGCCGCCCGCCGGCTGCGCAACGCGGTGAACGAGGCGTACGCCAAGGGCTACCTGGGGCGGGACATCCTCGGCACCGGCTTCGACCTGGACCTGGTGGTCCACTCGGGTGCCGGCGCGTACATCTGCGGGGAGGAGACGGCGCTGCTGGACTCCCTGGAGGGCTTCCGGGGCCAGCCCCGGCTGCGCCCGCCGTTCCCGGCCACCCACGGGCTGTACGCCAGCCCCACCGTGGTCAACAACGTGGGCACCATCGCCAGCGTGCCGTACATCGTGCTGGGCGGCGCGGACTGGTGGAAGTCGATGGGCACGGAGAAGTCCGCCGGCCCGATGATCTACTCGCTCTCCGGCCGGATCGTCAACCCGGGCCAGTACGAGTGCGGCCTCGGCATCACCCTGCGCGAGCTGATCGAGCTGGCCGGCGGGATGCAGCCGGGGCACAACCTTAAGTTCTGGACGCCGGGCGGATCGTCGACGCCGCTGCTCACCGCCGAGCACCTGGACGTGCCGCTGGACTTCGAGGGGGTGGCCGCCGCCGGCTCGATCCTCGGCACCACGGCCACGCAGATCTTCTCCGACCAGGACTGCCCGGTCTACGCGACCTACCGGTGGCTGGAGTTCTACCACCACGAGTCGTGCGGCAAGTGCACCCCGTGCCGGGAAGGCAACTACTGGATGGTCCGGGTCTACCGACGCATCCTGGCCGGCCAGGGCACTCAGGACGACCTGGACACCCTGCTCGACACCTGCGACAACATCCTCGGCCGCTCGTTCTGCGGCCTGGGTGACGGTGCCACCAGCCCGGTGACCTCGTCGCTGAAGTACTTCAAGCAGGACTACCTCGACTACATCGAGGGACGGACCGCGCCGAAGTTGTCCGACAAGCAGTTGGTGGGAGCCCACTGATGCGAGTGCGAGGAGTGAGCGGAGCGAGCCCCGCAGCCGCGAGCGAAAGGCGAGCACTGTGACGGACGTTGCCAAGCCGACCGAGACGGTCACCCTCACCATCGACGGCGTCGAGGTCACCGCCCCGAAGGGGGCGCTGCTGATCCGGGTCGCCGAGCAGATGGGCACCGAGATCCCCCGGTTCTGCGACCACCCGCTGCTGGCTCCGGCCGGCGCCTGCCGGCAGTGCCTGGTGGAGGTGGAGGGGCAGCGCAAGCCCGTCGCCTCCTGCACCCAGACGGTCGCCGACGGCATGGTGGTCCGGACCCAGCTCACCTCCCCGGTCGCCAAGAAGGCGCAGGAGGGGATCATGGAGCTGCTGCTCGTGAACCACCCGCTCGACTGCCCGATGTGTGACAAGGGCGGCGAGTGCCCGCTCCAGAACCAGGCGATGTCGACCGGCCGCTCCGACTCCCGGTTCCACGAGCACAAGCGGGAGTACCCGAAGCCGTTGCCGATCAGCACCCAGGTGCTGCTCGACCGCGAGCGGTGCGTGCTCTGCCAGCGGTGCACCCGGTTCACCGAGGAGATCGCCGGCGACAAGTTCATCGACCTGATGAACCGCTCCTCCGCCGAGGAGATCAACATCTACCGGGACGAGGACTACGGGACCGAGGGCGAGGACGGCGACGTCCCGTTCAACTCGTACTTCTCCGGCAACACCGTGCAGATCTGCCCGGTCGGCGCGCTCACCGGCACCCAGTACCGCTTCCGGGCCCGCCCGTTCGACCTGGTCTCCAGCCCGAGCGTGTGCGAGCACTGCTCGGCCGGCTGCGCCCAGCGCACCGACTGGCGTCGGGGCAAGGTGCTGCGCCGGCTGGCCGGCGACGACCCGCAGGTCAACGAGGAGTGGAACTGCGACAAGGGGCGTTGGGGCTTCCAGTACGCCCGCGCCGCCGACCGGCTCACCACCCCGCTGGTACGCGACGAGCACACCGGCGAGCTGCGGGAGGCGTCCTGGAGCGAGGCGCTCAGCGTGGCCGCCGAGGGGCTGCGCGCCGCCCGGGACACGGGCCAGGGCGCCGCGGTGCTCACCGGCGGTCGGCTTACCGTCGAGGACGCGTACGCGTACGCCAAGTTCGCCCGGGTCGCGTTGCACACAAATGACATCGACTTCCGGGCCCGTCCGGCCTCCCGCGAGGAAGCCGACTTCCTGGCCAGCACGGTCGCCGGCAGCACCGACGTCACCTACACCGACGTCGAGAACGCGCCGGCGGTGGTGCTGGTCGGCCTGGAGCCGGAGGAAGAGTGCCCGATCCTCTTCCTGCGGCTGCGCAAGGCGTACCTGAAGAACAAGCTGAAGGTGTACGCGATCGCCCCGTTCGCCACCCGTGGCCTGGAGAAGCTCGGCGCCAAACTGGCCCGGGTCGTGCCGGGCGAGGAGGCCGGGGTGCTCGCCGAGCACGCCACCGTCGCCGAGGCGCTCAGCGCTGAAGGGGCGATCCTGATCGTCGGCGAGCGGCTGGCCACCGTCCCGGGTGGACTCTCCGCCGCCGCCGAGGTGGCCGCGCGTACCGGGGCGAAGCTGGCCTGGGTGCCGCGGCGCGCGGGTGACCGCGGTGCCGTCGACACCGGCTGCCTGCCCAACCTGCTGCCCGGCGGTCGCCTGGTCACCGAGCCCGGGGCCCGGGCCGAGTTGGGCGAGGCGTGGGACATTCCGGCCGGGGTGATCCCGAGTCAGGCCGGCCGGGACACCGACGGCATCCTCGGTGCCGCCGCCACGGGTCAGCTTGGCGCGCTGGTGGTGGCCGGGGTGGATCCGGCCGACCTGGCCGACCCGCGCCTGGCCGAGCAGGCCCTGGAGGCGGTGCCGTTCCTGGTCAGCCTGGAACTGCGGGCCAGCGCGGTCACCCGTCGGGCGAACGTGGTCCTGCCGGTCGCACCGGTGGTGGAGAAGGCCGGCAGCTTCCTGGACTGGGAGGGCCGGCTGCGTCCGTTCGACGCGGTGCTGGACACCGCCGCGATGACCGACGGTCGGGTGCTCGACGCGCTCGCCGCCCAGCTGGACGTGCGGCTGGGCACCGGGGACGTGCTGACCGTCCGGCGTGAGCTGGGCAGCCTGCCGGTGACCCGGGCTGACCGCCCGACCGCGCCCACCGTGCAGCCGGGGGCGGTGCCGCAGCCGGGCACCGGTGAGGCGGTGCTGGCGACCTGGCACCAGCTTGTCGACCTCGGCAGCCTCACCGACGGCGACGAGCACCTGGGTGGCACCGCCCGCCCGCCGGTGGTCCGGCTGGGCAAGGGCAGCGCGGAGGCGCTCGGTGTCGCCGACGGCGACCCGGTCACGGTGGGTACCGACCGGGGTGCGTTGACCCTGCCGGCGGCGATCACCGAGATGCCGGACGGTGTGGTCTGGCTACCCACCAACTCGCCCGGTTCGACCGTGCGGCGCAGCCTGGGCGCTACCTCCGGTGCGGTGGTACGGATCTCGGCACCCGGCACCACCGAGCCGGTCGCCGCCGACGTGGCGGGCCGGCCGGGTCCGATCCTCAACTCCTCCGGGGGTATCGCATGAACCCGCTGGCGCAGGCACCGTCGTTGACCGACTTCGGCCACGACCCGTGGTGGCTGGTCCTCGGCAAGATTGTCTTCGCGTTCGTGGTCGCCCTGCTCGGCACGCTGCTCGGCGTCTGGTTCGAGCGGCGGGTCGTCGGCTTCATGCAGGTCCGGCCCGGGCCGAACCAGCTCGGCCCGTTCGGCCTGCTGCAAACGCTCGCCGACGGCCTGAAGATGGCCTTCAAGGAGGACATCCTCCCGCGCTCGGCGGACAAGGTCATCTACTTCTTCGCCCCGGCCATCTCGGTGATCTGCGCGGTCACCGCGCTGTCGGTGATCCCGTTCGGCCCGATGGTGAGCATCTTCGGCCACCAGACGCCGTTGCAGGTCACCGACGTGCCGGTCGCGGTGCTCGTGGTGCTCGCCCTCTCGTCGATGGCGGTCTACGGCATCGTGCTCGCCGGCTGGGCCTCGGGCTCGACCTACCCGCTGCTCGGCGGCCTGCGGTCCGCCGCCCAGCTGATCTCCTACGAGGTGGCGCTGGGTCTGTCCATCGTGGCGGTGTTCATGCTCGCCGGCACGATGTCCACGAGCGAGATCGTGGCCGCCCAGGGCAGCACGACCGAGCTGACCCTGTTCGGCGCCGACATCCAGACGCCCGGCTGGTACGCGCTGCTGCTCTTCCCGAGCTTCATCGTCTTCTTCATCTCCATCGTCGGCGAGACCAACCGGCCGCCGTTCGATCTCCCGGAGGCGGAGTCGGAGCTGGTGGCCGGCTTCATGACCGAGTACAGCTCGCTCAAGTTCGCGCTGATCATGCTCAGCGAGTACGTCGCGATGGTGACCATGTCGGCCTTCACCGTGACGCTCTTCCTGGGCGGCTGGCACGCGCCGTGGCCGATCACCATATGGTCGGGGGCCAACTCCGGCTGGTGGCCGCTGCTCTGGTTCTTCGGCAAGGTCATCCTGCTGGTCTTCGTCTTCGTCTGGCTGCGCGGCACGCTGCCCCGGCTGCGGTACGACCAGCTGATGCGCTTCGGCTGGAAGGTGCTCATCCCGATCAGCCTGGTCTGGATCGTGGTTCTCGCCGGCCTGCGCACCATCGACGACTGGGACACCCAGAGCCGGATGTACGCCATCGGCATCCCGGCCGGCATCGTGCTGCTCGCCGCGCTGTTCTGGCCGAGCCGCAAGGCGACGCCGAAGCCGACGCTCGTCGAGCAGGTCGACAACCGGCCGCCGGGCAGCTTCCCGCTGCCCCCGATGGATCTCCAGGTACCACCGAGCCCGCGCACCCGGCGCATGGTCGCCGAGCGGGAGCCGGCAAACGCTCCCGCCGGCCAGGACTCTGAGGAGGTGTGACGTGGGCGCGATCACCGGAACGTTCAAGGGCTTCGGGGTCACCTTCTCGCACATGTTCAGGAAGGTCGTCACCACCGACTACCCGTTCACCCCGCCGAAGCCGGCGCCGCGCTACCACGGGCGGCACATCCTCAACCGGCACCCGGACGGGCTGGAAAAGTGCATCGGCTGCGAGCTGTGCGCCTGGGCCTGCCCGGCGGACGCGATCTACGTCGAGGGTGGCGACAACACCGACGAGCAGCGCTTCTCGCCGGGTGAGCGGTACGCCAGCGTCTACCAGATCAACTACGCCCGCTGCATCTTCTGCGGGCTCTGCATCGAGGCGTGCCCGACCCGCTCGTTGACCATGAGCAACGAGTACGAGCTGGCCCGGGACAACCGCCAGGATCTGATCTTCACCAAGGAACAGCTGCTGGCGCCGCTGCTGCCGGGGATGGAGCAGCCGCCGCACCCGATGCGGCTGGGTGACAGCGAGAAGGACTACTACATCGGCAGCCTCACCAACCCGGGCACCTCCGCCGGGGCGGAGCGCTCGCCGATGGGGCCGGGCCGCTATCAGGTGGACGAGCACCCGGGCGTCACCTTCCCCGGTGCCGAGCAGGCCGCCCAGCGGGCCGAGGCGGAGAAGGGGGATTCGGCATGAGCACCTCGACGCTGCTCGCCGCCTCCGGTGCGGTCTCCGGCGGCGAGGCGGTGACCTTCTGGATCCTCGCTCCGCTCGCGCTGGCCGGTGCGATCGGCATGGTCGCCGCCCGCAACGCGGTGCACTCGGCACTGTGGCTGGTGCTGACCATGCTCAGCCTCGGGGTGTTCTACGTACTCCAGGCAGGGCCGTTCATCGGCATGGTGCAGATCATCGTCTACACCGGCGCGATCATGATGCTCTTCCTGTTCGTACTGATGCTTGTCGGTCGGGAAGCCTCCGACTCGCTGATCGAGGTGCTGCGCGGCCAGCGGATCGCGGCGATCGGGCTGGGGCTCGGCTTCGCCGGCCTGCTCGGCAGCGGGGTATACCGGGCCACCCAGGGCAGCACGCCGGTCGGCCTGGAGCAGGCCAACGCGGGCGGCAACGTGGAGGGCATCGCCCGGTTGCTCTTCACCGACTACGTCTTCGCCTTCGAGCTCACCGCGGCGCTGCTGATCACCGCCACCATCGGCGGCATGATCCTCGCGCACGTCGAGCGGCGCAAGGAGGACAAGCGCGACCAGGTGGCCACCATGAAGGCCCGCTTCGCGCCCGGCAACTACCCCGGCCCGAAGCCCGGCCCGGGTGTCTTCGCCACCTCCTCGTCGGTCGCCACCCCGGCCCGCCTGCCGGACGGGCGGCTGAGTGAGCGCAGCACGCCGGACATCCTGCCGGTGCGGGAGCTGACCGCCGAGGAGACCACGCTGAAGGGCACTGAGAAATGAGTGACTTCTTCTCGGTCGAGCCGAACTACTACCTGGTCCTCGCCGCGGTGCTGTTCACCATCGGCGCCGCCGGGGTGCTGGTCCGGCGCAACGCGATCGTGCTGTTCATGTGTGTCGAGCTGATGCTCAACGCGGCCAACCTGGCGCTTGTCACCTTCAGCCGGATGAACGGTGACCTCAACGGCCAGATCATGGCGTTCTTCGTGATGGTGGTGGCGGCGGCCGAGGTCGTGGTCGGGTTGGCCATCATCATGGCGATCTTCCGCACCCGACGCTCCGCCAGCGTCGACGACGCCAACCTGCTGAAGTACTAGAGGGGCCCACCGGTGGACGAAATCATGACGTACGCCCAGGCTGCTCCGGCCGAGACCGTCTCGTACGCGACGGCGGACGGGCTGCTGAGCAGCGTCTGGCTGCTGGTGGCCATCCCGCTGGTCAGCGCGGCGATCCTGCTGCTGCTCGGTCGGCGGGCCGACCGCTGGGGGCACTGGCTCGGGGTGGCCGCGGTCGGCGCCGCCTTCCTGCTCGGCCTGAGCTACTTTTTCGGCCTGCGCGGCCTGGAGAACAGGTCGGTCCAGCTGAGCCTCTGGGACTTCATCGCGGTCGGCGGCCTGCACGTGGACTTCGGTCTGCTGTTCGATCCGCTGGCCGGGGTCTTCGTCCTGCTGATCACCGGTGTGGGTTTCCTGATCCACCTGTACGCGGTCGAGTACATGGCGCACGATGAGCGCCGCCGACTGTTCTTCGCGTACTTCAACCTGTTCATCGCGGCCATGTTGCTGCTGGTGCTCGGCAACAACTACGTGATGCTGTACTTCGGCTGGGAGGGCGTCGGTCTGGCGTCGTACCTGCTGATCTCCTTCTGGTACACCAAGCCGGCCGCCGCCACCGCCGGTAAGAAGGCGTTCCTGATGAACCGGGTCGGCGACGCCGGCCTCGCCATCGCCATCTTCATCATGTTCGCCACCCTCGGCACCACCCAGTACGACGAGGTGTTCAACGGGGTCGGCGCGCTGGCCGGCGGCACCGTGCTGGTGCTCGGCGTGCTGCTGCTGCTCGGCGCGGCCGGCAAGTCCGGCCAGTTCCCGCTCCAGGCGTGGTTGCCGGACGCGATGGAGGGCCCGACCCCGGTGTCGGCGCTGATCCACGCCGCGACGATGGTCACCGCCGGTGTCTACCTGATCGCCCGCTCCAACATCATCTTCTCGGCGAACGCCACGTTGCAGCTGGTGGTGGTCAGCGTCGGTGCGCTGACCCTGCTCATCGGCGCGATCATCGGGTGCGCCAAGGACGACATCAAGCGGGTGCTGGCCTGGTCCACGGTCAGCCAGATCGGCTACATGTTCCTCGGCGTCGGGCTGGGCGGCGCGGCGTACGCGCTGGCCATCGTGCACCTGCTGGCGCACGGCTTCTTCAAGGCCAACATGTTCCTCGGTGCCGGCTCGGTCATGCACGGCATGAAGGACCAGGTCGACATCCGTCGCTTCGGCGGCCTGTCCAAGTACATGAAGATCACCTGGCTGACCTTCGGTGCGGGCTGGCTGGCCATCATCGGCCTGCCACCGTTCTCCGGCTTCTTCTCCAAGGAGCCGATCATCGTGGAGGCGTTCGCCCGGGAGGGCTGGACCGCCTGGCTGTTCGGCGGCGCCGCGCTGCTCGGCGCCGGACTGACCGCGTTCTACATGACCCGCTTGTTCGTGCTCACCTTCCACGGGCCGAAGCGGTGGACCACGGACATCGAACACCCGCACGAGTCGCCGCCGCTGATGACGATCCCGCTGATCCTGCTGGCGATCGGCTCGGTCGGTGCGGGTGCGCTGATGGCGGGTCCGGTTCCCACCTGGCTGGAGGCGACTGGCGGGCTGGGCGCCCAGACCGAGCCGCACGAGGCGGTGCTCTCGCATCTGGCGATCACCGTGCTCGCGCTACTGGTCACGGTCATCGGCGCGGGTCTGGCCTGGTTCCTGTTCCGGGGCGGCACGGCGATCTCGCCGCAGCCGGCCGGGGTGCTGGTCACCGCCGCCCGCAAGAACCTCTACACCGACACGGTCAACGAGGCGGTCTTCGAGAAGCCGGGCATCTTCCTCACCCGGGCGCTCGTCTACCTGGACAACCGGGGCATCGACGGGCTGATCAACGGACTGGCCGCGGGCGTCGGCGGTGGATCGGGCCGGCTCCGGCGGTTGCAGACCGGCTTCGTCCGGTCGTACGCCACCTCGATCCTGACCGGCGCGCTGCTGGTGGTGGCCGCCTTCCTGGCCGTACAGGCGGGGTGGTTGGCGTGATCGACCTCTTGAGGCTGTCGGCCTCTCAGGCGGCCGTCGCCGGCGGACCGCACAGTGACGACGGAGGTAAGGCCGCATAATGTCCGACTTCCCGTTCCTCTCGGTGCTCACCGTGGCGCCGCTTGTCGGCGCCGTGGTCGTCGCCCTCCTGCCGCGCAGCCGGCCGACGCTGGCGAAGCAGGTCGCGCTCGGCTGGTCGCTGCTGGTGCTGGCGCTGTCGGTGGCCATGTGGGTCACCTGGCAGGTCGACGGTCAGCGCTTCCAGTTCCGCGAGTCGTACCCGTGGATCCCGAACTGGGGGGTCAACTTCACCTTCGCCGCCGACGGCATCGCGCTTGTCATGCTGATGCTGATCGCGGTGCTGGTGCCGCTGGTGATCCTGGCCTCCTGGCACGACGCCGAGTCGTCCAAGCGGTCGGTGCCGGTCTACTTCGCGCTGCTGCTGGTCCTCGAATGCACGATGCTCGGCGTCTTCGCCGCCGCCGACGTCTTCCTGTTCTACGTGTTCTTCGAGGTCATGCTGGTGCCGATGTACTTCCTGATCGGCAGCTACGGCGGCCACCAGCGGCAGTACGCGGCGGTGAAGTTCTTCCTCTACTCGCTTGTCGGTGGCCTGTTCATGCTGGCCGCCGTGATCGGCCTGTGGGTGGTCGGCGGCAAGACCTTCGACTGGGTGGCGCTGTCGGAGGTGGACATCTCCACCGGCGCCGAGCGCTGGTTGTTCCTCGGGTTCTTCATCGCGTTCGCGATCAAGGCGCCGTTCTTCCCGTTCCACACCTGGCTGCCGGACGCCGGTGGCGCGGCCCCCGCCGGTGCCGCCGCACTGCTGGTCGGCGTCCTGGACAAGGTCGGCACCTTCGGCATCCTGCGGTACTGCCTGCCGCTGTTCCCCGACGCGGCCCAGTGGTTCGCGCCGTGGGCGCTGGGCCTGGCGGTCATCGGGATCATCTACGCGGCGCTGCTGGCCGTCGGGCAGAACGACCTGAAGCGGCTGGTGTCGTACACGTCGATCGCCCACTTCGGCTTCATCGGCGTGGGCATCTTCGCCTTCACCACCCAGGCGGGCACCGGTGCCGTGCTCTACATGGTCAACCACGGCCTCGCCACCGGGCTGCTCTTCCTGGTGGTGGGCATGCTGATCGCGCGCCGGGGCTCGGCGCTGGTAAGTGACTTCGGTGGCGCGGGCAAGCTGGTGCCGGTGCTGGCCGGTGTGCTCTTCTTCGCCGGTCTCGCCTCGCTGGCACTGCCCGGCACCGCGCCGTTCGTCTCCGAGTTCCTGGTACTGATCGGCACGTTCACGGTGAACAAGCCGGTCGCCGTGATCGCCACGCTGGGCATCATCCTGGCGGCGGCGTACGTGCTGTGGATGGTGCAGCGCACCACGCAGGGCACCCTCAACCCGGCGCTGACCGAGATCGACGGCATGAAGCGCGACCTCAACCTGCGCGAGAAGGTCGTCGTCGCCCCGCTGATCGCGCTGATCCTGGTGCTCGGCTTCTACCCGAAGCCCGTGACGGACGTGATCAACCCCGCCATCCAGGCGACCATGGAGGACGTCGGCCGGACCGACCCGGCCCCGTCGGTAGACACCGTGCAGGAGGCGATCCGGTGAGCGCGAGGAGTGAGCTTGCGAGCCCCGCAGTCGCGAACGAAAGGGCGGTCCAGTGACCGAGCTTGAACTGCCGCCGATCGACTACGCGGCGATCGCGCCGATCCTGATCATGCTTGGCGCGGCGGTGGTCGGGGTGCTGGTCGAGGCGTTCGTGCCCCGGCGTCTGCGGCATCCCGTGCAGCTGCCGCTGGCGCTGCTTGCGGTTCTCGCGGCGTTGACGATGGTGGTGGTCAACGCCGACAAGCGGGTGATCACCATCGGGGTGATCGCCGTCGACGGGCCGACGCTGTTCCTCCAGGGCGCGATCCTCGCCCTGTCTGCGGTGGCGCTGCTGCTGCTCGGCGAGCGGGTGGTCGAGCGGGGCGGTGCGTTCGTGGCCCAGGCCGCGGTGACCGCCGACTCGCCGGAGGACCGCCAGCAGGCGGAGAACGCCGGCGGCGCGGGTGAGGTGTACCCGCTTACCACCTTCGCGATCGCCGGCATGCTGATCTTCGTTTCGGCGAACGACCTGCTGACCATGTTCATCGCGCTCGAGGTCTTCTCGCTGCCGCTCTACCTGCTCTGCGCGCTGGCCCGTCGTCGGCGACTGCTGAGCCAGGAGGCGGCGATGAAGTACTTCCTGCTCGGCGCGTACGCCTCGGCGTTCTTCCTGTTCGGCCTGGCGCTGATCTACGGCTTCACCGCCGGTCTGGGCGACCGGCAGGCGGGCGTCGACTTCGCCACCGTCAACGCGGCCGTGGCGAACTCGACGGCCAGCCCGGTGCTCCTCTTCGCCGGTATGGCGCTGGTCGCCATCGGTCTGCTGTTCAAGGCGGCCGCCGCGCCGTTCCACGTCTGGACGCCGGACGTCTACCAGGGTGCGCCGACGCCGTTGACCGGGTTCATGGCGGCCTGCACCAAGGTTGCCGCGTTCGGTGCCCTGCTGCGGGTGTTCCACGTGGCCTTCGAGGGGGCCCGCTGGGACTTCACCCCGGTGCTGGGCGCTGTGGCGGTGCTCACCATGCTTGTCGGCGCGCTGTTCGCGGTGACCCAGACCGACATCAAGCGGCTGCTGGCGTACTCGTCCATCGCCAACGCCGGCTACCTGCTGGTCGGTGTGCTCGCGCCGGGCAGTGAGGGCCTTTCCGGCACCATGTTCTACCTGGTCGCGTACGGTTTCACGGTGTTGGCCGCATTCGCGGTGGTGACGCTTGTGCGCGACGCCGACGGTGAGGCGACCCACCTGTCCCGCTGGGCCGGGCTGGGACGGCGGTCGCCGGTCTATGCCGCCGTCTTCACCTTCGTCCTGCTCGCCTTCGCGGGTATCCCGATGACCAGCGGCTTTACCAGCAAGTTCGCGGTCTTCGGCCCGGCGCTGGACGGCGGGCAGGTGTGGCTGGTCATCGCGGGTGTGTTGACCAGCATGGTGTTGGCCTTCCCGTACCTGCGGGTCGTGGTGCTGATGTGGCTCTCCGAGCCGGGTGACTCGACGCCGACGGTGGCCGTTCCCGGCGGGCTCACCTCGGCGGCGCTGGTGATCGGGGTGCTCGCCACGCTGGTGCTCGGCGTCGCGCCGTCGCCGCTGCTCGATCTCGCGTCCTCCGCCGCCGACTTCGTCCGGTAGCGGCTGACCTGCCGATCGAGGGCCGGTCCACGCTCTGTGGGCCGGCCCTCGCCGTGTATCCCCGGTCCGGTGCAGGTAGAACGTGTGTGGCATGGTGGAGGCGTGGTGATTAGGGGTGGCGAGGGTTCAGGTGTCACCGGCTCCGGTGCTCGCCGGAGCCGCTCCAGCGCGGGTCAGTTCGGCGCGCTCGGGCTTCACCTCGCCGATCCGCGCAGCGAGGAGTCCGTACTCGGCGTGCTGGCAGCGGTGGAAACGGAGCTGTTGGCCAGCATCGCCAGCGCCGACCCGTTCGTCACCGAGGCGGCGCGGCATCTGGTGGAGGCCGGCGGGAAGCGGTTCCGGCCGCTGCTGGTGGCCCTGGGCGCCCAGTTCGGCGATCCAACCCGAGCCGAGGTCGTCTCGGCGGCCGTGGTGGTGGAGCTGACCCACCTGGCCACGCTCTACCACGATGACGTGATGGATGAGGCATCGGTGCGCCGGGGCGCGCCCAGCGCCAACTCCCGGTGGACCAACTCGGTGGCCATCCTGGTCGGCGACTACCTCTTCGCCCGGGCCGCGGACGTGGCGGCCGAGCTGGGCCCCGAGGCGGTACGCCTGCAGGCGCGGACGTTCGCCCGGCTGGTCCACGGCCAGATCGCCGAGACCGTCGGCCCCCGGGCCGACGACGATCCGGTGGCGCACTACCTGCGGGTGATCGCCGAGAAGACGGGCTCCCTGATCGCCACCAGCGCGCACTTCGGCGCCCAGTTCAGTGGGGCGACGCCGGAGCACGTGGCGGCGCTGGCCGGGTACGGCGAGACCATCGGGGTGGCTTTCCAGCTCTCCGATGATCTGCTCGACATCGCCAGCGAGTCGACGGAGTCGGGCAAGACGCCCGGCACCGACCTGCGGGAGGGCGTGCCCACCCTGCCGGTGCTCTACGCCCTCGCCTCCGACGACGCGGACGCCGCGTCGGTGCGGCTGCGGGAGATCCTGGCCACCGGGCCGCTGACCGACGACACCCGGCACGCGGAGGCGCTCGGCCTGCTCCGCGAGAGCCCTGCTCTCAAGCGCGCCCGCGAAACCGTCCGCAGCTACGCCGAGGACGCCCGCGCCCAACTGGCACCCCTGCCGGCCAGTCCGGCCCGCCACGCCCTCGAATCCCTCTGCGACCACATCGCCGACCGCACCAGCTGACCCACCCCCACCTCCATCGGCGTGATCAAGAAGTTTTGGTCGCCGTCCGCGCGGATCTAGACGCAAACTTCTTGATCAACCGCTTGGGCGCGGGTGTGGGTCAGCGGGGGTGGGGAGTAGGCGGGTGGCCGTCAGCATCAGGGTGGCGGCGACGAGCATGGCGACGGCGGCTGTCAGCCACATCGCGGGGTAGCCGGCTGCGGCGGCCAGGGGGCCGAGGGCGAGCGGGCCGAGGCAGCCGCCCGCGTACACCCCGGTCTGCGTGATCGAGGTGGCCGCGGCCGGTGCCTGCGGATGCAGTTGGACCACCGCGAAGTTCATCAGCCCGGGCCAGGACCAGCCGAGACCGAAGCCGAGCACCACGCCCACCACCAACGGCCCGGGGCCGGCCACCGCGAGCAGGCCCAGCCCCACCGCACCGGCCACCAGCAGAGCGGCGATCACCGCGATGTGTCCGCCGGTGCGTCGGTCGGCCAGCCAGCCGACCCCGATCCGCGCCGCCACGCAGACCGCGCTGCCGAGGGTCAGGGTGAGCCCGGCCATTCCCGGACCGAGACCCCGATCGACCGAGGCGTCGACCACGAAGGTGCCCAGCGCGTTCGCCGCACCCGCGGCCAGCGTCGCGGCCACCCCGACGAGCACCAGTCCCGGGCTCGCGCCGCCGGTCCTTCCGGTGCGCCGCCGTGCGGGCTGGGCGCCCTGCGCGGGTACGGCCGGCAGCGCGGCCAGTGCGGCACCGGCTGCCGCCACGAAGGCCCACCGCCAACCGACGGTCAGCGCGACGGTGGGCACCGCCACGCCGGCAAGCAGGGTGGAGACCGGGATGGCCGCCTGCTTGACGCCGAACGACAGGCCCTGCCGACGGGGCGGGACGTGCCGGGCGAGCAGGGCGTTGCTGGACAGTTGACCGAGTGCGTTCGCGGTGCCGGCCACGGCGAGCAGACCGACAAGCACCGGATACGACCGGGCGGCCACCGCAACGGCCAGCAGGGAGCCGGCGGACACCACGATGCCGGCCCGGGCCACCACGGCGGCACCCCACCGCTCGACCAGCCCACCGGAGGGCACCGAGGCGAGGGCACCGACCGCGAAATAGACCGCCACGACGAGTCCCAGGCCGGCGGGGGAGAAACCCAACTCCTCCCGCATCTGCACGGCGAGACCGCCGACCAGAAAGACCGGCAGGACACAGACGATCGTGACGGTGACCGCGACCGCACTGGCCCGGACAGGCCGTGCGACAGTCGCCGAGGTACGTGGAGGGGCGATGTGGGTCATGGTGCGGCCAACCTACGCCAGCCGCATCTCGGCAACGGAAAGTGCGGTGCACCTCACATCGCGTACTCGATTACCTTGGATCATCCACCCGATCAGGCGTTTCGCGGCGGGCCGCTTTTTCATATGGTGTAAGTCCCCGGTGGCGGAGGTGGTTGTGCGTGACCCCCTGGCGGAACCTTCGGACCTGATCCGAAGTGTCTCCCGCGCGCTTCGAGTGCTTGAGTCGGTCGGTCGTGCCCCGCGGGGCCTGACGGTCAAACAGATAGCCCGCCGTTGCGAGCTGACCGTGGCCACCACGTACCACCTGGTCCGCACCCTCGCCTACGAGGGCTATGTGATCCGTCGGGAGGACGGCACGTACATCGTGGGTCTGGAGGTGGCCGACCGCTACCGCGAGCTGGTCGCCGCGTTCCGCGGCTCACCGGCCATCGGGGAGAGCCTGCGGCGGGCGGCCCTGGAGACCGGCTGGAGTCACTTCCTGGGCCGGTTCGTGGGTGGCCAGGTGGCGATCACCGCCGTGGCGGAGGGACACCGCTCGCCGTACCTGGAGGATCTCGTCCCCGGGTTCGACGAGGGCGCGCATGCGACCGCGCTCGGCAAGGCCCTGCTCGCCACGCTCACCGCCGAGCAGCGCCAACGTTACCTGCGCGAGTACGGCATGCGTCCGTTCACCAGCGCCACCCTCACCACCCCTGAGGCCTTCGAGGCCGACCTGTCGGCGGGGGACCGACGCGGGATGCAGCTGGAGTTGGGCCAGTTCCGGCAGGGTGTGGCCTGCGCCGCCGTACTGGTGTGCCCGGACAAGGACATGGAACGGCGCACGGTGCTGGCCTGCGCGTTGCCGGCCAGCGAGATGATGACCTCCGCCCGGGTGGTGCGGACGAAACTGCTCACCGCCGCGCGCGCCATCGCCGACGGCCTGGCCGCCGACAACTGACCCTCGGCACCTGCCGAGACGGCCCCCTCCCTGGTGGGGAGAGGGCCGTCGGATGGGCGGCCGGCGCGATGCCGGATCGGGGTCAGCTACCGACCGGTCCGCCGTCCAGCCGCCAGGTCACCACCACACCCGGCTTGGCGTAGTCGCCGTCCGGCCAGGTGGAGGCCGGGTCGTCGACCGTGGCACCGGTGATCTCACCCGGGTGCTGCACGGCCACGAAGACCGAACGCTCGTCTTCGGTGAAGAACGGGCCGCAGGTTTCCGCGCCGACCGGCACCGTCAGGAACTGCTTCAGGTGGCCCTTCTCCGGCCCTTCGATGGGCGTAGCGAAGAGCCCGTCGTTGCTGCCCAGGGCGTTGCCGTCGGTGGAGATCCACAGGTTGCCGGCCCGGTCGAAGAGCAGGTTGTCCGGGCAGGAGATCGGCGACACCTTGGTCTTGTCGTACCCGGCGAAGTAGGTCGACGGGTCCGCGGGGTCGCCGCAGACGATCGGCAGCGACCACCGGAACGTGTCGGAGGTGTTGTCCCCCCGGTCCTCGACCAGTTCCAGGATCTGCCCGTGCCGGTTCGCGGTACGCGGGTTGGCCTCGTCCGGCGCCGGGTTGCTGCCGACCCCACGGGCGGAGTTGTTGGTCAGCGCCACGTACACCTTGCCGGTGCGCGGGCTGATCTCCACCTCCTCGGGGCGGTCCATCTTGGTCGCCGCGGCCTTGTCGGCGGCGATGCGGGTGAAGGTCAGCACCTCGGCGGCGGTCATGCCGTCCACGTAGGAGCGGTTGCCGCTGACCAGCTTGATCCAGCGGCCCCTGCC
Source organism: Micromonospora sp. NPDC049374 (assembly GCF_040677165.1). Classification (NCBI taxonomy): domain Bacteria; kingdom Bacillati; phylum Actinomycetota; class Actinomycetes; order Micromonosporales; family Micromonosporaceae; genus Micromonospora; species Micromonospora sp. NPDC049374. The sequence continues at coordinate 164,080 of NZ_JBFAQH010000011.1, read as the reverse complement.
GTTGAAGGCGCCGTCGCTGGGCAGGCTGCCGGAACCGTCGATCTCACCGGCGCTGGTCTGGTCGAGCTTGGCGACGTAGAGGGTGCCCGACTCCAGCAGCGTCAGGTTGTGCTTGCGGGCGACCCAGGAGTCACCCTTCATGAACTTCTTGTCCGAGACGAACTTGTAGAGGTAGTCGAAGCGCTCGTCGTCGCCCATGTACGCGACCACGTGCCCGCTGCGCGCGACGATGACGTTCGCGCCCTCGTGCTTGAACCGGCCGAGCGCGGTGTGCTTGCGCGGGCGGCTCTCCGGGTCGAACGGATCGATCTCCACGACCCAGCCGTGCCGGTTGGCCTCGTTGGGGTGCTTGGCGAGGTCGAAGCGGTCGGCGGCCCGGTCCCACTTGCGGCTGCCGCTGGGGTAGCGGGCGGTGGTGGAGATGCCGTAGCGCGCCAGCCGGGCCTTCTCCGACTCCGGCGCCGCGTCGCCGCCGACGAAGTACTGGTTGAAGTTCTCCTCACCGGACAGCACGGTGCCCCAGGGGGTGACGCCGCCGGCGCAGTTGTTAAGCGTGCCGATGACCGTACGACCCTTCGGGTCGGCGGCCGTCTTCAGGAACGACGAGCCGGCGGCCGGGCCGGTCAGCTCGAACTTGCTGCTCAGCGCGTCGACGCGGCGGTTGTACGGTCGGCGGCCGGAGTCGACGACCTGCCACTGGCCGGTGCCGGCGACCCGCTCGATCTCCACCACGGACATGCCGTGTGCGGCCATCGCCACCTTCACCTGCTCGACGCTTAGCGCGTCCTGGCTGGTGAAGCCCGGGAACATCAGGTCCTCGTTGGTGTACTCGTGGTTGACCACCAGCAGCGCGCGCTTGCCGCGCTTGTCCAGCGGCAGCACGCCGACGAAGTCGTTGTTGTAGCCGAACTGCTTGGCCTGCGCGGCGGCGGTCTGCCGGCGCAGGTTGAACTCCGGCGCACCGGGCACCACCGGGTCACCCCAGCGGATGACCACGGCGTGGTCGTAGCCGTTCGGAACGACGAACGTGTCGAGGGTGTTCGGCGGGATCGGCTTGAAGCTCAGGGCACCGCTGCCCGGGCGACGGCCGGCCGCCGCCGGCTGACCGGCCGGGGGCACCGGGGGGACCGGGGCTGCGGCGGCGGGAGCCGCGCCGGCCAGCGCGCCGGCCGCAGCGCCGCTGAAACCGAGCACCAGAGCGCCGACCGCCCCGGCGCGGACCACACCGCGGCGGCTGACCTCGGCGTTCACCACATCACCGAAGTACGGGTTGTCGGAGGTGTTGGGTACCGGGTGGTCACAGGCGTTGCCGCAGCGGTAGAGGCAGGTCATGGCGTCGCGGCTGCCGTGGCGGGGGGTGCCCAGCAGCGGGAGCAGCCGGGGACGGTCGCTCATGGGGAGGATCCTCCTGAGGGTCGGTGCACGTCGGTGCAGGTCACCGACGCGTACCCGCCGGACGCTAGGGCGGCGCGGTGAGCGCGGGTCAGCGTCGATGTGAACCAGCGATGAACTCCACCTCGGGAATCCCAGGTTTGAGCTGGGAATGAACCGATAGGCGTGACAGCACGTATCTCTGGTCGTAACACCGCGCCCGCTCGCGCCGAGAGCGAGGAGAAGACCATCAGCGACCACGACGCCCACCTGCTGCGCGCCCTGCATGACGAGCATGCCGAGGCGCTGTACGCGCACGCGCTGCGGCTGGTCAACGGCGACCGGCAGCGCGCCGAGGACCTGGTGCAGGAGACGCTGCTGCGGGCCTGGCGGCACCCGGAGTCGCTCGACCCCCGGCGCGGTTCGGTACGTGCCTGGCTCTTCACCACCGCGCGCAACCTCGCGATCGACGCCTGGCGGCGGCGATCCACCCGGGTCGGCGAGGTCTACACCGACGAACTGCCCGAGCCGCCGGAGGTCGTCGACGAAACCGAGCGCGCCGTCGAGGCGTGGACGGTCGCGGAGGCGCTCAACCGGCTCAGTCCCTCGCACCGCGACGTCCTGGTGGAGTGCTTCTACCAGGGGCGATCGGTTTCCGAGGCAGCCTCCCGGCTGGGCGTGCCGCCGGGCACGGTGAAGTCCCGCACCCATTACGCGCTGCGCTCCCTGCGGCTGGTCCTGGCCGAGATGGGGGTGACCGGATGAACCGTTGCGAGTTCGCGTACGACGACGGGGCGTACGTGCTTGGTGCGCTCTCCCCAGCCGACCGCGTGGCCTACGAACGGCATCTCGTCGACTGCCCGGCCTGCCAGCAGTCGGTTTCCGAGATCGCCGTGCTGCCCGGCCTGCTCGGCCGGCTGGATCCGGCCAGCCTGGAACAGTTCCTGCCGCCGCCGGAGAACCCCCGGGTGCCCGAGCTGCTCAACGCCGCGCGGGACCGCCGCCGCCGCGAGCGGCAGGCCAGCCGGCTGCGGTACGCGGTCATCGGGCTGGCCGCCGCCGCGTTCGCTCTGGTGGTCGGCTTCGGGGTGGCCACGGTGCTGCCCGGGCAGGGCCCGAACGCGCCGGGCGGCCAGGTGCGGATGGTGCAGATGCAACCGGTCGCCGGAACGGTCCCGGTGCACGCCGAGATCGGCCTGACCGGCACCAACTGGGGCACCGAGGTCACCATGCACTGCGGCTACGACGAGCGGGCCGGGTACGGCAAGGCGAACGCCTTCCGGCTGGTGGCGCACGCCGGGGACGGTTCGCAGGAGCAGATCGGTTCCTGGCTGGCAGCACCCGGCGACGACCTGCGGATCACCGGGGCGACCCGCTTCACCAACGCCCAACTGGTCCGGCTGGAACTGATCCGTGCCGACGGCACTCCCGTACTCGCCTACGAGGTCCGCTGAGCCGGAACGACAGCGGCTGGCTGGTGACCTCGGCGGCTGCTGGCTGGTGGCGACCTCAGCGGCTGGTGGCGACCGCCGCCGTGGGTGGCACGGTGCCGTCCAGGCGCAGGCGGCGGGTGTGCCGCGCCTGGCGTACCGCGTCGGCGGTGAAGACGATCAGGGCGAGCCAGACCAGGGCGAAGCCGGCCAGCCGGGCCGGCGGCATCGGCTCGTGGAAGATCAGTACGCCGCAGCCGAGTTGGAGGATCGGCGCCACGTACTGGAGCATGCCGAGCGCGGTCAGCGGCAGCCGGTTGGCGGCACCGGCGAAGAGCAGCAGCGGTATGGCGGTCAGCGCTCCGGCGAGCACCAGCAGGGCCGTGTGTCCGGCCGAGACGTGGCCGAACGCGGCGTCACCGGTGGCGGCGAGCCAGCCGAGGTAGCCCAGCGCGGGCAGCGACAGCACAGCCGACTCGACGAACAGGCCCTCCGCCGCGGGCAGGCCGAGGCGCTTCTTCACCAGGCTGTACCCGCCGAAGGTGAACGCCAGGATGAGCGCGAGGTACGGCAGCCGGCCGTAGTCGACGGTGAGCACGGCCACGGCCAGGGCACCGACGCCGAGCGCCAACCATTGCGCCGGGCGCAGCCGCTCGCGTAGCACCAGCACCCCGAGCAGGACCACGACCAGCGGGTTGATGAAGTAGCCGAGGGCGGTCTCCACCACCCGGTCCGAGTTGACGCCGTAGATGTAGGTGAACCAGTTGACCGCGATCAGCGTGGCGGCGGCACCGATGCCCGCCAGCGTCCGTGGCCGGCGCAGCAGGGACCGCAGGAAGCCGACGTTGCGCAGCGCCACGAGCAGCAGTGCGACGAAGGCGACGGACCACACCACCCGGTGCGCCAGGATCTCCAGCGGGCCGGCTGGGCGCAGCAGCTTGAAGTAGAGCGGAAAGAACCCCCACAGTAGGTAGGCACCAAGTCCGTAGAGGTAGCCGAGGCGGAGCGACGTCACGGCTCCACCGTAAGGGGCGTCCGGGGTTGTCGATCCTTGCTGGTGAGCGGGCTCACGGCCTCGTCGCGCTGGTCCGCCCGCGCCCGGCCGGTGGGTGACCACCGGCCGGGTCGGCGGTGTGCCGGAAGGCGGTCAGTCGCGGTCGAGAATGGCGCCGAGGATCCAGGTGACGACGCCGACGAAGAGCGCCCCCAGCACCGCGGCCGGCCAGAAGCCGTCGACGTCGAAGGGCAGCCCGGCCTGATCCGCGATCCAGCCGGTGAGCAGGAACAACAGGCCGTTGACCACAAGTGCGATCAGGCCGAGGGTGAGCAGGTAGAAGCCACAGCCGACGGTCTTGATGATCGGCTGTAGCACCCCGTTGACCACGCCGAAGATGACCGCGACGAGGACCAGGGTCAGGATCGTCTCGGAGACCGATTCCGTGTCGAGCGAGATGCCCGGAATGAGCAGTGTGGCCAGCCAGAAGGCCACCGCCGTGGCGCCGACCCGGATCAGTAGACCTTTCAGAAAACCCATGGCGGGCATGGTGCCACGGCGGGCGCGTGGGCGGAACCCGCGAGATCATTGTGCCCGGCGCAGAGCCCGGCCGTCGATGAGCTGCGCCTCGATCGGGGTGCAGGCGAGCAGCGCCCAACGCAGGGCCCGCCGGTTGACCACGGCGACCATGTCGTGCCGGATCCGGGTCAGCAGCTCCGCCGCGTCGCCGAGCCCCAGCGCGTTGCCGGCGACGGTGGCTTCGGCCGGGTTGAGCGGCTGGAACACCGCCAGGTCGGCCCGGCCCAACGCGTCCGCGTCGGCCGGGGCCAGCACGTCGCGGACCAGCAGCGTGGTGTGCCAGGCCGTGCCTGGCCGTGGACCGGCCGGCGCTGGTGCGTCCAGCACCACGAGCACCGGGGCCAGCGGCGTGCCGGGTGCTCCCGCCACCGGGCGGTCCGGCGGTGTCAGCGGAACAGGCCCGCCCGGCCCGCCGGTGCCCCGGACGAACCGCTCCCAGGCGTGCGGCCGAGCCGTCTGGACGATCACCCGGGCACCGAGTGCCATCGCGCGCACGGCGATCAGTTGAGCGGCGGGCACCCCACCGACGAGCACCAGTCGGGTGCTCTCCGGCCGGAACAGCCGGACGGTGACAGCGTGGCCGTGCCGGTTGACGCCGAGCATCAGCCCGGCGGCACCGAACGGCAGCTCCCGCTCCAGGTCGTCGCGACCGAACGACACCTCCCGCTCCGGTCTCCCGGCAGCGGTCAGCGTCGGCGCCCCGGGCAGAGCCAACGGCAGCGTTGCGGCGAGCCCAGCCAACTGCCCGCCGTCGAGCCGCTCCACCGCCGCGCCGTCGGCGGCCACCGTCCGCCGCAACTGCCGGGCCGCCTCCGACAGCTCGGAGGGCGTCGCCGCGGCCAGCCGTACGAGCAGCCCGGTGGCTGCCGGCCGCTCCGTCCCGGTGTGCAGCGACACCGTGATCGCGGTCGCCGGCAGCCCCCACAGCCGGGGCACGAGCGTGGCCGCGTCCCCGCCCGGCCATCGACTCAACCGGAAGGTGGTCTGCAGCAGGCCGCCGCAGCGGACCGCCTGCCAGGACTCCCGCACCGGCCGTCCGTCGTGGTGGGCGAACTCGGCGAGCACCCGCCGGATCGGCTGCTCGCCCATCGGTCGCACGGTAAGGGGCCGCAGCCGTCGGACGAGCCGCCGGACGGTGCCCCCGAGAGTGTGCCGCAGCGCCTCCTCCGGCCAGCCCGGCGCCCGCGACACCCGTACCGCCAGCACCGCCCGCTCCCGGCCGGCCAGCTGCCCGTCGGTGAGCTGGCGGTAGGAGACGGCCGCCGCGCCGCCGCCGGCACCGACCACCGGCGCCGGCGTGCCGGTGAGGAGAAGTTGCACGCGTACGGGCGGCGTCTGGTCGGTCTCGACCGGGAGCAGTGACGCGGGTGACGGTAGTGACCGGCTGCCCGCACCGAGCAGGTCGGCCGGGTCGCCGATCTCCAGCAGCGCCACCAGGCCGCCCGGGTCGTCCAGCACCGGTGCCGGACCATCGCCCAGCCAGACGGGACGGATCACGGCGTGCGGGTCCACCAGGCCGAGCAGCTCGGTGGGGCCGGAGTGGGGTCTGGTCACCCGCCGCCGGACCAGATAGCCGAGGCCGATGACCAGCCACTCGTGCAGCCATCGCCGACGAACCCGGCACCAGGTCACGGCGAGCAGCGCGACCACCACCAGCGTCGTGGCGGCCGTCGCCAGCGGACCCCGGCCCGGTACGGCGACGAGCGTCGCCGCCACCACCTGGGTCGTGACGATCTGACCGGAGCGAAACCGGGTCGTGCGCCCCCGACGGCCGGTGCGTCGTCGCGGCCCGGTGGGGCGGATCCGAGGCCCGGAGCCGCAAGACGGGTCGCCGGAGCGGGGGAGAGCGGCCGCGTCCGGGCGGGTGGGAGTGAGGGTTGTCGCCACCACACCCTCCCCAAGCCGGTCACCTATCGCGACTTTGCCGCCGCCCATCGTAATTACCGGCGAGCGATCGCGTTGTCCACAGGGGAACGCGGTGGGGTAGCAGAACCGCGATCGTGTCGCTACTCTCAGCGACGAGTTCTCGTTGGCCCATCCCGCGTCGTGCTCGCCTCCGGCGTCGTGGGTGGTGCGTTTCCGCCGTAGGGCCAGCCACGATCGAGGAGACGAGGTGACGTCCAAGGTGTCCCAGACCCAGGCAGAGGCCGCGGTGATGCAGCAGACCGCGGCGAAGTTCGAGCAGACCGACCAGTCGTTGCAGTCGATGCTCAGTGGACTGTTGGTCCAGCTGGAGATCCTCCAGCAGGCCTGGCGAGGGGCTGGTGGCCGGTCGTTCGAGCAGGTCAAACGGAAGTGGGCGGAGGACCAGGCCGGGTTGCAGCAGGCGTTGCGGGAGACGGCGGGTGCGATCCGCACCGCCGGTACGCGGTACGACGCGTCGGACACCGAGGCGGCCGCTCGGGTGGCCGCCACCAACCGCGGCGGCATCCAACTGCCGCTCTAGCCCACGACCCCAGGGAGAAGAATCCGATGGAGCACGGTGTGCTGGTCGTCAACTTCGCCGCGCTGCAACAGGCCAGCGCGGACATCCAACGGGCGCTGAACACGCTGGACGCACAACTCGGCCAGTTGGAGCGCGACGCGGCGCCGCTTGTCGCCAACTGGTCCGGTGCGGCCCAGCAGGCCTACGAGCAGCGGCAGGCACGGTGGCGTAACGCCTCGCAGGACCTCCAGGTGATGCTGCGGGACATCAAGCTCGCGGTGGACGAGTCCGCGGCCGACTACCTCGACACCGAGAAGCGGAACACCAGCCTCTTCCAGTGACCGCTCCGCGGGGTGACGCCGATCGGCGTCACCCCGCGTCGTGTTCGTGGTCGGCCGGACGCCATCGTCGGCGCACGCCTCGGGGCAACACCGTCGCGGCCAGCACGACGGCAGCCACCAAAGGCACCCCCACGCCGGTCAGCAGCAGTGCACGGCTGCGCGCGTCGCTCCGGCGGTCCTGCTGCGCCAGCAGCGTCGGATCGGGCCGGTCGTCGGCCAGCCCGGTCGCCGGCCGCGCCTGCCCCGGCACCGACCCGGTCTCGGTCACCGCCCGGTACGGATTGAGCACCCCCGCGCCGTACCCACCACCGGGCGCCGGATCGGCGGTGGCGACGATCCGCCGGGCCACCTCGACCGCGCTGAGGTCGGGGCGGTACTGCCGCAGCAGGGCTGCGGTGGCGGCGACGAAGGGCACTGCGTAGCTGGTTCCGTCGGCGCTGCGGTGACCGTGCCCGGTGGCGGCGATCAGCACATCGACACCGGGAGCGACGAGATCCACGTGGGCGCCGGTCTGCGAGAAGTCGGCCCGCACCCCGTCCGCGCCGACCGCACCGACCCCGAGCACGCCGTCATAGGTGGCCGGATAGGGGCGGCGTTCGTCACCACCGGGCAGGTTGCCGGCGGCGGCCACCACGACCACGTCCCGGCTGAGGGCGTACGCGACCGCCGTGCGGACCGTGGGATGGTCGGCGTAGAGCACCACGGAGAGGTTTACCACGGTGGCGCCCTGGTCGACCGCCCAGCGGATGGCCCGGCCGAGGTCCCGGGGCGCCGCCGTGCGTCCCGTCCCGCGCCCGTCCACGACCTGCTGTTCACTGACCCGGACCGGCAGGATCCGGGCCTTCGGCGCCAGCCCACGGAAGATCGTCCCGTCGCGTGGCGCGGCGGCGATGATGCTCGCCACGCCGGTGCCGTGACCGACACAGTCGAGGCCGCCGTCGCCGCCGACATCGAGCAGGTCGGTGCCGGCGAGCACCCGCCCGGCCAGTTGAGGATGCCGCCGGTCCACGCCCGAATCGACCACCGCCACGGTGACTCCGGCGCCGGTGGCCAGCCGGGCGAGGCGCTCCGGGGCGTACCGTTGCTGTGCCCACGGGGTCGCGGAGACCGGCCGGGCCGGTGCCGGTGGCGACGCGCATCCCGGCGCGGCACGGGCCGGCGTCGCCGCGACCGTGGTCATCGAGCCGGCCAGCAGGGCTGCGAGCGGAGCCGTCAGGTGGAGGTACGGCGAGCGTCGAGCACCTCGCCGGTGTCGCGGCGCGCCTGGTACCCGGTACATCGACCGCCTCCGTATCGTGTCGACACCGGAACGGGATGTTATCGGTTGCTGGTGAACCGGGCGGGCCACCGCCAGCCTGACATTGTGATCTTGTGATCACCTTGTAGGTTGTATCCGATACCTATGGCCTGTGCCCGGGAGGAGGGGTGGCCGTGACCGACTGGGAGCCGGCCACCGGGGCCGAGGCGGCGATGCGCGATGCGCTGCACGGCAATGACCAGCAGCTTTACTTCCGCATCCTGTCCGGTGTCGAGCTGCTGCTGCCGGTCTCCGCCCAGGCGGCCGCAGGGCACACACCGGTGGGTTGGGGCACCTGGACAACCGGCGGCCGCACGCACGTGCTGGCGTTCACCTCCGCCGAGGCGATGCGCGCCTGCCTCGGTGAGCACGCCGGCCCCAGCCGACGCACCGGCTACCCGGAACTCGCCGCGAGCTGGCCGAACCACGAGTGGTGGCTGGCGGTGAACCCGGGCCTGCCCATCGAGGGTTACCTGCCCGCCTGGTACGTCTCCCAGCTGTCCCGAGGTGATGTCCGGCTACCCGGCCGTACGGTGGGCGCTCGCGCCCGGTTGGAACGCGTGGAGGCGCTGAACCGGGCCCGCGACGCCGCCTCGGCGTCGTCCGCCCCGGTGACGCCGAACCCGCCGTCCCCACCGCGATCGCCGGGCCCGGTCCGGCCGACTCAGCTCTCCCCGGCACCACCGGTGGTGCCGGCGGCCTTTCATCTGCCCGAGGTGCCGTCGGCGGCGTCGGGCACGGTCGCCGGTCCGCACCGACCGGAGCCCGCCGACCGGGCGCCCGGCCCGCCCCGTCCGGCCCAACCCGACAGCAGCGGGACGGGCCGTGCCGGTGTGGCCGGCCCCCAGCGGCCGGGTGATCTCGGCGGTGCCCGCCCGGACGGCCCCAGCAGGGGCGGCATGCCGCCGCGGCGGCCGTCGCCAGGCCGGAACGAGGAGTCGACCTCCGCCGGGCCGGGATGGCCGATGGCACCGGAGCGGCCCGGAGCTCCCAGCAACGGACGTCCGGCCGGGTCCGGCCCCGAACCGACAGGTCAGCGATCCTTCTTCGAGCCCGCGAACGGTCACTCGACGCACCGAGGTGACCGCCTCTCCGAGCGGGCCGCACCACCGTCCCGGTTCCGGGGCGGTCAGCCTTTTCCCCGGCGCGGACCGGCCGGCGAACCGCCGTCCGACGGGCCGACCCGCGCCTTCGTGTTCAGCGAGAACGAGCAGGCCACCACCCGGACGCGACCCGTCCCGAACGAGGAGGCGACCCAACCACTGCCGCCGCCCGATGGGCCGGTCCGGCCGCTGCGGGTGAGCACCCCCGCTGGCTGGGCGGCACCGGGCGGCGGTGATCCGACCGCCGGCGGCGGTGACCCGACCGAGGCCCTACCCCGTCGCCAGCCGGTGGAGGAACAGCCGACCTCGGCGGCCGAGCCGGTCTCCGCTCCGCCCGCGCCGCGCCGCGGTTTCACCCCGATCGTCATAGAGGGCACCATCATCGAGGCCCGCGACCTCACCCTGACCAACGGTCACCCGGGTCAGCCCGGCGGGGCGCCGGACAGCGAGGGGCGGACGGGAAACCAGGCGGGCGCGCCGTCGGCCCGTACGACACCCGAGGACGCCGAGGTGGCGGCCCCGCCCGGGCCGGCACCGGAGCCGTCGGCCCCCGACCCCGAGCCGACGGTACGCTTCCCGGCCCCCCGCCCGGAGCCGACGATGTCGGGATCCGAGCCGACCGTCGTGGCGCCGGCAGCGACGCCCGAGCCGACCGTCACGGCGCCGGCAGCGACGCCCGAGCCGACCGTTCCGGTCCGGACGGTGATCCCCGAGCCGACGGCCGCTGCTCCGACGGCCAACCCGGCACCGCCCAGCCAGGTCGGGACGGACACCGGCGCTGAGGTGGCGCCACCGGCCGACGCCCACCCGGCCGCCCCGGTCACGGAGACGCCCTCGCTGTTCACGCCGGTGTCCGCACCGTCGTCAGCGACGTCGCCGTCCCCGGCACCCGCGTCAACCGCGCCGGCCACGCCGTCGACCACGGAGGCGTCCGCGGCTGCCGAGTCCTCGGTGCCCGACCCCACGTCCGGTACGACCACCCCGCCCGTCGCCGGTCCGCCCTTCCGGCCCGCCAACGAGGTGGAGGACGACCTGTACGGCGCCGCCGAGGCCGGCAGCACCGATACCTTCCTGTCCACGCTGCTGCTGGCCCGGGTCCTCATGCCGGTCGCCGCCGACTCCGCCCCCGGCAGCCGCCCCGGCGACCCGGGCTTCGTCTGGCCGGCCGTGCAGCTGGACGGGCAGACCTTCGTGGTGGCCTACACCTCCCCGCAGCGCCTCGCCGATCACACCGATCCGGCGGCCGAGACGGTCCAGGTCCGCTTCGTCCAGCTGATCCGTAGGTGGCCCGATCCCTCGTGGTCGTTCGCGGTCAACCCCGGCACCCCGGTGGGCGCGAAGCTGCCCGGCGAGCAGATCGTCGGCCTGGCGAACTGGGCGGCCGAACTCGGCCTCGGCGACGACGCCGAAGGCGAGCCCGAGCCGACCGTCGAAGCCTCCGCACCGGCGAGCAGTCCACGGCAGGCGGCGCCGGCGGGTGACCTGGCCCGGCCGATCGTGATGCAGAAGGCGATCGCCCCGAGCCAACTCGGTTACTACCTGGAACGGGGCTACGACCGGGTCTCCGGATTCGTCCACCGGGCGGGCGAGCTGGCGCATCTGACCACCCCGACCGCCCTCTACCAGGCGCTCGGCCTCAACCATCCCGAGTCGCCCTTCGCGCCGGACGCTGAGCAGATCTACGTGCTCCGGTGGCCGGCGTACCGGCCGAGCCTGTACCGCATCCCCTACGGCGGGCAGAACGAGGCAGCCATGCGGGCGATGGAGGGTTGGGTCATCGAACGGCCCCCGTTCCGGGGCAACGGCTTCGCCCCCGGTTCGGGCAGTGAGGTGCTGGCCGAGTTCAAGGTGGACAGCGTCCGGCTGCCGCACGGTGCCCAACTGGTGCGCATCGACGCCTCGGGCACCGAGCGGCTGATCGCCGTGCTCGACGCCGACACGCTCTCCTGGCAGGAGGTCGGTGAACGGTGATGCGCGACGGGTACGTGGCGCGCTGGCGCGGACGGGAGTTCCAGGCCAGCCCGGACGGCAGCGAGGTTCGGCTGTACCAGCCGGAGGCAACCGAGGGTTTCACCGAGGTGCGCCCCGGCCGGCACGTCCGGGTCGTCCCGGCCAACGAGATCGAGGAACTGGCGTACGTCCGCACGACCTGCACCTGGAAGGGGCAGCCGTTCATCGTGCTGGCCGAGCACGACGGGTGGCTACGGGTCGAGTACACCGGTGGACGCTGGCCGGTCGCGCAGGCGATGCGGCTGGAGGCGTTCGACTTCGGCGTCTACCAGGGTTGGGCTCCCGCCGGCGAGGTCACCGACGTACGCGAGCAGCGGGTCTGAGCCCGTCCGCGCGGGTCAGGACTTCGCCCAGCGCAGGATCTCGCCGAGCACCAGTTCCGGTGTCTCCAGGTGTGGGAAGTGCCCGACCTCGTCGAGCAGTCGCCACTCGTACGGTGCGCTGACGTAGCGCCCGGAGCCCTGGGCGGTGCGCGGCAACGCTGCCACGTCCCGCGCGCCGTGCAGTTGCAGGGTGGGAGCGGAAAGCGGTCGCTGCATCAACTTCACGAACCGGTAGCCGTGCAGCCGCAGTACCGACCGGAACGCCCACCGGTAGCCCTCCAGCGCGCAGAAGGCGGCCTGCGGGATCCGCATGGCCTCCCGGTAGCGCTGCGCGTAGTCGGCGAAGTCCGCTCCGGTGACCCAGCGGGGGCCACCCCAGCGGCGCATGATCTCCTCCACCGCCCGGCCGTCGTCGCGGGTGAGGAGGTGTTCGTACCGGGGCAGCTGGAATCTCAGCGCGGGGGTCGACGCGGCGAACTGACCGCGTGGGTCGGCGAAGATGGCCGCCCGCAACCGCAGTGGGTGCGGGGCGCCGAGCACCACCAGCCGACGCACCAGGTTGGGGTGGAACGACGCCGCGGTCCAGGCGATCATCCCGCCGGCACCGGTGCCGACCAGGGTGGCGGAGCGCTCGCCCAGCGCCCGGATCAGCCCGGCGACGTCGGCCGCGAGGGTGTAGCCGTCGTACCCCCGGGGTGGTTTGTCGCTGGCGCCGTAGCCCCGCAGGTCCATCGCGACGGCGCGGAAGCCGGCGTCGGCGACCGCCGGCAGCATCCGGTGCCAGGCCCACCAGTGTTCGGGGAAGCCGTGCAGGAAGAGCACCATCGGCCCGGTACCGGCCTCCACGACGTGGAAGCGGCTGCCGTTGGCACCCACGAACCGATGCGTCCACGGCCCCTCGGTGAGTACGCAGGACTCGTCGACGGCCTCGTCACGCTGCTCGGTCATGCCCGACAGCCTAGGCCCTGTCCTGCCGATCATGACCGGGCTGCGGCGGGCCCCGGCGACGACCGGCGGCGTTGTCGGTGTGTCCGGACAGGTGTCCGGACGGTCAACCGACCGGGCTCATCTTGAGGATGCTGACCGGGACTCCCGGGCCGCAGTCCACCTCGGCCGTCGCCGCAGCGGTGGTCACCCGCACCCAGGCGCCGGTGGCGAAGGTGCCCTTGTCGGTGCCGTGCAGCGCGTACTCCCGGCCGTCGTCGGTGACCAGGGTGTAGCAGGGACCGCTGCCGCCCCGGCTGAGTCGGCCGGCAAGGACGTTCGTCTTGCGTAGCTCGGTGGGATGGCTCGGCGGCGCCGTCGGGGTGCCGATCAGCGGCGGTTCGGTGGGTGACAGCGTTCCGCCGGTACGGCCGGCGGGAGGTTGCCCGGTGGCGTCGCCCGCAGGCGCGTCGCCGTCTGGGCGGTCGGGGGCTGCCAGCCGGAGAGCTGCCGGTTGCGGTGGGGCTCTGGTCTGCGGTCACGGTGCCTCCGTCCGGCTCGCCGCAACCGGCCAGGGCCAACAGCATGGCGAGGCAGGCTGCCGGCAGTCGGGTGCGGTTGGTGGTGGGCACGAGGGTACGACGCGAGCAGCCTCGCATCGGTTCCGCTCCGGTCGTGGCCCGCGACGGGTGCCGAAGGGGTGATGCCCCGGGCAGCTGGCCTGCCCGGGGCATCACGTCGTCGCTCTGGCGGATCAGGAGAAGCGGACCTTGGTGTAGATCCCGTTCTGCTTCAGCACCTTGATCTTGGTGCCGGTGGCCGGGAGCTTGACGCCGTGGTTCGGCAGCTCCGGGAACCAGTACTTCTTGGTGTCGTCGAACAGCGGCTGCGCGGCCTGCCCACGGATGTACTGCGGCTGGCTGTTCAGGTGCAGCGTGAACGAGTCCGCCTTCTTGAGACTGAACGGCGCGTCGTAGACCTGGATGCGGGCCCGCCAGGGCTGTCCGCTCAGGTTGTAGATCGGCCGCGGGTGGGCGTCGATGATCATGTTCCGGCCCTCGCCCGGGTGCGCGAACGTGTCGTTGTCCGCCCACCGGGTGTTCCAGTACGAGATCAGCAGCCCCTCCTGGTACGCGTAGTGGTCCACGTAGTCCGGCTTGGTGTTCTCGTACCCGAAGAAGTACGGGCCGGTCTTGAGGTACTTGTCGTACGAGATGTACTGCCGGGTGCCCGCGATGTAGTAGTTCGCGAAGCTCCGCGTGTACGTTGCCTCGACCACCTCGAACCCGCCGGCCAACGTCCAGCCGTCCGCGTCGGACTCCGCACCGTCGGTGAAGACCGTCTCGCCGTCGGCGGTCAGGGTGACGGCGTCACCGAAGAAGCCGCCCTCGGAGACACCGCCGTCGGTCTGGTAGCGCATCCGGAACGCGACGCTGTCCCCGGCCACCTGGTCCAGCGGGATCTCGATGTCGACCCACTCGTCGTCGGAACTGCCGTCCAGCGCGAACCGCCCGGGGGAGATTTCCTTCAACGGTTCGCCGTCGACCGTGCCGGGCTGCGGCGTCCAGCTCTGCCCGCCGTCGACCGAGGTCTCGAAGAAGAGGTAGTCGTAGTCGGCCTCGATGCTGTAGCGGCCCTTCATCGACAGGGTCGCCGACGACTTCCCGGTCAGGTCGAACGTCCGGGTCATGGTGCTGTTGAGGTCGTCCGCGTTGCCGGAGAAGAACTGCTTGTCACCCTCGAACGGTGCGCCGTTGTCGAAGGTGTACTCCCGCTCGGGCAGCACCACCACGGCGGCCTGGGCCTCCTTGGTGTTGTACTCCTGCGGGCCGAGGGTCAGCGTCCGCTTCTGCCCGGCCACGATCACCTCGTAGTCGAGCCAACCGAGCTGGAGCTTGTTCCAGGCGCCGAGGTCGCCACCGCGCTCGCCGATGCCACCGTCGTGCTTGGCACCGAGCCGGCTCTGGGCCATCAGCGTCCAGTGCTCGTTGTTGTTGTCACCGCCGCTGACGACGTTGTAGTCGTCCGGCAGGCCGAGGTCGTGGGCGTACTCGTGGTAGAAGACGCTGCGACCGCCGTTCTCCGGCTGGATGGTGTAGTCACCGATCCAGATACCGGTGTCGCCGATCTGGGTACCGCCCGCCGGGAAGTTCGACGGTCCGGTGCGGCCCTGGTCGGAGGCGTACGCGTACCAGCGGTGGCTCCAGATGGCGTCCTCACCCTGGATCGGGTCGCCGTCGGCCATGTCGCCGCCGGCGTGCACGATCTGGAAGTGGTCGATGTAACCGTCCGGCTCGTTGAAGTCGCCGTCACCGTCGTGGTCGTAGCGGTCCCACTCGTCCATCGCCCGCACGTCAGCGGCGATCTCCTCGTCGGTCCGCCCGGTCGCCTTCTGGTCGGCGACCCACTGGTTGGCGGCGTCGCGCACCAGCGCCCAGACGTTGTTGCAGACGATCCCGCCGCAGGGGTAGCCGCTGGAGCGGCCGTAGCGGGCCTCGTTGTACTGGACCTTGACCCAGTCGGTGACCACGCCGTCGACGCTGTACCGGCCGGAGGACTGGGCCTCGTAGTACTGCTTCACCGACTCGTCACCGGGGTCGGTGCCGAAGTAGAGCTTCCGGTAGTGGTCGGCGTCGTAGTCCGCCTGCCAGACGGTGGAGTTGTCCACCGACCGGTCCGGCTCGGGGATTTCGTTGTGCAGTGGCCCGTCGAACTTCGTCGGGCCGGGGACCTTCGGATCGGTGTCCTGGTCGGGATAGTCGGGGTGCCGGTCGTTGCCGAACTCGGCGAGGATCACGAAGATCCGGTCGGTCTGCTCCCGGGACAGCTCGACGTACTGCTTCTCGGTGGGGCCTCGGCCGCGCTTGGTGGTCTTGGCGTTGCGACCGGCCGCACCGCCACGGGTGGCCCGCTCGCCGACCTTGACCACCGTGCTGCCGTTGATCCGTTCGGCCTTGGCTCGGCCCGAGAGCACCTCACTGAGGCCCTCCTGGCGCAGGGCGCGGCGCTTGGCCTCCAGCGGGTTCGGCAGGTCGTGTTCGGCGTGGGCGGGCTCCGCGATGGACGGGGCGGCCGCCGGCGTCTCCGGCTGCGGCGCGGCGGCGGCGGATGTGCCGACCGTCAGTCCTGTCGCCGTCAACGAGAGCCCGAGCAGACCCACTGCGACTTTCCGCACGTGGTACCTCCGGATTGAGGGAACCGGCCCGTCGGGGGTTGTGGGCCGGCGAAAAAGGCCCCCGTGAATGGGGCCAGTGGTGAACTTAGGCACTGGTGGGGCTGGTGGGAAGAGTCGTGGCCGAATTTGTTGCACCTTTTTGTTGACAGGCGTTTTCACTGTCACATCTCGATCCGGCTGCGGCCCCCGCAACGTGACGAGGGGTGGCGGTCCGCTGCCGGACCGCCACCCCTCTGGTCGTACGCCTGCGCTCAGTCCTCGTCGGACTTGCCGCCGCTCATGCCGGAGGCGATCAGGTCCATCACGGACGAGTCCTGCAACGTGGTCACATCGCCCAGCGAACGGTTCTCCGCCACGTCCCGGAGCAACCGCCGCATGATCTTGCCGGAGCGGGTCTTCGGCAACTCCGGCACCAGCATGATCTGCCGGGGCTTGGCGATCGGGCCGAGCGTCTTCGCCACGTGGTTGCGCAGCTCGGCGATGAGTTGCTCACCCGCGTCGCCGGAGATCTCGGTGCTGCCCCGGGGAATGGCGAACGCGACGATCGCCTGTCCGGTGGTCGGGTCGGTCGCGCCGACCACCGCCGCCTCCGCCACCGACGGGTGCGACACCAGCGCCGACTCCACCTCCGTGGTGGAGATGTTGTGCCCCGACACCAGCATCACGTCGTCGACCCGGCCGAGCAGCCAGACGTGCCCGTCGTCGTCCTTCTTGGCACCGTCACCGGCGAAGTAGATCCACGGGTCGTTGGCGTCGCCACTGGCCCCCGCGCCGAACCTCGACCAGTACGTCTCGATGAACCGGTTGTCGTCGCCCCAGATGGTGCGCAGCATCGACGGCCACGGCTCGCGCAGCACGAGGTAACCGCCGCCGCCGTTGGGCACCGACTGGCCCTGGTCATCCACCACGTCCGCGACGACGCCCGGCAGGGGGGTCATCGCCGAACCCGGCTTGGCGGCGGTCACGCCCGGCAGCGGCGAGATCATCATGCTGCCGGTCTCGGTCTGCCACCAGGTGTCCACGATGGGCAGCTCGCCCCGCCCGACGTGCTGCCTGTACCACATCCACGCCTCGGGGTTGATGGGCTCGCCGACACTACCGAGCAGCCGCAGCGAGGAGAGGTTGTACTCGGCCGGGATCTCCTCGCCCCACTTCATCATGGTGCGGATCAACGTCGGCGCCGTGTAGAGAATGGTCACCCGGTACCGGTCGACGATCTCCCAGAAGCGGCCCTTGTGCGGGGTGTCCGGGGTGCCCTCGTACATCACCTGGGTAGCGCCGTTGGAGAGCGGGCCGTAGACGATGTAGGAGTGACCGGTCACCCAGCCGATGTCCGCCGTGCACCAGTAGACGTCGGACTCCGGCTTCAGGTCGAAGACCGCGTACGAGGTGTACGCCGTCTGGGTCAGGTAACCGCCGGTGGTGTGCAGGATGCCCTTCGGGCGGGCGGTGGTGCCGCTGGTGTAGAGGATGAACAACGGGTGCTCGGAGTCGAACGACTGCGCGGCGTGCTCGGCCGACGCCTGCTCCACCGTCTCGTGCCACCAGTGGTCCCGCTCGGACCAGCCGATCTCCTCACCGGTACGCCGGACCACCAGGACGTGCTCGACCGACGGGCAGTTCGCCACCGCCTCGTCGACGGTCGGCTTGAGCGCGGAGGGCTTGCCGCGCCGGTATCCGCCGTCGGCGGTGATGACGACCTTCGCCGAGGCGTCCTGGATCCGGTTGGTGAGCGCGTCGGCGGAGAAGCCGCCGAAGACCACGCTGTGCGTGGCGCCGATCCGGGCAC
Source organism: Micromonospora sp. NPDC049374 (assembly GCF_040677165.1). Taxonomy (NCBI): domain Bacteria; kingdom Bacillati; phylum Actinomycetota; class Actinomycetes; order Micromonosporales; family Micromonosporaceae; genus Micromonospora; species Micromonospora sp. NPDC049374. Next base: position 146,319 of record NZ_JBFAQH010000011.1, on the reverse strand, counting down.
AGGCCAGCATCGCGACCGCGGCCTCCGGGATCATCGGCAGGTAGATCGCCACCCGGTCACCGGCCGTCACCCCGAGGTCGGTGAGCGCGTTCGCGGCCTGGCAGGTCATCCGGTGCAGGTCGGCGTAGGTGATGGTGCGGCTGTCGCCGGGCTCGCCCTCCCAGTGGATCGCCACCTTGTCGCCCCGGCCGGCCTCCACGTGCCGGTCGAGACAGTTGTAGGCCACGTTCAACTGCCCGCCGACGAACCATTTCGCGAACGGCGGCCGGGACCAGTCCAGCACCTGATCCCACTGCTTCGTCCAGGCCAACCGGGCCGCCTGGCGCTCCCAGAAGGCGAGCCGGTCGGCCTCCGCCTCGGCGTACGCGTCCGCGGTGACGTTGGCGTCAGCGGCGAGTTCGGCCGGCGGCGGGAACTGGCGCGTCTCGTTCAGCAGGTTGGCCAGTGCCTCGCTCATGCCGGTACTCCGCTTCGCTTCGTGCCGGCATGAGGCACCAGCGCGCTGCATTGATGGTTCGCTCGCTGCCGCTCGCTCATGCGGTGACTCCTCGTTGCTCGGGTGACCTGGGTCTCTTCCGGGCAGGTTAGTCGCGGCGGCCGAGCGAGGCGACTGATCCCCGACGCGCCCGTCGCTCAACGGCCCCTCCCACGCGCCGAGGTGCAGGGCAGGGCTGCTCCCAGCGGCTGCTGCGGATGGCGTGCCCGTTCGACGCCCGGGCCCGTCACGGGTTGCGGCCGGGGTCTGTCACGGGTTGACGCCGGGGTCTGTCACGGACTGAAGGCGGGGTCTGTCACGGATTGCGGCATGCCGGGCTTTCCCGGCGGCGTGAAAGCCCGAGATGCCGCATGTCGCGACTGCGGCCCTCCCGGCGCGACCCCATCAGAGGGCCGCCCGCCCGGCCCGGTGGGTGGTCCCCACCCGGCCCGGTGGGGTGGTCCCCGCCCGGCCGGTGGGTGGTCTCCGTCCGGGCCGGACGGGTGGCGGGGATCGCGTTGCCGGTGACTCGCGCCCGGGCGTACCGGCATCGTCGCTAACGTGTCGGGGTGACCGCCGATCCGCTCGCGCCGCTGCTTGACCTCGCCGACATCGCCGCCGCCGTGGAGCGCGCCCGCGACCGGTTCGACGGGGCCCTCGGCCACCGGGCGTTGCGCCGCCACGGGGGCCAGGTCGCGGCCGAGGTGAGCCTGCGCTCCGCAGTGGCCAGCGCCGGGCTGGAGGGCCACCACCACGAGCGGGAGACGGTACGCGCCGGCACCGTCACCGAACCGGTGCTCCAGGGCGCGCTGCGGGTGGCCGGAGCCCTGCCCGGGCTCAGTGAACTCTGGCCGAAAGCCCCCCGGCAGGCGCTGGCGAAGCTGCACGTGCTCGCCGCCCGCGAGGTGGTCACCGAGGCCGAACTGGGCCGCCCGATCGACGACCCGGTGGTCGCTGCCCGGCTCGACGCGTTGGCCACACTGGTGGCCGGCGGCACCCGGGTCACCCCGCTGGTGCTGGCCGCCGTCGTGCACGGTGAACTGCTCAACCTGCGACCGTTCGCCGGCCCGTCGGGTGTGGTGGCCCGGGGCGCGGCCCGTCTCGTGCTGCTCTCCACCGGATTCGACCCACGTGGCCTGCTCGCCGTCGACGTCGGGCACCGGGAACGTGAGCCGGAGTACGTGGGCGCGGCCGGTGCCTTCGCCACCGGCACCCCGGACGGACTGCGCTCCTGGCTCCGCCACTACATGTCCGCCGTCGAGGTGGGCGCCGACCAGCTCACCGCGATCGGCGACGAGATCCTGGCCGCCTGACCGTCCCGTTGCGGGTGTCCCATGAGCACACCTGGTCGGCCTGCAATGCGGCACCGGCAGAGGGCTGCTTGGCGAGGGCTGTCCGCGGCCGGCCACGTCGGGCGGAACGAGGGCGCGCGGCCGGGTCAGGCCGGCGAGGCGCTGGCGCGGGTGCGGCGGTGCCGCCCGTACCAGGCGATGCCGATGGCCACCCCGACGCCCACGCCGAGCGCCGCCGCGGCGACCGGCACGGCGGGCCGTTCGCGCAGTCGCCGGCCCAGCGGCACCGGGTGCCGGAACTCGAGCACCGGCCAGGCGTTCTCGACCGCCAGCCGGCGTAGCTGCCGATCCGGGTTGACCACCGACGGATGACCGACACACTCCAGCAACGGGCGATCGCTGTACGAGTCGGAGTAGGCGTACGAGTCGGCCAGGTCGTAGTCGCGGGCGGTGGCAAGTTCGCTTACCGCCTCGACCTTGCTGGGACCGGCGGCGTAGAACTCGACCTCGCCGCTGTACCGACCGTCGACCACGCCCATCCGGGTGGCGATCACGTCGGTCACCCCGAGCAACGCACCGATGGGGCGCACCATCTCCTCACCCGAGGCGGAGACCAGCACCACGTCCCGACCGGCGGCCTGATGTTCCTCGATCAGCGCGGCGGCCTCCGCGTACACGTAAGGGTTGATCAGCTCGTGCAGCGTCTCCGCGACGATCTGGCGGACCTGCTCCACCGGCCACCCCTTACAGAGCGTGGCGAGATAGTCGCGGGTTCGGGCCATGGTTTGCTCGTCGGTGCCGCCCAGCCGGAACATCAGCTGCGCGTACGCCGACTTGACCACGTCACGCCGAGTGATCAGGCCGTCCCGGTAGAACGGCCTGCCGAACGCCAAGGCGCTCGACTTGGCGATGACGGTCTTGTCCAGATCGAAGAAAGCGGCACTTCGGCCCACGGCGCGAAAGTCTAGCCCGATGGTCTATGGTCGGCGGGTGCCCGGGGGCTGAAGAACGCTCGGACCTGCGGGCCGACCCTCACCCGCCTGCGAACAGTGACCGCGGTCACACGCTGCGAGCAGGATTTCGCAGGGAGTGGAGGCTACACCACTCGACGTACACAGGTCCGCTCAGGCAGACTTGTTCACAGCACGAGCATTCATATCTCGTACACCGGCAGACCCTCGGCGGTTGCACCCCCCGTGACCGCTGAGTAGGTTCGGCTCGACCCCCCCGGAGCCGAACCTCCGACGACCCCCGTCTCCCCCCGACGGGGGTCGTCCCTTTCCCCGGTAAACGCTCCACCGCAGGTCACAGGTCGTCCCCGATCCCGTCGGTGGCTTCATCCTGAGCCGTTTCCAAGTACCGAGGTCCGATCGGGTAGCGCGACATCCCCGCTGACCAGACGATCAGGGTGGATCATCAGCGCTGGAAACGATCTCCATACTGCCGTTCTGTACGTTGCCGGGATGAGCGAGAGCGCCTTCGTGATCCCTGCTGTGTCACGGTCAGCAGTCGTGCGACTTCTCGACGAGCTGGCGATAGCGGGCCACGGCGGCTGGTCTACAGACACTCGGCTGTCCATCTGGCTGATGGAGGAGGCGAGCGGCCTGTACCAGGACTGGGAGCCGGTGGACATCGCGAACCTTGAGCAGGCTGTCGGTCGGCGGCCTGAGTGGGCCGTGCAGATCAACTACCGACTTTCGCGCCGGGCGGACCTGGCGGCGCTGACCTCCGCCCTTCTCAAGGATGGCGGTGTCGCGGTCGACGACTTCTGCTCCCACGTTTGGACGGCTGCCGAGATCGAGACTGACACCGTGATCAGCGGGGGCCGGTTCGGCGGAGGCCCTGTCCGCTAAGTGGGCATCGCGAACTGTCGGGCCGGATCGGCGCGGAAGTCGGGTCGGGCCGGACTGGGGGTCAGTACGAACTCGTACGTACCGTCGTCGGCTCCCTCGGCTTGAGGGTGTCCTCGGACTTCGGCTTCGTACCAGCCGGGTGGCACTGTCACGCGGCGGTGTTCCGGATGGTCAGGCCTCCAGTGACGGAGGTAGCCGATGCCGCAGAGCAGCAACGAGCCGGTGTCCGACCCCAGGATCCAGCCGGGCGAGGAGAGCGCCGGAGCAGGCCATGGTGGATGATCCGCGGCGTGTCGTACCAGCACGGTGTAGTACCCGGCAGTCAGACCCGTCAGCGGTAGCGCTATTCCCTCCCGGGCGATGGTGTCACCGGCCTCGGTGGTACTGAACAGATCCAGCAGGTCGCGACCCGTGCTGTCCGCACCGAGGTGTCGGTCGAGGCGCGCGGGGTCGAGCAGCACAAAACCGTGAGCTTCAGGAAAGCAGCCCGTCAGTTGGACGGCTGGGAAGACGGTCACCTGATCACGGCGCGGGCGGGTGTGCGCTTCGGTTCGAAGCAGACCAGCGCGCGGCCCCGGCGGTCGGTCACCACCCAGGGGTGACCGACGTAGGTGTGCTGCCGATACGACTCGCTCGGGGGCAGCACGGCGTACTGCCGCCGGTGCCCACGGTGGTCCAACCAGTACACGATCACCGATCGCGAGCGAAGGTTGACGAACTCGATGCTGGTTTCGCTGCCGCCGCTGACCGAGCGCAGCTCACGCTCCCGCCATGCCGGCACAGGGGGCAGGTGCTCCGGCTGGGGTGGCCGGGTGGTCGCTGGCGGTTTCGCCGGCCGGCTCGGCGTGGGAGTCGGGCGGGTATCCGGCGTGGCGGGAACTGTCGTTGAGTCGGCTCGGGTGGGCGACGGGGCCGGCGTCGCCCTGCGACTGAGTTGTGGTCGGGAGGACGAGACCCCGCCGACGGACGACGCGGCGGACGGCGACGGGGCGCCGGCGGACGCGGTCCCATCCAGGTTGGACTCGGGGCTACCCGGAGGCGGCGGTACCCAGTCCGACGGCACATCGGGGGCCGCGACCGTCGGTGGCTCGGTTGCCGGCCACAGCACGGTGAGCATGAGCCCGAGCGTGGCGGCCGCGAGGCCGGCCAGCACCACCCGGTGTGACATTCGGCCGGGTGCGCGGTGGGCGGGTTCGACGGAGACGGCGGCTGCCCGTAGGGGCGGGGGCGGAACGGCCGGCCCGCCAGGTGTCTCCGGCGCGGGCGGAAGTGCCCGCGGAGCCGGGCGCGCCGCCAACTGCCGGGCGCGGGAACGTGGGTCGAACAGCCAGGGGCCGACCCGCAGCCTCGGCTCGACACGGGCATGTTCGTGATCTGGCGACTGCGTCATGACCTCGATCCGGCGAGGAATGCCGTTCTGCCGACGGCACAGGACGTCGATTATGCGTGTTGCGCGTCACGTTCCGCCACGGTTGGCGAGGTCGAGATAGGTGCGATGTGCGGCCCGTCCCCATAACAGATCAACGCCCGTTGTGGGCGTTGTCCACACAGCGGTTCGTTGTCCACAGGCCAGCCGGCAGGGGCGGCGTTCGGGGCGGCAGCGGCGGCAGGGTTCGACCCAGTGAACCCGCGCCGACCGCTTGGAGGCCGCGATGCCATCCCGTACCTCCGTCCCACCTGACCGGCGCCTGCCGCTGGTCGTCACCTCGGACGGTGACCTGCTCGACGACCTGCTCCGGCTCGCTGCCGCCGGCGGAGTCGAGGTGGAGGTCGCCGCCGATCCGGCGGCCGCCCGCACCCGTTGGCGGCCATCCCCGCTGGTCCTCGTCGGCAGCGACCAGGCGCAGCCCTGCCTGCGGGCGCGGCTGCCCCGCCGTTCCGGGCTGGTCCTGGTGGGACGGGCCGGTGACGTCGAGTCCGGTTGGCAGGTGGCCGACCTGCTTGGCGCCGAACACGTCGCCGTGTTGCCGGCGGCCGAGCCGTGGCTGGTGGACCGGTTCGCCGAGTGCGGCATCGAGGGCGCGGCCACGGCCTCGGCCCGGATGGTGGCGCTGGTCGGCGGCCGGGGCGGAGCCGGTGCCAGCATCCTGGCCGGTGGCCTTGCCGTCACCGCCGCCCGGGCACGGCTGCGTACCCTCCTGCTCGACGCCGATCCGCTCGGCGGTGGCCTGGATCTGGTGCTCGGCTGGGAGCAGATGGAAGGGCTGCGCTGGCCGGCGCTGACCGGGGCCGACGGGCGGGTCGACGCGCCGGCCCTGGTGCGAGCGTTGCCCAGCCGGGGTGATCTGGTGGTGCTCTCCTGGGACCGTGGCGACCTGATCGCGGTACCGGCCGAGGCGGTGGCCGCCACCCTGGACGCCGCCCGGCGGGGCCGGGACTTCGTGGTGGTCGACCTGCCCCGCCAACTCGACGACGCCGCCGTGACCGCACTTCAGGCTGCCGACCGGGCGTTCGTGGTGGTCCCCGCCGAGCTGCGGGCGACCGCCGCCGCGGCCCGGGTGGTCACGGCGGTCGCCCCGCACTGTTCCGACCTGTCCGTCATCGTCCGGGGTCCCGCCCCCGGCCGGCTGCGCGCCACCGAGGTCGCCAAAGCGCTCGGCCTGCCGCTGGCCGGCTCGCTACGGCCGGAGCCGGGGTTGTGCCGGGGACTGGAGCGCGGCGAGGCCCCGGCGGCCGGTGGGCGCGGCCCGCTGGCCGAGCTCTGCCAGCGGATCGTCACCGAACTTACCGGCCAGCCTGCGGCGGGCGCGGCATGACCGGCGAGAATCTCGCGGCCCGGGTACGGCAGCGGATCGCGGCCACCACCACGCCGGTCAACCCGGCCGCGATCGTTTCCGCGGTACGCGCCGAACCCGACGCCGCCGTACTCGGTGACAACGCCCTGCTGCGGATCGCCGACCGGGTACGCGACGACCTGGTGGGCGCCGGTCCGCTCGCCGTGCTGCTGGCCGACCCCGAGGTGACGGACGTACTGGTCAACGGGGCGCGGGTGTGGGTCGACCGTGGGCAGGGGCTGCACCAGGTGCCGGTGCCGGTGGGCACTCCGGACGACGTCCGTCGCCTCGCGCAGCGGCTCGCGGCCGCGGCCGGTCGTCGGCTGGACGACGGTTCGCCGTGCGCCGACGCACGCCTGGCCGACGGTACGCGTCTGCATGCGGTGCTACCGCCGGTGGCGACCGAGGGGCCGTACCTGTCGCTGCGTACCTTCCGGCAGCGGCCGTTCACGCTGGACGAACTGGTGGCACAGGGTGCGGTGGCCCGGCCGGTGGCGCCGGTGCTCGCCGCCGTGGTGGCGGCCAGGCTCGCCTATCTGGTGATCGGCGGCACCGGATCCGGCAAGACAACCCTGTTGAACACGTTGCTCGGCCTGGTACCGACCACCGAGCGGATCGTGCTGGTCGAGGACGCCGCCGAGTTGCGGCCGGTGCACCCGCACGTGGTGGGCCTGCAAACCCGGACGGCCAACGTGGAGGGATCGGGCGCCGTCGGCCTGAGCGAGCTGGTCCGGCAGGCGCTGCGGATGCGACCGGATCGCCTGGTGGTCGGCGAGTGTCGGGGTGCGGAGGTGGTCGACCTGCTGGCCGCCCTCAACACCGGGCACGAGGGCGGGGCGGGGACGCTGCATGCCAACACCCCGCCGGACGTGCCGGCCCGGCTGGAGGCGCTCGGTCTGCTCGGTGGGCTGCCGCGTTCGGCCCTGCACGCCCAGGTGGCGGCGGCGCTTCAGGTGGTGTTCCAGATCCGCCGTACCCCGCAGGGCCGCGTGCTGGAGTCCATCTGCCTGCTGCTGCCGGAAGGGCCCGACCGGCTGGTCACCGCCGTCCCCGCCTGGGTTCGCGGTCGGGGACTCGGCGTGGCGGCACGGGCGCTCGGCACGCTGATCCGCAACCGCGACGTGCCGGTGCCGCCGATCCTGTGCGAGCCCTGGCCCACATCGGCGGTGTCGTCATGAGTGGCGCGTGGTGGTGGGCGGTGTCGGTGTTGCCGGTCCTGGCGGCACTGGCACACCGGATGCGTGGCCGACGTGTGCGGAGCTGCTCCGGGGACGGCGCGACAACGGCCGACGATCCGCTGGTCGCGTGGGTCGTTGCCCTGCGCGAGACGAGCGACGTCGGCCGGGCGGGCGATCCGCCAGGCAGCAGCCCGTTGGCCCGATCCGTCGGGCCGGTCGGCTCGGCCTGCACGGTGCGGCGTCGTCAGGTCGGCGTTCGCCTGCTGGCCCGGAAGCCCGGGCCACCGCCCCCGTCGGTCGTGGCCCGACCGTCCAGGCCGCCGGCTTCCCCGATCGTGTTGTCCGGGCCGTCGACATCACCTACGACGTCCCGTCTGCCGGGGCCGCGAGGAAGCCAGCGACCGGGTCGGTCCGCCGGCGTACCCGATGGCGTCGGGTCGGGAACGGCACCCGCTGTCGCGGCGTCGGCGGCACGGCCGGTCGGCACACCGGCACCGGCCGAGGATGAGATGGTCGCGAGCGGGAACGACCACAGCGACCAGACCGACCGGCGCGTACCTATCGACCACCGGGATCAGACTGAGCAACGCCCACCGGGGGTGAGCCGACCGACGGTGCGGCTGGCGACACCGCGACGCGCCCTGGTGTTTACCTGCCTGCTCGGTGCGGGGGTCGGTGGGCTGCTCGCCGGTCCGGTGGCGGCAGTGGCGCTGGCCGGTTACGGCGTACTGGGTGTGCGGGCGATGCTCCGTCGGGCGACCGTGGGCCGGGTCGCCCGGGATCGCCGGGAGCGGTTGGATCAGCTGTGTGCGCTGGCCGCGGATCTGCGGGTGGGTCTGCCGGTGCCGGTGGCCGCGCAGGCGCTGACCAGCTCGTTCCTCAACGCCACTTCGGCCGCGGCGCAACCGGTTCGGACGGACGAGGCCGTCGACGGCCGACCCACCGGGTCCGAGCAACGCTTGCCGGACGGGGCAGGACCCGGTTCCGCGGAGGACCGCCTCGGGCGACTGGCCGGGGCTGCGGTACGGCTGGCCGAGCGTACGGGGGCGCCGCTGGCCGATCTGGTGGAGCGGATCGAGGCAGATGCCCGGTCGACCGACCGAGGGCTGGCCGCGGCCACGGCACAGGCGTCCGGTGCCCGGGCCACCGCCTGGTTGCTGGCTGCCCTGCCGCTGGGCGGGATCGGCCTCGGATACGGAATCGGGGTGGACCCGCTCCAGGTGCTGCTGCACACCCCGATCGGTGGCGCTTGCGCGACCGCTGCCGTGGGCCTTCAGGTGATCGGGTTGCTCTGGGCGGAGCGTCTCTCGGTCACCTCGGTCGGGGACAGCTGATGTCCGGGCCGCCCCTGGTCGTCTGTGGTCTGACCGGCGTCGCCCTGGCCGCCGCGCTCGTGGTCGGCCGGTACCGGCCTCGGCGTCGGTTGCGTCGGCTGTCCAGCGGGGCGTCGCCGGCAGTCCAGCGGGACGGGCGAGCCGGCGAGCCAACACCACGGGCTTCGGCAGCCTCGCCACGGGGTTCGGTCCCGTGGCGGCCGGACCTGGTCCGGCTGGCCGCCGGGCTGTCCGGCCTGGCGGTGGCGGTACTGGTCGAAGGCTGGCCCGGCGCGGTGGCGGCACTGCCCACGGCGGTGCTGCTCGACCGGCTGCTCCGGCGGATCGAGCCGCCGGCCGTCCGCCGTGGCCGGCTGCGCGCCGCAGCCGACCTACCACTCGCCGCTGACCTGCTGGCGGCGGCGCTGCGGGCCGGGGCACCCCTGGAACGCTCGGTGCTCGCAGTGGCCGACGCGCTCGGTGGTCCGCTGGGCCGGCAACTTGCCCGGGTCGGCCGGACGCTGCAACTCGGCGGTGGGCCCCAGGAGGCGTGGGGACATCTGGCGGCGGTACCGGGAGCGCACCGCGTGGCCACCGCCGCGATCCGCTCGGCGAGCAGTGGCGCGGCGCTGGCCGGAGCGCTGGCCCGGCTCGCCGACGACCTGAGATCAGACCGGGCCGTGGCGCTTGAGGCGGCCGCCCGCCGTTCCGGCGTGCTGATCGTGCTGCCGCTGGGCCTCTGCTTCCTACCCGCCTTCATTCTCGCCGGTCTGGTGCCGGTGATCGTCGCTGTCCTTGGCGACGTGCTGTGAACCCAACGAGAAAGGACGAACACGTGCGCAGAATCCTCGCCCGCCTTCGCGGGGACGCCGGGATGAACACGGCGGAGTACGCGGTCGGAACGCTCGCCGCAGTGGCCTTCGGCGGTGTCCTGCTCAAGGTGCTGACCTCCGACGGTGTGCAGTCCGCGTTGACCGCCGTCATCGACCGGGCACTGAAGTGACCGGGCGCCGGCCGGCCGGCCACGACCGGGGATCGTTCACGGCCGAGATGGCGGCCGGCCTGCCGGCGCTGGTGCTGCTCCTGCTCACCGGGCTGACCACGATCAACGCGGTGAGCACCAAGGCGGCGTGCCTGGACGCGGCCCGGGAGGCGGCGCTCGCCGCCTCCCGGGGAGAGCCGGGCACCGCCGCCGGCAGCCGGCACGCACCGGCCGGTGCGGAGGTGGTCGTCGTCTCGGACGGTGAGCACGTCCGCGCGACGGTCCGTGCCTCTGTCCGCGCCCTCGGTACTGATCTGCCCACGATCAGCGTCGCGGCCACGGTCGTCGCTGCGGTCGAACCGGGTGCCCCGGAGCCGCAACCGTGAGCGCCGTCGTAACTTGCCCTGCCACCACCGCCCGGGGGCGCGGCCTTCACGCCCGTCGACTGCGTCGTCCGTCCAGGTGGCAGCGGCGGCCGGGGTGGAAGCTGGGCAGGCTGGGCCGGTGGCGGAGTCCCATCGCCTGGGTGCTGGCTCAGACTGCCCGCCGGCCACCGTCTGCCCCGCCGCCTGGTCGAACGCTCTGCTGGTGGGCGGGTTGGCGGGCGACCGGGGGTGGTGAGCGGGGCGGGGCCACGATCTGCCTGCTCGGGGTGGGGCTGTTGTTCGTCGTGGCAGGTCTGTTCGGTGCGGGCGTGGGAGCGGCCCGGGTGGCGCGACAGCAGGCCCGGGTCGCCGCTGACCTCGGTGCCCTCGCCGGTGCGGCTCGGGCTCTTCAGGACGAGCCGGTGGCGTGCGCACGGGCAGCGGAGTTGGTCGCCGCGAACGGGGCCCGGCTGGTGTGGTGTCGGCTCGACGGGCTGGATGTGCTGGTCACCACGGAGGTGGTCGTGGATCCGTTACCGGGGATGACGCGGACCGCCAGGGCCACCAGCCGGGCCGGGCCGCTACGCGGCTGACCGGGTACGGGGTCGACTGCGGCCGGTGGGCTACGCCACCGACGACGCCCGGGGTGCCGGGGGAGGCGTGGCGCTGCGGCAGCGGCTGGTTGAGCGCGGCACGACGTGGTGGGGCCGGTGGGAGGCGGGAGCGCGGCGTGGTGCGCCCGTGTGTCCGGGGCCCGGCGCGCGGCGACCGGTGGGCCGGCCCGCTCGGCGTGTTCGTCGAGCGGGCCGGCCAGGCGCCCAGGCGGTATCGGTTGTGCGGGTGGGGTGGGCGGCTAAGGCCGGACGCGGCGTCAGCGGCCCTGGAGGGCGTCGAGGGCGACGGCCATGGCGATCACCAGGCGACGGTCGATCTGCGGGTTCTGGATCTCGACGACGTACCGGTCGCGCAGACCCCACTTCTTGACGACGGAGAAGACGGGCTGGCCATCCGCGACGAAGTCGAAGTGGTACGGCAACCAGGACAGCGAGTCGACGAAACGGCGCAGCAGTGCCACCGGCATGCTGCGCTCCTGACCGGTGACGTTGGGCAGGCCGGCCTGCTCGACGTGCCAGGTCGAGCGGAGCAGGGACTGCGCGAAGTCCTTCCGGAACAGGCCGATCGGGTTGCCGGCGTGGTCGGTGACGTCGTACGTGGCGCCGAGGTCGAGACGTTGGCGCGCCTTGAAGCCGAGCAGCGGCTGCTGCTTGGACTCGTCGGTGTAGATCGTCACCTGCTCCTTGAAGGCGAGCCGCTTCTGCTGGGCGAATGCCAACAGCCCGCCCTCGGAACCGTCCGGCGCGACGCTGTGCACCTCGTATTGGTTGACCATGAACCGCACCCGCTGACGGATGTGGAACTGTTGCTGCGCCTGCAAGCTGTCGAGCTGCATGAGAACTCCTCGATTGTGGTGCGCCGGAGTGTCGCACAGTCGGACAACGGCTGTGTCCAGGGACCGCCGGTCAGCGGATGCCGTCGGCGGCCGACCGGTGCGTCATTGTGGTCAACAGCTGCTGAATGGTCCGCAGGCGTTCGTTGATCTGATCGAGCCGTTCGGCCTGGGCCAGGGTGGCGAGCGCGGTCCCCAGCGCGATCTGCTGGTTGATGTCGAGCTTCTCCTGGTCAATGGTGTAGAGCAGGTCGACGGTCTCGGCGATGGTGTCGGCCACGGCCTCTCCTCCATGCTGGCAACGGCGGCGAACGGCAAGCACAGCGCTCGATGGAAGCGCTCCCACCATCATTGCCCGGCGGCTGCGGTTTTCATACCCGGCCAGGTCATTCCGGCAGGTTGGTGAGCACCACGTCGAGCACCCGGATCGCGTCCGGCTTGGACAGCGGGTTGTTGCCGTTGCCGCATTTGGGTGACTGCACGCAGGACGGGCAGCCGGCCTCGCAGCCGCACTCGGCGATCGCGGCACGGGTGGCCCGGAGCCAGGACGCCGCCATGCCGTACGCCCGTTCCGCGAAGCCCGCACCCCCCGGATGGCCGTCGTAGACGAAGACGGTTGGGGCCTCGGTGTCCGGGTGCACCGCCGTGGAGAGCCCGCCGATGTCCCACCGGTCGCAGGTGGCGACCAGCGGCAGCAGCCCGATCGCGGCATGTTCGGCCGCGTGCAGCGCCCCCGGCACCTCGGCGGGATCCACCCCGGCGGCGATCAGCGACTCGGGGGAGAGGGTGAACCAGACCGCGACGGTACGCAGTTCGCGCGCCGGCAGGTCCAGCGGGCGGGTGTCGATCACCTCGCCGGTGGCGATCCGTCGCCGCTGATAGGAGACCACCTGGCTGGTGACGTCGACCTCACCGAGGAAGAGCCCGACCGGTCCGGCGTCGACGTAGGAACGCACCGAGACCACCGACAGCGAGGTGACGTCGCGGGCGTGGGTGGACCAGTCCGGCTCCTCGGGGTGCACCAGCGCGCATCCGTCGTCCAGGTCGAGCGAGTCGACCACGTACGACACGCCCTGATGCAGGTAGACCGCGCCGGAGTGCAGCAGGAAGTGCGCGGAGCCGCCGTCGACCGTACCGAGCAGCCGACCGGTCGCCGCCTCCACCACGCAGACCGGCGCACCACCCTCGCCGCGCAGATCCACCTCGGGCCGTTCCCGGTGCCGCCAGTACCAGCCGGTCGGCCGTTGTCGCAGCGCACCCGCCTCGACCAGCGCCGCCACGGCCTCCTTGGCGCCGTCACCGAAAAGCTCCAGGTCGGCCGCGGTCAACGGGGCCTCCGCCGCCGCGCAGGCCAGCTGCGGACCGAGCACGTACGTGTTGGCCGGGTCGAGCACGGTCGCCTCCACCGGCGCCCCGAAGACCGCCTCCGGATGGTGCACCAGGTAGGTGTCCAGCGGGTCGTCCCGGGCCACCAGTACCGCAAGGGCCTCCTGGCCGGAACGCCCGGCCCGGCCCGCCTGCTGCCACAGCGACGCCCGGGTGCCCGGATACCCGCAGATCACGACCGCGTCCAGCCCGATCAGGTCGACCCCCAGCTCCAGGGCATTGGTCGAGGCCAGCCCCAGCAGGTCGCCGTGCAGCAGCGCCCGCTCCAGCTCGCGGCGCTCCTCGCGCAGGTAGCCGGCCCGGTAGGCGGCCACCCGGTCGCCGAGCCCCGGCACCGCCTCGTCGAGGCTGCGCCGGGAGCTGGTCGCCACCACCTCGGCACCCCGGCGGGAGCGGACGAAGGCCAGCGTGCGTACCCCGGCGGCGACGGTGTCGGCGAGCAGGTCGGCGGTCTCCCGCAGCGCCGACCGACGAACCTGGGTCAGATCGGACCCCGCAGCTGGCTCCCCGGACGAGGCCTGGACACCCGGGAACGGCTCCGGCTGCCCGGAGGTGAGCCGTCGATTTGCCTGCGCCGGACGGGCAGGGGGCTCCTCACGCGGCTCCGGCTGTCCGGGCGTGACCCGCCGATCGGCCTGCGCCATACGGGTGGACGGCTCCCGGCGTGGTGTCGGCGTGGGCCCGGCGGCGGACGGGTCTGCCGGGAGCAGCGGCGGCTCCCAGAGGGCGAAGGTGACCCCCGCACGCGGCGAGGTGTCCTCGGTGACGGCCGTTACCGGGAGGCCGGTCAGCCGGCCGGCTGCCGCGGCCGGATCGCCTGAGGTCGCCGACGCCAGCACGAACGTCGGTCCGGCGGCGCGACCGTACCGTGCGCACTGCCGCCGCAGCCGGCGCAGCACGTGGGCGACGTGCGAGCCGAACACGCCCCGGTAGACGTGGCACTCGTCGACCACCACGTACGTAAGCCGACGCAGGAAACCGGACCACTGGGCGTGCCCGGGCAGGATGCCGTGGTGCAGCATGTCGGGGTTGGTCAGCACGAATCGGGAGTGCCGCCGGATCCACTCCCGCTCGGCGCGCGGGGTGTCGCCGTCGTAGCAGGCCGGGCGTACGCCCTCGATCTCCAGCGCGGCGACGGCGCGCAACTGGTCGGCGGCGAGCGCCTTGGTCGGTGCCAGGTAGAGCACGGTGGCGCGCGGGTCGGCGAGCAGCGTGGCCAGCGCCGGCAACTGGTACGCCAGGGACTTGCCGGACGCGGTGCCGGTGGCCACCACGACGTGCTGGCGGTCGTACGCCAGGCCGGCCGCCTCGGCCTGGTGCTGCCACGGTGTTACCACTCCGCGCCGGGCGTACGCCGCGCGCAGCTCCTCCGGAGCCCAGGACGGCCACGGTGCCGGCGCCCCGACCCGGGGCGGTACCCGCTCGACGTGGGTGACCGGATCGGCGGGGTGTCGCTGGCGTAGCCGGCGCAGCAGCTCCCCCGGCGACACGACCGGCGGGCCGGCCGGGACGGCATCCGGCGGGTCGGCCACGGGAACCGGACCCGGCGGGTTGGCCACGGGAACCGGACCCGGCGGGTCGGCCGGGACCGTGCCGGGCGGTCGCTCGGGGCCGCTGCCGGCGGATACGGTGGCTGCCGAGGTCACGTCCTGCACTCTCGCACTGGTGTTCGGAAATGGGAAATCGGCGTGCCGGGTACGGATGGACCTGCCCCGGTGAGTGGTCGGCCCGACCCTGGGGTAGTGGTTAGATGCCAAGAGAGTTTACGGCTGCCTGAGGAGGACGGATGGAGCTGTCACTGGCGACCCGGACCGTGGGTGAGCACACGGTGCTCGAGGTCGGCGGTGAGGTGGACGTCTACACCGCCCCTCGGCTGCGCGAACGGCTCCTGGAACTGATCGACGCCGGGGCCCGGCACGTGATCGTCGACCTGGGTCGGGTGGATTTCCTCGACTCCACTGGGCTGGGTGTGCTGGTCGGCGCGCTCAAGCGGCTGCGTACCGCGGACGGCACCTTCGCCCTGGTCTGTGACAAGGAGCCGCTGCTCAAGATCTTCCGAATCACCGCGCTGGACCAGGTGTTTCCGCTGTACCCGACGGTCGAAGCGGCGACCGGCGCCGGCCAGTGATGGCCACGGTCCGGCTCTCCTTCTCGCCCGCGCCGGTGCACGTGCGTACCGCCCGGCTGGTCGGCGTCGCGGTGGCCCGGCGCGCGGGCGTTCGCGAGGATCTGCTCGACGAGGTCCGCCTGGCCATCGGCGAGGCGTGCACCCGTGCGGTCGCCCTGCACCGCCAGTACGGCGTGGCCGAGCCGGTGCTCGTGGAGATGTCCGACTCGGGGGCGTACTCGGTGCGGGTGGTGGATCGGGCGCCGATCGAGGCGAGCATCGGTCTGGCCGCGCTCGACGCCGACCAGTTGGCCAACGAATCACTGAACGAAGACGATCTGACCACCGGTGTCGGCTTCGCTCTGCTCGCCGGATTCGTCGAGGACCTTCAGGTTCGTCCCGTCGACGAGGGCGTCGGCACCGAGGTGCGGATGGTCTGGCCGGTCAACCACTGAATCGAGGGCCTGGCCGCTGCCGGATCACCATGGACCGCTTCCTATATCAGATTTCGGTTCATAACACAGCGACGGAGATCATCCAGACCCGCCGCCACCTCGGTGTGACCTCGAACACTGGAGAGGGCTAGAGTACGCGGGTTGTCAGCAAGTGATCCACCCGGCAGCCAGCACAGATGGGCGTGGAGCCGCTGGTTCGCCGGGTGGATCGGCGCGCGCTTGCGAATTCGCATCCAGGCGCCGGACGGTGCGTCTCCACCGGCCGGCGCGTTGTTCGGCACAGGAGGACACAGATGTCCGACACCTTGGCCGCCGAGGGCGGCGGGATCTCCCTCACCGGAGCCAATGTCACGTACGTCGTCATCGCCGCGGTGATCGCGCTGGTCGCGCTCGCCTTCGCCGCCGCGTTGACGAAGACGGTGCTGGCCGCCGGCAGGGGCACCACAAACATGCAGGAGATCTCCGGGGCCGTGCAGGAGGGCGCCTCGGCCTACCTGCTCCGGCAGTTCCGGACCCTGGCGATCTTCGTGGTGATCGCCGTGGTGCTGCTGTTCCTGCTGCCGGTGCACGACACCGACGGCAGCGAGATCGCGGTGAAGATCGGTCGCTCGCTCTTCTTCGTGGTCGGCGCCGTGTTCAGCGCCTTCATCGGTGGCGCGGGCATGTGGCTGGCGACCCGGGCCAACCTGCGGGTGGCGGCCGCCGCCCGGGAGCGTGAAGGTGGCCGCGAGTCGGCCATGAAGATCGCCTTCCGGACCGGTGGCGTGGTCGGCTTCCTCACGGTCGGCCTCGGCCTCTTCGGCGCCGCGCTTGTCGTACTGATCTTCCGGGGTGACGCGCCGACGGTGCTTGAGGGCTTCGGCTTCGGCGCCGCGCTGCTGGCCATGTTCATGCGGGTCGGTGGTGGCATCTTCACCAAGGCCGCCGACGTCGGCGCCGACCTGGTCGGCAAGGTGGAGCAGGGCATCCCGGAGGACGACCCGCGCAACGCCGCCACCATCGCCGACAATGTGGGCGACAACGTCGGCGACTGCGCCGGCATGGCTGCCGACCTCTTCGAGTCGTACGCGGTCACCCTGGTCGCTGCGCTGATCCTGGGTCGGGCCGCGTTCGGCACCGACGGGCTGGTGCTGCCGCTGATCATCTCCACGATCGGTGTGCTGGTCGCCATCATCGGCGTCTTCATCACCCGGCTGCGCGCCTCCGACCGCAATGCCCTGACCGCGATCAACCGCGCCTTCTACCTCTCCGCGCTGATCTCGGCGGTGCTGGTCGCGGTGGCAACGTTCGCCTACCTCCAGCCCACCTGGGCGGCGCAGCTCGGTGACGACTGGCGGGAGACGCTCAACGTCAACGGCGGAGATCCGCTCTTCGGTCCGCGCGGCGTGGTCATCGGCGCGGTCGTCATCGGCATCGTGCTGGCCGCCGCCATCCAGGCGCTCACCGGCTACTTCACCGAGACCAACAGGCGCCCGGTGCAGGACATCGGCAAGAGTTCGCAGACCGGCGCGGCAACCGTCATCCTCGCCGGCATCAGTGTCGGCCTGGAGTCGGCGGTCTACTCGGCGCTGCTCATCGCCGCCGGTGTCTTCGGCGCCTTCCTACTGGGCGGCGGCTCCATCACGCTCTCGTTGTTCGCCGTGGCGCTGGCCGGTACCGGTTTGCTCACCACCGTCGGCGTGATCGTCGCGATGGACACCTTCGGCCCGATCTCCGACAACGCCCAGGGCGTGGCCGAGATGTCCGGCGACATCGACGAGCACGGCGCCCGTACGCTCACCGAGCTGGACGCCGTCGGCAACACCACAAAGGCGATCACCAAGGGCATCGCGATCGCCACCGCGGTGCTGGCCGCGACCGCGCTGTTCGGCTCCTACACCGACACGCTGCGCACCGCGTACGCCGACGCGGGTGTGGGCGACGTCAACGACATGATCCTCAACGCGTTGAACGTGTCGAACCCGCAGAACCTGGTCGGCCTGATCATCGGTGCGGCTGTGGTGTTCCTCTTCTCCGGTCTGGCCATCAACGCGGTCTCCCGTTCGGCGGGTGCCGTGGTGATGGAGGTCCGCCGGCAGTTCCGTGAGCTGCCCGGCATCATGGACCGCACCCAGCGTCCGGAGTACGGCAAGGTTGTCGACATCTGCACCCGGGACGCGCAGCGCGAGCTGATGACCCCCGGCCTGCTGGCCATCCTGGCGCCGATCGCTGTCGGCTTCGGCCTCGGGCCCGGCGCGCTGGCGTCGTACCTGGCCGGTGCGATCGGGGCCGGCACGCTGATGGCTGTCTTCCTGGCCAACTCCGGTGGTGCCTGGGACAACAGCAAGAAGATGGTCGAGGACGGCGCGTACGGCGGCAAGGGCTCCGAGGCGCACGCCGCGACGGTCATCGGCGACACCGTCGGTGACCCGTTCAAGGACACCGCCGGCCCGGCGATCAACCCGCTGCTCAAGGTGATGAACCTGGTCGCGCTGCTGATCGCGCCGGCCGTGGTGGCCTGGAGCGTGGGCGACGACCGCAACGTGGGCCTGCGGATCACCATCGCCGCGGTGGCGACGGCGATCATCGTCGCGTCGGTGGTGTTCAGCAAGCGCAAGGGCATCGCGATGGATGACGACACCGACAGCGGTACCGGCACTGCCGACCCCCGTCCGGAGTCGATCAAGGCCTGACGGGTAGGACACACCGGTCCCCGGTTGGCAACGTCTGCCGGCCGGGGACCGGTCGCCGCTCCGGACCCGGTACCGATGACCGGTGCCGACCGGGAAGAGAAGCCGTACGCTGCAACGCATGCGTACGTGCCGGGCGGCAGCCGCCGGAAAGTTCACGGTGGTCCTGGCCACGCTGATGATGTTGGTCGCCTGCGGCTCCAGCGGCCCCAGTCCGCGGGCCTGGGCCGCCTCGGTCTGTTCGGCGCTCACCCCCTGGCGGGCCGAGATCAGCAAGTTGACCAACAGCACCGATCAGCAGATGACCGCGCAGACCACCCCGGCGCAGGCCAAGGAGAACCTGGTTCGGCTCTTCGGCGGTGCCGAGCAGGCCAGCGAGACCGCCCGACGCAAGGTGGAGCAGGCCGGAGTGCCCGAGGTCGAGCACGGTGAGGAGGTCTCCGCCGGCTTCCGCGCCTCGCTCGCGTCGATGCGGGACGCCTACGGTCGGGCCCGGAGCACCATCGACGGCCTCGGCACCGGCAAGGCCGGCACCTTCTACGACGGTGTCCAGGCCGCCGTGGAAACCCTCCAGCAGGAGTACGACGCCAGCGCGCTGGACACCAGCCGACTCGACTCCGAGGAGCTGAAGCGCGCCTTCGACGAGGTACCCGAATGTCGTTGAGCGGTTCCGGCGAGACACCGGCGGCGCAACCGCTGCCGGTGTCCTTCCCACCGCCCGTCGAGACGCCACCCTCGTCGCGCCGTCGTCGGCCGACCGGCCGCCGGCCCATGCCCGTCGACCCGCCGGCCGACGAGGACTCTCCGGACCGCCCGACAACCGTGCCGGCCGAGGCCACCGGCACCGACCGGCAACTGGTCTTCTTCGGCGCGGAGACCGGTGAACCCTCGGTGGCCGACCTCGCCGGGCTGCTCGCCGGCCCGGGCGAGGTGCACCGGATGGGCGGCACGGCCCGGTTGTCGGTGGTGGTGGAGGCCGCATGGCGGGTGCACGTGCTCATCGCTGAGCTGGCCCAGCGGGGCGTCCGGAGTAGCTGGGCACCCACCGAGGACCAGCGCTACGCGGTGCGGACCGCGTACACCCGGACGATCGTGCCGCTCGCGGCGGCCTGGCTGCGCGGTCCGACACAACATCCGCCGCCCGGGTTCCAGCTCGACGGCCGGCGGCTGCGCCTCTGGCTCGCCGCGGCCGGAGTGGCCGATCCGCCCGATTTCCTGCTCCGCCTCGGCGGTAGTGACCCACGGCGGTGGGCAGTGGTGGGTGCCGCCCTGGCCACGGCCGGGCTGACCGGTGAGCTGATCGAGGCGGGCCCGGGTGGGCCCGCGTACCGGATCGCGGGCCGCCGCCGGACGCAGCGGCTGGCCGAGCTGGTCGGTGAGCGCCCGCCCGCGAGCCCGCCGTCGGCCTGGCCGACCCGGGCCTGACGGTCGGCGCGGCTGTCCGATCGGAGACAGCCGGGTGTCGGGGAACACAGGGAGAATCGGCCGGGTTTGACCTCCACCGAGGGGCTGCCATGGTCACAGCGGCCCGCTCGACACCCTACCCAGGGTGTACGGTGACGCCGTCTGGCGTGACCACAGATCGTCCGGGGCGGATCCTCGCCCCCGAAACCCGAAACACGGACGGCGCGTTACGTTGGACATCCGGACCGCCGGGTACCGGTGGGCCGAGTGCGCCCCAATCCGGCCAGGCGCGGCCATTGAGTGGGAATGAGGTCGAAACAGACGTGCCGAGCAACGCTGGAACCACCCGTCTGGTCATCGTCGAGTCTCCGGCGAAGGCCAAGACGATCTCGGGCTACCTGGGCCCGGGGTACGTCGTGGAGGCCAGCTTCGGGCACGTCCGTGACCTGCCCCGCAACGCCGCCGACGTGCCGGCGAAGTACAAGGGCGAAGCGTGGGCGCGGCTCGGCGTCGACGTCGACAACGGCTTCCACGCCCTCTACGTCGTCTCCGCCGACCGTAAGCAGCAGATCAGCAAGCTGGTCAAGCTGGCCAAGGAGGTCGACGAGATCTTCCTGGCCACGGATGAGGACCGCGAGGGCGAGGCGATCGCCTGGCACCTGGTGGAGACGCTCAAGCCCAAGGTGCCGGTGCGGCGGATGGTCTTCCACGAGATCACCAAGCCGGCGATCCAGGCGGCGGTGGCCAACCCCCGGGAGATCGACCGGGATCTGGTCGACGCCCAGGAGGCCCGGCGCATCCTCGACCGGCTCTACGGCTACGAGGTCTCCCCGGTGCTGTGGAAGAAGGTCATGCCGAAGCTCTCGGCGGGCCGGGTGCAGTCCGTGGCCACCCGGATCGTGGTCGAGCGGGAACGGCAGCGGATGGCCTTCCGCACCGCCGAGTACTGGGACATCCTGGCCACCCTCGCCGTGACCAACCCGGGCGAGGGGCCGCGCAGCTTCAACGCCACCCTGGTCGCGCTGAACGGCGACCGGATCGCCACCGGCAAGGACTTCGAGCCGACCACCGGCCGGGTCCGGCCCGGTGCCGGCGTGGTCCACCTCGACGAGGGTGGGGCCCGGGGGCTCGCCGCCCGCCTGGAGGGCCGGCCGTTCGCCGTCACCCGGGTCGAGGAGAAGCCGTACCGGCGCCGTCCGTACGCCCCCTTCATCACCTCCACCCTCCAGCAGGAGGCGGCCCGGAAGTTGCGGTTCTCGTCGCAGCAGACGATGCGCACCGCGCAGCGGCTCTACGAGAACGGCTACATCACCTACATGCGTACCGACTCGGTGAACCTGTCGGACACCGCCATCGCCGCGGCCCGCCGGCAGATCGTCGAGCTGTACGGCGAGCGCAGCGTGCCGCCGGAGCCGCGCCGCTACACCGGCAAGGTGAAGAACGCCCAGGAGGCCCACGAGGCGATCCGCCCGGCGGGGGACAACTTCCGCACCCCGGGCGACGTGGCCAAGGAGTTGTCGGCCGAGGAGTTCAAGCTCTACGAGCTGATCTGGCGGCGCACCATCGCCTCGCAGATGACCGACGCGGTGGGCTCCAGCGTCTCGGTGCGGATCCGGGCGACCACCTCCGGCGGCGAGGAGGCCGACTTCGGCGCCACCGGCAAGACCATCACCGACCCGGGCTTCCTGCGGGCGTACGTCGAGTCCAGCGACGACGAGAACGCTGAGGCCGAGGACGCCGAGCGCCGGCTGCCCAACCTGGTCAAGGACCAGCCGCTGACCGCCGACGAACTGGCCGCGCAGGGCCACCACACCCAGCCGCCGTCTCGCTACACGGAGGCGTCGCTGGTGAAGGCCCTGGAGGAGCTGGGCATCGGCCGCCCGTCGACGTACGCGTCGATCATGCAGACGATCCAGGACCGGGGGTACGTCGTCAAGCGTGGCCAGGCGATGATCCCGTCGTTCCTGGCCTTCGCGGTGATCGGGCTGATGGAGCGGCACTACCCGCGCCTGATCGACTACGACTTCACCGCCAGCATGGAGAACGAGCTGGACGAGATCGCCGGTGGCGACCACGCCGCCGTCGACTTCCTCACCGCCTTCTACTTCGGCAGCAGCAACGGCACCGGCG
Source organism: Micromonospora sp. NPDC049374 (assembly GCF_040677165.1). Lineage (NCBI taxonomy): Bacteria > Bacillati > Actinomycetota > Actinomycetes > Micromonosporales > Micromonosporaceae > Micromonospora > Micromonospora sp. NPDC049374. The sequence goes on along the minus strand of NZ_JBFAQH010000011.1, from coordinate 124,489 downwards.
ACCAGGCCATCGCGCACGCGGGCGGGCTGAAGAAGCTGGTCACCGAGAACCTCAGCGAGATCGACGCGCGCAGTGTCAACTCGATCCCGCTGTTCACCGACGAGGACGGGCGTGAGGTGGTGGTGCGGGTCGGCCGGTACGGGCCGTACCTGCAACGCTCGGTGCCCGGTGAGGAGCAGGCACCCGCTGCGGAGGGCGAGGAGGGCACCAGCCCGGGCGACCGGGCGCCGATTCCCGAGGGGCTGGCGCCGGACGAGCTGACCCCGGAGAAGGTGCACGAGCTGTTCCTTGGCGGCGGAGGCGAACGCAAGCTGGGCGACGACCCGGCGACCGGCGAGCCGATCCTGCTCAAATCCGGCCGGTTCGGCCCGTACGTGGCAAGTGGCGAGCGCAAGTCGTCGCTGCTGCGCTCGCAGTCGCCGGATTCGCTCACCCTCGACCAGGCGCTCAAGCTGCTCAGCCTGCCCCGCCTGATCGGGGTCGGCCCGGACGGCGCGGAGGTGTTCGCCAACAACGGCCGCTACGGCCCGTACGTCAAGCGTGGTGACGAGTTCCGTTCACTGGACTCGGAAGACAAGATGTTCACCGTCACGCTTGACGAGGCCCTGGCGTTGCTGGCCGCACCGAAGACCCGCCAACGTCGGGCCGCCGCCCCGCCGCTGCGGGAGATGGGCGTCGACCCGCTGACCGAGAAGCCCCTGGTCATCAAGGACGGCCGGTTCGGCCCGTACGTCACCGACGGGGAGACCAACGCCTCGCTGCGGCGCGGCCAGACGCCCGAGGCGTTGAGCATCGAGGAGGCCTCCGAGATGCTCGCCGAGAAGCGGGCGAAGGGTCCGGCGCCGAAGAAGAAGGCCGCCGCGAAGAAGGCCCCGGCCAAGAAGGCGACAGCCAAGAAGGCGACCAAGTCCACCGCCACCAAGGCCGCGAAGACCACCGCCGCCAAGGCCACCAAGGCGACCGCGAAGAAGACCCCCGCCGCCAAATCCACCCCGGCGAAAGCCCGCACCACCGACTGACCGCGCCGATCTTGGTCCGAAACCGCCCCCTGCGGGGCGCTCGCGGACCAAGGTCTGCGTCGTCAGGGGTGCCAACCCGCCGCTGTCAGGGCGGTGCGGAGTTGGGTGATGACCTGGGTGGGTGCGTGGCGGATTGCCCAGGCCGGGAAGCGGAGCACCCGGTCGCCGCGCTGCCACAGGTCGTTCTGCCGGCGCATGTCCGCCCATGCCGTGGCCGGATGGAGATGCTGGCCGCCGTCGATCTCCACGAGCACTCCCCACTCCTCGAACAGGGCGTCCAGGTAGCGGCGCCGGCCGGCGGCATCCCGCCGGACCGCCTGCCGGGTCGCCTCGGGCAACCCGGCGCGCCGGACGAGGGCGAGGAACTCCAACTCCGGCAGGGAGTGAGCGCCACCGGCCGCGTCGACGGCCGTCCGCCGGATCAGGCTGCGCCGGCGGGCGCGGGGCAGCCGATCGAGTACGCGCTGGACATCGTCGCCGCCGACGAGGCGCTGCTGGAACCCGGCCGCGATGATGGCACACGCCTCATGGTCATCGGCCGCCCATTGCGCTGCGTCCACGATCGACCGAGCCGGCATCGTCCGACGCGGTTGCCCGACGTGGAGAACGTCCTCGTCGGCCAGAATGGTGGTGCGGTGCACCTGGACACCGGGTGGCATCGCACGCGGCCGGTGTCCGGCCGGTATGAGCAGGTGCACGAATCCGTCGTCATGTCTGCGCAGGCCCCACGCCCGGGCGGCGCTCAACCCACCGAGCATCGCCGCCGGGCCGGCGGACAGAACGGCGATCCACGGCAGTTGCGTAGGTGTAAAAGGACCGTTGTGCGTCACGTAAACGGCTCGATGCACCTGTCGCCAACGACCGGACGTGACCCGGTGCCGGATGGCCTTCGGCGACAGGTGCTGGCGGGCCTGATCGAGGCTGAGCACCTGCTCCTGGTGGAACAGCAACCAGGTCAGCTCATCCGCGTCGTCCCTTGGTGGGACCGACCCCCATCCTCGCCGGGATGTCGAGCCCGGATTACGCTCCCAAGCGTTTCGCCAGCCAGCCCTCGGATCCCGTCCACGCCGGCGTTGGTGTGCCCGCTGGACCGCTCGCTCGTTTCGTCGCTGCCCCGGTCCCACCCCGCGCCCCGCTGATCCGCCTTGAACGGATGGCCCCTCCGCTGGTCCCGCACCCCGACTCCTCATGCCATCACCCTGCCCGGGCACCTTCTCCCCGCGCTGCCCCTGTGGATAGCCGGCAGATCTTGGTACGACAGCGCCCCCTGAGGGGCGGATTCGGACCAAGATTCGCGGTGGGTTCAGCCGAGGAGGGTGGTCAGGTAAGGGGTGGTGAAGGTGTGGTGGGGGTCGAGGTGGGCGCGGATGCGCTGGAAGTCGGGCCAGCGGGGGTAGGCGGCAGCCAGCGAGGCGGCGTCGCGCCAGTGCAGTTTGCCCCAGTGCGGCCGGCCACCCAGCCCGGTCGCCACCTCCTCGAAGGCCCGGAAGTACGGCTCGTACGGCATGCCGACGTACTGGTGCAGGGCGAGGTACGCCGAATCACGGCCGTAGGCGTGTGACAACCAGATCCCGTCACCGGCGCTGAACCGGACCTCGACCGGGAAGAGCACCTTGAACGGCAACCCGTCGATGATGCGACGCACCGCCTCCAGCGCCTCGGCCAGCGCCTCCCGCGGTAGCGCGTACTCCATCTCCAGGAAGCGGACCCGGCGTGGGCTGCAGAAGACGGCGTCGGAGCGACCGGTGTAGCGGCGCTCGCTGAGCGCCCGCGCGGAGATCGCGCTGATTCCCGGTGCCAGGCCCGGCAGGGCGCGGCCGAGCCGGCAGGCCCCGGCGAAGACGGTGTTGGCCAGGAAGTCGTCGTCCAGCCAACCGCGCCAGCGGGACAGCGGGCGGTCGTTGACGGGCACCCGGTCGTTGGCCTTGAGCTGTACCCGGTCGGTGTAGGGGAACCAGAAGAACTCCAGGTGATCGTGCGCGTCGACCAGGTCGGGCACCTGCGCCAGCACGGCGTCCAGCGACGCCGGACGTTCGTGTGCCAACAGGACGAAGGCGTCCACACAGCGCAGCGTCACCTCGACCAGTACGCCGAGCGCGCCGAGCGAGACTCGGGCGGCGTCGAACACCTCCGGATGCTGCTCGGCGGAACAGTGCAGCACCTCTCCGGCACCGGTGACCAGGGTCAGCGCCTCGACGAAGGTGGCCAGCCCGCCGTAGGCCGCACCCGTGCCGTGGGTGCCGGTGGAGATGGCCCCGGCCACGGTCTGCGCGTCGATGTCACCGAGGTTGGGCAGGGCCAGTCGGTGACCGGCGAGTAGCGCGTTCACCTCCCGTAGGGTCATCGCGGCCGGTACGGTGACGAGGCGTCGATCGATGTCCACACGTACGTCGATGGCGAGTCGGGTCAGGTCCATCCGCTGCCCGTCGCTGACCGCGACGGGGGTGAAGGAGTGGCCGCTGCCGACCGGGCGGATCCGCTCACCGGCTTCGGTGGCACGTCGGACCTGTTCGGCGGCCTCGTCGACCGAGGACGGCCGTAGTACGGCGGTGGCCGTGCCGCGTTGGTTGCCCGCCCAGTTCGACCAGGCGGCGGTCTCGGCGGCGGTGCTCTCGGCCATGGGCCCGCTCCTCAAGGTGAATATGAACCGAATTCATATCAGGAACGTTGTCCCTGGTAAACACCGCAATCGAGGTCCGCTCGTTGTACCGGTAGTCACGGACTCGTGACGTGCAGATATGTTCATCCGTCGAGAGGGGGTGGCGAGTGTCCACTTCAGCCGCCACGACCGGGCCACTGCGTCGAGTACCAGTGCAGGGTCGTAGTGTCGCGCGGGTCCAGCGGATGCTGGACGCCTGCGCCGAACTCGTCGACGAGGTGGGGTACGAGGGGCTGACCACCACCCTGCTCGCCGAGCGGGCCGAGGTGGCGATCGGGTCGGTCTACCAGTTCTTTCCGGACAAGCGGGCGATCGTGCAGGCGCTGACGCTGCGCACGATGGAGTCCTACCTCCAGCGGCTCGATGAACGCTTCGCCTCGGACGACCTGACCCACTGGTGGGACGGGGTCGACGCGGGGATCGATGAATACATCACGATGCACCGCACCGTTCCCGGGTTCCGTACCCTGCACTTCGGCGACGTGGTCGACCTGCATCTGCTCGATGAGCAGCGGGACAACAACGGGGTGATCGCCGACCAGTTGGCCCGGGTGCTCACCGAGCGGTTCGGGCTGGCCGACGTGCCGGACCTGCATTTCCATCTGGAGATCGCGGTGGAGGCGGCCGACGCCCTGATCAAGCTGGCGTTCCGGCGCAAGCCGGACGGCGACGACCGGGTGCTGACCGAGGCGAAGGCGCTGATCCGGGAGTACCTGCACCGGCAGGTCAACGCTCGGGGTGACGCCGGCCGTCGGCCGGTGGTGCAGCCGGCGAAGCCGGCCGACGACCAGATCGTCGCCGACGCGGAACCCGCGCAGCCAGCGGCCCAACCCGCCTGACACCGACCGCCCAAGCCGGGCAGCCGAGGCAGCCGACGACCAGGCGGTCAGAGGAAGGCCCGACCCTCGCCCCGGTAGGTCGACACGGTGGCCACCACCTGGTCGCCGTCCACCAGGTGCAGCTCGTTCACTCGTTCACACAGTTCGCCCGACTTCGCGTGCCGGAACCAGACCCGGTCGCCGATGCGCAGCTGGGCGGCGGTTGCGCCGGTCAACGGGGTCTGCACCTCGCCGGCACCTTCGGCGCCGAGCAGACTGAGCCCGGCGGGCAGCCACGGTCGGGGCAGCCGGCTGCGGTCGGCCGAGCCGGAGGCGATCCAGCCACCGCCCAGCACGGTGGCCAGTTCGGGCGTCGGGCGCCGGACCACCCCGCAGGCGAAGAAGGCCGCCGGGGTGGGACGCCAGGCGCGGTAGGCGTCGAAAAGCGTCGGCCCGTACAGGCCTGATCCCGCGGTGATCTCGGTCACCGCGGGATCGGCGCGGGTCGCGGCCACGCTGCCGGTGCCGCCGCCGTTGACGAATTCCAGGTCGGCGTGCTCGCGTACGGCGGCCACCGCCGCGCTCCGGCGGACCAGCAGCTCGCGGTACGAACCGCGCTGGGCCAACCGGATCGCGGTGCCGAGCGCCGCCCGCCCGGGCGGTGCGTCGCCCAGGCCGGCGATCTGCGCCTCGTACGACATCAGCCCGACCAGGCGGAAGCCGGGCCGGCGGGCGACGGTGGCGGCCAACCGGCCGGCCGCCCGGGCGCTGTGTACAGGTGACCGGCGGACGCCGACGTGCAACCGCCCGCCCAACAGTCGCCATGAGGCGTCCAGGTCCAGGCAGATGCGTAGCTCGGATCGGTGTCCGGAAGGCGACACCGTCTCGTAGAAGTCCAGTTGATCCGGGTCGTCGACCATCAGGGTGATCGCGTCGGCGAGCGCCGGGTCGGCGCCGAGTTCGGCAAGTGCGCCTCGGTCGACGGTGGGGTACGCCACCAGCACGTCGGCGCTGATCCCGCTGCGGACCAGCCAGATCGCCTCGGGCAGGGTGAACGCCATCACCGCGTGCCAGCCCGGCCGGGCCAGCGTGCGGGCGATCAGCTCGCGACTGCGTACCGATTTGCTGGCGACCCGCAACGGCTTGCCGCCGGCCAGATCGACGAGCGCGGCGGCGTTGGCGTCGAAGGCGCCGAGGTCGACCACCGCGTACGGCGGGTCGAGGTGCGCGGTCGCCCGGTCCAGCCGGTGGCGCAAATTCTCGCTGTCGGTGGCCACGTGTGCACGCTAACTGTGAAACGGTGAATGCGAAATACCCTCGCGTCCGCGTTGCCTGGGTCGGGCTGGCCACAGCGGCCTAGGCTCGGCGAGCAGGCGGTGCAGGACGGAAGGACGTCCTTACCGGGTTTAGAGTGTTCCACCGGGGGTGCCCAGCGATGGGCCGGCACGTGGAGGTACGGCCATCGAAAGCGAGTTCAACGGCGAGTCGTCCGGCGTGTCGCCGTCCGCGGACCAACCCACCGGCGCAGCCGGACAGCCCACCGGCGCGGCCGGACGAGACGAGACCGGACGCGGCGCGACCGGCCAGTCCGGCGGCGCCGCGAACCAGCCCGGCAAGGCGGGGACGCAGAGCCCGCCGGGCGGCTCCGGTGGCCAACCCGACCTGACCGGGTACGGTGCGATCCGTTCGGTGCTGCGCATCCGGCCCTTCCGGCGGCTCTGGATCGTGCTCGGCGCCGCCTCCTTCGGTGACTGGCTCGGCCTGCTCGCCACAAGCGTTTTCGCCGCCGCCCAGGTGGAGGGGAGCACCGCCAAGGGTGCGGCCTTCGGTGGCGTGATCGCCATTCGGCTGTTACCCGCCCTGCTGCTCGGCCCGGTCGCCGGAGTGCTCGCCGACCGGTTCGACCGGCGCTGGACGATGGTCATTTGCGACCTGCTGCGGTTCGTGCTCTTCGCCTCCATCCCGCTCTACGCGCTGACCGGTGCCAGCGGCGCGCGGGTGGTCAGTTGGGCGGCGATCGCCACCTTCCTGATCGAGACGGTCACCCTGCTCTGGATCCCGGCCAAGGAGGCCGCGGTACCGAACCTCATCCCGCGGGCCCGCCTGGAGACTGCCAACCAGCTGACCCTGATCACCACGTACGGCCTGACCCCGGTCTTCGCCGCGATCGTGCTCTCGTCGCTCGACGGCATCATCCGGGGTGCCACCGGCGGCGAGATGCCGGACTGGGCCCAGCCGGCCCAACTCGCGCTCTGGTTCAACGCGTTCTCCCGGCTCGCCACCGCTGTCGTGGTGGCCTTCGGTATCAAGGAGATCAGCCAGGGTCAGACCGACGAACGGGAGCGCACCGAGCAGAGCATGATGCGCCAGTTCACCGAGGGCTGGAAGTACATCGGGCAGACCCCGCTGGTGCGCGGACTGGTCCTCGGCATCCTCGGCGCCTTCGCCGGGGGCGGCATCGTCATCGGCACCGCCCGGTTCTTCGCCGACTCGCTCGGCGCCGGTGATGCGGCGTTCTACCTGCTGTTCGGCGCGATCTTCATCGGCCTGGCCCTCGGCATCGGGCTCGGGCCGATGATCGTGCGGGAGATGTCCCGGCGTCGCTGGTTCGGCATGAGCATCGTGCTGGCCAGCGCCTCGGTGATGACCCTGGCCTTCGCCATCCACCTGTCCATGGCGCTTGTCGGTGCGGTCTTCGTCGGGGCCGGCGCCGGGATGGCCTTTCTCTCCGGCACCACCCTGCTCGGCGGCGAGGTCGCCGACGAGGTACGCGGCCGGGTCTTCGCCGTGGTGCAGATCGGCACCCGGCTCGTGCTGATCCTGGCGATCGCGCTCGGGAGCCTGCTGGCCGGTGTCGGTGGCTCCCGCACGCTGACCATCGCCGACCTCGGCATCTCCGTCTCCTCCACCCGCCTGCTGCTGCTCGTCGCCGGTGCGGCTGGAATCTTCGCCGGGATCAGCGCCTTCGGCCAGATGGACGACAAGAAGGGCGTGCCGGTCCTGGCCGACCTGTGGGGGTCGATCCGGGGCCGTCCGCTGATGCCGGCCGAGCCGTTCGTCTCGGCCGGACTCTTCGTGGTCTTCGAGGGGGGCGAGGGCGCCGGCAAGTCGACCCAGCTCGGCAAACTGGCCGAGCTGCTCCGCGGCCAGGAACGGGACGTGGTGGTCACCCGGGAACCGGGCGCCACCGGCGTCGGTGCCCGGATCAGATCACTGGTGCTGGACACCGCGCCCGACGAGGCACCCTCCCCGCGCGCCGAGGCGCTGCTCTACGCCGCCGACCGGGCGCATCATGTGGCCACCGTGGTCCGGCCCGCGCTGACCCGGGGCGCCGTGGTGATCAGCGACCGGTACGTCGACTCGTCCCTGGCCTACCAGGGCGCCGGCCGGACGCTGCCGGTCGACGAGGTGTCCTGGCTTTCCTCCTGGGCCACCGGCGGGCTCAAGCCCGATCTGGTGGTGCTGCTCGACGTCGATCCGCGTACCGGGCTGTCCCGGGTCGCCGCGCGCCCGGAGAGCGCCGACCGGCTGGAGGCCGAGTCGATCACCTTCCATGACCGGGTCCGTTACGCCTTCCTCGATCTCGCTGCCGCCGACCCGAAGCGTTACCTGGTGCTCGACGGTGCCCGCCCGGCCGAGGAGATCGCCGAGCGGGTCGCCCGCCGGGTGGAGGAACTGCTCGGCAGCGCCGACGGGGTCGAACACCCGGGCCCGGCGCACGGTCCGGACACCTCGGTGCAGCCCGAGTTATCCCCGTCGGAGCTGGTGACGACGGAGCGGACCTGATGCCGGACGCCTTCGCCGACCTGGTCGGGCAGGACGAGGCGGTGCAGACGCTGCGCCGGGCCGCTGCGGCTGCCGCCGCCGTGCTGCGCGCCACGGACGAGTCCGAGGTGGCCGCCGGCGCTGACCCGGGCGGGGGGATGACCCACGCCTGGATCTTCACCGGCCCGCCCGGCTCGGGTCGGTCGGTCGCGGCGCGAGCCTTCGCGGCCGCACTGCAGTGCGTACACGGCACCGGCTGCGGCGAGTGTCCCGGCTGCCACACCACCCTCGCCGGCACCCACGCCGATGTCCGGCTGGTGGTTCCCGAAGGGCTCTCCATCGGGGTGAACGAGATGCGGGCGCTGGTGCTCCGCGCGGCCAGTACGCCGTCCGGTGGGCGTTGGCAGGTGGTCATCATCGAGGATGCCGACCGGTTGACCGAGGCGGCCGGCAACGCGCTGCTGAAGGCGGTGGAGGAGCCTCCGCCGCGTACGGTCTTCCTGCTCTGCGCGCCGTCCACCCACCCCGACGACATCTCGGTGACCATCCGGTCGCGGTGCCGGGTGGTACCGCTTCGGCAGCCGGCGGCCGAGGCGGTGGCCGAGGTGCTCGTCCGCCGGGACGGGATCGACCCCGACGTGGCCCGCTGGACGGCCGCCGCCACGCAGGGCCATGTGGGACGGGCCCGCCGGCTGGCGCGTGATCCGCAGGCTCGTGTCCGGCGGGAGGCGGTGCTCGCGGTGCCGCGTCGGCTCACCGGGGTGGGTGCCGCCTTCGACGCGGCGTCCGCGCTGATCGAAGCCGCCGAGGCGGAGGCCGAGGCGTCGGTCGTGGAGGTCGATGCCGCAGAGCGCGCGGCGCTGGAGACGGCGCTCGGTGCCGGCGGCACCGGTCGGGGTGCGGCCGGCGCCGCCCGGGGAGCCGCCGGGCAACTGAAGGATCTGGAACGACGCCAGAAGTCGCGGGCGACCCGGGCCCAGCGGGACGCGCTGGATCGGGCCCTGGTGGACCTCGCCGCCTTCTACCGGGACGCATTGACCATGGCGCTTGGTGCGCCGGTGTCACCGGTGCACTCCGACACCGCCGAGCTGGCCGAGGCGGGTGCCCGTAGCTGGCGGGCGGAGGGGTCGCTGCGGCGCCTGGAGGCGGTGCTCACCTGTCGCGCCGCGATCGAGGCCAACGTCAAGCCCCGGATCGCCGTCGAGGCGATGATGCTCGCCCTCTGGAAGGGCTGACCGCCCCCCGCTCGACGTCCCTGGCAGCCCTGTAGCCGGACCGTTGCTTACAGCCATCGACAGGCGCAATTCGCGTGCGGTACGGTCCGGTGTGCCGTGGTGACGGTAGCGGCACGCACAGTGATGAAACCGGGAGGAGTCCGGCGATGCCGCGGGGTGAGATCGACGAGGCGTGGATCGAGGAGGCGGTCCGGCGCTACCGCCGTATCGAGTCTCTCCAGGCCGAGTTCGACCAAGCCGTGGCGACGGTCGAGGTCACCGTCCGCTCACCGGACGGCCTGGTCGAGGTGGTGGTCACCGCCGGCGGCCGGATCACCGATGTGCGGTTCCTCGGTCCGCTGCACGCCCGGGCACCGCGTGACGTTGCCGACTCGGTGCGGGCCGCGGTCACCGCCGCCGCCGACGCCGCGGAGTGGGCGAGGGAAAAACTGCACAACGAGACCTTCACCGCGTACCGACCGCTGACGGGGGCCTGAGATGGACAGCCTTCGCATCCTCGCTGGCCGCCTCGACGAGGCGAGCGCCACGCTGACCGCCCTCTCCCGATCGGTCACCGCCGGCGACCCGGCGCAGGTGGCGTTCGGTGCCGACGCGCCGGGCCGGCCGGGCGAGGTCGGTCGGGCCCTGCACCGGCAGTGGGTGGCCGCCACCGGCGATCGGGCCCGGGAGGCGCACACCGCAGCCACCCAGGTGGCATCCGTGGCCGCCGCGCTGCGCAAGGCTGCCGACCGCTACTCCGACACCGACTCCGCCGTCTCCCGCCGGCTCGCCGGTGAGGCGTGATGGATTTCCTCGACCGGCTCGCCGAGCCCGGCCTCGACCTGCTGGGGCGGGTCGACACGCTGCTCGCCGCCGGTGCTCCCGAGGGGCACCGGGTCTGGCCGCTGCTGCGCCGGATGCAGGTGCTGCCCGGTGACGCGCTGCGTGGCTTTCTCGACCTGCGCCCGGGGCCACTGGCCACCGCCGGGCACGCCGTGCGCCGGCACGTGCACGGCTACGACCACGCCTGCGCCGCGCTGACCGACCCGTTGCTCTGGTCCGGTTCGGCCGCCATGGCGTACGGCCAGTCCCGCGCGACGCTCCTGCGGCATCTTGACGAGGGCCCCGAGAGCCTGGTCGGGCGGCTGGAAGCTACCGCCGGCTACGCCGACGCCCTCGCCGACTGGGTGGAAGGCAGCCGGCTCGCCGTCGCCCGGGCACTGGCCGAGGCGATCGGCTCGGCCGAGGCGGTAGCCGTCGTCGCCGCCACCTCGGTGCGCCGGACGACGGCGGAGGCCGGGGCCTCCGGGTCGGGCGGGGTTGCCGCCGCCGAGATCGGCGCCCGGGTGCTGGCGGTGCTCTGCGTCGCGTACGACGGCGCGGAGACGCTGTTGCGGCAGTGGTCACCGAGCCTGGCCGAGTCCCCGTGGCGACCGGGGGGCGGGCGGTTCCGCCCGGACACCGGTGGTGGCCCGGCGGGTGGCTGGACGACCCGGGTCGGCTGGTGACGCCCGCCGACACTGTCTCCGGTGCCTGCACCCGCACGTCCACAGGGCGCACGGCGCCGCTCGCGGGCACCCTTGCGGGTGGCCCGTCAGCGACGCCGTGACCTTCCCTGCACCCCCCGCAGGTCTGCTCTCCACTCAACGCGTTCGGCCCGGTCTTGTCGCGCCCGTGACGCAGGTTTCAGCCGTCCGGGCGGCATCGTCGTACCGGTGGTCGGGATGGGGATCGGTCGAGTCGACAATCGTGGATGGCTGCCCGGCGTGACGGCGGCTTGCGGTCTGGTGGAACGCCGCCGCCGATCGACCCGGCGCGTTCCCGCCCGCGCGACGTAGGGTGAGGGGATGGGCATGCTCTGCGCGGTCAGCTTCCAGCGGTACGGGCGCCTCTACTATCTCGACCCCGGTGAGCTGCGGCCGCAGGTGGGCGACAAGGTGCTGGTGCCCACCGACGACGGCCCCGAGGTGGCGGAGTGCGTGTGGGCGGCACAGTGGGTCACCGAGGAGACGGCGGGCTTCCCCCGGCTGGCCGGGCTCGCGCAGGAGGAGGACCTGCGCCGCGACGAGGAACTGCGGCGGCGCAAGGCCGAGGCGAAGGTCGCCGCCAAGCGGCTGATCCGCGAGCACGGTTTGCCGATGAAGGTGGTGGCGGTCGACCATGTGCTCGGCAACGGCGAGAGTGGCGGTGAGCGCAGCACCATCTACTTCACCGCCCCGCACCGGGTGGACTTCCGCTCCCTGGTTCGTGATCTCGGTGCGACGCTGCACTGCCGGGTGGAGTTGCGCCAGCTCTCGGCCCGCGACTCCGCGCGGGTGCAGGGCGGCATCGGCTCCTGCGGGCGGGATCTGTGCTGCGCCACCTTCCTGAACGACTTCGAGCCGGTCACCATCCGGATGGCCAAGGACCAGGATCTCCCACTCAACCCGCTGCGCATCTCCGGCGCGTGCGGTCGGCTGATGTGCTGCCTCAAGTACGAACATCCCCTGTACGCCAAGTTCGCCGAATCCGCCCCGGCGATCGGCACCCGGGTCACCACGCCCGAGGGCGAGGGCCGCGTGGTCGGCCACAGCGTCCCGAGAGACGCGGTGACCGTCCGCATGGACGCCGACGGCTCCCGCTCCAGGTGCTCCCGCGCCGACGTCTGCGGCTCCCGCCGCGCCTACGACACCCGCTGACCCCATCCCCGCGATCCACCCCTGCTGGTCCGCGTCGATCATGAGGTTAGCGGCAGTTTCAGAGATCGACATCGCCGCTAACCTCATGATCAACGGTAAGGGTGGGGTGGGGTGGGGTGGGGTGGGGTGGTCAGGTGAGGGTGATGGGGGGTTCGGCCAGGTGGGGGGTCAGGGGGGTGGTGGGGGTTAGCCAGGAGGACTCGGGGGAGTGGTCGGGGTTGACCTGCCAGTCGCGGGCGACGCGGTCGACGGCGATCGGGTAGAGGGTGAGCGTGCCGTCGGGATCGATGCGCATCCTGACGAAGCCCTTGGCGTCCTCGATGCCCTGCCCGGCGAACAACTCGTTGACATTGACCCCGAAAGCGCTCGCGAGCAGCAGGTACGCGGCCACCAACTGGCTGGCCACCAGCCCGATCACCGGCAGGTAGACCACTGCCGCAGCCACCGCCGGCAGCGGCCAGGACCAGTCGTGGAACGGCAGGGCGAGCCAGGCCCAGGTGCCGGCGGCAGCCAGCCCGACGTGCGCCAACCCGTGCCCGACGCCGAGGATCCAGTGCCGGGCGTGGCGCTTGCCGCTGGAACTGGGCGGTTTCGCGAACATCGCCGCCGCGAGCACCGTCACCAGCACCATCATCACCAGCGGCACGCTGAACAGCCGCTGTTCGGAGGCCTCGGAACGGAAGTCGGTCACGCCGGCCATGGAGAGCATCAGCAGGGTTTGCAGGACGCCCAGCAACGTCGAGAAGCCCGGGTTGCGGCGCGGCAGCCGAGCGAAGATCCCCCAGCCGTACCGGCGGGAGCGGGCGGCGTTGGGGTACCGGCCAGCCAACTCGTACGCCCGGGACGGGCTGGACCGGCGGGCCAGGGTGTCGCGCGGCGGCACCTCGATGCGCTCGGGCAGCTTGTGTGTCGGGTACAGGTAGGCACCACCGCTGCCGCAGGTCACCAACTGCCGCCCGTCCGGCCCGGTGTACCGCGCGTAGTGGTGCAGGTCGCCGGAGATCAGCAGCCGGACCTGAGCGCCGGTGGGCGCGACGATGGTCCGGATGAAGTAGTCGATCGAGTCGTACGCGGTGGGTTGGTCGACGGCCTTCACCCAGGCCGGAGCCGGCACCGCCAGGATCACCCGGCTCTGCGGCCCGAGCCGCTTCGCCACCGCGTCGAAGTAGGTGAGCTGCGGGTCGTCGACGTACGAGCCGGACTGGTCGTCGAGACCGAGCAGCCACCAGTCGGCCGGAAGTTCGGCGGCGAAGTACGACCGGGACTGGCCGGTACGCCAGCCACCGAAGTGCCGGTCCCGGGTACGGACGAACAGCCTCAGGAACGCGGTCAGCCCGTCGTACCAGTCGTGGTTGCCGGGCACCGCGAAGATCGTCGGCTGCTCCGGCGGGGTGGCCGGCAGTGCCGCCTGGTACGGCCCCTTGCACCGGTCCTCGTACGCCGCGTACTCCGCCGACGGGTAGACCTGGTCGCCACCCATCACCAGGGTCTGCGCCCGGGGCAGCCGGTGCCCGTCCACGGTGATCTCCCGCTGGGCGAGCAGGTAGGCCACGGAATAGGTGGCGTTGAACCCGTCACCCAGGTCGGCCACGTAGTCGAGCCAGAGCCCCCCGTCCGGCCCCACCTGCCGGGCGATTTCCGCGTCCAGCGCCTTCTGGAGTTCCCGCTTGTCCAGGTACGCACCGAACAGCATCGCCAGCAGCGTACGCAGCCCGGTGCTGATCAGCAGGAACGGCGCGAGCCACGGCACCGGCTTGCGGGGCGTGAAGCCAAGCTCCAGCGGATCGGTACTGCGGGGCCGCCGGGCCGCTCGACCTCCGGCGGCCTCCCCGGCGTACGGCCCCGGCGGCGGCGTCCGGTCGCTGGACGGCGGCCCGACGTCGACCGGTTCGTCGCGAGGGGTGTGATCGTCGGTCATTCGCCGCAGCGTAGTGCGACCCGGGTGACCCGACGACCCCGGAAACGCCCCGGGTGCCCGGTTCGTTCGACTCGGGAGCAATCCCGCTCGGCCGGGAATCGGTGCGTGCCGTACACTTGACCACCGTTGCCGCCTTAGCTCAGTCGGCAGAGCGACGCACTCGTAATGCGTAGGTCGACGGTTCGATTCCGTCAGGCGGCTCGGTACAGAAGCCCAGGTCATCGACCTGGGCTTCGCCGTTTCCCGAGGTCGACAACCTCACCGCGAGGGGGACCTGTTCGGCGCGGCCGAGGCACACCTGTCCGCGTGCCGGCTCGACCCCGACGACGCGAGAACCCTCGCACACGTTGCGGACGCGCTCGCGGACGCCATCCGGAACCGTCCGTCGAGCAGTGGGGCTCCGAGGCACTGCCGGACCGGGCGACAAACCATCGGGCCTTCGTTCTCCGCCGTGCAACCCCGCTCGCTCGCGAATCGTCAGGGGGCTGTGAGAGTGAAGGAGAGCGTGTGTGAAACGTGACCGTGACGAGCAGTTCCACAGCTTCGTGCTCAGCCGGCGCTCCGGGCTGGTACGAACGGCGACGCTGCTGACCGGCGGTGACGCGCATCTGGCCGAGGATCTGGTCCAGTCCACACTGACCAAGCTGTACGTCGCCTGGCCGGCGGTCCAGCGGGCGGACAACATCGAGGGCTACCTGCGCCGGACCCTGGTCAACGCGCTCACCGACGAACGCCGTCGGTGGTGGCGCCGCCACGAACGCTCGGTGGCGGAACTTCCGGACCGTTCCCGCGCCGAACCGGGCAGCGGCGGCGACCTCGACGACGGCCTGCGCGCGGCCCTTCGCGACCTGCCACCAAAGATGCGCGCCGCAGTGGTTTTCCGCTACTTCTACGACCTTTCCGTAGCCGACACCGCCGACGCCCTCGGCTGCTCCGAGGGAACGGTGAAGAGCCAGACCGCCCGTGCCCTGGACCGGTTGCGGGCCGCCCTTGACGAATCTTCCCTGACAGGAGTCACCCGATGATGGATCTGCACGACCGGCTCGACCGGATCGCCGGCCCAGCCGCCGAGCCGTCGGCCGCCGAGGCCGACGCCGACCTGGCTCGGGGCCGCCGGGCGCTGCGCCGCCGCCGGTCCGCCCGCGCGCTGGGTGCCTCGGCCTTCGCGGTCGCCGCGCTGGCCGTCGCCGTCACCTACGGCACCCAGGCCGGCCCGACCACCACCACTCCCGACAACGCGTCGGCCCAAGTCGTGGCTACCCGCCTCGTGGCCTACGAGGGCAAGCAGCCTCAAGGCTTCACGATCGACAAAGTCCCAGCGGGCTGGGAGATCCAGGGCGGCACTACCAGCGAGCTGACGATCGCTCCGAAGAACGCGGCGGACAAGAACCCGCTGGCGTTCATCGGCAAGATCGGCATCATGCTGCAGTCGAAGGACGACCGCTCCACCCCGACCGGTACGCAACTCGAGGTCGGCGGCAAGCCTGGCGTGCTCAATGCCGCCGATGGCATCCAAGGCGGCAAGAACCTGTGGGTCAAGCAGCCCGACGGCGTCTGGATGCTGGTGCAGATCTGGGACGCCAGCGGCTGGACCCAGCAGGACATCATCGAGTTCGCCGACGGCATCCATGTCCAGCCGGGGGTCGAACGCATCGCCGGCTGACGTCCGGCGTCCGCCGTGCACCTCCGCAAGGTGCGCGGCGGGTTAGGCGGGACGACCGGCTTCATCGCCGATCATGACCTGGGCCTTTCGATTGCACCCTCGCCAGGCTGAGCAGCCAAACGAGCCAAGCGAATCTGCCGGATGCCGCGAAAATGGTCTTGCTCGATCCGACTAACGTCTCGGCCATGCCTTTCTCGGGCCGCAAACGGCGGCGAGCGTCTCGCTTACCGCTATGGCCCAGGTTCACCATATTTGGCGTCATGACCTCGACCGCGCTTCTCCTAGCGGGCCTGTTCGCCGATCTGGGGCCGCCGCCGGCTGGCGAGTTGGTCCCCGGCACCGTGGTCTCCGTCGAGGCCGACCGCAGCGGACGCCCCGCCTTGGCCCTGCTATCGATCGATTCGAGCGACGGACCGGCCTACTGCGGCATCGACCGGAAGGCGTTTCCCGGAGGGCGCATCCCGCCGGCACAGACGCGGCTGACCGTGGACTACACGCCCACCGCCTGTGCCCCAGCACCGGTATCGCGCGAGCTGCCCCGTTGGCTGCTCCTCTCGACGGGCGGTGGCGGACTGGCCCTGATTGCGGCCTACCTGCGCCGAGCCCGACCGATCACCTGGGGTCGATTCATGGAGTCATGGACCCGGGGCTACATCGGGCGGAGCACCTAGCCCCGGGAGCAGCCAAGGAAGCAGCCAAGCCAGCTGCTGCGGCAGGTGTGGCACGGGCCGTCACGGCATGGTCAAGGTGATCAGTTGGCGGACCGCTTGGCCTTTCCGATGCGTCCGAGGTGGGTGTGCTCGAATCCCTCAGTCGTCTTGAGGCCGTAGCCGAGGGCGCGGTCGACGGCGATGTGGAACACCCACGCGATGGCGAGGATCCCGAGCCAGTCGATCGGCTCACGGAAAGCGGCGGCGGCCACCGCGATCGCGCCGAGCAGCGCCGGCAGCGCGTAGGAATGCCCCAGGTTGTAGCAGAAGGCACCCACGTGCGGGCCACGCAGATAGCCGACCATGGACAGGTCGAAGATCAGGAAGAGGGCGAGCAGCCACCACCAGGCGTACCCGACGGCGACGGTAACCACGACGGCGAAGGCTGCCACGGCGACGCCCTCGATGCGCTGCGTCTGGACCGGGTTCAACAACCGACAACTCCCTAGGTGACGATCCGAGTCACAACCAGTCGTGTTCGCGGGCGTAACGCGCGGCCTCATGACGGGTGTGGGTCTGGGTCTTCTGCATGGCGTTGGACAGGTAGTTGCGTACGGTGCCCTGAGCGAGGTGAAGCCGGGCGGCGATGTCGGCGACGGAGTAGCCCTCGCTGGTCACCCGCAACACGTCGAGTTCGCGCTCGGTGAGTGGGCAGTCGTCGACGATGGCGAGCGCGGAGACGTCCGGGTCGATCCACCGTTTGCCCGCGTGCAGGTCGGTGATGACCGAGGCGATGTGAGTCGGCTCGGCCGACTTGCTGACGAAGCCCTGGACGCCGAGCTTCAGCGCCTTACGCAGCACGCCGGGCCGAGCATGCCGGGTCAGCATGAGGACCACCTGCTCCGGTCGGACGCGGCGGATCTGAGTGATGGCACCGAGGCCGTCCACGCCGGGCATCTCCAGATCGATGACGAGCACGTCGGGCCGGTGTCGCAGGGTGGCCTCGACGGCGGTCTCGCCGTCGGTCGCCTCGGCGACGATGTCGATGTCGCCTTCGAGCGGAAGCAGCGCGGCCAGCGCCTTGCGCAGCAGGGCCTCGTCGTCCGCGAGCACGATGGTGGTGGTCATCGGTCATCCTTCGCAGCGCCGCCGGTGGGAGCATCGGCACGAGCGGGCGGGAACCTCGCGGCGGTCAGGAAGCGCCCGTCCTGCTGCTCCACGGCCAGTTCGCCGCCGTCGGCTGCCAGCCGTTGTCGGAGGCTGGAGAGCCCTCTGAGCTCGGGCAGCGTATCGCTTGTCACGCCGTCGTTGGCGATCGCGATGCCGGCTTCGGAGAGCGTGATCTGCACCTGGGTGGCCTGCGCGTGCCGCAGGATGTTCGTGGTGGTCTCGCGCAGGACCTGGCCGAGCAGTTCGCTGCTGCGCGGGCCCACCTCCGCCTCCCGGGTCACCCGGACCCGGATGCCCGCAGCCTCGAACAGGTTCTTCGCATTTTCGAGTTCCGCCGAGAGGTTGAGCCGACGCTGGGCGTACGCCAGCTCTTTGGTCTGGGTGATGGTGTCGCTGACCAGAGCGTACGTCTCCTGCAGTTCCTTCTCGGCTCGATCGGCGTCGCGGAGCACCAGTTTCCGGGCCAGTGCGATCTTCAGCTTGACCACGTGCAGGGTGTGGCCCTGGATGTCGTGCAGATCGCTGGCGAAGCGGACGCGTTCGCGGATGACCGCGAGTTCCGCTTCACGCTCCCGGGCGTGATCGAGCTCCCGGATGAGGTCGTAGAAACGCTCGCCGATGATGGTCAGGATCGTCACCAGGATGGTGAGGGCCGTGGGGATGAGAACGTAGCTGATCAGAACGCCGCGTACGTCGTCCTGCTGTACCAGGAGCCGCATCGTGCCGATGGCGGCGACGTAGCTGAACAGCCCGACCGCTACCAGCGTCCGACGGCGCGGTACCTGGCGTAGGGCGAGGGAACCTACGGCACAGACGCCCCAGTAGGCGTTGGGGCTGCCGGTCAGCAGCACCCCGAGCGGCCACACCACAGCCCCGACGATCGTGCAGGGCAGGGCGACCCGGGCCAGGTCGTCCGCCGTCCAGCGTTCGAAGGCCACCACCGCCGCCACGGCACCCGGGGCCAGGACGATGAGATGCCACCAGGTGTGCGCGTCGGTGGCCAGGAGAACCACCGCGGCGAACACGACCGGCGGAAGCGACGTCAGGAGATTGATCCGGCGCAGTCGCTTCTGCGTCGTCTTGGTGAAGGCCGGCGATCTCGCGGTCACCCAGCCAGTATTCCCATGTCCAGGCGGGGCGAGCAGTGACACCACGTCATACGTGCTGGTGACATGGCGACCCTGACCGATTGGAGCGGGCGCTGCTGTCATTGGGACATGTCCACGACACCAGTGATCGAAGTCGAACGGCTCAACGTCAAGTACGGCGACTTCCACGCCGTGAAGGACCTTTCCTTCGAGGTCCGGCGTGGGGAACTGTATGCGCTGCTCGGCACCAACGGGGCGGGAAAGACCTCGACCCTGGAGACCATCGAGGGACACCGGACGCCGACCTCCGGCACCGTGCGCGTGTTCGGGCGCCAACCGAGTGACCGCCGGGTGGTCCGTCCCCGCATGGGCGTCATGCTCCAGGAGAGCGGTTTCTCCCCGGATCTGACGGTTCGCGAGTCGGTCCGGCTGATCGGCACCCTCACCCGGCGGACCGACGACGTCGACCGGGTGCTCGACGTCGTCGACCTCACCAGCAAGGCCGGCCGGAAGGTGTCCCAGCTCTCCGGCGGGGAGAAGCGGCGGCTGGACTTCGCCACCGCCGTCTACGGCACCCCGGAGCTGATCTTCCTCGACGAGCCGACCACCGGCCTGGACGTCCAGTCCCGCGACCACCTGTGGACGACCGTGGATCGGCTCCGCGAGAACGGCGCGACAATCGTGCTCACCACGCACTACCTGGAGGAGGCGCAGCAGCGTGCCGACCGGATCGGGCTGATGCACGAGGGCACCTTCCACCAGGAGGGCACGGTCTCCGAGCTGACCCGCACGCTCCCGGCGGTCATCCGCTTCTCGCTGCCGCCGACGGCGCCGGCGCTGCCGTTGCAGGCTGCCACGGGCGGCGACGGCAAGGTCGCGATCGAGACCTTCGGCCTGCAGAAGGACCTGCACATCCTGCTCTCCTGGGCGCAGGACCACGCCGTGGAGCTGCGGGACCTGGAGGCCGGGCCGACCCGCCTCGACAACGTCTTCCGCGCCATCAGCGGCTGACCCGTTTCCCGAGAGGAATCCTTCCCGTGTTCCCCATCGCTTTCAGCGAGTTGATCCAGATCTTCCGGAACCGGCTGGTGCTGGTCACCAGCTTCATCATCCCGGTGGTCGTCTCCGCGTACTTCGTCCGCCAGCACGAGACCTTCGCCGCCCTCGGCAGCCTCGGCTACATCGCGGCGATCGTGCTGTTCACCGTGGCCGCGTTCGGGCTCTACGCCACGACCGTGACCACCCTGGCGTCCCGGCGGCAGAATCTCTTCCTCAAACGGCTGCGCTCCACGGCCATCGGGGACGCCGGAATTCTCGCTGGCCTGCTGCTGCCCGCCACTGTCGTCGCCGTGGTGCAGGTGGCCGCGATCCTGACCGCGCTGGCCATGGTCGCCGGCGGGCCGGCCAACGTACCCCTGCTGGTGGTGGCGATCGTCGCTACCGTGGCCATGCTGATCGGCTTGGGGCTGGCCACCGCCGGCCTGACCAACTCACCCGAGCACGCCCAGGTCACCACCCTGCCCGTCACCCTCGGCGTGATCGGCGTGGCCAGCTGGGTGGGTATCAGCGGCACCGAGAACCTCGCCCTGCTCAAGCGGCTGCTGCCCGGTGGTTCCGCCACCGAGATGGTGATGAACGCCTGGAACGGCGGCGTCGCCGTGACCGACTCCCTGCTGCTGCTGGGCCCGACGCTGGGCTGGGTCGTCGTCGCCGTCGTGCTGGCCACCCGCCTCTTCAGCTGGGAACCCCGCCGTTGAGGCGGCAAACGCCATCGAGGTGCCCGCGCAATGCCCCGACCAGCCAGCCGACCAGGCCGCACACTGCCCGAAGAGACGTACGACGAAGGAGTGATCGTGACCGCCGAGACGACGCCACCCGGAGCCCCGACTCTGGTGGAGGACCTGCTGCTCCTGCTGTTCCAGCCGAGGTCGGGCACCATCGCCGGAGAGAACACCCTCTTCTACATCCTCGCGGGGGCCGTACTCGCGGATCTCGCCCTCAACGACCGGGTGACAATGGCGGACCGGCGCAAGGTGAAGATCGTCGAGGGTAATGCACCGTCGGATGACCTGCTTCGATCGGCGTGGGACTACCTCTCCGAGAAACCCCGAGGCGTGCAGACGGTGCTCGCCGCGATCGGCCCCGAACTGCGCCAGCCGGTGTTGGAGCGGCTCATCGAACGCGGCGACATCACCCGAGAGGCCCGGAAGGTGCTCGGCCTGTTCCGTACGACCGCACTGCGCGACGGTGGCAACGGACGCCGCGCGCGCCTGCTGGAGGAGGTCCGGCAGGTCCTCGTGGACGGCGCGGAACCGTCGGCCCGGGTCGCCGCGCTCGCGGCGCTGCTGTCGGGCAGCGGAACTCTGCCCCAGTTCTACCGCGACATTCCCTGGACCTCACCCGTGGTCACCCGCGCCAAGGAACTCGAGCAGGGCAACTGGGGAGCCGGCGCCGCAGCGGAAGCCGTGACACGGACCATGACCGCGACCGTCGTCAACAGTGTCATCGTCACCACCACGGTGATCCCCCGAAGCTAGCCCGGCCGTCTGTGACCCGTGCAGCCCAGCCTGCAACTTCGCGGAGGTTGTCGGGTCGTGATGGACCGCAGGCAGCAACATCACCGAAGTTGCGGGCCGGGCGCCGGCGGCGACGGGTGGGTGGCGGTGCGGGGGGAGGAGGGGCGGGTCAGGTGTAGAGGGTGGCGGCGTACTGGGGGCCGTAGTGGCGTTCGAGGTCGGCGAGGGTGTCCGCCGGGGCCTCGACCTCCTTGATCAGACGAGCCCGGCTGGGCAGCGGGTCCGATGGCCAGGTTTCCGGCTGCCACAGCTGTGAACGGAGGAATGCCTTCGCGCAGTGGTAGAAGATCTGCTCGATCTCGACCACCACGGCGAGCACCGGCCGGTGCCCCTTGACCACCATGTCGTCGAACCAGGGCGCGTCGCGCAGCAGCCGTGCCCGGCCGTTGATCCGCAAGGTGTCGGTGCGCCCGGGGATGAGGAAGATCAGGCCGACGTGCGGGTTCGCCAGGATGTTGCGGTAGCCGTCGGCGCGCTTGTTGCCGGGGCGCTCCGGAATGGCAATGGTCCGCTCGTCGAGCACGTGGGCGAAACCCGCCGGATCACCCTTGGGTGAGACGTCGCAGGTGCCGTCCGCTCCGGCGGTGGCCACCAGGCAGAACGGCGACGCGGCGAGCCATTGCCGGTCACGCTCGTGCAGGTGGGTGCGCTCCTTGGCGACTGCGCGGGGGGCCGGGGTGCCGAGCAGGTCGGTCAATTCGGCTGCGGATGTGATCTCCACCGTCACTGGGTGCCTCCCCGTGGAGTTGACCGTGGTGGCGGCACCCGGGCGGGAAACCGCCACGGTCAGTCTAGTCGCGCCCGCCCGTGAGGTTTGTCCCTCGGTGACCGGGGTACCGGCCCACCGAGCGCCCTCGGAGAGCAGTGGAGGCCCGGAGATGGAGAGTCGGCTCAAGATCCTGGGGCATCCCGTCCATCCGATGCTTGTGATGTTTCCGTTCGCCCTGCTGGTCACCGCCGTGCTCTTCGACGTCATCGACACGGTCGGCGGGCCGGATTTCCTCGGCGAGGTGGCGTACTGGAACCTCAGCGTCGGCCTGATCGGCGGCCTGCTGGCCGCGGCGGCCGGGACGTTCGACCTGTTGGCCATCCCTTCCGGTACCCGGGCCAAGCGGGTGGCGCTGACCCACGCCGCCGCGAACGTCGCGGTGATCCTGCTCTTCGCCGCCGTCTGGGTGGTACGGCTCAACGCCGACTCGCGGGGTGCGGGCGGGGCGCTGGTCGCCATCGAGGTGGTGGCGCTCGGCATCCTCGGGGTCGGCGGCTGGCTGGGCGGTGAACTCGTCGACCGGCTCGGGGTCGGTGTCGACCGGGAGGCCAGCCTCGACGCGCCGAGTTCCTTGCGGCCGGCGGCCGCCAGTCAACGGATGGGAGATGCGCGATGACCAGGCCGGGACGCGGTTGGCGGGGCGGTCAGCAGGGCTGGGACCCGATGGGCGAGTTGCAGTCGCTGCGGGCCGAGTTGAGCCGGCTGGTCGGTGGTCGACCGGGGCCGCCCGAGGTGGAGCTGGGCGAGACCAGCGACGGCTGGGAGGTGGTCGTCCGGCTGCCCGGCGTCGCCCCAGAGGAGGTCGCGGTGGAACTGGACGACCGCGAGCTGTGCGTACGGGCGCGGACGGAGGCCGAGGTCAACGCCGACCATGGCATTCCCGGCGGATTCGAGACCCGGGGCTTCGAGTACCGCGTGCAGCTGCCGTCGCGAGTGGACCCCGAGGCGATCGACGCGGTGATGGACCACGGTCTGCTGCGGGTACGGCTGCCCCGGGCGAACCGGCCCGCACCACGCACCATCACCGTCGGTCGTACCGGTCCGCGTTCGGCCGGCCCTTCCGGTGGTGTGCCGAGCAGTGTCGACCCGGCGGCGGACCGGGAACTGCACCAGCCGGACGTCGCCACCGGCGATTTCGGCCGGTAGCGCGCCCCGTGGCCCCGGCCGTGCTGGGAGAGGCCGCCGACCGTGTGCCCGACGTGGCCCGGATCGCCGTGCTGCGCGCCAACGCGCTCGGTGACTTCATCTTCGTGCTGCCCGCGCTGGAAGCGCTGCGGGCCGCGTACCCGCAGGCGGAGATCGTGTTGCTCGGCGCGCCCTGGCACGCGCAGCTGTGGCGCGACCGGCCCGGCCCGGTCGACCGGGTACTTGTGGTGCCGCCCGCGCCGGGGATCCGGACGGCGACCGACGGCGAGCCCGAGTTCAGCATGGTCGACTTCCTGGCCGGTGCCCGCGCGGAACGGTTCGACGTGGCGTTGCAACTGCACGGCGGCGGGGCCAACTCCAATCCGCTGGTGGCCGCGCTCGGCGCCCGGGTCACCGCCGGCCTGCGGGCCGAGGACGCGCCGCCGCTGGACCGCTGGCTGCGGTACGTCTACTACCAACACGAGGTGATCCGCTACCTGGAGGCGGTGGCCCTGGTGGGTGCTCCGGCCACCACGATCACCCCGGCGTTTGTGGTCACCGAAGCCGACCGGGCCGAGGCGCGGGCCGTGCTCGGCGAACCGGAGCGTCCCCGGGTGGCGCTGCATCCCGGGGCGACCGACACCCGCCGTCGCTGGCCCGCCGACCGTTTCGGGGAGGTGGCCCGGACGCTGCACACCGACGGGTACGAGGTACTTGTCACCGGTACCCCCGCCGAGCAGGAGGTGGTCGACCGGGTGGTCGCCACCGCCGGTGTGCCGGTCCGGCCGCAGGTGGGCACGCTCAGTCTGGGTGGCCTGGCCGGCTGTTACGCGGGCTGTGAGCTGGTGGTCTCCAACGACACCGGTCCGCTGCACCTGGCTGCCGCCGTCGGTACCCCCACCGTCGGCATCTTCTGGGTCGGCAACCTGATCACCACGGCTCCCGTGCTGCGGGGCCGGCATCGGCCGATCACCTCGTGGACGGTGCACTGTCCGGTCTGCGGGGTGGACTGCACACCCGGCATCTACCCGCACCGTCCGGGCGACGGCGACTGCCCGCACCGCGACTCATTCGTCACCGACGTTCCGGTGGCCGAGGTGCTCGAAGCCGCCCGCGAGCTGCTGTTCCGCTGAGAAACCTGCCGGTTCAGCCGTCCGGGTCGGCGAGGACGACCTCCCACGCCTCCACGTCGCGTTCGGTGACCGTGGTCGGCGACTCCAGGTGGTAGGCGCCGCTGGGCAGGACACCGGCGCCGCCGTGCCGCGCCAGCACGGCGAGCTGCGCGGCGACGTCCTCGCCCTGGTGCCGCACCGGTACCCGCCGCCAGAAGTCGAAACCGCCGGAGTCGAGCAGCTTGGCCCGGTCGTAGAGCACGCAACCGCCGACCCAGGAAACCTGATACGCCCGCCATTCGTCGCCCGTCAGCGCCAGCGACGCCGTCACGTGCAGCAGGTTCGCCGCGGAGTGGATCTGCGCCCGGTCCCACTCGGGCGTGCCTGGCCGGACCCGCTCCGGCACCGGTCGGCCCGGCCACTCCCGGTAGTGCCGGTGGGTGTGCGGCCGGACGTCGTCCAGATAGGACAGGCCGTGCACCCCGTTGCCGACGAAGCCGCAGCCCAACTCGTCGATCGCGGTCACCAGCCGGCGCAGCGTTCCCGGTTCCAGCCAGACGTCGTCGTCGAGGAAGAGCACGTACCGGGCGGTGGAGGCGGTGAGCAGGAAACTGCGGTGTTCGGCGAGCCCTCGCCGAGGTAGCCGCCGGGTCAGCAGCACCGGATGTCCCCGGTGACGCAGCGCCCGGACCATGGTGGCCGCCGCCGGGTGGGCGTATCCGGGGTCGCCGTCGGACTGGTCGCTGACCACCACGCCGAATCCCGGCACCCCCTCCTGAGCGGCGAGCCCGGAGAGGGTGACGGCGAGTTCGGTGGGACGGTTGCGGGTCGGGACCAGCACGTCGACCAGCCGGTCGACGCGGAACTGCGTGGGCGCGCCGGCGTCGAGGGGTCGGTTCACGGCGCCTTGCCGGTCAGTGGCGGCGCATCCGCACCGGTCGTGGCGGCGCTCCCGGTACCGGCCGCGCCGGAGGTCTCCACTTCGGGAGCGGGCGTCGCCGGCCCGCCGTCCGCGCCGGTCGCGCCCTCCTGGCCGTACGCGCGGATCCGGTCGATGATCGCCGAGGTGGAGCGGTCCGGTACGTACCCCAGGGTGCGTACCTGGCCGCCCAGCCGCTGCACCAGGGGCGCCTCCGGCACCAGCTCGGGCGGGTAGTCGCCGCCCTTGACGTAGACGTCCGGCCGGACGGTTTCGATGAGGGCGGCCGGCGAATCCTCCTCGAACACCACCACGTGGTCGACGCAGGTCAGCGCGGCGAGCAGGGCCGCGCGGTCCTCGATCGGGTTGACCGGCCGGTCCGCGCCCTTCAACCGGCGTACGCTGCCGTCGGAGTTGACCGCCACCACCAGCAGGTCACCGAGGGCGCGGGCCTGTTCCAGGTAGCGCACGTGCCCCCGGTGCAGCACGTCGAAGCAGCCGTTGGTGAAGACGATCGAGCGGCCGGCCCGTCGGTGCTCGGCGACGATCTCCGCCAGGTGCCCGGTGTCGACAAGCACCTGCCGGCCGTCGGGTGTCGGCCGGCCCAGCGCGGCCAGCAGGTCCTCGCGCCGGCACACGCAGGTGCCGGTGCCGGCGACGGTGCTCGTCGCGGCGAGCTGGGCCAGTTGGGCGGCGGTGGACAGCGGAGCGTCGGCGGCCAGCGCGAGTGTCATCGCCGCCAGGTACGCGTCACCGGCACCGACGGCGTGGCTGGCGGGCACGGGTGTGCTGTGGCTGCGGGCGGGTTCACCGTCGGCCCCGCCGACCACCGCGCCCTCGGTGTCCAGGGTCACCGCGACCACGGCTGCGCCGGTGTGGGCGCGCAGCTCGGCGAGTCGGGACTCGGCCAGGACGGCCCGGTCCACGCCGGCACCGACCTCGGCGTTCACGGTCACTCCCGTGCCGGTCACGCTGAGCCCGTCCCGGGTCATCGCCACCCGGCTCTCGCCCGGGGTGGGTTCGCCGGTGGGTCCGTCGGTACGCCGCATCCCGGCCTCACCCGGGGCCGTTCCCACGGTCAGCTCGGAGGGGCCGTCGGCCGGGTCGACCTCGGGATGTTCCAGGTGCAGCTCGTGCCCACCGGTCGTCGCGGTGCCGGCCGGGTCAGCGGGGGCCGCCGGATTCGTGGTCGGCCCGACCGTGCCCGCGCGGGCGAGCAGGCGGGTGGCCTCCGCGAAGCTCGGCGTCACCACGGTCGGGGCGAGGCCCCGCCAGTCGGCGAGGTCGTGGGCGTCGAGCGCGACCGTGGCGTAACGGTCGCGGTGCTCGACCAGCCAGGCGCGTACCGGCGCGGGCAGGGCGCCCATTCCGTAGTCGCAGACCACCAGGGTCGGCTTCTCGCCCCCGCTGGCGGCCCGTAGTTCCTCG
Source organism: Micromonospora sp. NPDC049374 (assembly GCF_040677165.1). Classification (NCBI taxonomy): domain Bacteria; kingdom Bacillati; phylum Actinomycetota; class Actinomycetes; order Micromonosporales; family Micromonosporaceae; genus Micromonospora; species Micromonospora sp. NPDC049374. The sequence continues at coordinate 97,918 of NZ_JBFAQH010000011.1, read as the reverse complement.
CTCGCGCAGTCCAGGGCGGTGAGCAGGCAGTCCACCCCTTGGTCGCTGAGCGGGTCGTCCGGGTCGCCGGAGTCCTCCCGCAGCAGGATCTGGTCGCCGGCCAGCATCCGACGCTTGACCGGGGTGGGCCGCCCGGGCTGGCTGACCGTGCGGTCCCAGACACCGGCCCGGTCGAGGCAGTCGTGCAGCTCGTCGCCGGCCGCGTCGGCCCCGACGGGTGCCACCAGCACCGAGCGCCCGCCCAGCGTGGCGATGTTGACGGCGGTGTTGGCGGCGCCACCCGCCGCGGAGATGCGGCGGCGCAGAGTGAGGACGGGGGCGGGGGCCTCCCGGCACAACCGGTCGGAGTCGGCGAACCGCCACTCGTCGAGCATGGCGTCGCCGATGACCAGGACGGGACGCCCGAGCCAGCTCTGCACGACATCGGCGAGCCGGAGCTGTTCCGCTGCTGCTCGTGCCATGCCGGCGGTTCCCCTCCGGTCGGCGGGGTCAAACCTGTCGGCCGGGCACCCGCCGGTGCGACGTGCGGTGGGCCACCGGTGCGCCGCGTTTCGTGACGTCGGTGCCGGGAACGGATACGGACGAACCCCCGGAGAGGAGAACACTATGGCAGCGACGTTGCAGGGTAAGCGGGTCGCCTTCCTGGCCACCGACGGCGTGGAGGAAATCGAGTACGTCCAGCCGCGTCAGGCCGTCGAGCAGGCCGGCGCGACCGCCGAGCTGGTGTCGATCAAGCCTGGGAAGATCACCTCCTTCGAGCACCTGGACCCCTCCACCACGTACGAGGTGGATGTGAGCGCGGCCGACGCGGATCCCGCCCGGTACGACGCGCTGGTGCTGCCCGGTGGGGTGGCCAACCCGGACTTCCTGCGCACCGATTCCGACGCCGTCCGGTTCGTGCGGTCGTTCTTCGACGCCGGTAAGCCGGTCGGGGTGATCTGCCACGGCCCGTGGACGCTTGTCGAGGCGGACGTGGTGCGGGGGCGTCGGCTGACCAGCTGGCCCAGTCTGCGTACCGACCTGGTCAATGCCGGCGCGGAGTGGGTCGACGAGGAGGTCGTGACCGACAACGGGTTGGTAAGCAGCCGGAAGCCCGACGACCTACCGGCCTTCTGTTCCAAGATCGTCGAGGAGTTCGCCGAGGGCCGGCACTGATCCGGCGGCAGCGCTCATTCGGTGGCCTCGCCCGCACGGGCGAGGCCACCGCCGTGTTTCCGGCCGGTCACTTCAGGATCAGGCGGTTGGTCTGCTCGAAGACGTCCAGGTCGGCCAGGGTCTCCAGGACGCTTGCCGAGAGCGGCTGGGGCATCGCCTCGCGGTGGAAGAAGCCCGCGTCGATGGTCTCGTCGGTGACCCGGGCCAGCCGCCCGTCCCACTCCTCCACGCGGAACGCCGTGGTGAAGATCTGGTAGGTGTGGCCGTACATGTTGGTGTGGGTGCGGTCCGGGCCGGTGTAGAGCGCGAAGGCACTGACCCGTAGCGCCCTGAGCCCGGTCTCCTCGCGTACCTCCCGTACGGCGCAGTCCGCGATCGACTCGCCCAGCTCCATCGCGCCGGCGGGCAGCGCCCACTGCCCGTTGTCGGAGCGGCGGATCAGCAGGATGCGGGCCGAGTTGTCGCGCACCACGGCTCGCGCACCGACGAACATCAGCGTCCGGTCGCCGGCCAGGGCGCGCAGCTGCCCGACGTACGAATCAGCCCAGGAGATGCTCACCCGGACAATTTACGGGGGTTCCCAACGTGTGACCGGCGACACTAACTTGTTACCCATGCGTAGCACGATGATGGACGCCCCTCTTCAGGTCTCCCGGATCCTCGAACACGGCGCCACCGTGCACGGCGCGGCCGAGGTGGTGACGTGGACCGGCGCCGAGCCGCGGCGCAGCACGTACGCCGACGTCGGGCGGGACGCCGCCCGGCTCGCGCACGCCCTGCGGACGGAGTGCGGGGTGACCGGCGACGAGCGGGTCGCCACCTTCATGTGGAACAACACCGAGCACCTGGTGGCGTACTTCGCCGTGCCCAGCATGGGTGCGGTGCTGCACACGCTGAACATCCGGCTCTTTCCCGACCAGGTCACCTACATCGCCAACCACGCCGAGGACCGGGTGGTGCTTGTCGACTCGACGCTGGTCCCGCTGCTGGCGAAGTCCCTGGGTGGCATGACAAGCGTGCGGCACGTGGTGGTGGTCGGTGGCGGCGATCCCGCTCCGCTGGTGGCGGCGGCCGGCGACCGGATCGCCGTGCATCACTGGGACGCGCTGTTGGCCGGCCGCCCGGAGGTGTACGACTGGCCCGAGGTGGACGAACGCGACGCCGCCGCCCTCTGCTACACCTCCGGCACCACCGGCAACCCCAAGGGGGTGGCCTACTCGCACCGCTCGATCTACCTGCACTCGTTGCAGATCTGTATGCCGGAGGGGTTCGGGCTCGGCCCGACCGACCGGGAACTGGCCATCGTGCCGATGTTCCACGCGATGTCGTGGGGGCTGCCGTTCGCGGCCTTCCTCTCCGGCGCGTCGCTGGTGATGCCGGACCGCTTCCTCCAGGCCGCGCCGATCGCCGAGATGATCGCCGCCGAGCGGCCGACCCTGGCCGGTGCGGTGCCGACCATCTGGACCGACCTGCTGGCCCACCTGGACGGTCACGACGTCGACACCTCCTCGCTCAAGGAGGTGATCGTCGGTGGTTCGGCCTGTCCGCCGTCGCTGATGCACGCGTTCGACGAGCGGCACGGCGTCGACGTGATCCACGCCTGGGGGATGACCGAGATGTCGCCGCTGGGCTCGGTCTCGCGCCCGCCGGCCGGGGCGAGCGGCGACGACGCCTGGCGGTACCGGTACACGCAGGGCCGGGTGCCGGCCGGGGTGCGGGCCCGCATCGTGGGCCCGGCCGGAGAGCCGCTGCCCGCCGACGGGACCTCCGTCGGTGAGCTGGAGGTCCGTGGGCCATGGATCACCGCGCGGTACGTCGGGGACGACGCGCCGGATCCGGAGAAGTTCCGCGACGGCTGGCTGCGTACCGGTGACGTGGGCACCCTGTCGGCGGACGGCTACATCACCCTCACCGACCGAGCCAAGGACGTGATCAAGTCCGGCGGGGAGTGGATCTCCTCGGTGGAGCTGGAGAATGCGCTGATGGCCCACCCTGCGGTGCTGGAGGCCTGCGTGGTGGGCGTACCGGACCAACGGTGGGACGAACGGCCACTGGCCACGGTGGTGCTCCGGGAGGGTGCCTCGGCGACCCCGGAGGAGTTGCGCGACTTCCTGGCCGGGTCGGTGGCGCGCTGGCAGTTGCCCGAGCGGTGGGCGTTCATCGAGGCGGTGCCGAAGACCAGCGTCGGCAAGTTCGACAAGAAGGTAGTGCGCTCCCGGTACGCCGACGGCGACCTGGATGTGCGGGAACTGGCCACGCCGTAACGTTTTTCGGCGCATCATCGCCATTGGGAGTAGTGGCCTGCATAGACCTCTCTCCGGTGGGCGGCCCCGGCGTTCGCACCGCGCCGGGGCCGCCCGTTCCTTGCGGGGCGACCCGCAATGCCAGTATTGCGAGACTTGTTCGCCTCTGTCCTGCGGACGGCGAAAACTCCCAGGTGGGACCGCTTATTCGCGGGCGCTGAGCAGCACCTTGCCGACCACCGAGTCCTCCACCGCCTGATGTGCGGCAGCGGTCGCCGACAGCGGATAGGAGTGCAACGGCAGGCCCGCGTCCTCGCCCACCCGGATCCCGCCCTGCGCGGCGGCCGCCGCGACGTCCACCACCGCCTGCGCCTTGGCCGCCTTCGGCATCGTGTAGACAAGCACGAACTGCCAGCGGGCGTTCGGCACCATCAGCTGGCGGACCGGCAACGTCACCTCGTCGCCGCCGTCGTCGGCGTACACACAGACCACGCCACCGGGGCGCAGCAACCGTACGTCGGTGGCCGCGTTGCGCGCGGGGGAGACCTCGACAATCCCGTGCACCCCGTCGGGCGCGAGCTTGTGGACCTCCTCCACCACGTCCTGCTCCCGGTAGTTGACCACCGCCGAGGCGCCGGCCGCCGCAGCCAGTTGCGCCTTCTCGGCACTGCTCACCGTGGCGATCACGCAGGCATCGGCCCAGGCCGCCAGCTGGATCGCCGCGTTGCCGACGGCGCCGGCCCCGCCCTGCACCAGCACCGTGTGATCGCTCAGCGCGCCCGGTCGCAGGCTGTTCGGCAGATACTCCCCGGCGGTCAGGCACCGGTGCGCCGTCAGGAAGGGGATGCCCAGGCAGGCGCCCAGCTCGAAGGAGGCGTCGCCCAGGCGTACCGCCTGGCGGACCGGGACCAGGGTGTACTCGGCGGCAGTACCCCAGGGCCGCTGCCAGGCGGCCTCCCAGACCCACACCCGCTCGCCGATCAGCTCCTGGTCGACCCCCTCGCCGACCGCCTCGACCACCCCGGCGCCGTCCTGACCGGGCGTCTGCCAGCCGGCCGGCAGCGGGCCCTGCCGGCGCGACTTCCAGTCCGTCGGATTCACCCCGGACACCGCGACCCGCACCAGCAGCTCGCCCGGACCGGGTTCCGGCACCGGCCGCTCGACCAGTTGGAGCACGGAGGGATCACCGGTGCGCTCGTACACCATCGCCTTCATGCCACCGACCGTAGGCGGGCCGGGGACCGGCCGGTGCCGGTTCAGCCCAGCCGGTCGACGACGTCTGGAGTCAACTCGTCGACCGACTCCAGCACCGCCACGGCCAGCCGCTGAGCGTCCGGATCCAGCGGGTACGCGCCATGCGGCACCGCCACCACCGCCATTCCGGCGGCAGCCGCTGAGCGGACCCCGTTTGAGGAGTCCTCCACCGCCACGCAGCGCGTCGGATCGAGGCCAAGCTGCCCGGCCACGCTCAGGTAGACGTCCGGTGCCGGCTTGCCGCGTTCGGTCTCCTCGGTCGACAGGGTGCTACGGAACGCATCGGTCAGGTCGGTGGCGGCCAGCGCCGCGGCGATCAGCCGGGTCGGCGAGGAACTGGCCAGCCCCAGCGGCCACCGCGCGGCCATCCGGCGGACCACGTCGACCGCGCCGTCGATCACCGGCACCCGGGCCGCGTACCGGCGGGCCATCTCCTCGACCACCTCGGCGGCGACCTGGTCCGCGGTGCGCCGCACCCCCAACTCGTCGCTGAGGTACCGGGCCCACTCGCCGGTGCTCATGCCCATCAGACGTCGCTGGGTGTCGTCCTGCCAGGTGCCCCCGTGCTCGGCGACGTACGCCCGCCGAACCTCCTCCCACACCGGCTCGGAGTCGACGATCACCCCGTCAAGGTCGAAAACCACCCCATCCACCATCACACCCCCATCCTCCCCCACCCACCACCGCGTCGATCAAGAAGTTTGCGTCGGGAATCCGCGAGAAGTCAGACGCAAACCTCTTGGTCAACTCGTCAGGGGCGGGAGGCCGATGGGGCTGTCCGGCGGGATGACCGTGTGGGCGGCGCGGGCGATCGGGTCGAGCAGCTCGCGTAGGCGATGGGACCGCTCGGGGCCGAGGGTGAGCCAGGGGCGGGTGGCGGCGACGTCGGTGGCGTCCTCGATCGCCTGGAAAGCCGCCCGCCCGCGCTCGGTCGGCTTTCCGTCGGCGTCCAGCCAGCCACGGACGGTGAGCCGCTCGCGCGCCTGCGACCAGTCCTGCTCCGACCAGCCCCGGCCGAGCAGGTTGGCCGGCGGCATGTCGACCGCGACCCGCCAGGCCAGGGTCTCCACCGGGTCGAGATCGGCGGCCACCAGCGCCGCCACGTGCCCGTCGCCGCGATGCTCGCGAAGCGTGGTGGCGGCCTGCCAGAGCCGAGCCAGCGGATACTCACCACGGGGCAGGGCCGCATTCGCGGCGCCGAGCACCCGGCCGGCGGTCCCGAGCCCCTCGGTGGCGGCCTCAAGCAGGTCGGCGGCCTCCACGAGGTGCCGCTCAGGCAACTCGTAGGTCAACTCGGCGAGCGCCTGGACCGCCCCGGTCAGCCGGGCGCGCAGCGCCTGGTCCGGCGAGGCCAGCTGCCAGACCGCCGGCAGGGCCCGGCTCACCATGTGTGGCGCGAAGTTGTAGAAGGCGGCGATCACCGGCGCCGGACCGGTCGGCCCGAACGGCGCGGCGCGACCAGCGAAGTAACCCCGCCAGTAGCCGCGTAGCCCGGCGGCGCCGTAGGCGGCGCGGGCACGCGGGTGGAAGTAGGTGACGGCGTGCACCGGCTCGTAGTGCGTCCACATCAACCGGGCGGTCCGCCCGTCGGCGTCCACTGCCGTCACGTGCACCTCCGTGTCGCTTCGACAAGCGTCCCGGGCGACCTGCCCGGGACGCTGCCGAACCTACTGCCGGTCGGTGACCGTCCGGAAGCCCTCTGTGGTCAACGGCATCGATGTTCTGTCGGAACGAGCCGACCCGAGGCTCACTCGGCGGCGAGCACGTCCACCACGAAGCGCAGCGGACCCGCGGGGCGGCCGCCCCCACCGTCGCCGTATGCGTCCTCGGCCGGGATGTCGAGTTGCACCCGGCTGCCCACTGTCACGCCCACCAGGCCCTTGTCCCAGCCAGGGATGACCTGCCCGACCCCGATCGGGAAGGTGGCGGGCTGCCCCCGTTCCCAGGAGGAGTCGAACTCCTCGCCGCTCTCGTAGAACACGCCGACGTAGTTGGTGGTGATCGACTGGCCGGCCGTCACCTTCGGCCCGGTGCCCTCGATCAGCGGGGTCACGGTCAGCTTGGTCAGCTCACCCTCCCCGGCAGTGACGGTCGGCTTGCTGCCCAGGGCCGGGTCCGCGCCTTCCGGTAGCTGCGGTGCGGGCGGCGCAGCCGGTTCGTTGCTGGCCTCCGCCGGGGCGGACGGCGTTCCGGCGGCCTGCTCGGGCGCGTCGTCACCACCGCGCTGGCCGACGATCACGAACACGGTGATCAGCACCGCCACGACGGCGATCCCGGCGAACGCACCGGCCCAGGCCTGCCGGCGGCGCTTCGCCTCGGCTGCCTTCTGAGCCGCCAACTGCTCGGCCAGCCGCCGCCGCGCCTTGGTCTCCTGCTCGCTCACGTCCTCGACTCCCTGCTGAGAGGTGTGGGGTGGGTCCGGCCACGGGCAGCCGTCGCCGACACACGGTACCTGGTGTCGGACGCACTTCCGACCATCGATGGCCCGCGCCCGCAGGCAGGGCTGCGAGAATCATGGAGACCGGGTCGCCCCGTAACCGCCCAGAGGCGTATTCGGGCGACCAGGAGGGCAGTCAGGCGGATTTACGCGGAGTGGCCTTCTTGGCGGTCTTGGTGGCTTTCTTCTCCGCGGTCTTCTTGGCGGGCTGAGCCTTCTTGGCGGTGGTTTTCTTCTCGGCGGTCTTCTTCGCGGGTGCCTTCTTGGCCGGAGCCTTGGCGGCCTTCTTCTCCGCCGCCTTCTTCTGCGCCGAGCGTGCCGACGAGATCGGGGTCGGCTCGGCGCCACCACCGGCGGGTGCCTCGCCGCGAGCCGCCCGGGCCCGCTCCACGGACGCCTTCAGTGCGGCCATCAGATCGACAGCAGCGGCGGGAGCCTCCTCCACCTCCTCCGGCTGGACCACCTCGCGGCCCTCCACCTTCGCGTCGATGACCTCCTGCAACGCCGCCCGGTAGTCGTCGGTGAACTCGTCCGGTTGAAAGTCCCCGGCCATCGAGTCGATTAGCGAGGTGGCCATCGCCAACTCCGGTGGCCGGATCTTCAGGTCCTCGTCGAGGAAACCGAAGTCCGGCTTACGGATCTCGTCGGGCCAGAGCATCGTGTTCAGCAGCAGCACACCCTCACGGACCCGCAGGGTGGCCAACTGCTCCCGCTGACGCAGCGCCACCTTGACGATCGCCACCCGCTCCGAGTCGGTCAACGCATCCCGCAGCAGCAGGTACGGCTTGGTCGCGGTGCCCTCCGGCTCCAGGAAGTACGCCTTGTTGTAGAGGATCGGATCGACCTGTTCGGCCGGCACGAACTCCAGCACGTCGATTGCGTGGGAGGTGCTCAACGGCAGGTCGGAGAAATCCTCGTCGGTGAGGATGACCATCTCCCCGCCGCCGATGTCGTAGCCCTTGGCGATGTCGTCGTAGCTGACCTCCTCGCCACAGACCTGGCAGGTGCGCTTGTACCGGATCCGTCCGCCGTCGGCCCGGTGCACCTGGTGGAACCGGATGTCCTTCTCCTCCGTCGCGGAATACAGCTTCACCGCGATCGAGACCAGGCCGAACGACACGGCTCCCTTCCAGATGGCCCGCATGCTGCGCTCCCTTCCCCGGTATCGACCATGCTCGCATCACAGCGAACCCGGCGCGAGGTGTTCGGCCTGCTACTACAGTCGGCCTGTGCCCGGCGCGCCGCTCAAGCCGATGCTCGCGATGACCGGGCAGCTCCCGACCGGTCCCGATTGGGCGTACGAGTTCAAGTGGGACGGCGTACGCGCGTTAGCCGACATCGCCGCCGGACGACCGCGCCTGTACGCCCGATCCGGCGTGGAGATCACTACCGCCTATCCCGAGCTGATTCCGCTTGGCGAGCAGGTCGACGACGTCCTGCTCGACGGCGAGGTGGTGCTGTTCGACCAGGCCGGACGGCCCTCGTTCACCGCCCTGGCCGAGCGGATGCACGTGCGTAACGCCGCGAAGGCGGCCCGGCTGGCGGCAACCGTACCGGTCACGTACATGATCTTCGACGTGTTGCGGCTGGGCGGTCGGGACCTCACCGGCTGGTCGTACGCCCGGCGGCGGGAGGCCCTCGACGGCCTGGCGCTGGGCGCGGCGCGATGGGCGGTGCCTCCGGTCTTCTCCGACGGCCCGGCCACCTACGAGGCGGCCGGCGAACACGGCCTCGAAGGGGTGATGGCCAAGCGGGTCGAGTCGGCCTACCGGCCCGGGGTGCGTTCGCCCGACTGGGTGAAGGTCAAACTGGAGGTGACCGGCGACTTCGTCGTCGGCGGCTGGCGGCCCGGCGCACGGAAGATCGGCGGCCTGCTGGTCGGGGTCCCGGGCGTCGACGGTCGACTCGTCTACCGGGGTCGGGTCGGTGGTGGGATCGGTGCCGCCCTCGAACGGGAACTGCTCCACGAGTTGGAGCCGCTGCGCACCACCGCCTCGCCGTTCCGCGGCGACGTGCCCCGCGAGGATGCCCGGGGCGCGATCTGGGTAACTCCCCGGATGGTGGTGGAGGTCAAGTACGGCCAACGCACCCCCGACGGGCGCCTACGGTTCCCCCGGATCCTGCGGATCCGCCCGGACAAACCGGCCGAGGAGGTCGAGGATGCCAGCTGACCGGTTCCCGGTCGAGGTGCAGGGCCGCACGCTGGAGCTGTCCAACCTGGACAAGGTCCTCTATCCGGCGGTCGGCTTCACCAAGGGCGAGGTGATCGACTACTACACCCGGATCGCCCCGGTGCTGCTGCCGCACCTGGCCGACCGGGCGCTGACCCGCATCCGCTACCCGAACGGGGTTACCGGCGGCTCGTTCTTCGAGAAGAACGCACCCGCCGCCACCCCATCCTGGGTACGCGTCGAGACGCTGCCGGCGCCGGGCTCCACCAAGGGCCGGGAGACCATCGACTACGTCGTCGCCAATGACCTGCCCACCCTGGTCTGGCTGGCCAACCTCGCCGCCCTGGAACTGCACACCCCGCAGTGGAAGGTCGGCGCCCACCCGGACCTGATGGTGGTCGACCTGGACCCGGGCACCCCTGCGGCACTGAAGCAGTGCTGCCAGGTGGCCCTGTCGCTGCGCGACCGGCTGGCCGCCGACGGCCTGGACGCCTACCCGAAGACCTCCGGGAAGAAGGGCATGCAACTCTGCTGCCCGATCTCCGGCACCCAGTCCGCCGACGACGTGTCGGCCTACGCCCGGCGCATCGCCCAGGAACTCGAACGCGACCAGCCGAAACTGGTGGTCTCGAAGATGGCGAAGAACCTGCGGCCGGGCAAGGTCTTCATCGACTGGAGCCAGAACAACGCGGCGAAGACCACGGTGGCGCCGTACTCGCTGCGCGCCCAGCCCGTCCCGTCGGTGTCGACGCCGCTGACCTGGGACGAGGTCTCCGCCGGTGCGGCGGGCCGACGTCCGGCCACCAGGCCGTACACCGCCGGTGAGGTGCTGGAGCGGGTCGAGGAGCATGGCGACCTGCTTGCCCCGCTGCTCGACGGCGGCCCCGAACTGCCGGAGTAGACGACCACCGCCCATGCTCACATGGCGGTGCCCGCGGGCCAGGTGGTGTAGGAGATCCGGGCGTTCAGGTTGGCCGGTACGCCGAGCCAGGCGTAGCAGTTGACCAGGACCACCGTGTTCGCCCCGGATCGCCCCCAGCCGGCGAGCACGCAGTGGCCGCGAGGCCGACTGCCGGGAAGGATGCCCAGGTGGGCGTTGGCGAAGGCGGTGCCGAACGCGGTTCCGGTGCCGCTGAAGATCATCTGGTAACGGCCGGTGCCGAGCAGCGTGCCGCTGGCGCCGCCATAGCCGGGCAGCGTCGAGTTGTAGCTGTCGCCGCCGATGAACCCACTATCGGTGACGTTCTCGCCGTAGAGGGTGCCGCTGGCGAACCGTGGGCCCGCCGAGTGGCCGAGCAGGTCGACCCGGGAGCCGTAGGTGACCGCGAACCGGGCGTCGACGTCGTTACCGGCGGCGTTGGCGCACCGCACCTCCCGGCCGTCCGGCCAGTCGATCTGGCAGTTCACCGCGCTGCCGCCCAGCGCCGTGACGTGTGCCATCGGGAAGATCGGGGCACCCGACTCACTTGCCGGGTTGGGGTTCATGTGGAAGCGGTAGCGGCCGGTGCCGAGCCGTTCATAGCTGATCGCCCCACCCGTCGAGTCGTACCGCAGACCGGCCGGGACGGTACGCAGACCGACCGGCGTCGCCTGGTCGGTGGTGAACCAGGCCAACCGTCCCTGATGGATCTGCTGCCGGTTGGTGAAGGTCGCCACGAACCGGCTGTCCACCGGTGCGCCGGTCGCCCCGAAGCACCGTACCTGGATCAGCAGGTGGTTACCGCCCAGCAGGCTCCGATACCAGCTGGCCACCGTGCAGTGCACGGGTCCGCCACCGTACGCCACGACGTGCGCGACGCCGGTGCTTGTCGCCGCGTGCTGCAACTCGACCGTGTACGCCCCGGTGCCGGTCCGCCGTACGACAATGTCACCCTCGGTGGAGGACCAGCTCCAGCCGTTGTCGACTGTGTACTCGGTCGCGGCCGGCTGGTTCGCCCACACGGTCGCGATGACCGCGACGTTGGGTAGCGGATCAGCCGCCGCGGCTGCCGGCGGGGCCAGCACCGCGCCCACCGTGAGCATCACCAGTGCGGCCCGTAGCCGCGTCGATCGCCTCATTGCCAGCCTCCCGCCCGACAACACCCGGCGTCGACATCGGACGCCCGCGCCACGAGTCTGGCAGCCTCCGGCAACGGTCGCGCTCTCAGCACTTGTGGGCCGGCGCCGACCCGTCGTGTCGCCGCAGTCGCGCGTACGCGCCGGTGAGCACGGCGGCCGCGAGCAGGCTGACGATCACGTCACTGAGCAGGGCCTGGGTGGGCGATGCCGGTGAGTACGGAGGCACCAGGTAAGCCAGCACGGCCGCCCCGACGAGTGCTCCCGCAGCACTGGCCAGCACATGTCCCTGACCCCACCCGGAGCGTCCCGACCACCGGACCAGCACGCCCACCAGCGCGGTGACGGCGACGACCGACACGGCGACGCCGATCCAGCCGGAGAGCATGGCGACACCCAGGTAGACGAGGAAGACCAACAGGCCGGGACGGAACGGTCGGGGTGCGCCGGTCGGAGCCGGCACCGGCCGACGCCGCCAGCGGGGCAGGGCCGCCACCACGACCAGGGCGAGAACGACCGACGTCGCCCCGATGAGCTGACCGGGGCTGGCCAGGAACCCCTTGCGTCCACTGTCGTCGGCGAAGACGAGCAGGCTGCCCAGCAGGTAGACGACGGTCATGGCGGCCAGGCCGGGTGCCCGCAACCAAGGCCGCAGCCGGCGGGCCGGGGAGAGGTACGACTCGACGATGGCGATCGGCGCGCAGATGGTCAACGCCACATGGTTGCCGAGGAAACTGATCGCCTCCTGCGCGCTGATACCCAGCACCGGAACGCGGGTGCGGTCCGCCGCGCTCAGCTCCGCGAACTCGGTGTCGGCCAGGTAGTCGGGGTTGAACAGCGACTGGTCCACCAGGCCCGCCTGGACCACCCCGAACCCCGCCGCCAGCAGTACGATCATCGGCCAGCCACCGCCGGTACGCCGGGCCGCCTCCCGGATGAGCACCGCCGCGCCCCCGTACATCGGCGCCAGTACCACCACGACGAGCAGCATGTCGGTGCCGGCGAACCCGCCCCACGAGCATTCGGCGGCCCAGGGGGCGAGGAACAGGAGCGCCACGACCGGTACGAGTCGTCGCAGCATCGGCTGCCGGCCGCCGTCGAGTCGCGCTAGCCCGTGGGTGGTCATGGCTCTGACTCTCCATGCGAGGGGGCACCCTCCACCAATGCCATCAGTCATGTCTTCACCGGCCCGCCGGGCGGGTCGGCCTCGACATGCCCGGGTGGCAGGAGTAGGACCTACGTATGCGCGCTGCCCTTCCCGTACCGTCCGCCGCCGGTCTCGCCGACCCGGACCGACCGCTGCTCAGTTACCTCGACCACCGGACCGGCGCGCGTCACGACCTGACCGCCGCCGCGCTGGGTGACCTGGCGGCGCGGGCCGCCGGGCTGCTGCGTGACGGCTGCGGGCTGGCCCCGGGCAGCCGGGTGGCGGTGCTGCTGCCGCCGCACTGGCGTACCGCCGCGGTGCTGTTGGGGGCCTGGGCGGTGGGGCTGGCGGTGTCGTTCCGGCCGCGCGCCACCGCCGGGCTGCCGGTGCTGGAGCCCGGTGGCGACCGACCGTACGACGTGGTCCTGGTCACCCCGGAACGGCTCGACGACTGGCTGGAGGACGTACCCGACGGGCTGCACCGGTACCTCGTCGGCACCGGGCCACAGCCGTTGGTCGACGTGCCGGCCGGCTGGCTCGACTGGTCCGTGGAGGTGCTGCGGCACGGCGTCGCCCCGACCGACCGGCCCGTGCTGCACGCGAACGACGCGGCCAGCCCGGACGGCACCAGCTATGCCGAGTGGGGCTCGATCGCCAAGGCGGTGGCCGAGCAACTCGACCTGCGGACCGGTGACCGGCTGCTTGTCGACGTCGCCGAGCACGACCAGCCGCTCAAGTGGCTGCTCGCGCCGCTCTCCGCAGGTGCCTCGGTGCTGCTCTGCGCCAACCTCGACCCCGCCGACCGGGACGCCGTCGCCGCCGCCGAGCAGGTCACCCGCGTGCTCTGAGGACCCCAGGGTCAACCCAATGCAGCAACATCCCTGTTGTTGCTATCGGCCCGAGTTGAGGCAGCAACAACAGGGATGTTGCGGGGATCTGGCTGGTGACGCGGTCAGTCGACGGTGGGCAACGGTGGGCCGAGGACGTCGTCGGCGTCGACGATGGTGTACGCGTATCCCTGCTCGGCGAGGAAGCGCTGGCGGTGGGCGGCGTACTCGGTGTCGATGGTGTCCCGGGAGACCACCGTGTAGAAGTGCGCCTGCCGGCCGTCGGCCTTGGGGCGCAGCACCCGGCCCAGACGTTGCGCCTCCTCCTGTCGGGAGCCGAACGTGCCGGACACCTGGATCGCCACCGCCGCCTCGGGCAGGTCGATGGAGAAGTTGCCCACCTTGGAAATCACAAGCGTCCGGATCTCCCCGGTGCGGAAGGCGTCGAAGAGGCGTTCGCGTTCCTTGTTCGTGGTGGAGCCCTGCACGATCGGGGCGTCGAGATATTCGCCCAACTGGTGCAGTTGGTCGATGTACGCGCCGATGACCAGCGTCTGCTCGTTCGGATGCCGGTCGAGCAGGGCGCGTACCACAGGCAGTTTGGTGCGGGCGGTGGCCGCCATCCGGTAGCGCTCCTCCGCCTCCGCCGTCGCGTACGCCATCCGCTCGGCGTCGGTCAGGGTCACCCGGACCTCGACGCACTCGGCAGGGGCGATCCACCCCTGCGACTCGATGTCCTTCCAGGGCGCGTCGTAGCGCTTCGGACCGATCAGGCTGAACACGTCGCCCTCCCGGCCGTCCTCGCGTACCAGGGTGGCGGTCAGGCCCAGCCGGCGGCGGGCCTGGAGGTCCGCGGTGAAGCGGAAGATCGGCGCGGGCAGCAGGTGTACCTCGTCGTAGACGACCAGGCCCCAGTCGCGGGCACCGAACAGGTCCAGGTGGGTGAAGGCGCCGCCGCGTCGTGAGGTGAGCACCTGGTACGTGGCGATGGTGACCGGGCGGATCTCCTTGCGCTCACCCGAGTACTCGCCGATCTCCTCCTCGGTCAGCGAGGTGCGGGCGATCAGCTCGCGCTTCCACTGCCGGCCGGCCACCGTGTTGGTGACCAGGATCAGCGTGGTGGCCTTCGCCTCGGCCATCGCCGCCGCCCCGACCAGCGTCTTACCGGCCCCGCAGGGCAGCACCACCACGCCCGACCCGCCGGCCCAGAACGCCTCGACCGCCTCCCGCTGGTACGACCGCAGCGTCCACGGCTTACCACCGTCCTGGCCGGCCTCGGCCAGCTCGATCGGGTGCGCCTCGCCGTCGACGTACCCGGCGAGGTCCTCCGCCGGCCAGCCCAGCTTGAGCAGCGCCTGCTTGAGCCGCCCCCGCTCGGAGGGGTGCACCGCGATGGTGTCGTCGTCGATGCGGTTGCCGAGCATCCCGGCGAGCTTCTTGCTCTTGGCCACCTCGACCAGGACCACCCGGTCCAGGGCGCGCAGGACGAGGCCGTGCGCCGGATCGTTGGCGAGTTGGAGCCGCCCGTACCGGTCCATCGTCTCGGCCACGTCCACCAGCAGCGCGTGTGGCACCGGGTACCGCGAATACTTGATCAACGCGTCCACCACGCCCTCGGCGTCGTGGCCGGCGGCGCGGGCGTTCCACAACCCGAGCGGCGTCAGTCGGTACGTGTGCACGTGCTCGGGCGAGCGTTCCAACTCGGCGAAGGGGGCGATGGCCATCCGGCAGGCCTGTGCGTCGGGATGGTCGATCTCCAGCAGGAGGGTCTTGTCCGACTGCACGATAAGCGGTCCACCACTCACGCCGAATCCTCTCGTCCGTACGGCTGATCCGGCCGCCGAAGCAGGTGGCTGACCTGCCAAAGGGCGACCATCCAGTGTTGCACGCGCGGGCGGGTGGCGAGAAAGTGCTCATCCCGCGCAACCCAGCGGGTGTCCCGGTGCGTCTAGCAGTAGGGGACGAGTTGTCGAGGTCGGCGGCCCGATGGGTCGCGAAACGGGCCACCGTACGCCCTCGCGGTCGTCATGCCGGTCGGTGCCGGTGCGTAGCGCGTTCGATCCACGGCCGGACGGGCCAGGAAAGCGGGGGCCGTTCCCGTCGCAGTGGAAGCCAACGGGGGCGAGCGGCGCGCCCGGGCCGTACCGGCGACCCCACCTCACCGTTTGGTCGCCGGGCCTCGCAGGGTACGAGCCGAGTCGGATCTGTACGAAATGGTGCTGGCCGACAGACGTCAAGGGTGACACCCTTGACGTCCAGGGCCGGACCGTACGGGGGAGGGCAGATGACCGTTGATCAGGAAGTTGTCCCCGAGCGCAAGCAGGCAGAGCCGTCCGAACCCGTCTCCACCGCCACGGTGGTCGCGTACGCGATCGTCGGGGTCGTCCTGTTCGGCTGGTTCCTGTTCGGCTGGCTGGTGCTCCAACAGGGCTTCATCGACTCGGTCGGCGAGGCCGCCGGGACCGGGTTCGCCCTGCTGCTGGTCGTGGCGATCGTCGGGTCGGTACGGCGCAGCCGCCGCTGAATCCGCCGCCCCTCACTTCTCCAGCACCGCCGCGGTGATCCGGTGCAGCGCGAAGGTGTGCAGCATCTCGGTGCGCTCGTCCTCGGCACGCAGGTAGCCCGCGCCGAGTGAGACGGGTCGCACCAGCCGGGACGCGGTTGCCCCGTGCGCGTCGACGTAGCCGACCCAGACCAGCGCCTTGTCGCGTACCGCCTGCTGGAGCACGGCCAGGGCGTCGTGGTGACTGTGCGCCGGAGCCGGCCCGTCCGGTGCCGCGCCGCGCACCACCGCCGGGGCCCGTCGGGCCGCCCGCGCCACCGCGTCACCCCGCCGGATCTGCTCCACCACGCCGAGCAGGCGCGGCAGCGGCAGGCGTGGGGTGGCGAGCGGGTCGAGCGCCCGGGTCGCCACCGACACCCGGGCCGGTGCCCGTCGGGTCTTCGGCCGGGTGAGCACCGTCGACCCGGTGGCGTCCTCGGCCACCGGGGCGTAGCCGGCCTCCCGTAGCACGCTCAGCAGCCGGCCGCCCTGGTACGGGGTCACCAGCACGGTCGGCGCGAGCCGGCGCAGCGCCAGTGCCTCGACCCGCCGGTCGGCCAGCACCTCGGCCAGCAGCGCCTCGTCGTCGCTGCGCAGGTACGCACCGGCGGAGCCGATGCGCAGCCCACCGTGCTTGCGGGCCACGTCGTCGACCAGGTACGTCAATCCCTGCGGCACCGGCGTGCGGGATCGGCGGCGGAACAGGTCGTGCAGGTCCTCCGCGGAGTAGCCGGCATCCAGGGCCCGGCGCACGCTGCCCGTGGTGATCCGGTGCACGCTCGCTCCACCGGCCGACTCCGGCTCGGCGATCACCTCCAGTTCGGCGGCGAGCGCCGGCTCCGGCGGCCCGGGCACCACCACGCTCAGGTCGGCCTGGACGAGGAAGTGGTCCACCGGGGCGGGCAGCAGTGTGTCCAGGGCCCGGATCGCGCTGCCGCCGTCCTCCGCCTCGGCCCGCAGGCCCAGCGGGTCGTCCGTGGCGCCGTCCTCGCCCGCCGTCGCCTCGGCCAGCAGCAGCCGTCCGTACGAGGTGAGCGCTCCAAGCCCGGTCACGCCCAGCGTGGCCGCCTCGGCCAGCACCTCCCGATGCGCGTTCTCCCGGCCACGGCTGCGCCGGGGCGCCCGCCAGTCCAGCAGCGCCAGTACCTCCTCGGCACTGGGCGCGGTGGCCGGTTCCAGATCCGCGAGTACGCCGAGCACCGAACGTCGGGTGGCCGGGGCACCGGCCCGTTCCGCCTCCGCCGACAGCACCGTGATCGGCCGGTCCCGGTCGTCGCGCTGCCCGACCAGTCCGACCTGCCGGGTCATGGTCAGCCAGGCCCGGGCCAGTTGCTCCCAGCGCTGGGCCAGCGAACCGGCCCGCCACATCTCGTACCCGGCGGTGGGCAGCACCTGCTGGTCGGCGCCGTACCGGCCGGCGGCACCGGGCAGCTCCATCTCACCGGTCAGCCCCGCCGCGTACGCCACCTCAAGCAGCAGCGCGGCGGTCGACTCGTCCAACCCGGTGGTCCGGGCCAGCCGGCGCAGGTCCCGTACGCCGATTCCGCCGGAACGCAGGACCGGCGCCGGGTCGGCGGCCAGCTGCTCCAGCAGCGCCTCGGTGTGGCGTACCACCTCCATGGTCTGCCCGGCCCCGGCGGAGTCGGCCGCCTTCGGCTCGCGCGGCGTCGCGGACACCAGGGGTGGGCTGCTGCTCAACGGGCCCAACGGACCGGTCTCGCGGCGCAGCAGCAGCCCGATCTCCCGGGGCAGCTCGACCATGCCGGTGGTGCCACCCTTGCCGCCGGAGACCCGCACCAGCAGCCGGTGGTCGACCAGCCAGCGCACCGGAGAGCCGGTCGGGGCCCCGCCGTTGGTGTCGTCCGGCGGCAGGTCGTCGTCCGCGCCGACCGCCGGTGCCTGCAACGCGCCGGGCGGCACGCTGCCGACCGGTGGGCCGGCGGCCAGCCGGTCGAGGATCGCCCGCGCCGACGGCGGCGCGGACAGCAGCGTCCGCCGCAGCTTCGCCGGGTCCGCGCAGAGCGCGGCCGTGCGCGGGTCCAGCTCCGTCGCCGGTCGACCGAGCCCCGCAGGGTACGGGGAGATCTCGTCGATGCCACCGACGAGGTGCAGGGCGCTGTCGGGACCGTACAGCAGGAAGCGGGCACGTAGCCGGTCGACGGCGGCCCGGACGGCGGTGGGCGCGGGCGGGTTGGGGCCGGTGGTGGCCAGGGCGAGAACCCCGTCGACCGAGGTGGTGCCGTCGGCCGGGTCACGGGTCAACCTGGCGGCGTCCATGATCTGGAGCGTGAACTGGTCCAACCCGTCGAGCGCGCGCGACACCGAGACCCGGGACTGGGCCCGGATGGCGAGGGCGGCCACGTCGGCGGGAACCGGTACGACGAGGTCGGGCCGGAGCTGAAGGAGCGCGGCGAGGGACTCGTCGGGCAGCGACCGCAGGTGGTCGGCGAGTGAGGTGCTCATCGTCGTTCCACGCTAGCCCGGCCGGGGGCAGGTTCGCCCATCGGACGACCCGGCCGGTCCGGCTGGCCGGGTAGCTTTCCAGGATGCCTTCGTTGACCGTCGGATTCGACCTCGACATGACCCTCGTCGACTCGCGTCCCGGCATCGCCGCGACCTACCGCGCGCTGACGGCGCGGACGGGTGTACCCGTCGATGCCGACGCCGCCGTGTCCCGGCTCGGCCCGCCACTTCGCACCGAGATCGCCCGCTGGTTCCCGCCCGAGCAGGTCGAGGAGGCGGTGACCATCTACCGCGAGCTTTATCCGGCGTACGCGATCACGCCGACCGTGCCGCTGCCCGGCGCCGTGGCGGCCCTCGCCGCGGTCCGCGACCGGGGTGGCCGGGTGTTGGTGGTCACTTCCAAGATCGGCCGGCTGGCCCGGCTGCACCTGGACCATCTGGGGCTGGCCGTGGACGAGCTGGCCGGTGACCTGTTCGCCGAGGAGAAGGCGACCGCGCTGCGGGCGCACGGGGCGACCCACTACGTCGGCGACCACGTGGCGGACATGGTGGCCGCCGGTGCGGCCGGGGTGCCCGGGATCGCGGTGGCCACGGGCCCGTGTTCGGCGGAGGAGCTGCGCGTCGCCGGGGCGGCGGCGGTGCTGGCGGATCTCACCGGATTCCCGGCGGCGCTCGACGGGATGATCCGGCTAGCCTTGAGGCAGTAGACGGTTCAAGCGAAGCAGAGGTTCTCAGGTGCCTACGGGTCGAGTGAAGTGGTACGACGCGACCAAGGGATACGGGTTCGTCACCAGTGACGAGGGTGGCGACGTGTTCCTGCCGAAGGCCGCGCTACCGGCGGGGGTCACCGATCTCAAGGGCGGCCAGCGGGTCGACTTCAGCGTGGTGGACAGCCGGCGGGGTGCGCAGGCGATGGGGGTGAAGTTGCTTGACGCTCCGCCGTCCGTGGCGGAACTGCGCCGACGTCCCGCCGAGGAGCTGCACGGCCTGGTCGAAGACATGATCAAGGTGCTGGAGGCGAAGGTTCAGCCCGACCTGCGCCGGGGCCGCTTCCCGGACCGCAGGACCGCGCAGAAGATCGCTCAGCTGGTCCACGCGGTCGCCCGCGAACTGGAGGTCTGAGGCACGAGCCCGGCGTCGGCGGCCCGGCCGAGCAGCGCCTCGACGGCAGCGAAACCGGCTTCACCCAGGTCCGCGGTGAACTCGTTGACGTAGAGGCCGATGTGCCGGTCCACCACGTCGGGCTCCATCTCCTGGGCGTGCGCCAGCACGTACGCCCGGCTGGCCGCCGGATCGGCCCAGGCCCGCTGGACGGAGTCCCGGATCCAGCCGGCGGCCTGTTGTGGGTCGACCACGCCTCGCCGGGCGAGGATGGCACCGAGCGGGATCGGCAGCCCGGTGTCCGACTCCCACCACTCGCCCAGGTCGACCAGGGCGGTGAGGCCGTGTCGGGGATAGGTGAACCGGGCCTCGTGGATCACCAGTCCGGCGTCGTACCGACCGGCGGCCACGCCCGGCATGATCTCGTGGAACGGCACCACCTCGATGCGCTGCGGCGTCCGTCCGGCCGCCCAGAGCCGGAACAGCAGGTACGCCGTGGTCCGGTCACCGGGCACCGCCACGGTGGCACCGGTGAGATCGTCGCGCTCCGGCCCGCCGCCGCGGTCGGTGCGGGTGAGCACCAACGGGCCACAGCCCCGACCCAACGCACCCCCGCAGGGCAGCAGGTGGTAGTCCTCCAGCAGCCACGGCAGCGCCGCGTAACTCACCTTCACCAGGTCGAACGCGCCGCGCTCGGCGGCCGTGTTGGTGACGTCGACGTCCGCGTACGTCACTGTCACCGGTGGCGCACCGGGTACCTGCCCGTGCACCAGGGCGTGGAAGACGAACGTGTCGTTGGGGCAGGGCGAGATCGCCAGGGAGAGCGCCACGTCCCCACCGTAGCCCCGCCGACCCGACCCGCTGCCAGCGCGGCAGTGCCCCCACCCAAGATCCGGGCAACTTCCCGGATGTTGCTGCCTGAACTCGCCGGAATCAGCGACATCCCGAAGTTGCGCGGATCTTGGGATGAGGTTGGCGGGTCAGCGTAGGGCGGGGGCGGCGGCGGTGAGGGCGGTGAGGGCGTCGCGCATGCGCCACGCGTCGCGGTCGCGGGGACCGATCGGGTTCGAGATGGTACGCAGCTCGACGAACGGCACGCCGGCCTGGCTGGCGGCGACCGCCACGCCGTACCCCTCCATGGCCTCGGCCACCGCCTCCGGATGACGCCGGACCAGTTCCTCGGTGCCGGCGGTGGTGCCGGTCACGGTGTTGACGGTCAGCACCGGTCCCACGGTCGCGGCCGGCAGCGCTGTGTGCAGGGCGGCCAGCAGCGCCGGATCGGCGTCGAGGGCCGGACCACCGCCCAGCAGTTCGGCCGGCATGCCAAGTTCGTCGATTGGAATGAAGCCGTCGGGCGACTCCGCGCCCAGGTCGGCGGCGACGGCCCGGGTGCCGAGCACGGTGCCACCGACCGCGATCCGGCCGGCGAAGCCGCCAGCCACCCCCGCGCTGACGACCGCCCGGTACGGGCGGCCAGCCGTCTCGGCTAGCGCCAGCAGCCGGGCGGTCGCCGCACCGGCGACCGCCGGGCCCACCCCTACCGGCAGCACCGCCACGGTCGGGTCGGCGAGGCCGGCCTGGATCGCCTCCGCCTCGGCGGGAACCGCGGTCACCACGAGCAGACCGCTCACGTGAGCGAACCCGGTGAGCTGCGCCGCGTCTCGTCGTCGCCGCCACCGGAACCGGTGACCGTCGAGGACGGGCGATAGATGTGGAAGCCCGGTGGTGCCATTCCGGGCTCCTCTGGATCACGTCCGCCCTGGAAGGGGGCCGGGGACGTGGGGGTGTTCCCGGTGCCTTCCGCCTCGGTTGTGTGTTCCGCCTCGGCCTGCTTCTCGGCGGTCAACTCGTCGTCGGTAAGTGGCCGTCCGTGCAGCTTCTCGGCCCGGAGTCGCCGGGCCATCACCAGGCCACGGGCGGCGGCGATGCCACCGACACCAGCGGCGACGGCGATGCCGATCCGGCCGTCGAAGGGTACGAGGCCCAGCCCGCCACCGGCGACGAAGGCGAGCATCAGCACCGTCTCGGAATGGGCGAAGGAACTGGCCCGCAACCGTTCCGGGATGCGTTCCTGGATCGAGGCGTCCACAGCCAGTTTGGCGATGCCGCTCATCATGGCCGTGACCACGCAGAGCAGGGCGACCATCGGCAGCGAGAAGTTCACCACGGTGAGTACCGCCACCCCGGCGACGATCACCATGCCGCTGGACTGGAGGGCGGCCGGGCGATGGATGCGCAGTCGGGTACCGATCGCGGTGGCGAGGAAGGTGCCGACGGCCAGCGCGCCGCCGACCAGGCCGAGTGATCCCTCGTCCCCCAGGTCACGCCCGAACACCACGGTGGTCAGGTCGCCGGCCTTGATGGTGAAGGCCAGGAAGAGCAGCAGGAAGCCGTAGACCGCGCGCAGCGTGGCCGCGCCCACTAGGGTCGAGATCACCAGCCGTCCGGCGGGTCTGCCCCGGCCCAGTGGTCGCTCGTCCGTGCCCCGGCGCAGTGCCCGCAGTGGTCGCGGTACCCGTTCCGGCGGCTCGGAGTCGGCCTTCGGCGGTAGCCGGAGGGAGATCACCATGCCGACCAGGAAGATCACCGAAGCCACCCGCAACGGCCACTGCGGCCCGAACCAGAACGCGGCCAGCCCGATCGGGGCGACAAGTGCTCCCGCGACCGTGCCGTAGACGCTTGCCCGCGCACCGACCTGCGACAGACCGAGCCCTTCCGGCAGCAACCGGGGAACGGCTGCGGAACGCGCCACCCCGTACGCCCGGGAGAGCGCCAGCACGCCGAAGGCCGCCGGGTAGAGCCCGAAGCCGTGGATGTAGTCGGAGATCAGCCAGGCCAGGAACGCCCGGCCCAGCATGGTTGTGGCCAGGGCGTACCGGCGGCCGTGCCGGAAATGGTCGAGCAGTGGCCCGACCACGGGAGCGAGCATGGCGAAGGGCACCATGGTCACCAGCAGGTAGAGCGCGACCTTGCTCCGTGCCTCGCCGAGCGGCACGTTGAAGAAGATCGTCCCGGCCAGCCCGATGGCGATCAGCGTGTCACCGGCGCAGGAGATCGCGTGCAGGTCGAACAGGCGGACCATGCCGGTCTCCCCGCCGGCACCCCGGGACCGGGCCCGGGCGGCGCTGCGGGTCACCCAGCGACCACTGGTCAGTGAGCCGCGCAGCATCAGTCGGGTGGCGCGGATGCCGGTGCCGACGGTCCGCCCGAGGAGGGACCGCTCAGCGCGGGAGAACAGCGGCATGGCACCCATCCTGACCCATCGGCCGGGGCGATGCTGCGCCACCGGCGGAGAACACCTCTGGGGAGTGCCTCACAGTCGACCCACCCGATGGGGAACAATGGTCGGGTGACCAGGCCCGCCTCCGCCCGCGCCGCTCGTCTTGACCAGGTCTGCGCCGCCGCCGTCGAGGTGGCGCGCGCCGGCATCACCGAGGTGGGCCCCGACGACGTCGGCGACCACCTCCAGGTTGTCGCCGAGGGTGACCGGCTCGTCACTCACTATTTCGAGTGCCGGCTGGCCGGCTACCGCGGTTGGCGGTGGGCGGTCACCGTGACCCGGGTTCCGCGCAGTCGTACGGTGACGATCTGTGAGACGGTCCTGCTGCCCGGCCCGGACGCGCTGCTCGCTCCCGGCTGGCTGCCGTGGCAGGAGCGACTGAAGCCCGGCGACCTGGGCCCCGGCGACCTGCTGCCGACTCCGTCGGACGACGAGCGACTCCAACCCGGCTACCTCCTCTCCGACGACCCGGCGGTCGAGGAGACCGTCTGGGAGTTGGGGCTGGGCCGGTCCCGGGTGATGTCGCGGGAAGGGCGGATCGAGACGGCTCAGCGCTGGTACGACGGCGATCACGGCCCCTCGGCGCCGATCTCCGCCTCCGCACCCGCCGCCGCCCGCTGCGGCACCTGTGGCTTCTACCTGCCACTCGCGGGCAAGCTGCGGCAGTGTTTCGGTGTCTGCGGCAACTTCTACGCGCCGGACGACGGCCGGGTGGTCAGCGCCGACCACGGCTGCGGTGCCCACTCGGAGACGTTGGTCGACGCCGACACGGCGGTCGACGAGATGCCCACCGTCTACGACGACAGCGCGGTGGAGCCGATGGCGGTCAGTCGTGCCGCCGGGTCCGTCGAGAGCGGCGAGCCGGCGGAGCCGTACGGGCACTCCTGACCGTGGCCGGCCGCTGCCGGCTCAACCGGCGGCGCGACGGCGGCGACGGTTGGCGTCGTGTCGCATCATCACCGCCAGACCGGGAAAGCCCCACAGGAATCCGGCCAGGCAGATCCAGAGCCAGTTCTCGTGGCCACTGGCGGCCAGCCGGTCGCGGAAGATCAGCAGCACCAGTCCGGCGACGGCCCAGGCTGCCATCCCGGCGAGGGCGAACGGCACCATCGGCGGGTCGAGCGGCTCGGGGCGGGGTGGCGGGGTGGGCACCCGGTCAGCGTACGTGACCCCGCTTTCCGACAGGCCGGCCATCTGCGACGATGCGCGCGACAACCCGATGATCCGCTGTGAGGTTCCCGATGGCAGTAGCGCCGCCCGACAACGGCACCCCACCCGATTCCGGCCCGCCGCGTAACGGCTTCGACCGGTACTTCGAGATCTCGGCCCGTGGTTCGACGCTCACTCGCGAGGTACGCGGCGGCCTGGCCACCTTCTTCACGATGGCGTACATCGTGGTGCTCAACCCGCTCATCCTCGGCAGCGCCGTCGACGGTGACAACCAGACCCTGCCGATCCCCGCGATCGCGGCGGCCACTGCGCTGGTCGCTGGTCTGATGACCATCCTGATGGGCGTGGTCGGTCGATTCCCGCTGGCAGTGGCCGCCGGGCTCGGCGTCAACGCCCTGGTGGCGTACGAGATCGCGCCCGAGATGACCTGGGCCGACGCGATGGGCCTGGTGGTGATCGAGGGTCTGATCATCGCGGTGCTGGTGCTGACCGGGCTGCGTACCGCCGTGTTCCGCTCGGTGCCGACCCAGATGAAGACGGCGATCGGCGTCGGCATCGGCCTGTTCCTCACCATCATCGGCCTGGTGGACGCCGGCTTCGTCCGGCGGATTCCGGACGAGGCGAACACCACCGTCCCGGTCGGTCTCGGTATCGGCGGCAAACTCGTCAGCTGGCCGATGCTGGTCTTCGTGGTCGGCCTGCTGGTGACCCTGGTGCTGGTGGTACGCCGGGTCAAGGGTGCCATCCTGGTCGGCATCCTCGCCTCCACGGTGCTGGCCATGGTGGTGGAGGCGGTGGGCAACATCGGCCCGTCCTTCGTCGACGGTGTGCCGAACCCGAAGGGCTGGGCGCTAAACGTTCCGACGCTGCCGAGCAACCCGTTCGACGTTCCGGACCTGTCCCTGCTCGGCCAGTTCAACGTGCTGGACTCGTGGGGGCGGGCCGGTTGGCTGGTCGTGCTGATGTTCATCTTCACCCTGCTCATCACCGACTTCTTCGACACGATGGGCACGATGGTGGCCGTCGGTCAGGAGGGCGGCATGCTCGACGAGCAGGGCACCCCGCCGCGCACCAGGGAGATCCTGCTGGTCGACTCGATCGCGGCGGCCAGTGGTGGTGCGGCCAGCGTCTCCAGCAACACGTCGTACATCGAGAGTGCCGCCGGTGTCGCGGAGGGTGCCCGGACCGGCGTGGCCAACCTGGTCACCGGCGTGCTCTTCCTGCTGGCCATGTTCCTGGCGCCGCTGGTGGTGGTCGTCCCGTTCGAGGCGGCGTCCGTCGCGCTGGTGGTGGTCGGCTTCCTGATGATGACGGCGGTACGGACGATCGACTGGTCCGACTACGAGATCGCCATCCCGGCCTTCCTCACCATCGTGTTGATGCCGTTCACCTATTCGATCTCGAACGGGATCGGGGCCGGGCTGATCGTGTACGTGGTGATCAAGCTGGCCAAGGGCAAGTCCCGGGAAATCCACCCGCTGCTGTACGCGGTTGCGGCGCTGTTCGTGGTGTACTTCCTGCGCGGTCCGATCGAGGCGCTGCTCTTCTGACAGCGGCCCGGGCCGGGTGTGTGATCCACCTGACGTGATCCGCACACTCGGCCCGGAGCAGGAAGAACGTCGAGGTGAGCATGGTCATATCCGCTGCGGCTCGGTCAGCTAATTAGTTAGGCTAACTATCGTGACGGAGCGGACGGTGACGGCTCAGAGCATGCCACCGGCGCAGCTGGCCCTCCAGCTGCGTGATGCGATCACCCGGTTGAACCGGCGGGTCCGCCAGGCCCGGCCGGTTGGTGACCTCACGGTCACCCAACTGTCCGCGCTCACCAGCCTTCGGCTGGCGGGCGCGCTCACGCCGCGGGAGCTCGCCGACGTCGAACGGGTGCAGCCACCGACGATGACCAAGATCGTCGCGAAGCTGGAGGAGCGTGGCCTTGTGCAGCGCACCCCCCACCCGACCGACGGCCGGCAGGTCATCCTTGCGACGACCGAGGGGGGCCGGGCCGTGCTCGACCAGTTCGAGCGGGTCCGGGACGAGTGGCTGGCCCGCCGGCTGGCCGAGCTGAGTGACACCGACCGGGAGACCCTGCACCGGGCCGCGGAGATCCTGCAACGAATCTCCCGCGCCTGACGCCGCGCACACCTGGTGTGCGCCCCGCGCCGTGCCGTCCGTCGTTGACGACGCGTACGACCGCGAGGAGGCGCACCAAGAGTGCAGGCACGGCTGAGCACGATGTTCCAGTCCCTACAGGTCCGCAACTACCGGCTCTTCGCATTCGGGCAACTGGTCAAGCTGATCGGTGTCTGGATGATGTTCATCGCCCAGGACTGGCTGGTCCTCGAGCTTTCCGGCGACTCGGCCACCGCGCTCGGCGTGGTCGTCGCGCTCCAGTTCACCCCGGTACTGCTGCTCACGCTGCTCTCCGGCCGGCTCGCCGACCGGTACGACAAGCGGATGCTCCTCTTCGTCGCCAACGTGTTCTGGACCGTGCTGTCGCTGGCCATGAGCGTGCTGGTGCTCACCGATCTGGTCCAGCTCTGGCACGTCTTCGTCTTCGCCGCTCTGCTCGGTGTGGCCAACGCGGTGGAGACCCCGGTGCGCCAGGCGTTCGTCTCCGAGCTGGTCGGCACGGCGCTGCTGCCCAATGCGCTCTCGCTCAACGCGGCCGTGTTCAACTCGGCCCGGATCGTCGGCCCGGCCGTGGCCGGCCTGGCCATCGCCGTCTTCGACGTCGGGCCGGTCTTCCTCTTCACCGCGCTCAGCTCGATCGCGCCGCTGGTGACGGTGATCCGGATGCGCCCGGCCGAGCTGCACCGGGATCCGCTGCCACCGCGGGACGAGCGGGCCGCCGCCACCGTCCTCGACGGGCTGCGCTACGTCGGTCGCCGCCCCGATCTCCTGCTCCCGATGGTGGTGATGTCGGTGATCGGGATGTCGCTGTTCAACTTCCAGTTGACGCTGGCAGCCCTGGCGAAGACCGTTTTCAACACCGGGGCGGCCTCGTTCGGCCTGTTCAGCACCACGCTCGCGGTCGGCGCGCTGATCGGCGCACTCGCCGGGACCGGGCGGCGCAGCCGCCCCTCGGTGTGGCTGGTGCTGGGTGCCGCGGTCGGCTGCGCCACCTTCGGCACGCTCGTCGGGCTGGCCCCGGCGTACTGGATGGTGGTCGCCCTGCTGCCGCCGACCGGCTTCTTCATGGTCTACTTCGCCCAGGCGGCGAACCAGCGGGTGCAACTCGGTACCGACGCCGCGTTCCGCGGGCGGGTGATGGCGCTGTGGGTGCTGGTGTTCCTCGGCACCAACCCGGTCGGCGCGCCGATCATCGGCTGGGTCGCGGAGACCTTCGGCGCCGGTGCCAGCATCTGGGCCGGTGGCCTGCTCTCGCTGACCACCGCGCTGCTGGCGTTGGCCTGGCAGCTACGCCGGGCCGGGGCCCGGCTGCGGTTCCGTGTCCTCCCGCTGCCCCGCTTCTACGTCACCGAGATGTAAGCGGAGTTCAAGCAGCAGGTCGGCCCACCGTCGCGCCGGCCCACCTGGTCCATCACGCCGGCCCACCTGGTCCATCGCACCGGCCCACCTGGTCCATCGCACCGGCCCACCTGGTCCGCCGTGCCGGCCCACCTGGTCCGCCGAATGCGGAAAATCGGTTACGTGACGCTACGCATCGGCATAGCTTCGATGGGTGGAGGTCCTACGCTTACTGCTCCTGGCTGTGGCGCTGACGGCCGTGGTCTTCGTGCCGGTGCTGATCGCGCTGGCCATCTGCACCGACGAGGTCATCGACCGGCTGATCTGTCGGTACGGCGAGTGGCGACAGCGGCGCCGCGAACGGTGCCTGATCGCCCGGTTGAACGAGGCCGCCGACGCGGTCGCGGTCGCCGACCGGATCGACCTCGACTCGCTCGACCGGGCGGACCGGCGGTCGCTGGAGCAGATCGCCGCCGACCTGCGGTGTCTGCGCCGGGACCGGGCCGGCGGCACCAGACCGGTCGTGTGGCACAGCGACGTGCTCGACGCGTACGACGAGCGGCTTCGGCTGGCCTGCCGCGCGCTGGGCATCACCGAGCATCTCGCCGAGCTGACCGGCCTGGACCGGCAGATCGAACGGGTACGCGTCGAGGCCGAGTTGGACGCCGCCGGCCTACGGCTGCCGGCCGCCCGGCCCGAGCAACCCGAGCGGAACCACTAACTGCCACCCTGTGACAGGTGCGACTCTTCATCGCGATCTACCCACCGGTCGAGGCCATCGCGCACCTGACCACCCGGTTGGCCGAGTTGCGCCTGGCGGCGGCCTCGACCGCCGGCACGAACGTCCGGCTGATCGAGCCCACCAGGGCCCATCTCACCCTGGCCTTCCTCGGCGAGGTCGACCCCGCCCGGCTGGCCGAGTTGCGGCAGGTCCTCGCATGCGCCGTGGAGGCTGCTCGCAGCGGTGCTGCGGCGGAGGCGCCCGCCGGGTGCGACGGCCCGCCGGTGCTGCGGCTGGGCGGCGGTGGTCGATTCGGCTGGGGCCGAAGCACAGTGCTCTGGGTCGACGTGCGCGGCGATGTCGCCCGCCTGGGGACGCTGGCCGGCGCCGTACGCGCCGGACTGACCGCGGCCGGGTTCCCCGGCGACGAGAAGCCGTTCCGACCGCACCTGACCATCGCCCGTCCGGGTGACCGGGTGCCGCACGCCGACATCGAGGCGGACCTGGCCACCCTCGACGACTACCTCGGCCCGCCCTGGCCGGCCCGCGAACTGGTGCTTGTGCAGAGCCTCCCCGGCCCCCCGTCGAACTACCACCAACTCGCCACCTGCCCCCTCTAACCCCGTCACCACCCCCGCCGACTTCTCGCCGATCTTGCACTTTTGGTCGCTGAAACGTCCGTTATCGGACTGATGTCCCGACAGAAAGTGCAAGATCGACGCAGCGAGGGGCGGGGGCGGGGTGGGGCGGGGGGTGGGGGGGTGGGGGCCGTGGGTCAGGATGACTCGCGGGCCGCCGGGCCGGTGCCGAAGAGGACGTCGTCCCAGCTGGGGAGGCGCTTGCGCGGCTTGCCGCCGGCCTCGTTGGACTCCGAGGCGCCAGCGGCCGGTGCGTTCGTCCGGCGGGGTCGCAGCACCGCCAACGAGGGCACGGCCGGGACCTCCTTGGGCGCGTCCGCGTCGTCGTCGAAGGCCGAGCCCTGACCGCCGCCGAGCAGCGCCGCAGCGCCCCCGCCGACCGCCCGCTGGCGCTGTGCGTCCGGACCGCCGGCAAGCGCGGCCGGTGAGCGCGGTTCCAGACCACGGCCCGAGGTCGAGCCGAGTGGCCGGTCGAGGGAGGCGAGCAGGGCGTCGCGGCCAGCTCGGATCGGGTCACGACCCGAGCGCCCCGACTCGGCGGGCGAGGGCAGCCCGTGCCCACCGCGGCTCGGCTCGCCACGCGACGGGCCGGGCAGGGCGTGGCCGCCCCGCTCCGGTGCCGGTTCCTGGCCCAGGATCGGCGTCGGACGCTCGGCGCAGAGATACTGCGCCATGTCGTCGTGCGGGGCGACCGACTGCCGGGCCTTGTCCAGATCCCAGACCGCCTGGGCGGTGGCCTTGCCGGACGGCCAGGTCGCGACGATCCGCCAGGTGCCGTCATCGCGACGCCACGCGTCCCAGGAGATTTTTTCGGTGTCGATCCCGTGCTGCGCGAGCCGACCGTTGACCACCTCGGCCAGCGGCGTCGGCTTCTCGGCACCCTTGAGCCGGGTGCGCCGGGCGTGCTGGGCGAGCATCGCGCGCTCCTGAAGCACCGGCCCGGCGTAACGGAGCACCCGGTCGACCGGGACACCGGCGATCCGGGCGACGTCCTCCGCGGACTCGCCGGAGCGGATCCGGGCCTGGATGTCCCGAGGAGACAGCGAGGGCACCGGGTCGGCGGCGGCCGGTGCCACCGCGAGCGTGGGCGTACCCGGCTCGGCGTGCAGCGCTCCGGCGATACGCTCGTCCAACGGCAGGGCGAGCAGCCGCCCGACCTCGTCGGCGAGCACCAGGGCCTGGCCGTCCTCGGAGAGGGCGACGAAGCGTACTGGGCGCATCGCGTTGCCTCCGTCCCGCTTCGCTGGCCGTACGCCACGAGCCGGCCACCCGGGGCGTTGCGCTCCACGGTACGCCCATCCGTCCCCCGGTGGGAGACGCCACGCCCGGGTAAGCGGCGGATCCGCCTGCTCCGCCGCTGTGTCGCGGGTCAGCGGCCGAAGGTTGACAGTGGCGCGTACCGGTCCGAAGTGGTGCGGTTCAACCCACCCGGTTCACCCGCTCGCCGGGGTCGGCCGCGGCGTCGTACTGTGCCCGGGCCCGGCGCCCCAGGCGGGGTGCCGGGCCTGCGGTCAAGCCCTGTCGTCGGTCCTACAGCCGCTCGACGACGTAGTCGATCGACGCGGTCAGCGCCTCGACATCGGCCGGCTCGACGGCCGGGAAGAGCGCGACCCGCAGCTGGTTACGGCCCAGCTTGCGGTACGGCTCGGTGTCGACGATGCCGTTGGCGCGCAGCGCCTTGGCGATCGCCCCGGCGTCCACCCCGTCGGCGAAGTCGATGGTGGCGACCACGTTGGAGCGCAGCGCCGGGTCGGTGACGAACGGCGTGGCGAAGGAGGAGCGCTCCGCCCAGCCGTAGACGATCGAGGCGCTCTCGGCGGTGCGCTTGGCCGCCCAGGCCAGACCGCCCTGGGAGTTCATCCAGTCGGTCTGCTCCGCGGCAAGGAAGATGGTCGCCAGCGCCGGGGTGTTGTACGTCTGCTCCAGCCGCGAGTTGTCGATCGCGGTGACCAGGTCGAGGAACGCCGGGATGTACCGCCCCGAGGCCTTGACCTCGGCGGCCCGCTCCAGCGCAGCCGGCGACATCAGGGCCAGCCAGAGCCCGCCGTCGGAGCCGAAGCACTTCTGGGGGGCGAAGTAGTACACGTCGGTGTCGCCCACGTTGACCTCGAGCCCGCCGGCGCCCGAGGTGGCGTCGACAAGCAGCAGGGAGCCGGGGTCGGCACCGGCCACCCGGCCGATCGGCACCGCCACGCCGGTCGAGGTCTCGTTGTGCGGGGTGGCGTAGACGTCCACGCCGGCCTCGGCGGCGAGGGCCGGGGCGCTGCCCGCGTCGGACTTGCGGACCGTCGGCTCGCCGAGGAAGGGCGCGTCCTTGACGGCCTTGGCGAACTTGGCACCGAACTCACCGAAGCTGGCGAACTGGGCCCGGTCGCGGATCAGGCCGAACGCGGCGACCTCCCAGAAGGCGGTGGTGCCACCGTTGCCGATGATCACCTCGTAGCCCTCGGGGAGGGAGAAGAACTGAGCGATGCCGGAGCGCAGCCGGGCCACCTGGTCGCGGACGGTCTTCTGCCGGTGCGAGGTGCCCAGGTAGCTCGTGGCCACCTCGGCGAGCGCGGAGACCGCCGCCGGACGGACCTTGGACGGCCCGCAGCCGAAGCGGCCGTCGGCGGGCTTGATCTCGTCGGGAATCCGGATGGTCGGTGCGTCAGCCACGGTCTTGAAGATCCTTCCGAATGGGCGAGGCGGGCCCGGTCCACGCCGGTGCGGATCGAGGACGCCATGCGTACCTCGCACGGCTCGTCAGGGGATCCGGGCCCCGGTCCGGCGACACTGCCGATCCTTATCCTCGCACCAGCGCCACCCCGACCGGCCGCTGGTCCCACGACCGGGCCTGAGTCCTGCACCACATCGCCCGCCGCCGACCGGAACCACCGAACGAACCCCGAGCGCCCCGGGTACGCCGGGCGCGCCGCTGTTCGTGCTGACGCTGGTCGGGGCGCGCGGCGTCGCGGAGACCCCGGCTGGTCGGCCGAGATCTCCGCGCTCCGTCGACAAGGGGCCCGTCCGCCACCCGAGGCGACGCGACGGTGCCCCTCCTTACCTCTCAGACGTCGTGCGGGACGGCGTCCCAGCCGTCGACCTCGTGCGGCTTGCGGGTGCCCGGGCCCACGTAGCGGGCCGAGGGGCGGACCAGCCGCTGGAGCTTCTTCTGCTCCAGGATGTGCGCGCTCCAGCCGCCCATCCGGGCACAGGTGAACATGGAGGTGAACATGTGTGCCGGTACCTCGGCGAAGTCGAGCACCACGGCGGACCAGAACTCGACGTTGGTGGCGAGCACCCGGTCCGGCCGGCGGGCCTGCAACTCGGCGAGGGCGGCCTTCTCCAGGGCCTCGGCGACCTCGAAGCGCGGGGCACCCAACTCCCGGGCGGTGCGGCGGAGCACCCGGGCACGCGGATCCTCGGCCCGGTAGACCCGGTGGCCGAAGCCCATCAGCCGCTCACCCCGGTCGAGCACGCCCTTGACGTAGCCCTCCGCGTCACCGCTGCGCTCGACCGCCTCCAGCATGGTCAGCACCCGCGACGGCGCGCCGCCGTGCAGCGGGCCGGAGAGCGCGCCGATGCCCGAGGAGATGCAGGCGGCGGCGTCCGCCCCGGTGGAGGCGACGATCCGGGCGGTGAAGGTGGAGGCGTTCAGGCCGTGCTCGGCGGCCGAGATGAAGTACGCGTCGACGGCCTTGACGTGCCGGGGGTCGGGCTCGCCGCGCCACCGCTTCATGAAGCGCTCGACGACCGTCTCCGCCTTGTCGATCTCCTTCTGCGGTACCGCCGGCAGCCCGAGGCCGCGAGCGGACTGGGCGACGAAGGAGAGTGCGGTGACCGACACCCGGGCAAGGTCCTCGCGGGCCTGCTCGTCGGAGATGTCCAGCAACTGCTGCAAACCCCAGTACGGAGCGAGCATGGCGACGGCGGACTGCACGTCGACCCGGATGTCGCCGGAGTGCACCGGCACCGGGAACGGCTCGGCCGGCGGCAGGCCCGGGCCGAAACGGCCGTCGACCAGCAGCGCCCAGACGTTGCCGAAGGAGACCTGGCCGATCAGGTCCTCGATGTCGACCCCGCGATAGCGCAGCGCACCGCCCTCGCGGTCGGGCTCGGCGATCTCGGTTTCGAAGGCTACGACGCCCTCAAGTCCGGGTTTGAAATCGGCCATCTCACTGCTCCTGGTGTGTGGTCGGTGCGCCCGCCCGGGCTCGGTGTCCCGGCCCCGGCCGGGTGAGCGCCTTAGGCGACCCTCAGGGATGTGTTCGTGACATCTTGCCTGCTGGGGACCGGGTGCGCGAGACGCTGTCGATGTGCTGCTGGCGACATCCCGCTTGCCGGGCCCCTTCCGGCACGGATAAGACTGGGCCGGACGGGCTGGTCGGCGGGCGCGTACCGGCCCGACGGGGGAGGAGCGGGAACGTGATGGGGGACACACCGGTGCCGGCCGGGATGCGGCACGAGTACGCCGCCGATTCCGGCCTGATGGAGAGCGAGCTGGCCGCCGACTGGCACGCCCAGTTCGACAGGTGGTTCGCCGACGCGGTCGCCGCCGAACTGCCCGAGCCGAACGCCATGGTGCTCGGCACCGCCGACGCCGTCGGGCGGCCGAGCGCGCGGACGGTGCTGCTCAAGGGGTACGACCCGGAGGGTTTCGTACTGTTCACCAACTACGGCTCCCGCAAGGGTGCCGAGGTGGCCGCCAACCCGTACGCCAGCCTGCTCTTTCCCTGGTTCCCGATGCAGCGGCAGGTGATCGTCGCCGGCCGGGTGGCACGACTCGACCGGGCGGAGACGGAGGCGTACTTCGCCAGCCGGCCGCGTGGCTCGCAGCTCGGTGCCTGGGCCAGCGCCCAGTCGTCGGTGCTGCCGGACCGGTCCGCCCTCGACGACGCCTACCGGGCCGCGGCGGAGCGCTTCGCCGAGGTGGATCCGATCCCCGCCCCGCCGCACTGGGGTGGGCTGCGGGTGTACCCCGAGTCGGTCGAGTTCTGGCAGGGCCGGGCCAGCCGGCTGCACGACCGGCTGCGATTCCGACGTACCGGCACGGGTTGGGTCGTGGAGCGGCTGGCACCGTGACCGTCGGCAGCACCGACCGGCCGCGCGAGCAGCGCCGCTGGGCGATCGATCTGCGTCCGCTGCGGGTGCCGGCGTACCGGCGGCTCTGGGTCGGCAACGCCATCGCGATGTTCGGTTTCCAGTTCACCGCCGTCGCGGTGCCGGTGGAGATGTACGCGCTGACCGAGGACTCCCTCTGGGTCGGTCTGCTCGGCGTCGCCGCCTTCGTACCGCTGCTGGTCTTCGGGCTCTGGGGTGGGGCGGTCGCCGATGCCATCGACCGGCGGCGGGTGCTGCTGGGTGGCTCGGCCCTGCTCTGGGTCGCCGTGCTGGGACTGCTGGTCCAGGCGCTGCTGGGGGTCGGCAGCCCGGTCCTGCTGCTGACCCTGGTGGCGCTGAGTTCGGTGGCGTTCGCGATCGCCGGGCCGGCCCGGGGGGCGCTCGTGGCCCGGCTGGTCCCGACCGAGCTGGTGCCCGCGGCCACCACGTTGAACTTCACCACCGCCATGGCCACCGCGGTCCTCGGGCCGCTGGCCGCCGGCCTGATCCTGGCGATCTGGGATCTCGGGGTGGCGCTGCCGGTCGCGTACGCCGTGGACGCGACGTTGCTCGCCGCCCTGGTCTGGGCGGCACTGCGGCTACCGGCGATGCCGCCGGAACCCGATCCGGACGGCGGGACCCGGCAGGCGGGGCTGCGCAGCATCGTCGACGGGGTGCGGTACCTGGCCGGCAGCCCGGTGCTGCTGCTCTCCTTCGCCATCGACCTGATCGCGATGGTGTTCGCCTTCCCCCGGGCCCTCTTCCCCGAGGTGGCGACGGAACGGTTCGGTGGCGGCGCGGCGGTGGGCTGGCTCTACAGCTCCATCGCGATCGGCTCGCTGCTCGCCGGCCTGGTCTCGGGTTGGATCGGCCGGGTCCGCCGGCAGGGTCTGGTACTGGTGCTCGCCGTGGTTGCCTGGGGCGTCGCGGTGGCGTTGGCCGGACTGGCCGGCCAGCTCTGGCTGGTGGTCGTACTGCTGGTGCTGGCCGGCGCCGCCGACCTGGTCAGCTCGGTGGTACGGCAGTCCATGTTGTTGATCTACGCGCCGGACCGGATGCGCGGCCGGCTCCAGGGCGTCAACACCGTCGTGGTGGCCGGCGGTCCGCGCCTGGGCGACCTGCGGGCCGGTGCGATGGCGGCCGGGCTCGGCAGTGGGGTGGCCTGGGTCGGTGGCGGTGTCGCGGCGGCGGTGCTCGCGGTGCTGCTCGCCGTGGCCTTCCCGGCGTTGACCCGCTACCGGCCGCCGACCGGAGCGGGCGGACATGAGCACGACGAGGGCCGTCGACCGCGGCGAGCGAACAACGGCGTCGGCGGCTAGGGTCTGGCGACATGGACAGCCGCGATCCGCTTCCCCTGTCGGGAGCGCAGTGGAGCATCTCAGCCGCCGGCCATGAGGCGGTCATCGTCGAGGTGGGCGGCGGGCTCCGCGCCTACCGCCAGGACGGGGTCGAGCACGTCGACGGGTACGCCACCGACGAGGTGTGCCCGGGCTCGGCGGGGCAGGTGCTCGCACCCTGGCCGAACCGGATCCGCGACGGCGTCTACACCTTCGGCGGCCAGTCGAGGCAGCTGAACCTGACCGAGCCGGAGCGGCACAACGCCATCCACGGCCTGGTGAACTGGGCGTCGTGGCACCTGATCGAGCAGCGGCCGGACGAGGTCACGGTCGGCTTCGACCTGCTGCCGCAGCCCGGATATCCGTGGCCGCTGCGGCTGCGTACCAGGTGGAGCGTGGGAGCCGACGGGCTGCGCGCCGAGCACGACGTCACGAACGTCGGCACCGAGGCGGTGCCCTTCGGCTTCTCGGTGCACCCGTACCTGCGGCTGCCGGGGGTGTCCGTGGAGGACATCGCACTGCGGGTACCCGGCCGGACCCGGCTGATGCTGGACGGTCGACTGCTGCCGGTCGGTGCGGCCGTGGTGACCGGCACCGAATACGACTACACCGAGCCGCGTCGCATCGGAGACGCCGTCCTGGACCTCGCCTTCGGGCAGGTGAACCGGGACGCCGACGGTGGCTCCTCGGTGACGCTGACCGGGCCGGATCCCTCGGCCGGGCTACGGATCTGGGCCGACGACCAGTTCGGCTGGTGGCAGGTCTTCACCGGTGACACGCTGACCGGCGAGCGGTTCCGCCGGTCGGTGGCGGTGGAGCCGATGACCTGCCCGCCGGACGCGTTCCGCTCCGGCCGGGATCTCATCACCCTGGCGCCGGGCGACACCTGGCGCGGGAGTTGGGGCATCCGGCCCGGCGTCTGAGCGTCCGGTCGCGGACCGGGCGGGCAAGTGAGGAGTACGGCGTGGAGTTCGCGGAGGTGGTCCGGCGGCGTCGGATGGTGCGCAACTACGACCCGGACCGGCCGGTCCCGCCGGAGGTGCTGGAACGGCTGCTGGAGCACGCGGTGCGGGCCCCGTCGGCCGGATTCTCGCAGGGCTGGGGCTTCCTGGTGCTCGAGTCGCCGGCGGACCGGGAGCGTTTCTGGGCGGCCAGCACCCCGGAGGGCGGCGGGATGCAGCGTTGGCTGACCGGGATGCGGCGGGCACCGCTGATCGTGGTGCCGCACGCCAACCGCTCGGTCTACCTGGAGCGGTACGCGGAGCCGGACAAGGGCTGGGCGGACCGGTCGACGGATCGTTGGCCGGTGCCCTACTGGTATGTCGACACCGGCTTCGCCGCGCTGCTGATGATGCTCACCGCCGTGGACGAGGGGCTGGGTTCCTGTTTCTTCGGCATCCCGCCACAGCGGTTGGCGTCCTATCGGGAGGCGTTCGGTGTGCCGGAGGCGTACCACCCGATCGGTGCCCTCACTGTCGGTTATCGAGCCGCCGACCACCGGTCACCATCGCTGCGTCGCGGGCGCCGTCCGGTGGACGAGGTCGTCCGGCGCGGGCGGTGGAGCTGACCCGAACCGGTGGTTTCGTCCGGTTGAGAACCGGACGACCGGTGGCGAAACTGGCATCAGGGAGCAGAACGTGGGGTGCGGAGTCCGGCTACGCTGGCACGGTCATCGGCGCCGCAGGTCGCGGCGCCGTGCCGCGACCCGGCCCGGCGTCGTGGTACCGGCCGGCCAGGGGGAGGGGAGCGTGCCGTCGTGATCTTCAGAGCGGTCCGGGACGGGCGTCCCTATCCGGAACACAACCTGACCCTGAAGCAGTGGGCGGAGATCCCGCCGCGCCCGCTGCGCCTGGATCAACTCATCACCACCAAGCGCGAGCTGGCGCTGGACAAGCTCCTCGCCGAGGACTCCACCTTCTACGGTGACCTGTTCCCGCACGTCGTGCAGTGGAACGGTGGTCTCTACCTGGAAGACGGTCTGCACCGGGCGCTGCGTGCCGCGCTGCAACAGCGCAACCAGATCCACGCCCGGGTGTTGCTGCTCGCCGAGGCGGTTGAGTGACAGCGGTTGACCTGCTCGACCTGGATGCGTCGCTGACCGAGGAGGAGCGACAGATCCGCGCCGTCGTGCGCCAGGTGGTCGACGATCTGGTCCGCCCGCACGTCGCCGGCTGGTACGAGGCCGGTCACGTGCCGGCCCGCGAACTGGCCCGCGAGTTCGGCCGGCTCGGCCTGCTCGGCATGCACCTGACCGGGTACGGCTGCGCCGGCTCGACGGCCGTCGCGTACGGGCTGGCCTGCCTGGAACTGGAGGCCGGTGACTCCGGTGTCCGGTCGCTGGTCTCGGTGCAGGGTTCGCTGGCGATGTACGCGATCTGGCGCTACGGCAGCGAGGAGCAGAAGCAGCGCTGGCTGCCGGCGATGGCGGCCGGCGAGGCGATCGGCTCGTTCGGGCTGACCGAGCCGGACCACGGCTCCGACCCGGCGTCGATGGCCACCCGGGCGCGCCGCGACGGCGACGACTGGGTGCTCAACGGCAGCAAGATGTGGATCACCAATGCGCCGATCGCCGACGTGGCGGTGATCTGGGCGCGCACCGACTCCGGTGTGCGGGGCTTCGCCGTACCGATGGACACGCCGGGGGTGACGGCGCGGGAGATCACCCGGAAGATGTCGCTGCGTGCGTCGCTGACCGGGGAGATATCCCTCGACGACGTCCGGCTGCCGGCGGACGCGCAACTGCCCGACGCGACCGGGCTGAAGGCGCCGCTGAGCTGCCTGACCGAGGCCCGGCACGGCATCGTCTGGGGCGCCCTCGGCGCGGCCCGCGACTGCCTGGAGACCGCGCTGACGTACGCGACGACCCGCACCCAGTTCGGTCGGCCGCTGGCCGGCTTCCAACTCACCCAGGCCAAGCTCGCCGACATGGCGGTCGAGTGGAACAAGGGCTGTCTGCTGGCCCTTCAGCTGGGCCGGCTGGCCGACGCCGGAAAGCTGCGCCCGGAGCAGGTCAGCGTCGGCAAGCTGAACAACGTGCGGGAGGCGTTGGCCATTGCCCGGCAGTGCCGGACCATCCTCGGCGCCAACGGGGTCTCCGGGGACTATCCGGTGATG
The DNA here is from genome assembly GCF_040677165.1 of Micromonospora sp. NPDC049374. Taxonomy (NCBI): domain Bacteria; kingdom Bacillati; phylum Actinomycetota; class Actinomycetes; order Micromonosporales; family Micromonosporaceae; genus Micromonospora; species Micromonospora sp. NPDC049374. The sequence continues at coordinate 59,713 of NZ_JBFAQH010000011.1, read as the reverse complement.
CGGCACGCCAACAACCTGGAGAGCGTGCTGACCTACGAGGGCACCTCGGAGATCCACCAGTTGGTCATCGGCCAGCGACTCACCGGCGTCTCGGCGTTCACCTGAACCTGGCCCGCTCCATCTGACGGGCTCAGCGAGCGGCTGTCGTACGTTGGGCTTACCGTCATCAACTAAAGACGGCGTCTGACGAGGACGGTGAGGGCGATGGCACGCGACGGCGACATCAACGAGCCCACCAGCAGTTTTGCCGACCACCGGTCGGGCGATGTGCTCACGGACGCCCCGGACACACCACCGCAGGCCCCGCAGTCAGGTGGCGGTGCGGTCCGTGCCCTGCTCTGGGTGCTCGGCGCCGCGGCGCTCGCGGTGGTGGTGCTGCTCGGCGTGCAGACCACCGGGATCCTGCCCGAGTTCCGCAACCCGTTCACCAAGGAGCAGACCGACCGCTCGCAGCCCGCGCTGCTCGAGTCGATGCAGGACCTCAGCCGCTACGTGGCTGCCGAGGGCAACTTCCAGGTCGTGGTCGACCTGCAGAACGACCGGCGCAACGTGCCGGACTGGCTGCTCAACCAGCGGACCTTGTTCGTCGGGTCGGGCAGTGTCGAGGCGTACGTCGACTTCGGCACCCTCACCGAGGGGGCGATCGTGCAGTCGGCCGACGGGAAGTCGGTTGAGATCAAGCTGCCGGCGCCGCAACTGGCCGAGACCAACCTCGACCTGGAGAAGAGCTACGTCTTCGCGGAGGAGCGCGGCCTGCTCAACCGCGTCGGTGACCTGATCGGCGGTGACCCGAACCGGCAGCAGGAGGTCTACCGGCTGGCTGAGGACCGGATCACCGCAGCGGCCCGGGACAGCGGCCTGAATGCCCGCGCCGAGGAGAACACCCGCAAGATGCTGGAAGGGTTGCTCCGCTCGCTCGGCTTCGAGCAGGTCCGCGTCACCTACATCGCCCCCTGACCCGCAACCCTCAGCCGCTCCGCACCGCCGCCTGGCCATGCAGGATCAGCAACTTCAGGGTTGCTGCCTCCATCGCAGGGGAGACAGCAACAACCCTGAAGTTGCAGCATCGCGGGTGGGTGGCGTCGTGGGGAATCGGGCAGGGCAGCGGGTCAGCGGCCGGCGACGAGGTAGCGGTCCTCGTTGGGCATGATGATCCAGAGCGCCAGGTAGACGATCACCTGGGTGCCTGGCAGCAGCAGTGACAGCAGGAACAGCAGCCGGATGAACCCGGCCGAGGTGCCGAACCGCTGCGCCAGCCCGGCGCAGACCCCGGCGAACATGCGCCCCTGCCGGGGCCGGACGAGTTTGCGACTCATGGGTGTCACTTCCCCTCTGCGGCGGTCCGCCGCTCCTGGAATCAACGCTAGGCACGGGTGGCCGTCCCGCCCTCGGTCCCAGGGATGAACGCCACCGCGCCGACCCGTAGGTGCATACCCGCCCAGCCACCCGACGACGCCTACCACCCGCCCGCACCTCGTCCCGCCTCCACACCCACCCTTGTCCCGACTCCCCGGCGAGCAGTCATGATCATGCTTGATCCCGGATCGAGTGGTGTCCGAGCCGCTGGGGCCCTCGATCCGGGATCGAGTGTGATCCGGTGGGGGCCACCGGTGGCGTACAGGTGTCAACCGGGTGGTAACCCGAACGCCAGGTCGGGGGGTGGCCGGGGGAGTAGGCTCGCCGGTCGGGCGCTCTCACCTGGGCGTCACCAGGGCCGGGCCACACCCGGGAACGGCCATGACCGGCCGACTCCGGCGGAGCCGGCCATGAAACGGCAGCTGTCCGGCGACCCCGGCGGTGGCGAGGAAGTGCAGTCATGATCAGCGTGTTCGACCTGTTCAGTGTGGGTGTCGGGCCATCCAGCTCGCACACGGTGGGGCCGATGCGGGCGGCGCGTACCTTCGTCGCCGGGCTCAAGGCCGACGGTCTGCTCACCGACACCGCCCGGGTGCGGGCCGAGCTGTTCGGTTCCCTCGGCGCAACCGGGCACGGGCACGGCAGCGACCGGGCGGTGCTGCTCGGCCTGGCCGGCGAGGCTCCCGAGACGGTCGACACGGACGGCGTCGAGGCGCGGGTGGGCCGGATCCGGGCGGAGCACCGGCTGTGCCTGCTCGGCACGCACGAGATCGACTTTGACCCGGAGCGGGACCTCACGCTGCACCGCCGCCGGTCGTTGCCGTACCACCCGAACGGGATGATCTTCTCGGCGTACGACGCGGGCGGGGCCGAGGTGCGGACGCGTACCTACTACTCGGTGGGTGGCGGGTTCGTGGTGGACGAGGCAGCGGCCGGAGCGGATCGGATCAAGCCGGACAGCACCCCGGTCCGGTACCCGTTCCTCACCGGCGCAGAGCTGCTCGCCGTGACCGCCGCGACCGGGCTCTCGATCAGCGAGGTCATGCTCGCCAACGAGGTGTCCTGGCGGGCCGAGGCGGACGTCCGAGCCGGGCTGCTCGACATCTGGCGGGTCATGCGGGAGTGCGTCGAGCGCGGCTGCACCCGCGACGGCACCCTGCCCGGTGGCCTGAAGGTGCGGCGTCGGGCCGCCGAACTGCGTCGCAGCCTGGAGGCCGACGCCGACGCCGACGCCCCGGCCGGGGCCGCGCCCACCGGTGCAGTGCTGGCCGGCCCAGGAGCGGGTGCCGGTGGGGATCCGCTGCACGTGATGGACTGGGTGACGCTGTTCGCGTTGGCCGTCAACGAGGAGAACGCGGCCGGCGGCCGGGTGGTGACCGCGCCGACCAACGGGGCGGCCGGGATCATCCCGGCGGTACTGCACTACTACACGCGGTTCGTGCCGGGCGCCTCGGACGAAGGGGTGGTGCGGTTCCTGCTGGCGGCCGGTGCCATCGGGGTGCTGTTCAAGGAGAACGCGTCGATCTCCGGCGCGGAGGTGGGTTGCCAGGGCGAGGTCGGCTCGGCCTGCTCGATGGCCGCCGCAGGACTGGCCGAGGCGCTGGGCGGCACGCCGGCGCAGGTGGAGAACGCCGCCGAGATCGGCATGGAGCACAACCTGGGTCTGACCTGCGACCCGGTCGGTGGCCTGGTGCAGATCCCGTGCATCGAACGCAACGCGGTGGCTAGCATCAAGGCGATCACCGCCGCCCGGCTCGCGCTGCGTGGCGACGGGGTGCACGCCGTCTCGCTCGACAAGGTCATCAAGACCATGCGGGAGACCGGCGCCGACATGAAGGTCAAGTACAAGGAGACGGCGCGCGGTGGCCTGGCCGTCAACGTGATCGAGTGCTGAGCGCTCGTGGGGCGGCGTTCACCGGCTGCTAACCTGTCGTCCGTTCAGCGCGACCGGCAGTAGGGCGGTGCAGGCGAGGCGGGCCCTGGCCGAGGCTCTTACCAGGCGGGAGACGGCGGTGACCTCTGGCGTCGGGGCGTTGTGGTCGCACCGCAGCTCGCTGCGCATCCTGGTCAGACGCGACCTGGCGGTGAAGTACCAACAGTCGGTGCTGGGTTACCTCTGGTCGTTGATCGAGCCGCTGGGCATGGGCGCGATCTACTGGTTCGTCTTCGGCGTGCTCTACTCCCGCGACACCAACCGGCATCTCGGCGAGGCCGCCGGGTCGTACCCGCTGTTCCTGATCACCGGGATTTTCGCCTGGATGTGGACCAGTTCGGCGCTGAGCGAGGCCACCCACGCGCTCACCGGCCAGGCCCGGTTGATCACCACGATGAACGTGGCCCGGCAGGTCTTCCCGATCGGCCGGGTCGCCGGTCGCTTCGCCGAGTACGCCGCCGGCCTGCCGATCCTCGCCGCCATCGCGGTCTGGTACGCGGCGCAGGGCCGGATCGAACCGGGTTGGTCACTGCTCGCCCTGCCGCTCGCGGTGCTGGTGCAGGCGATCCTGCTGATCGGGCTGGCGCTGCTGCTGTCGGCGTTCAACGTGCTGATGCGCGACGTGGAGCGGTTCATGCGCCTGGTCATCCGGGTGCTCTTCTACGCCACGCCGATCATCTACCCGCTGAGCCTGGTCCGCGACTCCGGCCTGCCGGGCTGGCTCCGGGTGACGTACGAACTCAACCCACTGGTCGGCATCTTCCAACTCCACCACGCGGTGTGGTACCCGGACGAGTTCCCGGGTGCCCGGCTGCTCGCCACCACCGTCGGCATCAGCGTGCTGCTGTTCGTGGCCGGCTGGTGGGTGTTCCGCCGGCTCGAACCCGCCGTGCTCAAGGAACTCTGATGGGTGAGTCGATCATCGAGGCGGAGGGCCTCGGCATCCGGTTCGTCCGCAACCGCCGTCGGCAGTTGCGGCTGCGGGAGATCTTCATCCACCGGGGTACGCGGGGTGCCTCCGACGGTCGGTTCTGGCCGCTGCGTGACGTCTCCTTCTCGATCGCGTCGGGGGAGACCGTCGGGGTGATCGGCCGAAACGGCACCGGCAAGAGCACCCTGCTTCGGCTGATCGCCGGGGTGCTGATCCCCGACGAGGGGCGGATCCGGGTCTCCGGCGACGTCGCGCCCCTGCTTGAGCTCTCCGCCGGCTTCTCCAACGACCTGACCGGGCGGGAGAACCTGTACCTGGTGGGCGGCCTGCACGGGCTCTCGTCGGGCTATCTGAAACGGCACTTCGACGACATCGTCTCGTTCGCCGGTGAGCAGGTGGAACGGGCCATCGACACCTCGGTTCGGCACTACTCGTCCGGCATGAAGGTGCGGCTCGGGTTCGCGATCATCTCGCACCTGCCGCACCCGATCCTGCTGATGGACGAGGTGACGGCGGTGGGCGACGCCGAGTTCCGGGAGAAGTGCTACACGACCATCGATCGGCTGCTCGGGGAGGGGCGCACTCTGGTGCTGGTGTCACACAACGAAAAGGATCTGACCCGGTTCTGCCGTCGGGGGCTCTACCTCGACGCGGGTCGGCTGAGCGTCGACGGCACGATCGCCGAGGCGCTGGCCGCGTACCACGAAGCGGTTCCCCAGTGACCCTCGCGATCGTGCTCGCCGCCGGGTCACCGGCCGCGAGCCTGCCGACGGGTACCGGTGAGAGCATGGGCGAACGGCTGGCCAGGCAGTGGCGCCAAGCCGGTGCGGCCGAGGTGCGGGTGGCCACCGACCTGGACGAGCTGGCCGAACTGGCCGGCTCGGCGAACGGCCCGGTGGTGATCAGCGGGGCCGACCTGGTCGCACACACGGCCATGCTGCGGCACCTGTTGACCAGCCCGGTCGGGCCGACCGTGGCGCTGGTGCTGACCGATCCGCCCAGCGACGGACGGACGGTACTGCGCGAGGAACGCGGCCAGGTGGTCGAAGCGGGCCGCCCTGAACAGTTGGCGGGCGGTGCGGCCACCGGCATCTTCGGCGGTGCGGTCCGGGTCGGCCGGGAGGACGTACCGGCGCTGGTGGCCGCCGCCCGTGCGGTCGCCGCCGGTCGGCTACCGGCCGGAGCCGTCGCGGTCGAGCTGTTCGAGTCGGCCGGGCCGGCCGCCCGCCCGGATGCGGCGGCCGGGCCCGCAGTGGATCAGCTCTTCACCGCCCTCACCGGGCAGGGCGCGTTGGTCTTCGCGCATCGGGTACGCCTGCTCGTCGCGCACCGGGTCGACGAGGTCGCGGGGCTGGAACGGGCGGAGGCGGCGGTGGCGGCGGTCGACGAGGACCGGGCCGAGCTGCGGCTGTCGGTGAAGGAGAAGGACGACTTCTTCACCACCTACTTCGTCAGCACCTGGTCGCCGTACGTCACCAAGGCCTGCACCCGGCTGGGGTTGAGCCCGACGGCGGTGACCATGGTGTCGGTGGCCTTCGCGGTCGCCGCGGCGGCGATGTTCGCCGCCGGTGGCCGGCCGCTGCTGGTCGTCGGGGCGGTGCTGCTCTACCTCGGGTTCGTGCTGGACTGCGTGGACGGCCAGTTGGCCCGCTACACCCGCAACTTCAGTGCCTGGGGCGGCTGGCTGGACACCATGGCCGACCGGGCGAAGGAGTACCTCGTCTACGCCGGGCTCGGCCTCGGCGCGACCCAGGCCGGGTTCCGGTACGGCTGGGCCCTCGCCATCGCCGCGATGACGATGCAGACCGTGCGGCACATGACCGACGCCTGGTACGGCGTGCTGCACGACGAGGCGGCGCGCCGGCCGAAGAGCGTCGGTGCCGGTGGCGGCGGCATCGGTGACCGGCTGAACGCCGCGTCGACCCGGGTGCAGGCCGACACCGGCTCGATCTCGTACTGGCTCAAGCGCACGGTGGTCTTCCCGATCGGGGAACGGTGGGCGCTGATCTCGCTTACCGTGGCGCTCTTCGACCAGCGGATCGCCCTGTTCGCGGTGCTGACCTGGGGTGTGCTGGCGTTCGCGTACACCGGTGGGCTGCGGACCTTGCGGGCCCGCTGGATGTGGGTGCCGGTGCTGGACACGCTTGACGCGACCCTGCACCGCGACGACGGCCCGCTGGCCGCCCGGCTACCGGTGCTGCGGCGGCCGGGGCCGCTGGCGCTCGCGGTGGTGGCGGCGTTGGGCGCGGCGGTCCTGCTCCTGCTCGGCCTGGTGCTCCGCCTGCCGGCGCCGTCCGTGGAACTGCTCGGGATCGGCGACGCGGCCCGCGAGATCGATTCGGCGGACTGGTGGCGGTGGACGGGCCTGCCGGCGGTGTCGTTGGTCGCGGTGCCGGTGGCGTTGCTGGTGCTGCTGGTCGGTGCGGCCGGGGCGCGGGCGGCACACAACGGGCCGCTGGACTGGCTGGTGCCGGCCGCGCTGCGGGCGGCCGAGTTCCTGTTCGCCATCGCGGTCGGGCTGATCGGCGGCGCGCCGCCGTGGCTCATCTTCGGGTACGTCTTCGTGCTCACCCTGCACCACTACGACCTGGTCGCCCGGCTGGAGAAGCGGCAGCCCGCACCACCGCTGCACGCCGCCACGCTCGGCTGGGAGGGACGCTCGGCGCTGCTGGCCCTGGCGACGATCGCCGGAATCGTGAGTATTGGTCTGGCTACACTCGGTATCTACCTGTTGGCGCTGTTCGTGGCGAGCGTGGTGCTGGCCTGGGTGGTCCGGCCGGTACGCGCCGCGCAGGTGCCGGCGGCTGCGGGAGGTCGCGCGACGCGCTGAGGAGGAGCCGGGACGATGACGCTTATCAGCTTCGTCGTCCCGGCCTTCCGGGTGCAGGGCTACCTGCGGGAATGCCTCGACTCGATCCTCGCCCAACCGGTTGTCGACATCGAGGTGATCGGGGTCGACGACTGCTCCCCCGATGGCAGCGGCGACATCCTCACCGAGTACGCCGAGCGTGACGACCGGGTGACCGCCGTACGCCTGGACCGCAACGTCGGGCTCGGCCCGGCGCGCAACGTCGGGCTGGACCGGGCCGTCGGCGAGTACGTCTGGTTCGTCGACGGCGACGACTGGCTGGCGGCGGACTGCCTGGTCGAGGTGGCCGCCCGACTGCGCGAGACCCGGCCGGACGTGCTGCTCGTCGACCACGTACGCGCGCACTGGGACGACACGGTGACCCGCAGCGCGATGGCCGAGGTCTTCCCCGTGCCGCCCGGGCCGGTCACGTTCCGGCTGGTCGAGCGGCCGGAGACGGTGAAGCTGCTGCACACCGCCTGGAATCGACTGGTCCGCCGGCAGTTCCTGGCCGACGTGGGGCTGCGCTTCGCACCCGGCTGGTACGAGGACGTCTCGTTCAGCTATCCGGCGCTGCTCTCCGCCGACCGGATCGGCGTGCTGGATCTGATCTGCGTGAACTACCGGCAGCGGCGGGCGGGGGCGATCACGAGGACCCGGGGCGAGCGCCACTTCGACGTGTTCGAGCAGTGGCACCGGGTCTTCCGGGAGCTGGACCGGCTCGGGGCCGAGGAACTGCGGCCGGCGATCTTCGAGCGGATGATGTGGCACTACCTGGTGGTGCTCGGCAACGGCGACCGGATCGGGCCCGAGCTGCGACCGACCTTCTTCGCCCGGGTCGCCATCGAGCACGCCCGGTTCCGGCCGCCCGACGGGCACCGGGTGCCGGGCGGGGTGGCGGGGCTCAAGCACCGGCTGGTGGCGGCCGGCCAGTGGCGTACGTTCAGCGCGTTGCGGACCGCGAGCCGAGCGGGGGAGACCGTTCGCCGGGTTGCCGGCGGGGCCCGCCGACGGGTGCTGCCACCGGCCCGGGCCGGCGTGCGGCGGGCCCGTGACGTGGTGCTGCGCCAGTACCAGCGGGCCGAACGGCGTCGACCGGTGGAGGAGAACCTGGCCGTCTACGCCGCGTACTGGTACCGCGGCTACACCTGTAATCCCGCCGCGATCTACGAGGCGGCCCGCCGGCTGGCACCGCAGGTCCGGGGCGTGTGGATCGTCCGGCGGGACCGGGTGCACACGCTGCCGGAGGGGGTCGAGTACGTGGTCGCGGGCACCGCCGCGTACCACCGGGCGTTGGCGCGAGCCCGATGGCTGATCAACAACGTCAACTTCCCGGACTCGGTACGCAAGCGGCCCGGCACGGTGCACGTGCAGACCCACCACGGCACCCCGGTCAAGGTGATGGGGCTGGACCAGCAGCGCTATCCGCTGGGCGCGGGCGGGATGGACTTCGCCGGGCTGCTGCGCCGAGTGGACCGGTGGGACTACAGCGTCACCTCGAACAGCTTCTCCACCCAGATGTGGGAACGCGCCTATCCGGCCGGGTACACCACCCTGGAGGTGGGGTACCCGCGCAACGACCGGCTGGTGACCGCGACCCCCGAGGAGGTGCTGCGGCTACGCGCGGAGTTCGACGCCGGCCTCGGTGAGCAGGTCGTGCTGTACGCGCCGACCCATCGGGAGCATCTGCCCCGGTACCGGCCGCCGTTCGACCCGGAGCGCTTCCTCGACGCGCTGGGCCCCGCCGGCCTGCTGCTGATGCGCAGCCACTATTTCCACGACCGGGATCGGCGGCTGCCACCTCCGGCCGCCCGTGGTCGGCTCCTGGACGTCAGCGCCCATCCGCGGGTCGAGGACCTGTACCTCGCCGCCGACGTGCTGGTCACCGACTACTCGTCGGCGATGTTCGACTACGCCGTCCTGGATCGGCCGATCGTCATCTATGCGCCGGACTGGGACGCCTACCGGCTGACCCGGGGCGTCTACCTGGACATCATCGCCGAGCCACCCGGCCCGGTGGCCCGGACCTTCACCGAACTGCTCGACGTGTTCCGCTCGGGTGCACTGCGGTCGCCCGACGCCGAGCGGGCCCGGGCACGCTTCCGGGAGCGGTTCTGCGCCCTTGAGGACGGGCGTGCCGCAGAGCGGGTGGTGCGCCAGGTGTTCCTCGGGGAGAACCCGGTCTGAGTTGGAAGTTCCGCACAATCGCCGCTAATCGATGGAACGTAATAGGTCTGTCACGATTCAAACATGGCACGTTTACCCGATGTGCCATCCGCATGATCCTGGCCACAGTCATTCGGGGTTCCGTGGACGAGGTGGGGAGGAGACGGTGACCACCGTCGCGCTCAAGGACGTCACAAAAGTCTTCCGCGACGGCACGGTCGCGGTCGACAGCATCAATCTGGACGTGAACGACGGTGAGTTCATGGTGCTGCTCGGGCCGTCCGGCTGTGGGAAGTCGACGGTGCTGCGGATGGTCGCGGGCCTGGAGGACCCGACCTCCGGTGCGGTGATGCTCAACGGGGAACTGGCCAACGACCTGCCGCCCCGGGAGCGGAAGATCGCGATGGTCTTCCAGGACTTCGCGCTCTACCCGCACATGAGCGTCAACGACAACATCGCCTTTCCGCTCAAGCTGGCCGGGGTCGAGCCGACCCCGCGTGGCGAGCGGGTCACCGATGTGGCAAGCGCCCTCGGCATCGGTGACGTGCTGGCCCGGCGCCCCAGCCAGCTCTCCGGTGGGCAGCGGCAGCGGGTCGCGATGGGCCGGGCGATCGTCCGCCGGCCGGGCCTCTTCCTGATGGACGAGCCACTGTCCAACCTGGACAGCGGTCTCCGTGCGGAGCTGCGGGCGGAGATCTCCGGCCTGACCCGCGAGCTGGGGGTCACCACCATCTACGTGACGCACGACCAGGCCGAGGCGCTGACCATGGCCGACCGGGTCGCCATCATGCGCAAGGGCGTCCTCCAGGACGTCGGCACCCCGACCCAGGTGTACGGGCGGCCGGCGACCCTCTACGTGGCCGCGTTCCTGGGCAGCCCCCGGATGAACCTGCTGGAAGCGTCGGTCTACGTCCATCTCGATCGTTACGTCACGCTCACCCTCGGGGAGCAGGCGCTCTACCTGCCCTGGGACGACATCCGCAGCCGGGCCGTGGCGCACTACCACGGCGAGCGGATCGTGGTCGGGATGCGGGCCGAGGCGCTCACCCCGGTCGCCCCGGACACCCCCGGTGACGTGCTCCAGGGCCGCATTCGCTACCTGGAACACCACGGCCACGAGTCGCTCGCCTTCCTCGACATCGGTGCGACCGCCATCATGGTGGACGACATCGGCGCTCCGGCGGACGCGGACACTCCGCCCGGTCAGCGCGGTCTGCGCCGGTTCGGTCAGGTGATGCAGCGGATCACTGGCCGGACCAACGAGTCGACGACCCCGACGGCCAACGGCAACCGGACCAGCGTGCTGCACGACCCGGGCCGTCACCACCGCCGCCCGGCCGAACTCGCGGTCCGGCTCGCGCCGTACCCCGCCGTCACCGCCGGCCACCCGCTCGCGGTCCAGGTACGCATGGACGCCCTGCACTTCTTCGATGAGCGCGGCGACCGCATCGACGTCGGCTGGCGCTGACCTGCCCCCGCCCGATCATCGAGGCGGAGGCGAAAGAGGGCGGCGGTAGGGGGACCAGGCGACGAAGCGGGTGAAGAGGTCGCGTGGGGTGGGACCGTCGTCGGGGTTGAGCCGGTAGAGGTCGCGGGTGGCCTCGTAAAACAGGCCGGAGAGGTAGATCGACAGGCCGATCTCGTTGCGGCCGTACTCGACCTTGAGCAGCAGGCGGGCCATCGAGCAGGGCCACGGATGCCCGCAGGCCCGGCAGCACCACCGTGGGCGCAGCGGGGTGTGCGGTGTCTCGTGCGCCGGGTATGCCCGAGGGCGGTCCGGGCTTGGTCCGCCGCCTGGCTGCGGTAGCTGATGGCCGATCACCGGCCGGCTCGGCACAGGGCTGCTCATGTCCATTCGCTCCGATCCACTGTCTCCACTCGCCGCCATGGGGTCCGGGGTCCGTCTCGGCGGGGGAGGCCGGACGGACCCCGGGTACGAAGACCCCGCGATCTGCCGCAACCCGGGGTATCCGTTACGTGACAGTCTGGTGAGGGCGGCACTAGCTTCGGAAGGCGATCGCGCCCTACCAGCCCGGCCGTACGACACGGTCGGCACCGATGTGCAGAGGTGTGCAGATGGATCGGATGCCCATGCTGGAACTGTTCGCCGGTGAGCTGCGCCGGCTCCGGACGAGGGCCGGGCTCTCCCAGGAGGCGCTCGGCGAGCAGATCAACTATTCGGCGTCGCTTGTGGCCTCGGTCGAGCAGTGTCGCCGTGCACCCCGGGAGGAGTTCACCCAGCGCTGCGACGAGGCGTTGGGCGGCGAGGGGCTGCTGCTGCGGATCCGGGAGGCGATCCTCAAGGAGAGCCTGATGCCGTGGTTCCGGGAGTGGGTGACGATCGAGCAGGAGGCCACCGCGCTGTGCAGCTTCCAGCCGCTGGTGGTGCCCGGCCTGCTCCAGACCGAGGAGTACGCCCGCGCGCTCTACGAGGGCGCGAGTCACCTCGTCGGCGACCAGGTGGAGCAGCCGCTGGCCGCCCGCCTCGACCGGCAGAAGGTGCTCGACCGGCCGAACCCGCCGCTGCTGGTGGCGGTGCTCGACTACACGGTGCTGGAGCGCCCGGTCGGCGGCCCGAAGGTGATGCGGGAGCAGTTGCGGCACCTGGTGACCGTGGGCAACCGGACGCGGGTGCACCTGCACGTGGTGCCCAGGGGCGTCGGTGCCTATCCCGGGCTCAACGGCGCCTTCGTGATCGCCACGCCCTCCGAGGGCGACGACCTCGCCTACCTGGACAACCAGTTGAAGGGCACCATCGCAGAGCGCACTGTGGACGTAAACTCCCTGCGGCAGCACTGGGAGTCCGTCCGGGCCGAGGCGCTGCCGCACGGGGCCACCCTCAAGATGATCTCGGAGGCGGCGGAATCATGGACCTGACCGGCGCGATCTGGCGCAAGAGCAGCCGCAGCAGTGGCAACCAGGGCGACTGCGTCGAGGTCGCCGACAACCTGCCCGGCGTGGTGGGCGTGCGCGACAGCAAGGACCGGCACGGCCCGGCGCTCACCTTCACCCCCGACACCTGGCGCGCCTTTCTCACGTATGCCACCCGGCGCTGACCCGATCCGTGGCAGTGCAGGTGGCCGACACGCCGATCCCGGAACACCTGCACTGCCACGGATCGCGCCTTGCCTGACAAGTTACCGGCGGGTAGCGTCTGGGGTATGACCATCGACTCGCGGCAGGTGGCGGCCGGCATGCTTGAGGCGGTGCCCTTCGCTCGTACGCTCGGCTTCGAATTCGTCGAGGTGGCCCCGGAGGCGGAAGGTTCGGTCCGGGCGGTGGTCCGGCTGCCCGACTCGCCGGCCACCCACAATCACGTCGGTGGTCCGCACGCCGGGGCCATGTTCACCCTCGGGGAGACGGCCTCGGGCGCGGTGGTGCTCGCCGCGTTCGGCCATCTGCTCGACCGGGCCACGCCGCTGGCCGTGCGGGCGGAGATCGCGTACCGCAAGCTCGCCATGGGCCCGGTGCGGGCCACGGCTCGGCTCGGTCGGCCGCCGGCCGAGGTGATCGCGGAACTGGAGGCCGGCGAGCGACCCGAATTTCCGGTACGTGTGGAAGTCGCCACCGAGGCGGGCAAGCCCACCGCGGAGATGACCGTCATCTGGACCCTGCGCCCGAACTGACCGCAGCCCACCGCAGCCGGCTCGGGCCGGACACCCGGCCTCGTCGGCCCGCCTCGACATGCGGCATCTTGGCCTCTTCCGTCCTGGTGAAGCGCCCGGGATGCGGCAGGTGGGGCCTTACTGACCCGAGGATCGCCCGACATGCGGCATCCTGCGCCCGTCCTGGGCGGGGATCGCGTGTGATGCGGCATCCTGCGGCCGTCCTGCGCGGGGGATCGCGTGTGATGCGGCACGGCTGCGCCTGTCCCGCGCCGGGCGATGATCGACTTCAGGGCGTCGTCGGGACCGTTGAGGATCGTCGATGTTGCCGGGGTGGGCCCAAGCGTGCTGGAATGGCTCATATCGCCGCAGCGCGGGGGCAAACGCGCTGAGCACGGCCAGCACGGGAGCAACGCAGTGCCGGTAGCGCATCGCTCGGGCGGGATGCCTGCGCGCCGCTCAGCTGGGTCCACTTCACCGCGCGGTCACACCTACCCGGGCACGGGTGTTCCGCCGTTCGTATCACCGGCACGTGTCTTCGCGCCGACCGAGACGGTCGACCGTCGACACGCCGGAGGCGTCCCAGCGGTCCGCAACGCACAGAACCGGCGACGAGGTGAGAAGCGATCATGATTTCCCGGGAGAGTTTCGCAGGGTGGCTCCGGCACCGCTACGTGTGGGCGGCGGCGATCCTGCTGGTGGTGTCGGCGGGCGCTGTCGTACTGGTCAAGTCGGCCAGTTCGGAGACCGGGCCGCCGGATCTGCACGGGCAGATCATGAACCGGATGCGTACCACGCTGGAGCAGGCCGACCCGGAACAGCACAACCACGCCGGGCACGACCTCCAGCAGGTGGCCAACGGCGAGGAGGCCAAGCCCGCGGTGATCTGCGGAGTCCACGTCTACGGTTACGAGCCGGCCGAGGTCACCGTGCTCGCCGACGTGAAGACGGTCTACGGATTCCACCTCTGCGGGGTTGCCGAGCAGGGACGTACCTGGGACTGGGCGGTCAAACTGGCCGGCCCCGTGATCATGGACATGTCCACCGAGCCGGTGGGAATCCAGGTGGTCGAGGCGACCGAGGACACCAGGTTCATCGACCGGCTGCGGCAGATGTTCCCGGCCAAGTACGCGGAACTGGCAGAGAAGGAGGCGCTGGAAGCGTCCGAAATGGCCGATCTGCGCCGCCGGTACGACTCCGCAGCCGGACTCTGATCACGCCGGGTGGGCTGGGTCCGGCCGACTGACCGCACCCGTACGACGTCGCGTCGCCGCGCGAACCGCCGCGCCGGTATCCGTGGAAGTGCGTTTGCCGGTACGCGTCGGCGGATAGATTGATACGATGCTCGGCCTGCCTGATCATGTGACCGCTGTTCTGTTCGACCTCGACGGTGTGCTCACGCAGACCGCCCGGGTGCACAATGCCGCCTGGACCGAGACGTTCGACGACTACCTGCGCCGCCGGTCGGCCACCACCGGTGAGCCGTACCGGCCGTTCGATCCGGGGCCGGACTATCACCGTTACGTCGACGGTCGCCCGCGTCTCGACGGGGTGCGCACCTTCCTCGCCTCGCGTGACATCACCCTGCCGGAGGGCGCGCCGGAGGATCCGCCGGGGGCCCAGACCGTGCACGGTCTCGGCAACCAGAAGAACGCCCTGGTGTTGGAGCGGATCCGCACCATCGGAGTGGATGTCTACCCCGGCTCGGTCACGTACCTCAAGGCGGTGGCCGCGGCGGGGCTGCGGCGGGCGGTCGTCACGGCCAGTGCCAACGGCCGTGAGGTGATCGCCGCCGCCGGCCTGGAGCCGCTGCTGGAGGCTCGGGTGGACGGGCTCACCGCCCGAGCCGAGGGGCTTCGCGGCAAGCCGCATCCGGACACCTTCCTCGCCGGAGCGAAACTGCTCGACGTGACGCCGGAGAAGGCGGCCGTGGTCGAGGACGCGTTGGCCGGCGTCGAAGCCGGCCGGGCCGGCGGTTTCGGGTACGTGATCGGCGTGGACCGGGCCGGCCACGCCGACGAGTTGCGCGCGCACGGTGCCGACGTCGTGGTCGCCGACCTCGCGGACCTGCTCGACACCGGGCGGCCCGAGTGATCCGGGAACGGGCGTACCCGGTCGAACCGTGGCACGTCCGGGAGACCCGGCTGGACATGGACGTGCTCGCCCAGTCCGAATCGGTGTTCGCACTCTCCAACGGCCACGTCGGCCTGCGCGGCAACCTGGACGAAGGTGAACCGCACGGGCTGCCCGGCACCTACCTCAACTCGTTCTACGAGCTGCGGCCCCTGCCGTACGCGGAGGCCGGGTTCGGCTTCCCCGAATCCGGCCAGACCATCGTCAACGTCACAAACGGCAAGCTCATCCGACTGATGGTCGACGACGAGCCGCTCGACGTGCGCTACGGCGAGGTGCTCGCCCACGAGCGGATCCTCGACATGCGCGCCGGCACCCTGCACCGGTCGCTGCACTGGCGCTCGCCGGCCGGCCGCGAGGTCCGGGTGAACAGCACCCGGTTGGTCTCCTTCCGCCAGCGTTCGGTGGCCGCGATCCGCTACGAGGTGGAGGTGGCCGACGACAAGCCGCTGCGGTTGATCATCCAGTCGGAGCTGGTGGCCAACGAGACCTTGCCACCACAGAGCCGCGACCCGCGCGTCGCCGCGGTGCTTGAGTCACCGTTGCAGGCGGAGGAGGAGCTGACCACCCCCGCCGGTGGGCTGCTGATCCATCAGACAAAGGTCTCCGGGCTGCGGGTCGCCGCCGCCATGGACCACGAGGTGACGTCGCCGGCCCGGACGTCCGTCGGCTCCGAGGGGTACGAGGACTGGGTGCGCACCACAGTGGCCTGCGTGCTGGCGCCGGGCCAGAAGCTCCAGGTGGTCAAGTACCTGACCTACGGCTGGTCCAGCCGGCGTTCGCTGCCGGCGCTGCGCGACCAGGTCGGTGCCGCGTTGGCCGCGGCGAAGTTGGACGGCTGGGACGGGCTGGTCCGTGAGCAGCGGGAGTACCTGGACGAGTTCTGGGACGCCGCAGACGTCGTGGTCGACGGGGATCCGGAGGTGCAACAGGCGGTCCGGTTCGGCCTGTTCCACGTGCTCCAGGCGGGCGCGCGGGCGGAACGCCGGCCCATCTCGGCCAAGGGGCTCACCGGCCCCGGGTACGACGGGCACGCGTTCTGGGACACCGAGATGTTCGTCCTGCCGGTGCTGACGTACACCCACCCGGCCGCCGTACGGGACGCGTTGTACTGGCGTTTTTCCACCCTGGAACAGGCCCGGGAGCGGGCGCGGACGCTCAACCTGGCCGGTGCCGCCTTCCCGTGGCGCACCATCGAGGGGCCGGAGTCCTCGGGATACTGGCCCGCCGGCACCGCGGCGTTCCACATCGCGGCCGGCATCGCCGACGCGCTGCGCCGCTACGTGCTGGTGACCGGCGACCGGCAGTTGGAGCGGGAGATCGGGCTGGAGTTGCTGGTGGAGACCGCACGGTTGTGGCGCTCGCTCGGGCACCACGACCGCGCTGGCAACTTCCACATCGACGGGGTCACCGGTCCCGACGAGTACACCGCCGTCAAGAACGACAACATCTACACGAACCTGATGGCCCAACGGAATCTGCATACCGCCGC
Organism: Micromonospora sp. NPDC049374; assembly: GCF_040677165.1. Classification (NCBI taxonomy): domain Bacteria; kingdom Bacillati; phylum Actinomycetota; class Actinomycetes; order Micromonosporales; family Micromonosporaceae; genus Micromonospora; species Micromonospora sp. NPDC049374. The sequence continues at coordinate 43,249 of NZ_JBFAQH010000011.1, read as the reverse complement.
CGAGGTGGCGATGCGGTACCGCGACGAGGCGTTCCACCTCCGGGTCACCGACGAGGAGGCCGCCGCGTGGCGGGACGCCGCCGCAGCCATGCACATCCCGTACGACGAGGACCTCCGGGTGCATCAGCAGGTGGAGGGATTCACCCGGTTGCAGGAGTGGGACTTCGAGCAGACCCCACCGGACAAGTACCCGTTGCTGCTGCACTATCCGTACTTCGACCTGTACCGCAAGCAGGTGATCAAGCAGGCCGACCTGGAGCTGGCCATGCACTGGCGGGGCGACGCCTTCACCACCGAGGAGAAGCTGCGAAACTTCCTCTACTACGAGCGGCGTACGGTCCGCGACTCCTCATTGTCGGCCTGCACCCAGGCGGTGCTGGCGGCGGAGATCGGTTACCACGATCTGGCCCACAGCTACCTGCGCGAGGCCGCGCTGATGGACCTGCACGACCTGAACGAGAACACCCGCGACGGGGTGCACATGGCCTCGCTCGCCGGCGCCTGGATCGCGCTGGTCGCCGGGTTCGGCGGCCTGCGGGACCATGATGGAACGCTGTCCTTCGCGCCGTGCCTGTCGAGCCGGCTCAACGGCCTGTCGTTCTCGCTCCAATGGTGCGGGATGCGGCTGCGGGTCGAGGTACGCGGCCACGACACGACGTACGCCCTGCACCACGCCGCCCCGGACTCCGTCATCGAGCTGCGTCACCACGGTAAGCCAGTGCGGGTCACCTGCGACGAGCCGGTGACCGTACCGAATCCGCCGCCGCGTACGGACCTGCCGACGCCGGAGCAGGCACCCGGTCGGGCACCCCTGCTCCGGCTGCCGGAGAACCCGGCCTGACCCAGCTGGGCCGCCGTCAGATGGGCTCGCCCTGGGAAGGGCGGCCGGTGGCGTCGTGTGGTGTCCTCGCCCGAGGATCGTCGGCCGAACGCGCCTGGGCCGCGTCGTCCGCCCAGTCCCGTCCGCGCTTGTCGTCCTGTTCCCGCCGCTCACGTTCGGCGGCGGACTGCACGGGCTCGCGCTGGTGATGCGCCATGACGGTCCTCGCGATCTGTCGGCGGCGCCGGTGACGCCGGTCCGTCTGCGGTCGTCCGTCGGCTACCCGCCACCCCCCGGCGCAAACCCGCTCGCCGGGCGACCGGAGGGCGTGTTGTCGGCCGGGCCGGGTATCCGGGCGGGTGAGTCAGCCACTGGGGGGCGAGATGGACGTGCGCAGCGAAGCGGTGACGATCCCGGCGGGTGAGGTCCTGCTCCCGGCCGATCTGCTGGTGCCGGCCGAGCCGGTCGGTGCGGTGCTGTTCGCGCACGGCAGCGGCAGCTCCCGGCACAGCCCGCGCAACGTGGCGGTGGCTCACCAGCTCAACAGTGCCGGGCTCGGCACCGTCCTGGTGGATCTGCTCACCCCGGCCGAGGACGAGGTGGACGCGGTCACCGCCGAGCTGCGCTTCGACATCGGGCTGCTGGCCGACCGTCTCGCCGGGATCGTGGACTGGCTGGCCACCGAGCGGCCGTTCGGGACGACCCCGGTCGGCCTCTTCGGCGCGAGCACGGGGGCAGCCGCCGCGCTGGTCGCCGCGGCACAACGGCCGGATCTGGTACGAGCGGTGGTGTCCCGCGGTGGTCGTCCCGACCTGGCCGGTGCCGCGCTCGCCCAGGTACGCGCCGCCACGCTGCTCCTCGTCGGCGGACTGGACGAGCAGGTGATCACGCTCAACGAGCAGGCGCTCGGTGCGCTGACATCCCGGGCCGAACTGCGGGTGATCCCCGGCGCGACGCACCTCTTCGAGGAGCCCGGCACGCTGGACCAGGTTGCCGGGGCGGCGGCTGGCTGGTTCCACGACCACCTGCACCCGCAACCCGCCTCCGCCTAGGACGCTGCTCGCCGCTCCCGCACCCAGGTCGCTGGTCGGCGTGAGGTCGCGACTTGCGGTATGTCGGGCTCTTCCGCTGGCCTGATGGCCCGACTTGCCGCAAGTTGTGAGGCGGGCGGGGGGTCGACGCCGCTGACCGTGAGGTCGCGACTTGCGGTATGTCGGGCTCTTCCGCCGGGCTGATGGCCCGACTTGCCGCAAGCCGATGCCGAGCGCCGAGCGCCGAGCGCCGAGTGCGGGGCGGGGCGCCGAGTTCCGGGCGCTGAGTGCGGGGCGCGGGAGCCAAGTGCGGGGCGTCGGCCGCGTCAGGTGGGCTCGGGAGCGGGTCCGGGCGACGACGGTTCGGAGCGCGACGGTTCGGAGGGGGACGGTTCGGCGGGAGTGGTAGAGGGGCGGGACGGTGGCTTCGTCGATGGTGGCGAGTCCGATGGTGGGGGACCGGATGCCGGGTCGGCGGTAGCTGCGGCGGCCTGCCGTTGACGCTGCACGCTGTCGATGACCCGCCAGGCGACGGCCGTGATCGGGACCGCCACGAAGGCACCCGCGATGCCGGCGATGAGGGTACCGGCGGTGACCGCGAGCAGGATCACCACCGGATGCAGCCGTACCTGGCGCTTCATCACCAGCGGCTCCAGCAGGTTGCCCTCGATCTGCTGAACAGCGATCACGGCGGCCAGGGTGAGCAGGGCGGTGGTGGGCCCGTTGGCGGCCAGCGCCACCAGCACCGCGACCGCGCCGGCCACGGTGGCACCGATGATCGGCACGAAACCGCCGATGAAGGTGATCAATGCAAGCGGGAACGCCAGCGGCACCCTGAGCAGCACCAGCGCCAGACCGATACCGATGGCGTCGATGGCCGCGATCAACATGGTGCCCCGACTGTACGAACCGAGGGTGTGCCAGCCGATGCGGCCCGCCTCGGCGGCGATGTCCCGGTGGCGCCCGCCGGCCCGGCGCAGCGTCCAGTGCCACATCTCCCGGCCGTCCTTGAGCAGGAAGAACAGCAGCACCAGGGCGAGCAGGGCGGAGCCCACGACCTCTGCCACGGTGCGGGCGCTGGCGACCGGGTCCACCTCCTGCTGGCTGATCGCCTGGCGCATCTGGTCGAGCAGGCTGTCGAGCTGTGCGTCGCTGACCGGCAGGGTGGAGGTGACGAACTCACGGGTGCGCTCCAGCCCTTGACGCAGTTCCTCGCCCAACTCGCTGAACTGGTCGGCGGTCAGACTCCACACCAGCGCGCCGACGCCGCCCAGGATGCCGAGCAGGAGTAGGACGCTGAGCAGAGCGGCGAGCGCGCCCGGCAGGCGTAGCCGGCGCAACGCCAGTTGCACCGGATCGAGCAGCGCGGCGAGGAAGAGGGTCGCGGCCATGGCGATGGCCAGCGGGGTGACCAGCAGCGTGATCCGGGCCAGCAGGTAGAGCCCGGCGGAGATCACCACCAGGCAGGCGCTCCACACCACCGCGGAACGGACCAGCCAGGGCAGAGCGGCCCAGGTCTGGCGCGGTCCGGCGCCCCGGACCGCCGTTTCGTCGGGCGGGTTCCCGCCATCGCTTGCGACCACGTCGGCCCTCCTCAATGTCCGGCGAGGTCGGTACCCGGTCGACGTCCCTCCGACACTAATTGCCGGAAACCGGGCCGGAGGGCGTTCGGCCTGCGAGACCCGACTCAGTACGCGGCGACCGGTGCCCGGCCGACGACCGCCGGGATCTCCCGGGTCTGCTCGGCAGCGCCGGGCGTGCTCAGCGGAAGGATCGACTCGCGCTCCTCCACCACCGGCAACAGTGCGGCGGCCGCTTCCTCGCGCAAACTGCGGGCCGCGGCGGCGGCGAGCTCCGCGGCCCGCCAGGTGGCCTGCTCCCGTTCCCGGGCCGCCCGCTGCCGGGCCAGGAGGTGGTCGCGTACCGCTCGGCGCAGCATCAACTCCTGCTCGACCGGGTGCAACCGGGGATCCCAGCCACGGTGCGCGAAGACGTCGCTGAGCTGTTCCACCGACAGCTCCCGTCGCCAGTACGCGTCCAGGGCGGCCCGGTGCAGCCAGCGCTCCCGGTCGGCGTACTCGGCGGGGGTGCGGGCGGTCTGCGGCAGCGGCATGCCGGCCGCACCGGAGAGTCGGCGTACGTCCGCCTCCGCCGCCTCGTACGCCCGCCACGTCTGCTCGGCCTCGTCCTGTGCGGTGAGCCATTCGTCACGGCGGTGCCGGGCCGTGGTGTCGGCCCGGTCTGCGGCGACCGTGACCTCCTCGGCCCAGCGCTCCTGATCACGTCGGTGCTCGACGTGGTCGGACCGGCTCGGCAGTGCAGCCTCGCGGATGCGGGTGCCGGCGTCGAAGCGGAAGAGTCGAGGTCGCAGCAGCAGGCCGGTGACGGCGAGGGTCACCACGCCGAGCAGGCCCAGCCAGATGGCGGCGGCGCGGGGCGCGTCGAGCAGGACGGAGGAGAGAGCGGTACGCATCATCAACACCTCGCGGTCGGGATGAGTCGTCGACTGTGATGGACGCGGGTTGTGACGGCGGGCCGGGTACCCGGGGCACGGCTGATGCCGTTTCAGGTCAGCCGGATCGGGCTTGCCGGGTGGTCCCGGGATCACCGTGGCACTGGCGCGGTGAGGTCGGTTGGCCGCTGGACCGCCCTGGCGTCTGGCCGGTGGGGCGGCGGCGTCACCTGGCTCGATCGGTCGGCCGGACCGCCGTCGGTCAGCCGGTGGGTGGGCCGCGCCGGGTCGGCTCGCCCGCGCGGACGGCGGATACCGGGGCGACGCGGTGATCGATCCGGGCGGTTTCGGCTGGCGTGGCGTCGGCACGGTCGGGCCGCAGCGTCGCGTCGGTCGACGGCTGCCGCCAACCCTGGCCGGCGTCGACTCCCTGGCCGGCGTCGACTCCCTGGCCGGTGTCGACTCCCTGGCCGGTGTCGACCGCCTGGCCGGTGTCGACCGCCTGGGCGGGCTCGACGGTGGGCCGGACGGCGGGCATCGCGGTGGACGGCGAGCCGACGGCGACCGCGGCGCTGAGGGGTACGGCGGTGGACCGGGCCGACGGATCGGCCGCGACGGCCCCGCCGAGGCCGACGGCGAGCACCAGGGTCGCCAACGCCAACCGGGTCAGCTCACGCAGTGCGCACAGCATCGCCGGCCACAGTGGACGGGTGAACGCTGGCGACGGCACGGGATCCAACCTATCCCGCCGTCGGCGTGATCGCAGCGCCGCGACCGTTCGGGGCGGGTGAAGCGCGCCACGTCGTCCCCTCAGGACGACCGTCGGCTCAGCGGTCGGCGGTGCCGGTCACCTGCTCCTTGGTGAAGAGGGCCAGCAGGTCACCGACCTGGTGGTCGGCCTCCGCCGGGTGGCGGAACCGCCCGGCCGGGTTGAGGGTGTACTCGTTGCGCCGGCCCACCCGGGTGCGGTGCAGGTAGCCGCCCGCCTCAAGGTCCGCGACGATCGCCTGAGCGGCACGTTCGGTGACGCCGACCTCGGTCGCGACGTCGCGCAGCCGGGCGGTGGGGTTGCGGGCGATGGCGAGCAGGACGTGCGCGTGGTTCGTGAGGAAGGTCCAGTTCCGCGCGTTTTCCCGTCCGTCAGTGCTCGCCATGCCCGCCATCGTATGACCTGCCGTTCGGATACCCCGGCTCGCGCCGTTGCCGGCCCCGGTTCGGCCGAGCGCAAGCGTCGACTGATGCATGAAATGCATATCACGTATAGCTTGACGTGCGTTATGCCGCGTGTGACCGTGATGGCAGCCCGTGACCAGCGCCGGCCGGGATGACCAGGCATTCCTCCCAGAGATGAGGTGCAGCCGGATGAGTCGACCCGGAACGCCCGGCCCGCAGCCCGGACCGGAACGCGAGCTGCTCACTGCGGATCTTCCGGGTGCCCCGCAGCGGGCCCTGGCCGAGCTGCTCGCCGGCAACCGGCGGTTCGTCACCGACACGCTGCGGCATCCCAACCAGAACGCCGGGCGGCGGGCCGCCGTCGCGGCCGAACAGCATCCCTTCGCGGTGATCGTCGGCTGCTCCGACTCCCGGCTCGCTGCCGAGATCATCTTCGATCGCGGGTTGGGCGACCTCTTCGTGGTCCGCACCGCCGGGCACACCGTCGGGTCGGAGGTACTGGGCAGCGTGGAGTACGCGGTGGCCGTGCTGCGTACGCCGCTCGTGGTGGTGCTCGGCCACGACTCGTGCGGCGCCGTCCAGGCGGCCCGCGAGGCACTGGCCACCGCGACCACGCCTCCCGGGCATCTGGGTGCGGTGGTCGACGCCGTGGTGCCGAGCCTGCACCGGGCACAGGACGCCGGAGTGCACGAACTGGACGGGATCGTGGACATCCACATCGCGCGGACCGTCGAGACGATGCTGGCCTCCTCCACGACCCTCGCGGCGGAGGTGGCTGCCGGGCGGTGCGCGGTGGTCGGCATGTCGTACCGCCTGGCCGCCGGTGAGGTGCGGGCGGTGGCCGCGGAACCCGCCGAACTCGGCGGTGCGATGGCGACCGCGCCCTGATCCGCGACCGACGACGACGTCCTGAACGACGAGGGCCGTCCCGCCACGGTTGACGGGACGGCCCTCGGTGCGTCGCGTCGGGCGATCAGAGCAGTGACACGTGAACGTGGTCCGTGTGGTTGGACGGGCCGCTGTAGGAGCTCCAGCGCTCGGTCGCCGCGAACCAGATCTGCCGGTTCCAGATCACGTAGTAGACGCCCAGCCGGTCGGCGTTGCGGACCAGGAAGGCGGCCAGGTTGTTGCCGTAGATCCGGGTGTCGTTGTTGTGCCACGGCCTGAAGCCGCTGTTCTGCAACGACCAGTCGCAGGCCCGGCCCTTGGGGTGCTCGAACTTGTCACCCGGGCGGAAGCAGCCGACGAACCGGTTGAATCCGGCCCGCTTGACCTCCTTGTACATGTGCAGCGTCCGGGGCGTGATGCAGCCCGACGTGGTGGGGTCGTTCTGGCTGCACGACTCGGGCTTCCAGCCGCCGTCCGAGGCCCGGTTCGGCGCGATCCGGGCCACCGGCGAGGTGGCGTCCACCAGCCCGCCGGTCAGGCCGACACCGCCGACCAGTCGGAGGGACTTCTCCGCCTCGCTCTTCTTGCGCGCCATGTCGTTGGTCAGCTTCTTCTGCTCGCGCACCTCGGCGTCGAGCGCGAGCTTGGCCTGCTCTGCGCGGAGCTTGATCGCGTTGACCTCGCCCAGCTTCTTGTCGTTGACCAGGTTCAGCTCGTCCAGTGCCGAGGCCCGGTCGATGAACGAGTCCGGTGCGCTGCTCTGCAACAGCATGGCGATCGCGCCGACCCGGCCCGTCCGGTACGACTGGGTGGCGATCTGGGCGACCTGTGGGGAGAGGGCGTCCAGGTCGGCCTGAGCGGAGCGGACCTCGACCGCCAGTCGGAGCTGGCGCTTCTTGGACTTCTCCAGCTTGGCCTTGGCCTTGGAGTAGTCCCGGGTGGTCGCCTCGATCAAGTCGTTGAGCATCGGCGGGTCGTCGTCGTGCTCCGCTGGTTTCGGGTCGTTCGGTGCGGCCGTCGCCGGCATCGGACCGGCGAACACGGCGAACGCGGCGAACACGGCCACCACGGGTGTCAACCAGCGGCGTAGGGGTGCCGTCACTGTTTTCCCTTCCATCGACCGCCGACCGGGTTAGCTGACGGGTTCGGGACGGAAGTGGCCCCTACCGCTTTCGCGGATTCACCCCACGTACCTGGGTTCCCGGCTCGCCTGACGGCGATTGGGCGGTGGCACCGCAGGCGCCGCTGCGCGCCTTCGGCGGTGACCGGCAGTGAGGTTACCCGACAGTCCATCTGTGCCTCTACGCCCCGAACCCGACGAGATGCGTCATTTCGTAATCGCTTTGAGTGACCAGCGACACGGTTACGAGCCGCATCGGCAGGGGCGGTCACGTTGAGGAGTGTCACCATGTGGTGTCCGTGCTCCTGTCCGGGTCGGGCCACCCCGAGGGGGTGGCGGGGGATGTGTTTCGGGTGGGTGGGGTGCTGAGGGCGCGGAGCGCCTCGGCCCGGTCCGTCGCCGGCCGGGGAACCACGGGGGTGGATCCACCACTGCGGACGCCGGTGTCGCCGCGCCCGGCGGTGGTGACCACCGCGGCCAGCGCGGTGGTCAGCGGTACCGCGGCGATCAGCCCGAGCGTGGCGACCACGCTTCGAACGATCTCCGTGGTGAGGAACTCGCTGGTCAGGATCTGCCCCAGCGCACGGGAGTCCGCGGTCAGCAGGAGCAGTAGTGGCAGCGAGGCGCCGGCGTACGCCAGCACGATGGTGTTGACCACCGAGGCGATGTGTGCCCGCCCGACCCGGGTGGCCGAGCGGTACAGCTCCCGGCGGGAGAGGTTCGGGTTGGCGTGGCGCAGCTCGTTGACCGCGGCGGCCTGGGTGACCGTGACGTCGTCCAGTACGCCCAGCGAGCCGATGATGATGCCGGCGAGCAGCAGGCCGTGCAGGTCGACGTCGCCGCGGAACATGGACAGGGTGGTGGCGTCCTCGCTGCCGAATCCGGTCAGGTGGGTGGCCCCGGTCGCGGCCAGCCCGAGCAGCCCGGTCAGTACCAGGCTGGCGAGCGTGCCGAGCACGGCCACCGAGGTCTGGGCGGATACGCCGTGGGTCAGGTACAGCACCACGAACATGATCAACGAAGCGCCGACGATGGCGACCGCGAGCGGCGGCTGGCCCGCGCTGATGCCGGGCAGCACGAAGGTCAGCAGGATGGCGAAGCTGGCGGCCAGGCCACCCAGAGCGGCCAGGCCCCGCAGTCGCCCGAAGGCGACGATGGCGGCGGCGAAGAGTACGGCCAGCCACACCAGCGGCTTGCCGCGTTGGTGCTCGGCGATGTTGTAGGTGCTGACCGAGGGGTCCTCCGGATCGGTCAACGAGACCAGGATGATGTCGTCGTCGACGTCGACCCGGGGTGCCCCGGGCCCGGTCGGGATGGGCGTCTGCACCTCCTGCCCGGCGTCCGGTCCGGTCTGCACCCGGACGGTGACGGTGCCGCACGGGCCGTCCGCGGCCGTCGGGGTGCCCTCTGGCACCACCGGATTGGGCGGGCAGGGCTCGCTGACCACCCGGGTGACCGTGCCGTGGTAGCGGGGGGTGTCGTCGACGGCCTCGGGCCTCGGGGCGTCCCGGGGCCAGAGCACGATGGCGGCGACCAGGGTGGCGAGGAAGAGGGGGACCACCGTCACGACAAGGATCCGCCGCACCCCCGGTGGGGTGGGCGGAGCGGAACGGGTGTGGTCGGCGCCCATTCAGTGTCTCCCAACGATTTCAGGGCTGAGTACGTGTCGATGGGCGAGACGGTTCAGTGCCGCCGGACGACCGTGTCGAAGGGCAGCCTGAATGGCCTGAACGTGGCGGGGTGGCTGCGTACCGTGAGCTGTGGACCTGCTCGCGACGGCCGTGCGGGCGTGCGCCTGACAGCGACCTCGGGCCGCGAGGCACGGATTTCGGCTGGCCATCGTGTGCGAATGGTAACCAGCCCGACCTGCCGACGCAGGTCGCGCGGGTGCGTCGGCGGGTCGGGTCAGCCGCGCTTCATGAGCCGGCCCACGGCGGCCATCATCTCGGTCGCCATTTCGTCGGCACGCCCCTCGGCGGCACCTTCGTGCATGCAGTGCCGGGCGTGCCCGTCGAGCAGGCCGAGAGCGACCTTGTCCAGGGCGGCCTGGATGGCGGAGATCTGGGTGAGCACGTCGATGCAGTAGCGGTCCTCGTCGACCATCTTCTCGATGCCGCGCACCTGGCCCTCCACCCGGCGCAGTCGGGCGAGGAGCTGGTCCTTGCTGGCGGTGTAGCCACGGATCGGCGCGGGTGTGCTCATGCCGGCAAGGATAACCTACCCCTGGGGGGTATGGTACGGTCGATGCGACGGATACCCCCTATGGGTATGGGGTGGGTGCTTGGCCCGCCCTTCCGAACTGGTGAGGAGAGTTCCATGGTCAGCACGACGTACCAGGTGCAGGGCATGACCTGCGGGCACTGCGTCAACGCGGTCAGCACCGAGATCGGCGCGATCGAGGGCGTCAAGGACGTCCAGGTGGACCTGGCCGCCGGTCGGGTCACCGTCACCAGCGACCAGCCGCTGTCCGACGACGCGGTGCGTGCCGCCGTGGACGAGGCCGGATACGAGTTGGCCGGCGCCTGAGCCGGCCGGCGGGCAGAGACCGAGGGGTCAAACCATGAACACGGCGACGAAGCTGAGCGGCTTCGTGCTCGGCCTGGCGGCGGTGTTCGGCGCGGCATACGGGGTGGGAGAGCTGACCGGCCCGGTGAACGCGGTCGCCACCGATCACGACAGCGAGGGCACCGGCCACGGCGGCGACGCCCGCGACGAGGGTGACGCCGGCCACGAGGGGACGGCCGGGCGCGACGAAGGGGCGGCCGGGCACCTGCCCGGCGGCCTGCTCGTCTCCGACCGTGGCTACACCCTGGTGCCGGTCGACGCGTCGCCGGGTGAGTTCGCGTTCCGGATCACCGGTCCCGATGGCCGTCCCGCGACCGGGTACGACGTCACCCACGACGAACGGATGCACCTCATCGTGGCCCGCCGCGACCTGTCCGGCTTCCGGCACGTACATCCGGAACTGGCCGGGGACGGCACCTGGCGGGTCGCCTCGCCGCTGGACTCTCCGGGGGTGTGGCGGGCCTTCGCCGACTTCACCCCGACCGGCGGCGACCCTCTGACGCTCGGCGTCGACGTGACCGTCCCCGGCGCGCTGACCGAGCGACCGCTGCCCGCCCCGGCGAGCAGCGCCACGGTCGACGGCTACACCGTCGCCCTCTCCGGAGCCCCACAGCCGGGGCGCACCACGACACTGACGCTGACCGTCAGCCGCGACGGCGCACCGGTCACCGATCTGGAGCCGTACCTCGGCGCGTACGGTCACCTGGTGGCGCTGCGCCGCGGTGACCTGGCCTACCTGCACGTACACCCCGAGGGCAATCCGGGAGACGGGCGGACCGCCCCCGGCCCGCAGGTGAGCTTCGCCACCGAGTTCCCCTCGGCCGGCGCGTACCGGCTCTACCTCGACTTCCGCCACCGGGGTGTGGTGCGTACCGCCGAGTTCACCGTGCAGGTCGGTGACCCGGGCGGCACCACCGCACCGGCCGACGAGCACGCCACCCCCGGGCCCGAGGACGGGCACGGAACCCCCGGGCACGGGCACGACTGACGGGATCAACCATGAGTACGAGCCGACCCCTGACCGCCGCACCGCACCTGATCGAGTTGGCCATCGGCGGGATGACCTGCGCGTCCTGCGCCGCCCGGATCGAGAAGAAGCTCAACCGGATGGACGGCGTGCAGGCCACGGTCAACTACGCCACCGAGAAGGCGACCGTCTCCTACGCCGACCCGGTCACCCCGGACGACCTCGTGGTCACGGTCGAGAAGACCGGTTACCGGGCCACCCTGCCGCCACCGCCCACCTCGGCCGCACCGGCCGCCGCCGAACCGGCGGATCCGCTTTCCGCCCTGCGTACCCGGTTGTGGGTGTCGGTGGCGCTGAGCGTGCCGGTGATCGCGCTGGCGATGGTGCCGGCCTGGCAGTTCACCTACTGGCAGTGGCTGTCGCTGACCCTGGCCGCCCCGGTGGTGGTCTACGGTGGGCTGCCCTTCCACCGGGCCGCGCTGGTCAACCTGCGTCACGGCGCCGCGACCATGGACACCCTGGTGTCGCTGGGCACGCTGGCCGCTCTCGGCTGGTCGGTGTGGGCGTTGTTCCTCGGCACCGCCGGCACCCCGGGGATGACCCACCCGTTCAGCTTCGACATCGGCCGTACCGACGGCGCCGGCAACATCTATCTGGAGGCGGCCGCCGGGGTGACCACCTTCATCCTCGCCGGTCGCTACTTCGAGGCGCGGGCGAAGCGGACCGCCGGGGCGGCCCTGCGGGCCCTGCTGGAACTGGGTGCCCGGGACGTGTCCGTGCTGCGCGACGGGGTGGAGACCCGGATCCCGGTCGACCAGCTCGCGGTGGGCGACCGTTTCGTGGTGCGGCCCGGCGAGAAGATCGCCACCGACGGAACGGTGGAGGAGGGCTCCTCGGCGGTGGACGCCAGCCTGGTCACCGGCGAGTCGGTACCGGTCGAGGTGGGAACGGGTGACACCGTGATCGGCGGCTGCGTCAACGCCGGCGGCCGACTGGTGGTCACCGCGACCCGGGTCGGTGCCGACACCCAGCTCGCCCAGATGGCCCGGCTGGTCGAGCAGGCGCAGAGCGGCAAGGCCGCCGCCCAGCGGCTCGCCGACCGCATCTCCGGGGTGTTCGTGCCGATCGTGATCGCCCTGGCCGTCGGCACGCTGGGCTGGTGGCTGGGTAACGGCGCCGGACCGGCCGCCGCCTTCACCGCCGCCGTGGCGGTGTTGATCATCGCCTGCCCGTGCGCCCTCGGCCTGGCCACGCCGACCGCGCTGCTGGTCGGCACCGGGCGGGGCGCACAGCTCGGCGTCCTGATCAAGGGGCCGGAGGCACTGGAGTCCACCCGGCGGGTGGACACCGTGGTGCTCGACAAGACCGGCACCGTGACCACCGGCCGGATGAGCCTGCTCGCGGTGACCCCCGCCGAAGGTGAGCGACGCGACGAGGTGCTGCGGCTGGCCGCCGCCCTGGAGAGCGGCTCGGAGCATCCGGTCGCCCGGGCGGTGGTGGCCGGTGCCGCCGAGGTCGGCGCGCTGCCGCCGGTCACCGACTTCGCCAACGTGGCCGGGTTGGGCGTCAGCGGCACCGTGGACGGCCGCCGGGTGCTGCTCGGCCGGGCCCGGCTGCTGGGCGAGCGGGGTCTGGTCGTACCGGATGATCTCACCCGGGCGGCGACCGACGCGGAGGCGGCGGGGCGCACGGCCGTGCTGGTCGGCTGGGACGGTCAGGCCCGTGGCCTGCTCGCCGTGGCCGACCAGGTGAAGCCGACCAGCCGGGAGGCGGTACGGCGGCTGCGTGCGCTCGGTCTGAAGCCGGTGCTGCTCACCGGTGACAACGCCACGGTCGCCCGGGCGGTGGCCGCCGAGGTGGGTGTCGACGAGGTGATCGCGGAGGTGCTGCCCACGGAGAAGGTCGAGGTGGTCGCCCGGTTGCAGGGGGAGGGCCGGGTGGTGGCGATGGTGGGCGACGGAGTCAACGACGCCGCCGCGCTGGCCCAGGCGGACCTCGGCCTGGCGATGGGCACCGGCGCCGATGTGGCGATCGAGGCGTCCGACCTGACCCTCGTCCGGGACGACCTGCTGGCCGCGGTGGACGCCATCCGGCTGGCCCGCGCCACCCTCGGCACCATCAAGGGCAACCTGTTCTGGGCGTTCGCCTACAACGTGGCGGCCCTGCCGCTGGCAGCCGCCGGGCTGCTCAACCCGATGATCGCAGGGGCGGCGATGGCGTTCTCGTCGGTATTCGTGGTGGCCAACAGCCTCCGGCTGCGCCGGTTCCGCCCCGTTTCTTGAACAATTCCGGTCGGCCGACGCCGGGCTGGGTACCTGACTGGATGTAGCGACAGGATCCCCCGGGAGGCTGACATGGGCGTCGAGGACAAGTTCAACAACACTGCCGAGAACACCGGCGGCAAGGTCAAGGAAGGCGTGGGTCGGGCCACCGACGACGAGCGTCTGGAGGCCGAGGGCCGCGCCGACCAGTCAAGCGCCAGCCTCAAGCAGGCCGGCGAGAAGATCAAGGACGCGTTCCGCAAGTAGTCCCGTACGCGACGAACCGCCGGGTCGGCGCAGGCCGGCCCGGCGGTTCGGGTGTGCTCAGCGACCGTCGGGAACCCTCGCGGCGCCTGGACTCCGCCTCGGTCGCCCGGGGTTTTCCCGACGGTCGCTCAAACGCCCGGCGGTCGACCGGCGGTGAGTCGCAGGGTGAATCCCTGGTCGTCGCGGTGGTAGGTGACGTGGTTGCACGACTGGTGGGTGATCCACAGGCCCAGCCCGCCCGGCGCTCCGTTGGCCGACGGCAGCAGCCCGGCGTACGGATTCAGCGGACCGGGGCCGGCGTCACTGACGGTGGCGACGATGCGGTCCGCGCCCGCCCACAGCCGAAACCGGACCGGGGGACGGCCGTGCCGCAGCCCGTTCGTGACGGTCTCGCTGACGGCGACGACGAAGTCGTCGAACTCGTCATCCCGTAGCCCACCCTGGCCAACCTGGTGCACGGCGGCGCGGGCCTGCGCCGCCGTCGGGCCGAGCAGGTCCACCAGGGGCGGGACCGTCTGCATCGGGTCGGGTGGCATCGGGCGCGTCTGGCGCAGGAAGGTCTCCGGCGCGACGTAGTCGACACTCGGCACATGCCGCCCGTCGACGGTGGCGAAGCACGGATGGGTGGCGGCGACGTCCGCCAGCACCCCGGATGCGCTGGTCCGGGTGTCGTACGCGCACATGCTCCACAACGGCCAGTCGTCGTACGCGTGGTTGATCGCCGACTCGTACCGGGCCCACCAGTCCCAGGTGGGACCGAGACCGGCCGGCGGCACCTCGCCGATGATCCGGATCTGGGTGGCACCGTCGGCGACCAGATCGGCGAGGAGCTGGCGGTACATCCGGATGGCGGCGGTGGGCCGGCCGTAGACGTCACCGCCCGACAGGAACTCGACCTTCGTGTCGGCGGGCAACGCGGCGCGGACCAGATTGCTGGTGCGCTCGCCGAGCGCGACGAAGGTGGGCTCGTTCGCCTCCACACCACCGACCAGGAACGGCACCACGACGGCGAGCAGTTCCTCGTCGGAGCCGTAACAGAGAGCCTCGTGGAGGTAGCCGGTGCGTCCGGCGGCCGCACCAGTCCTCACCGAGCCACCTCCACCCGCAGGTCGGGCAGGTCCAGCAGGGCGGCGAGCCGGGCCACCCCGGAGCGGGCGGCCCGCAGCACGATCGTCACCTGCCGGTCTCGGGCGTACTCGTTCAGGTGGATGAGCGCCCGGTGGTCGAGGAAGCGGAGTCCGTTGGCGTCCAGCACCAGTGTGTCGTCGACGGGTTGCAGATCCGCACGGTCCAGCGCGGTGCGGAACAGATCATGGTTGGAGGGGTCCAACTCACCGGCGAGGGCGGCCTGCCCCCGACGCAGCGGTACGGCGTACAACCGGAACAGCAGTTGGCCGAGGTTGTGTTCCGGGTGCAGGCAGGCCAGCTCGGCGACCGCCGATTCGCCCAGCTGTGAGCGGTCGTACGCGCACATGGCCCGGAACGCCTCGGTGCGCATCATCTCGTTCACGCGCTGCTCGTAACGGGCGAACGCGTCGCGTTGAGCGGCGGTACGGACCAGCTCGGTGGCGTCGGCAGCCACCCGCAGGCCGGTGTATCCGTCGGCGACCGCCTCCCGGGCGGCCCTGCGGTAGGCCGCCACCTGACTCGCCGGATCGATCACCGCCATGCTGGTGTACGCGCCGTCGAGGGAGCGGACCTGGGCGGCACCCGTCAGCAGTGCGTTGGCGAAATCCCGAACACCGAGCAACTGGTCCCGGATCGGCTCCGCGGGACCGGAGACGACGAACCAGACCCGCTCGCCGGCCGCCAAGCCGCCGCGCAGGAACTCCACGGCGTGGGTCATGAACCCGGCCGGGTCGTCGTACGCCCAGCAGAGGTGCCAGTACGGCGGCGGCTGGTCAGTCAGCACGGCACTCCGCTTGCTCACGTGAGGTGCCCCATCAGTGCAGTCTACGGCGTCGTCCGGGACGGGCCCGCCACGCAGGTCCTCCGGTTGTCGGCCCGCCGGGGGAACCAACCGGTGGGTTCCACCGACCAATACGGCGATGACAGCCGTGACCGACGACATCAGCGGGTACGCGCTCGCCGCGGGCCGGGGCGACCACGCCGCCGCGGCAGCGTTCGTGCGGGCCACCCAGCACGACGTACGGCGGTTCCTGACCCACCTGCCCGGGGTGCGGGAGGTCGACGACCTGGTGCAGGAGACCTACCTGCGGGCGTGGCGGGCACTGCCGTCGTTCGCCGGCCGCTCCACGGCACGGACCTGGCTGCTCGCCATCGCCCGCCGGGTAGCCGTGGACCAGGTACGCGCCGCCACCTGCCGGCCACGAACCGCGAACCTCAGCGACTGGCAGGCCGCCGCGGAGAGCGTGCCGGCCGGAGTGCGTGCCGGCGTGGACGAGCAGGTGGTGCTCCACGGGTTGCTCGACGGTCTCGCACCCGAGCGACGGGAGGCATTCGTGGCCACCCAACTGCTCGGCCTGTCGTACGTCGAGGCCGCGCAGGTGTGTGACGTGCCGGTCGGCACCATCCGGTCCCGGGTGGCCCGGGCCCGCGAGGACCTGGTCGCGGCGATGGGGTCGGCCGACCATCCGGCCGATCGGCCCGGCGCCGCCGGCTGAGGCGTACCCCGTCAGGCGACCCGCCGCTGGTCCCGGTTTCGGTCGCCGCCACCGTGGGTGGCCCGGCGGCGGGCCGGGTCGGTGCCGTGGTGGGCGTGCGCGGTGCCGTGCCGGGCCTGGGCCGAGTAGGGCGGCAGCAGCCGCAGCGGGGCGGGCTCGTCGACCTCGTCGAGGCGCAACCGCCAGCGGGACCGCTCCGGCTGGTGCCGGTCGCTCGGAGCGCCGGGCTGGCGGGAGCTTCGCGCCAGCAGCACGGTGATCAGGTAGCCGACCACCAGGAAGCCGTGACTCACCAGCCGTTCCACCGCGACCTGCGACGCGACGAGGTCGTTGACCGACAGCAACACCAGGGTTACCACGAAGGCACCGAGCATCGGCAGCAGCCCCGACGGCGAGGTCCGACGCAACGCGACGAAGAGGAAGCCCGCACCCACCGCGACGTTCCACGCGGCGGACTCGTGCCACAGGTGCTGGCCGGTGGAGTGAAGGTGCTCGGCGACCTCGGCCCGGCCGATCTGCGCCAGCCCGAGCACCAGTTGCACGGCGCCGAGCAGACCCAACGCGGCGCGTAGCCCGTTGACCAGGGTGGGTCGCCCGTCGGTCGCCGACCACCAGCGACTCGGCACCCCGGCGGCGACGAGCGTGCGCCAGCGTCGGCGTGGCGGCGGCGCGGCGGCGAGGATCGCCTCGGTCAGGTCCGGCAGCGAGGTCACCACCTGGGTACGCGCCCGGCGGGTCACCTTCGCCGCCGAGTCCAGCCAGGCCCGGCAACCGGCGCAGGTCTCCAGGTGCCCACCGACCCTGCGCTGCTCGTCCGCCGTGACCTCACCGTCCAACTGCGCCGACAGAATCTCCCGCCACTGCTCACACCGCATGTACCCATAGTCGCTCCCCGGGCCGGCATGGTTCCCGGCCGGGACCTGCGGAACCGGTCGACGCCGAGGTCAGGGCCGGCCGATGCGCTGCGGCGAGGGTCGTGGGCGGTCAGCGACCGGGCAGGCTGCCGAGCAGGACGGCCCGCGTCGACCGGTGGGTGAGGCCCTCGGCGACGCTGCCCAGCAACCGGTCGCCGATCCCGTGTCCGTGCCGGCCGACCACCAGCAGGTCGACATCCCGGTCGTCGGCGACCGTCAGCAAGGCGTCGACGGGGTGACCGGTGACGATCGCGGTGGTGGGCCGGGGCAGCCCTTCGGGCAGTCCGGCGGCCCGTTCGTCGATCATGCGGCGGGCCCGCTCGTGCTCCCGCCGGGACTCGGCGTCGGACAGGTCGGGGCTGGTCACGGTGACCAGGACGAGTTCACTGGTGCTCCCGGTGAGGGTGCGGGCGATGGCACGCAGCGCCCGGTCGGAGTGCTCGGAGCCGTCCACCCCGACCAGCACCCGCAGCCCGGTGCCGACCGCCTCGGACGGTCGGTGGCGTACGTCGACCAGCTGTGGGCGGGCCCGGCCCCGCTCGACGGCGATCGGCACGAACAGCGGCCCGAGCAGCGCACCCACCAGATACCAGAGTGGGCTGCGGTGCCCACCACGGGTGACGAAAACCGCCGCCGTGCCCAGGCCGACGACCAGCCACAGCACCGCCACCAGCGCCGCGTGCCACCACTCAGACACGACGTACCCCGCCGACGGTGCGGGCCTCGGATGCGGACAGGACGGATTCGGCCATACCCACGACTACCCCGCCAGGCCGGGGGTAAGCGCACGGTTCGTCCGTCGCGAGGAGGTTGCCGGGGGTGTCCCGCCCGTTCGTGAACTGGTCCGGCAGTCTCGCCTTCACCCCATCCGGCTACGCCGAGCCGGCCGACGAGGACGAGGTGCGGGAGCTGGTGTTGCGAGCCCGAGAGTCGGGAAACAACCTGCGCCCGGTCGGCTCGGGCCACTCGTCGAGCCTGCTGGTACGCACCGACGGCACCCTGGTCAGCCTGCACCGGATGGCCGGTGTGGTCGACAAGGCCGGCGACCGGGCCACGGTCCGGGGCGGTAGCCGGCTCAAGGAGCTGGGTGCGGGCCTCTACGACGCCGGGCTGGCGATGGACAACCTCGGCGACGTGGACTACCAGTCCATCGCGGGCGCCACCGCCACCGGTACCCACGGCACCGGCCTCGGCTTCGGCAACCTGTCCACCCAGGTGTCGGAGATGCGCCTCGTCACGGGCACCGGCGAGGTGCTGGACGTCTCCGCGACCAGCAACAGCGACCTGCTGCCCGCGGCCCAACTCTCCCTCGGCGTGCTCGGTGTGGTCACCCAGCTCACGCTTGACCTGCAACCCCGCTACGACCTGCGACGACGGGCCTGGTTCGCGCCGGTCGAGTGGACCCTCGACCATCTGGCCGACCTGCAGCACACCAACCGCAACATGGACTTCTACTGGTATCCGCGCAGCGACCTGACCCAGATCCGCACCATGAACCGGACAGACGGCGCATCCGGACCGTCGGTGGCGGCCAGCCGCACGCCGAAGTCCGACGGGTGGTACGAGCCCCGGGAGCTGGCGGTCGGGCCGACCCATCGCACCATCCCGCAGAACCGGGAGCTGCGTTTCGAGGAGATCGAGTACATGCTTCCGTCGGAGGCGTTCCCGGCCTGCTTCGCGGAGGTCCGGCGACGGATCCTCCACCGACACCGGCGCACCGTGGGTTGGCGGGTGCTGGTACGCAGCATCGCCGCCGACGACATCTGGCTCAGCAACGCGTACGGTCGCCCCACCACCGCCATCGCCTGCCTACAGAACGCCTCGTTGCCGTACGAGGAGTACTTCCGGGACATGGAGGCCGTCTTCCGGCAGTACGGCGGACGGCCGCACTGGGGCAAGAAGCACTGGTTGACCGCCGACGACCTGCGCCCGCTCTTTCCCCGATGGGACGAATTTCAGGCGGCCCGCCGCCGCCTCGACCCGGACGGGGTGTTCCTCACCCCGGACCTGGCCCGACTGCTGGAGGTGGCGTGATGGCGCAGGTGTGGGCGGTGCCGGGCGGGCACGTGCCGTTCGGGGGCACCGGCGGCGAGCCGCAGTTCACCAGTTTCGACCAGTTGTGTGTGCTTAACACCACCGACTCCGAGGCGGAGGTGACGCTCCGCTTCTACTACGAGGACGCCGAACCGGTCGGGCCGTACCGGTTCACCGTCGGTGCCCGACGGATCCGGCACGTACGGGTCAACGACCTGATCGATCCCGAAGCTGTCCGCCTCGACCGCCCGTACGGCTGCGTGCTCAGTGCGCCGGTGCCCGTGGTGGTGCAGTTCCTCCGCCAGGACACCCGGTTGCCGGGCACGGTGGCACTCACCGGGACCATGGCCCACCCCGTCGGCTAGCCGAGGACACGTCTCGGCCGCCGGCAGGCGCAGCTACGGCTGCGGTGCGTCGCCGGCCAGTGATCACCCCAGCAGGTCACGGCGCCGGTGGCCGAGCCTGCCGAGGACGGCGGCGACGACCGCGATCCCGATCATGATCTTCAACGCCGCCCGGCCTGGGGACTCGGCCGGAACGGCCGCCAGATGGGTGAACGGCGAGATCGCGGCCACCCATCCGGGAAGGTCGGCGCTGTCGGCGAGCACCTGGAGCAGGAAGCCGCCGATCGCGGGTAGGACACCGACAGCCGCGGTGGCCCGGGGCAGCCAACCAAGGGCGAGTATCGCCGCGCCGAGGCAGAGCAGCACAACCGGCAGCACGTTCCAGGTGCCGGCCAGGGCTGCGGCCAGCGGCAGTGGGGCGTCCACCAGATAGGCACCGAGCCAGGTCGCCGTCGCCGCCACGGTGAGGAGTACCGCCACCCCGGCGAGGGTGGCCAGCGTCTCGGCGGTCAGCAGCCGGTTGCGGCTGACCGGCTGGGCGTACAGCGACGTCAGCCGGCCGTCCGTTTCGGCGGCCACGAACTCGGCGAGCCGGGATGCGGCGAAGACCCCGACGGGCACGGCGAGCAGGACGAACAGGGATGCGCTGTAGCCGCGTACGCTGCCCAGCTCGGTGAAGCCGGCCTGCGCGGCCAGTTCGGCGAAGCGCGGATTGTCCGACAGGAAGCGGGTCATCGAGGTCGCCAGCAGACCGATCAGCAGGAAGTACGCGCCGATCCCGGTGGACCAGCCGGCCAGCGGGCGCAGCATCCGGCGTACCGCGAACCCTTCGACCGTGCCGAGCAGCCACTTCCGGGGCGGTCGGCCGGCCGGTGCGGCGACCAGCCCGGCCCGCACGTCCCGACGCCCGGCCAGCGCCATCGCCGCCGCACCGACCAGGAGCGCCGCGCCGGCCAGCACGAGCAGCGGCAGCAGCCGGTCGTCGTGGTAGGGGCGGATGAGGGCGAGCAGCCCGTACGGCGACAGCCAACGCAACCATCCGAGCGCGGCGACGCCGTCCCCGACCATCCGGGCCAGCAGCCCGACGCCGAGCACGGCCAGGGCCGACCCGCTCGCCCCGGCCCGGGTCGGCATCACCTGCGCAGTCAACAGCGCCGTCGACACGGCGAAGAGCGCGACCAGCACCAGACCGGCCGCGTACCGAAGTGCGCCGCCCGGTGGCGTGCCGGCCGCGACGAGCACGACCCCGGTTGCGGCCCCGGCGATCACCACGGCGGCAGCCAGGACGGCGAGGTGCCGACCGAGCACGGCCGGCACCGCCAACCGGCCAGCCAGCAGGAGGTCCCACCGGCCGCTCTCCTCCTCACCCCGGGTGACCCGGGTGGTGGCGAGCACCCCCCACACCGAGAGCAGGACGGCCAGTACGGTGCCGGTCCGCCAGACCGTGAACCCACCCGGGGTGTCCAGCGCGAACGGTTCGCCGAAGAGGGTGCGGACCGCCGGGTTCTCGGCGAGGGCGGCCAACGCGGCGGCGTCGAGCGCGGTGCCGGCCGTGCTCTCGTACCCAGCGACGACGACGGCGGTGGTGCCGGCCGCCACCGCGGACACGACGAGCGCAGGCCGGCGGACCTGGCGCAGGGCGAGCCGGGTGACGGCGGCCGTGGCGGTGCCTCGGTCACCGGCTCCGACGGGGGTCATCGGCTTCCCTCGCCGTAGTAGTCGAGGAAGATCTCCTCCAGCGTGGGCTCGCGCATGGTGAGGGTGGTGACGTCGGCCGCAGCCAGTGCCCGCAGGGCCGGGCCGGGCGGCCCGGTGAGGGTGAACCGCAGGGCGGCCCCGTCGACCTGAATGCCGTCGATCCCTTCCACACCGGTCAACTCGGGCACGGGGCCGGCGAAGCGCACCAGCACCTCGGTGCGGTGCAGCCGCCGCAACTCGGGCATGGTGGCGACGTCGACGAGGCGCCCGGAGCGCAGGATGCCCACCCGGTCGCAGACGGCTTCCACCTCCGCCAGCTGGTGGGAGGAGAGGAACACCGTACGTCCGGCGTCGCGGGCCTCGACCACGGCGCGGCGGAACTCGCGCTCCATCAGCGGGTCCAGGCCGGCGGTCGGCTCGTCCAGGACGAGCAGCGGCGCGCGGGTGGCGAACGCGGCGACCAGTGCCACCTTCTGCCGGTTGCCGGTGGAGTAGGCCCGTCCCGGCTTCGACAGGTCGAGGGCGAACCGGGCCACCAGTTCGTCACGGTAGGCGACATCGACGCCCGGGCCGGTGGAGCCGAGCAACTCCAGGATCTCCGCACCGGTGAGCTGCGGCCAGAGCGTCACATCGGCCGGCACGTACGCGATCCGCTGGTGTGCCGTGGCCACCTCGGCGGCGGCGGTACCGAAAATCCACGCCTGGCCGGCGGTCGGGCGGGCCAGGCCGAGCAGCAGCCGGATGGTGGTGGACTTGCCGGCGCCGTTGGGGCCCAGGAAGCCGAACACCTCACCGGCGTCGACGGTCAGGTCGAGATCGTCGAGGGCGAGCAGGGAACCGTACCGCTTGGTCAGGTGCTCGGTGCGGATGGCGGGCGGGTGCACGGCGGCCTCCGTAGGGTTGAGGACATGACCGCCGACCAGGCTTCCCGGCACACCAGCCTCACCGTAGAGCCTGTGTCAATGCGCCTGACCGGTTGACCGACGTGCCCGCACGATCGCGAGGCGGTGCACCGTGCGGTCCGCTTCCGGTGCTGCTCAACCAGCCGACCGCACGAGGGCCGACGGCGACTCGTCACCGGTGTCCGGCGGCGGTGCCGCGCGCGGGGGGATCGTGGGGGTGTCCGGGGGGCGGCGGATCCTGGCCGGCTGCTCCGGGTCACCGGTCTCGCCGCGCCAGTGGGCGAGCCGTCCGGCCCGGGCGACCGCCCGCAGGCGGCGTTCCGCCCGGTCCCGAACATGTGGCGTGGTGACCACGAGCATCTGATCGCCGTGGCGCAGCCGGGCGTCCGGCTCGGGTACGAAGGCGGTGCCGTCGCGGACCACGAGGGTGACCGCGGCCGGCGGAGGCAACCGCAGTTCGCGGATGTGTACGCCGTGCATCCGGGAGTCGGGCTCGACGGTGAGGTGCAGCAGGTCCGCGTCGATGGCGTCCAGTGGCGCGGACTCGACCTGCAGGTCCGGACCGATGCCGGCCGAGCCGAGCCGCAGGCGTTTGGCCAGCCACGGCAGCGTCGGAGCCTGCACCAGCGTGAAGACCACGACCAGCACGAACACGATGTTGAACAGTTGCCCACTGCCGCCGACCCCGGCCACGACGGGAATGGTGGCCAGCACGATGGGCACGGCACCACGCAGCCCGGCCCAGGACAGCAGCACCTGTTCGCGGAGCGGAATCCGGAACGGCAGCAGGGTGATCAGGACCGACAACGGCCGGGCGAGCAGCAGCAGCACCAGCCCGACGGCGAGGGCGGGCAGGACAGCGGCGGGCAGTTCGCTGGGATTGGCCAACAGGCCGAGCATGACGAACAGGCCGATCTGTGCGATCCAGCCGAGCCCTTCGGCCACCGACACCGTGGCCCGGCGGTGCGCCAGCCGCGCGTTACCCAGGATCAACGCGGCGAGGTACGCGGCGAGGAAACCACTGGCCTGGGCGAGCCCGGCGGCGGCGAAGGCGAAGATGCCGCAGGAGAAGGTGGCGATCGGATAGAGGCCCGAGGCGGGCAGGGTGAGCCGGCGCAGGAACCACACTCCGGCGATGCCGATCGCGATGCCGACCGCGCCACCGACGCCGAGCTGGTAGACCATCTGGACCAGCAGTTCCAGCGGACTGGTCGCGGTCAGCCCGGTGGCGCTGAAGGCGAGCACCAGGATGACGGTGGGCGCGTCGTTCAACCCCGACTCGGCCTCCACCAGCCCGGCCAGCCGCCGGGGCAACGGCAGGGTGCGCAGCACCGAGAAGACCGCCGCCGCGTCCGTGGACGACACCACCGCGCCCAGCAGCAGGGCCAACTGCCACGAGACGTCGAGCAGCAGGTGCGCGCCGAGGGCGGTGACCCCGACGCTGATCAGCACACCGGCGGTGGCGAGTGCGGTCGCCGGTGCCAGTACCGGCCGAATGTCGGAGAACCGGGTGGTCAGCCCACCCTCCACCAGGATCACCGCGAGCGCCGCCGTACCCAGGGCCTGCGCCAGGGCGGCGTCGTCGAAGCGTAGGCCGAGCCCGTTCTCACCGAGCAGCAGCCCGATGCCGAGGTACGCCAGCAGCATCGGTACGCCGACCCGGGTGGCCACCCGTGCGGCGGTGACGCTGACCAGCACGGTCGCCGCCGCGGCGATCATCAGCAGGTACACCTGTTGCAGGGTCATCCCGGAACCCGTCCCAGCCGCAGTCGACCCATGCTTCCGCTCCCTCACGCTCGCGCCCAGTGCGGGGTACGACGCCGACACCCGCCCCCACGGGCCGCACAGCCGTCACCGCCCGGCTCTGCCAGCCGAGCGGCGACCCGTGCCACGGTGTGTCCCCGCGCTCACGTTACCGGGCGGACAGCCACCGAATGCCGAGCGTGACGGTGAATCGCTGCCCGGACGATCCGCGGACCGCCTGTAGGGACCGATGTCCCGCTGCGCGACCATGGCCCGGTCACGCGTACGACGACGGAGCAGACGGGAGCCGGCTGATGGGCGGCGGGACAGCGCAGCGGACCGATCGACTGGAGGCGTGGGAGCGGGTCAGCGCCGCACCGCTCACCGTGCTGTCCGTGGTGTTCCTGGTGGTGTACGCGGTACCGATCCTCGACCCGGACCTCAGCCCACACTGGCGGACCGCGTGCACCGCCACGACGATCGTCGTCTGGTTGCTGTTCTGGGCCGACATCATCGTGCGGCTGCGGCTGGCCACGGACCGGCGGAGGTTCCTCCGGGAGCACCTGTTCGACCTCGTGGTGCTGACGCTACCGATGCTGCGACCACTGCGCGCGGTACGCCTGGTCATGGTGGTGCTGACCATCAACCGCCGCACGGAGGTGTGGGCGCGCGGCCGGCTGGCCGTCTACGTCGCGGCCACCACGGCGCTGCTGGTGCTGGTTTCCGCGCTGGCCGTGCTGGACGCCGAACGACTCGCGCCGGAGGCCAACATCACCGCCTTCGACGACGCGCTGTGGTGGTCGACGGTCACCATCACCACCGTCGGCTACGGCGACTTCTATCCGGTGACCACCGCGGGGCGATTCGTCGCCCTCGGTCTGATGATCGGTGGGATCGGCCTGATCGGTTTCGTCACGGGCTCGCTGGCGACCTGGATCGTCGAACGCGTCGCCGCTGCCGGCGACAAGCCGGCGGCCGCCACCGGCGACGACGTGGCGGCCCTGCGCGCCGAGATCGCCGCCCTGCGGCGGCGTCTCGACCCCGAGCCGGCCGATCAGACCAGCGGCTGAGCGGCAACGGCCGGCTGAGCGTGGGTCGTGATCAGGCGTTCCGGCCTGCTCGGCCGAGTTCGTCCCGGAAGATGGTGGACGCGGCGTCCGGCCGGTCGCCGGGGTGGGAGGCGGCGACCCGGGCCGGCGGCGCAGGTCCGGTTCTCTGATCGTCGGCGGGGTGACGGTGACGCTCGAACAGTCGGCGGGGACGTCGCGGTCCAACGAACACCACGGCATGTCCGCCCACGAGGTGGTGCTGCTGCTGGAGACGGATCCGCAGCGTGGCCTGAGTAGCGCCGAGGCCACCCGGCGGCGGGAACGGTACGGGCCCAACGTGCTGCCCGCCGCCGGTGGTGGCGGCCTGCTGCGTCGGATCCTGCGGCAGTTCCACAACCCGCTCATCTACGTGCTGATCGCGGCCGGCGTGGTCACCGCGGTCCTCGGGGAGTACGTCGACTCCGCGGTGATCTTCGCGGTGGTGCTGATCAACGCCGGGATCGGGTACGCCCAGGAGTCGCGGGCCGAGGCGGCCCTGGACAGCCTGCGCTCGATGGTGCGGACCGAGGCGCGCGTGATCCGCGACGGCGAGTTGCGGGCGATCTCCTCCGACGACCTGGTCCCCGGTGACCTGGTGGTGCTGGAAGCCGGCGACAAGGTGCCGGTGGATCTGCGGTTGGTCCGGCTGGCCGAACTACGGGTCGACGAGTCGGCGCTGACGGGTGAATCCGTGCCGGTGGACAAGCTGGAGGCCGAGCTGCCGGTGGGTACACCGGTCGCCGACCGGCGCAACATGGTCTGGTCGGGCACGCTCGTCGCGGCGGGCGGCGGGGCCGGTATCGCGGTGGCCACCGGAGCCGAGACGGAACTCGGCCAGATCCATCGTCTGGTCGGTGCGGCGGAGGTGCTGGCCACCCCGCTGACCCGCAAGCTGGCCCGGTTCAGCAAGGTGCTGACCGTGATCATCCTGGTGCTGGCGGCGGTGACCTTCGCGGTCGGCCTGCTCCGCGGCCAGGACGTGGTCGAGACGTTCACGGCGGCCGTGGCGCTCGCCGTCGGTGCGATCCCCGAAGGGCTGCCGGCGGCTGTCACCATCACCCTGGCGATCGGGGTGACCAGGATGGCCCGCCGACGGGCGGTGATCCGTCGTCTGCCGGCGATCGAGACGCTGGGCAGCACGACGGTCGTCTGCTCGGACAAGACCGGCACCCTCACCGAGAACCAGATGACGGTCCGGGCGCTGTGGACCCCGGACGCCGAGTTCGAGGTGACCGGCTCCGGCTACCGGCCGGAAGGGGAGGTCCGCGACGCCGGCCGGGGCGGTGCGGCGTTGCGCTGGTCCCTGCTGGCCGGTGCCGGATGCAACGACGCACGGGTACGCGAGCAGGACGACGAGTGGCTGCTGGCCGGTGATCCGACCGAGGGCGCGATGCAGGTGGTCGCGGCGAAGGTGGGGATCGACCACGGCCGGCTGTCCGCCGACTATCCGCGCCGGGACACCATCCCCTTCGACTCGAAGCGGCAGTACATGGCGACGTTGCACGACGAGCGGTCCACGGGCCGCGCGGTGGTCCTGGCCAAGGGTGGCGTCGAGCGGATCGTGTCGATGTGTCGGGGCGAGATGGGTGCCGACGGGGAGATCCGCCCGCTCCGCGCCGACACCGCGCTCCGGGCGGCCGAGGAACTGGCCGGTCGCGGGCTGCGGGTGCTGGCCACCGCCGTACGACCACCGGACGGTCCGGACGACGGCTTCGACGAGGTCGCGCTGCCCGGCACCCTGGTCCTCACCGGGTTGCAGGCGATGCTCGATCCACCCCGCAGCGCCGCGGCCCCGGCGGTACGGGCATGCCACTCGGCGGGCATTGACGTCAAGATGATCACGGGGGATCATGCGGCGACGGCCGGCGCCGTCGCCCGCCAGCTCGGGCTGCTCGACTCCGAACGGCCGGACCGGGTGGTCACCGGCACGGATCTCGAAGAACTGCCCGCCGAGGGGTTCGCCGAGGCGGTGGACCGGGCCGCCGTCTTCGCCCGGGTCTCCCCGGAACAGAAACTCCGGCTGGTCGAGACGCTTCAGCAACGGGGTCACGTGGTCGCGGTGACCGGTGACGGGGTCAACGACGCCCCTGCGTTGCGGCAGGCGAACATCGGCATCGCGATGGCCCGCTCCGGGACCGAGGTGGCCAAGGAAGCGGCCGACATGGTCCTCACCGATGACGACTTCGCGACCATCGAGGCCGCGGTGGAGGAGGGCCGCGGGGTCTTCGACAACATCACCAAGTTCATCGTGTGGACGCTGCCGACGAACCTCGGTGAAGGGCTGGTGGTGCTGGTCGCCATCTTGCTGGGTGCCACCCTGCCGCTGCTGCCCACCCAGATCCTCTGGATCAACATGACCACCGCGGTCCTGCTCGGCCTGATGCTGGCCTTTGAGCCGAAGGAACGCGGCATCATGCGACGGCCGCCCCGCGACCCGGACCGGCCGCTGCTGACCGGTGCGGTGGTGATCCGGATCTTGCTGGTGGCCACGTTGCTGGTGGCCGGGGCGTGGTGGGTGTTCCAGTGGGAGTACTCCAACGGTGCCGATGTCGCGCAGGCGCGTACCGCCGCGATGAACGTCTTCGTCGTGGTCGAGACGTTCTACCTCTTCAGCTGCCGGTCGCTGACCCGGTCGGCATGGCGGATCGGCTTCTTCACCAACCGTCTGCTGCTGCTCGGCGTCGCCGCGCAGGCCCTGTGCCAACTCGCCATCACGTACCTGCCACCGATGAACGCGATCTTCGGCACGGCACCGATCGGGCCCGACGTGTGGTTGCGCATCCTGGCCGTCGGGGTGGTTTCCGCCGTCGTGGTCGCCGTCGACAAGCGGCTACGCCCCAATCTCGGCTGAGTAGTCCCACCCGGCACGCCGAGCGGTCCCACCCGGCACGCCGAGAAGCCCGGTCACCGCGAGAACGCGCGACGGTCAGGCCCACAGCGTCTCGGCGAGGGCGACCCCGACGAACGCGGCACCCAGCGCGGCGACGACGCTGACACCGGCGTTGAACAGCGCGTAGAAGCGAGCGCCGGTCTCGAAGAGCCGAACCGTCTCGTAGCCGAACGTCGAGTAGGTGGTCAGTGCACCGCACAGGCCGACGCCGAGCAGGGCGACCAGGGATCCGGGCACCGCGCCCACGGCGGCGCCACCGATCAGCACGCCGAGGAGAAGTGAGCCCACCACGTTGACCACGAAGGTGCCCCACGGGAAGACGGAGTAGTGACGTGCCTGCACCGCCCGGTCGACGAGGTAGCGCAGCGGCGCACCGAGGGCGGCACCGAGCGCCACCAGGATGACGGTCATCCGGTGCTCCGGTTGCGGTCGACTCCGGTCGCCAGCCGGGTCAGGGTCAGGCCCACCCGGACGGCGACGAGGGCGGCGACGAGGGTGCCGGCGAGGTACAACAGGCCGGTCCGTGCCGCGCCGGCCGCCACGGCCTGCTGCGCCTCGACGGCGTACGTCGAGAAGGTGGTGTAGCCGCCCAGGACACCGACGCCGAGAAAGGGCCGGACCAGGCGGTGCGCGGTCCACGCCTCGGTGATCAGCACCATCAGCACGCCGATGAGCAGGCAGCCCGAGACGTTCACGGCGAAGGTGGCCCAGGGAAAACCGCGAGGTGGGTGTGGAAAGGCCACGGCCAGCCCGTGTCGCACCACCGCGCCGACCATCCCGCCGACGGCGATCGCGGCGAGCAGGCTGGCGGACCCGCTCCGTAGTTCCGCGCGTTGACGCGGGACGCTGAGATCAACATCCGGATCGACCGGCGGTTGTGGTGAACCCACGGCTGCCCCCTACCAGCAGATGTGCCCTGGCAGGGACCGTTGGCGGCGGACGCCGCGGTTGTCCCGCACCGGCGAGGTGGCGGGCCCCACCGCCACGGGCGCACTCGGGGGCGCCTGTCGCGAGGATAGCGCCACGACCGGATCGGTGATCGCACGACCGCTGCCCCCGCATCGGTGCGGGTAGGGTGCCGCGGGTGACCGTGCTGCGTTCCGTACTGCTGTTCGCCCTGGCCGCGATCGCCGAGATCGGCGGGGCCTGGCTGGTGTGGCAGGGCTGGCGGGAGCACCGGGGGCTGTGGTTCGTCGCCGCCGGGGTGCTTGCCCTCGGCGCGTACGGCTTTGTCGCCACCTTCCAACCCGACCCGAACTTCGGCCGCATCCTGGCCGCGTACGGCGGGGTTTTCGTCGCCGGATCGCTCGCCTGGGGGATGATCTTCGACGGCTTCCGCCCGGACCGGTGGGACCTCACCGGGGCGGCGATCTGCCTGCTCGGCGTCGCCATCATCATGTACGCCCCGCGCGGTGCCTGACGCCGTAGCCGGGATGCGCCGAGCGGCGATGACCGGAGCCCGGCGGGCGGGTCGGGCGGTTCGGCACGCCGACAGGGCTGGACCACCGCCGCATCGACGGTGACTATAAGTAGCTGGTTGGTCGCCTTTGGCTATGTCGGCGGTGTCCGCTCATCGGCGGTGCCGAGGCCCGGCGGAGGCGACCGCCACGTGTCGCCGACCCCTGGAGGTGTCGCCATGGCCGCCACGTCGACCCGGCGTCGTGACCGAGCGGAGCAGGCCGGGGCACCGGCCGGAGAGTCGGTGCTCCCCGAGATGCGGGCCATGTGGTGGGAGACGGGCATGCGGGCGCGGACCCAGGCCGGCCTGCTCGCCGTCTTCGCCGAACTGCCCCGGCTGATCTGGGCGGCCCTGCGGATCAGCTGGCGGGCCGACCGGCTGCGTACCTCGGTGGTCGCCGTCGCGACGGTCGGTGGCGGCGTGATGTCGGCGTTCGGGCTGCTCGCGACCCAGCGGGTGCTGGTGGAGCTGTTCGCTGGTGGGCCGACCGGGGAGAAGGTGGCGGCCGCGCTGCCGGCGCTCGCGGTGCTCGCCGCCGCGACCGCGACGCGGTCCGGCATGGCGATCGCCACCGGTTACGCCCTCAACGGGCTGACGCCCAGGGTCAGCCGGGAGGTGGAGCGAGGGCTGTTCGAGGTGACCACGGCCGTGCGACTGGAGGCATTCGACGCGGACGCCTTCGCCGACGACATGGAGCGTGCCTCCCGGGGCACCGATTCCGCCGTCGCCCTGGTGCCCGCCTCGATGAATCTGCTCGCCGGGCTGGTGGGGGTGATCGCGGTGACCGTGGCCGTCGTGGTGATCCATCCGCTGCTGCTGCCGGCGCTACTGGTCGCGACCCTGCCGAACGCGTGGGCGTCGCTGCGGGCGGGGCACCTGCGGTACCAGACCTACATCGCCGGTTCGGTCCGGCGACGCCGGATGTGGTTGCTGCACCGGCTGATGGCCGAACGGGCGTCGGCACCGGAACTGCGCTCGTACGGCCTGCGTCGGTTCCTGCTGGACCAGTACGACCGGGTGATGGCGGTGGAGACCGACATCGAGCTGGCCCTGGCCCGTCGGGTGACCACGACGGTCACGGTGGGCTCGATGATCGGGGGCGTCGCCACCGCCGTGGTCTACGTGCTGCTCGGGCTGTTGCTCATCGACGGGCAGATCCCGCTCGCCGCGGCGGCGACCTGTGTGATCGCGGTGCAGGCGGCGCAGCGTTCACTGGCCGTGGTGACCTTCCAGATGGACCGCGTCTACACCGAGGGCCAGCACTTCCGCGACTACACGGGGTTCATGACCCGCGCCGCCACCTACCTGCCGGAACCGGCGCAGGCGGCGACACCCGACCGGCTGCGCGTGCTGACCGTGGACGAGGTGAGTTTGCGGTATCCGGACCGGGAAAGCGCGGCCGTCGACCGGGTGACGTTGACCATCGAGGCGGGGCAGACCGTGGCCTTCGTCGGGGAGAACGGTTCCGGCAAGAGCAGCCTGGCCGCGATGATCGCAGCCCTGCGTACGCCCAGCGACGGTGTGATCCGCTGGAACGGACGGCCCCTGTCCGAGTTGGACCGCGACGAGTTGCGCGGTCGCATCGCCGTGGTCACCCAGGAGTACCACAAGTGGCCGTTCACCGCCGCCACGAACATCGCCATCGGGGACATCGACACCGAGGCCCGGCAGGACCGGATCGAGGCCGCCGCCGCCCGGGCGGTCGCCGACGAGATGATCCGCGAGCTGCCGCACGGATACGAGACGCTGCTCGACCGCACCTTCGCCAAGGGACAGGATCTCTCCGGCGGGCAGTGGCAGCGGATCACCGCGGCTCGCGGCTTCCTCCGCGACGCCGAACTGCTGGTGATGGACGAGCCGTCCTCCGCGCTCGATCCGCGCGCCGAGGACGCGCTCTTCCAGGCCATCCGTGACCGACGCGGCCGGGCCACCACCATCCTGATCACGCACCGGCTGGCCAACGTCCGGCACGCCGACCGGATCTTCGTGCTGCATCACGGTCGTCTGATCGAGGAGGGCACCCACGACGAACTCGTCGCCGCCGGTGGCCGGTACGCCGACCTGTTCGCCCTCCAGGCTGCCGGCTACGCGGACACCGACCGTCCGCCCGTTCCCCGGCAACATCCGCACCCGGCAGCCGGCTGACACCGGCTTGCGCGTCGGGCGGGGAAGCCGCGCGGCCACGTTTGCGTCATCCGACGGCGGGAACGGGGGTGGCCCAGGCCGGGTCTCGTAGGGCTCGGGCACGGTCGGACAGAACGCGGCCCAACGGCAGGAGCAGCGCATGAGCGAGCCGGTGCCCGACGAGCCCGTCGGCGAGCTGGAACTGATCCACGCCTTCACCGGGCCCATGCCCACCGGGGTCAGCGTCTCGCACACCGGCCGGATCTTCGTCAATTTTCCCCGCTGGGGCGACGAGGTGCCCGCCACCGTGGTCGAGCTGCGCGACGGCGCCGAGGTGCCGTACCCGGACGAGCGGTGGAACCAGCCGCGTGGCGACGACGACTTGGGGGCCTTCGTCTCGGTGCAGAGCGTCGTGGTCGACCCCGTCGACCGGCTCTGGGTGCTCGACACCGGCAGCCCGATGTTCCAACCGACTCGGCCGGGCGGCCCCAAACTGGTCCGCATCGACCTGGGCAGCGACACCGTTTCCCAGGTGATCACCTTCCCGCCGGACGTGGCGCTGCCCACCACGTACCTCAACGACGTGCGCTTCGACCTGCGGCGCGGCGAGGCGGGCCTCGCGTACATCACCGACTCCGCGGTCGCCGGGTCGAACGGGATCATCGTGGTCGACCTGGCCACCGGTGCCTCCTGGCGACGGCTGCACGACCATCCCTCGACCAAGGCGGAGCCGGTGTCCCGTTTCCGGCCGGTCGTGGAGGGGAGGCCCCTCCTGCAACGGCCGGCCGACGGGCCGCCGACGCCGGTGACGATCGGCGCGGACGGGATCGCCATCTCCGCCGACGGTTCCCGGCTCTACTACTGTCCGTTGGCATCGCGCCAGTGGTACAGCGTCGCCACCGACGCGCTCGCCGACGTCTCCGCCGGGGCGGACGAGGTCGCCGCGACAGTGGTCCACGAGGGCGACAAGGGCACCGGCTCCGACGGGCTGGAGACCGACGACGCCGGGCGGATCTACCTCACCGCGTACGAGCACAACGCGGTGCTGCGGCGATGCCCGGACGGCGGGTACGAGACCGTCGTCCACGATCCTCGGCTGCTCTGGCCGGACACCCTGTCGGTGGCGGTGGACGGGCACCTCTACGTCACCGCGAACCAGCTGCATCGACAGCCCAGCTTCCAGCAGGGCAGGGATCTGCGCCGCAAGCCGTACGCGCTGTTCCGGACCCGGATCGACGCCGGACCGGTGCTGCTGCGCTGAGACCCGCCGGTGCTGACCGCTGGGTGCCGCCCCGACGATGCTCAGCGCGCCGGGCCGCCCCCGACGGCGTTGCGTCGGCGCAGCAGAAGCACCGCCGCGGCGGCCACCAGAGCCAACACGATCCCGCCGCCGGCCAGCAACGCCACCGTGCCCGGGCCGTCGGAGGAGCCGCTCGCGGCCGGGCTGGCGGCTGCGGCGGACGGGGTCGGCTCGGCGCTCGGGGCCGCCGTCGTCTCCGTCGGCTCGCTCGCCGCAGGGCTGGGGCTCGGTTCGGCGGTGGCCGTCGGGTCGGCGACGGTGAACTTGTACGACCCCTGCACGGGGTGCCCGTCGGTGGAGACCACCCGGTACGCGACGGTGTAGACGCCGTTGGCCAGCGGCGGCTCGACGGTGACGGTGCCCTTGGTGCCGCTGACCTCCGGCTCGCCGGTGGCCACCTGCTGCTTGTCGGCGTCGCTGAGGGTGATGGTGGTGAACGACGGGTTCAGCTTCTGCAGGAACTCCAAGGTGATCCTGGTCGGTGCCTTCGTCAGCTCGGCGTCCTGCGCGGGAGTGGCCTTGCGCAGGACGTTGTGCGCGTACGCGGGGGCAACCGGCCCGATCAGCAGCGCGGTGGCGGCCAGCGTGGTGGCGAGGGCGGCGGCGAGCGGCCGGCGTATGCGGCGGGACATGGCGGTCATTCTCCTCGTCAGTCGAGCAGTTGCTGGCCGATCCAACCACCCTCCGGGCAGCCGGGCGGGACGGCGAAGACGGCGGAGCCGATCGGGGTGGTCCACTCGTTGAGCAGGTCCCGTTCGGCGAGCCGCCGCTGGATGGGCAGGAACTGGGTGGCGATGTCGGCCTGGTACGCCGCGAAGATCAGCCCGCTGTCCGCGGTGCCGTCGGCGGCGGGTACGCCGTCGTAGTTGTAGGGCCGGCGCAGGATCCGGAACCGGTCGTCGGTGACATGCGCCCGGGTGAGGTGCGAGAAATCCGGGATGACCGTCAGGCCGTCGGGGCCGAGGGCGGCGAAGTCGGGTTCGTCGTGTTCGCGGGTGCCGGTCAGCGGGGCACCGCTGTCCAGCCGCCGACCGACGGCCAGTTCCCGGTCGACGCGGCCGAGCAGGTCCCAGGTTTCCAGGTTCATGCTGATCCGCCGCACCACCAGCGTGGTGCCGTCGCGTAACCAGTCCGGCCCGTCGGCGATCCACACCGCCGTGTCCACCGGCGTACCCGGCTTCGGGTTGGCGGTGCCGTCGAGCTGGCCGAAGAGGTTGCGTTGGGTCCGGCCCGGCTCGGCGCCGGCCGCCCGCCGGAAACCCTGCTGCACCCAGCGCACCGTGGCGAAGGGCCGACTGTCCTTGACCAGGACCCGCTGCGCGTGCACGACGGTGATCGGGTCGTCGGCGCAGATCTGCACCAGCAGATCCCCGCCGGACCAGTGGGGTTGCAGCCGATCGATCGGGAACGCCGGCAGGTCGACCACCGAGGGCGGGCGGCGGTCGTCGAGACCGGCGGCGGCGAACAGTCCCGGGCCGAAGCCGAAGGTGACGGTGAGCCGGGCCGGCAGCAGCCCCAGCTCGGGTTCGGTGTCGGCGAGCGCAGGTCGGCCCTGGGTGAGCCGGGCGGCGTCGTCGGAGAGCAGCCGCAGCAGCCGCCCGAGGGCGGCCCGGTCGGTGCCGGGGCGCAGAGTGAAGGCGACGAACGCGGCATGCGCCTGCGGTTCGGTGACGATTCCCGCCTGCCGTACCCCGTGGAACGGTTCGACCGCCTCGCCGACCCCCGCCACCGGCGTCTGCTCCGGCGGGCGTCCCGCTGGCTCGCTGCGGGTGGTGGCCAGCGCGGCGGCGCCGGCCAGCGTGCCACCGGCGGCCAGGGCGCCGCCGGTGAGCAGGCCGCGCCGGCTCACCGGCCGGCTGGTGGGCCTCACGGTGCCGGGCTGTGGCTCGTCGGCATGTCCGGCATCGGCTCGCCGTGTCCGGGGGCGTAGCTCTCCTGCGCCCCGGTGAACGGCTTGGCCACCGCGCGGAACGTCTGAGTCCGCCCGTCGGCGAAGCTGAGGGTGAAGGTCAGCTCGTCTCCGGCCCGCAGCGGCTTGGCGAGGTCCATCAACATCAGGTGGTCGCCGCCCGGTTCCAGCTTGTACTCGCTCCGGGCCTTGATCACCACGCCACCCTGCTTGGCCCGCATGACCATCTTGCCGTCTGCCATGGCCATCTCGTGCAGTTCCATCGGCGACACCGCGGTGGCGGCACCGGTGATCGTGACGTCGGTGTCGCTGTCGTTGACCAGCGTGGCGAAGGCCGCCGTCATCCCCTCGTCGGCGGCCTTCACCCACGGATCGCGTACGCCCAGCACGCCGGCCTCGACGGTGGCTGCGGCGGAGGGCGTGGGAGTGGTCGACGACTCCCCGGATGATCCGCCGCAGGCGGCCAGGGACACGATGAGCGCGGCCCCGGTGAACAGGACCGCCGGGCGCAGGAACCGGCGAGGCAGGGCGCTGGCCATGAACTTCCCCTCGAAGATCGATGTCATGAGGTTTGTCGGTCGGTGCCGCCCGGAAGTTCCGCCCGCCGCAGTTGCCCTGGTCACTTGCGCTTCGGTGGTGGCCGCTGGCAGAGCAGCTACAGTTCGGCCGTGTCCGGGCGACAGCAGGTACGGGTCTGGTCCCCCACGGTCAGCGGGATCACCGAGGTGCTGCACGCCAGGTTCACCGACCACGCCTACCCGATGCACACCCACGAAAGCTGGGCGCTGCTCGTGGTCGACGAGGGAGTTGTCCGGTACGACCTGGACCGCCACGAGCACGGCGCGTTCCGGCAGGTCGTCACGCTGTTGCCGCCGAACGTGCCGCACAACGGCTCGCCCGTCACCTCGCAGGGGTTCCGCAAACGGGTGCTCTATCTCGACCCCGGGCAGCTCGACGAACGCCTGGCTGGTCGGGCGGTGGACCGACCGACCTTCGACGACGAAGCCCTGCGGCGGCGGATCGATCTGCTGCACGCACGGCTGACCGAGCCGGGTGACGAGTTCGCCGCCGAGGTGCATCTCGCCCTCGTTGCCGAGCGGCTGCGGGCGCGACTGGCCCGCCGTACGCCCGTGGTCACATCGCTGCGGGATTCACGGATCGCGCGGCGGCTACGTGACCTGCTCGACGAGCGCTTCGTGGTGGGACTGACCCTGGCGGAGGCCGCCGGTCTGCTGCATGCCCACCCGACCCACCTCGTGCGGGCCTTCTCCGCGGCCTTCGGTATCGGTCCGCACCAGTATCTGATCTCCCGCCGGGTGGATCTCGCCCGACGACTGCTGCGCGAGGGCGTACCGGCCCGGGAGGCGGCTGCCACGGCCGGCTTCCACGACCAGTCACACCTGAGTCGGCACTTCAAGCGGATCCTCGGCTTCAACCCCGGCCAGTACACCCGTCACCGCCGGTTCACGGGTGCATCCGGACCCCTTTGAGGATCTTGTCCACCGCGTTCTTCGGCCCGTACACGGCCAGGCCGGTGAGATCGAGGTGGTCGCGGCCGACGACGCGGACCGCCGCCCGGTTGTCCCGGTCGTTGCCGGTCCGGAACAGGTCCGAGGTGAAGACGGCCAGCGGCAGCCCGCGGGTCACGGCGCGCTGGTGGGCGGCGGTCACCGTCTCCTTCGTACCGGCGAACACCAGCACGGGCTGCCGGAACATGGGCAGGTAGGGCGTGCCGTCCGCGTCGGCGTACGGCTGGCCGATCACCTCGGGCGCGGCCTGACCGATGCCGCTGACCAGGAACGCGGTCATGTTGAGTCGCTGCCAGGTCGGCAGGTCGTCGCGGAGCAGGACTGCGATCTTGGTGTCGAAGCGTACGGGCTCGGTGACGGTTTCCATGCCGCCGAGTCTGGGCCCGCAGCCGCGTCGGGGTCTTGTACGAAACTGACCTGACGGGTGTTCAATCCGGTGGGCGCAGTTCGACGCGGCGCAGCAGTTGGGCGTTGAGCGCGACCACGATTGTGGAGGCCGACATCAGCGCGGCGGCGACCGCCGGGCTCAACGCCACGCCGGCCCAGGCCAGGACCCCGGCGGCGAGCGGCAGCGCGACCACGTTGTAGCCGGCGGCCCAGGCCAGGTTTTGGAGCATTTTCCGGTACGCGGCCCGGGACAACCGGATCACACCGCTCACGCCGCGCGGGTCGGAGGAGGCGAGCACCACCCCGGCGGACTCGATGGCCACGTCGGTGCCGGCGCCGATCGCGATGCCGACGTTTGCGCGGGCCAGGGCAGGCGCGTCGTTGACCCCGTCGCCCACCATGGCCACCCGCAGTCCGCGCTGCTGCAAGCCCGACACGGTGTCGTCCTTCTCCGCCGGGAGCACCTCGGCGAAGACCTCGTCCTCACCGGAGCGGAATCCGAGGTCGGCGGCGACCGCATCGGCGACCGGACGGGCGTCCCCAGTGATCATCACGATCTTGCGGATGCCCTGCTCCCGCAGGTCGGCGACGGCCTGCCGGGCCTCCGGCCTTACCTCATCGGCCAACGCGAGGGCGCCGAGGACGACGGCCCCGCCGTCGTGGATTCGCAGCAGGTACAGCACCGCCGCACCACGGCGCGACCAGTCCTGGCGGTGCTCGTCGAGGTCGTCCGGGACGGCGACGTCGAGTTCCCGCAACAACGCCGGACCGCCGACGGCGTAGGTCACCCCGTCCACCTCGGCGCGTACGCCGCGGCCGGTCATCGAGTGGAATCCGGACGCGGCCCGCTGGTCGCTCTGGTCGGCGGCGGCGGTCACGATCGCCCGGGCGAGGGGGTGCTCGCTGTCGGCCTCCACCGCCGCCGCGATGGCGAGTACCTCCCGTTCGGTCGTGCCGCTGGTGGCGGCGACGTCGGTGAGGACGTGCTCGCCCCGGGTCAGCGTGCCGGTCTTGTCGAACAGCACCGTGTCGATCGTGCGCATCCGCTCCAGGGCCAGCCGGTCCTTGACCAGGATCCCGCCCTTGGCGGCCACCGCCGTGGACAGCGCGATGACCAGCGGGATGGCCAGTCCGAGCGCGTGCGGGCAGGCGATTACCAGCACCGTCACCGTGCGCACGACCGCCTCGTCCACATTGCCCAGCAGTGACCAGACCACGAGGGTCAGCACTGCCGTCGCGGTGGCGATGTAGAACAGCCAGGCGGCGAACCGGTCGGCCAGCACCTGCGCCCGGCCGCTGGACTGCTGGGCCTCGCTCACCAGCCGCTGGATGCCGGCCAGCGCGGTGTCGTCCCCGACCGCCTCGATCCGGACCCGCAGCGCCGCATCGGTGGCCACCGTGCCGGCCACCACCCGGTCACCGGTGGAGCGTGACACCGGCCGCGACTCGCCCGTGATCATCGACTCGTCCATCTCGGCGCGACCGTCCACCACGGTGCCGTCCGCCGGGACCCGGGCACCCGGACGGACCAGCACCACGTCGCCGACGCCGAGTTCGGCCACCGCCACCCGTTGCGGCGCTCCGTCCGGGTCGAGCCGCTCGGCGTCGTCGGGCAGCAGGGCGGCGAGCGCCGACAGGGCGCCCCGGGCCTGACCGATCGCCTTCATCTCCTGCCAGTGCCCGAGCAGCATGATCGTCACCAGTGCCGCGAGCTCCCACCAGAAGTCCAGGTCGAAGGCGCCGAACGAGGTGGCCAGCGATGCCGCGTAGGCAACCGTGATGGCCATCGCGATCAGCAGCATCATGCCCGGCGCCCGGTCTCGGATCTCGCGCACCGCACCCTGTAGGAAGGGCCAGCCGCCGTAGCCGAAGACCACCGTGCCGAGCACCGGCCCCACCAGGCCGATCCCGGGAAAGTCCAGTTCGTAGCCGAGCCAGTCCATCACCATGTGACTGGTGGCCACGATCGGCACGGTCAGTGCCAGGCTCAGCCAGAACTTGCGGCGGAACGCCGCCGGATCATGCCCGGCATGCTTGTCGTGCCCGCCGTGCCCCTGCTGTTTCGGGTGGTGCTGGGTGTCGCCGTGGGACATGTCATCGCCTCCCGGCACCACCATATACCCCATAGGGGTATGGTCGCCGCGCATAACAAGATCGAGTCGGATCGGACCTCGCCCTTTCCTCCATTCGTTCACAACGATTGGTTGAACAAGTTTCGCTATCGTGCTTCCGGTTCATGTCCGAGACGTCAGTCAACCTGCGAGCGACCGAGTAGGGATCTAGAGGTGAACCGATACATCGTGGTAGGAATGGCGCTCTGACGTGGGCAGGCACGCCCACCCTCCACCATGTAACCGGCGCCTGCGTCGGTTCCTGCTGAGATCAACGTAGATGAGGCAAGGGGGCGGAGTACGCCGGTGACACGTGCTACAGCGGCAGCCGCGGTGCGTACCCACGCCGAAGTGCGCCGGGGATGGCTGGCCCGGGGCAGCATCGTCCGCTTGCTACGGCTGCTGGTCGCCGTACCATTGATCGCCGTCGTGGGGTTCGCCGGCCTGGCCCTTGAGGGCACGGTCCGGCAGGTACTCAACGCGGGCACCGTGCACGACGTCGTCACACTCTCCACCCAGGCTGGCGCGCTCGCCCGCGCCCTACAGGCCGAACGGGTGATCGCGGCGGTCGAGGTGACCACCCAGAGCCAGGCCGCCAGCGCCGCCTTCGACGATCAGGTCGCCCGGACCGATGCCGAGATCATCGAGTTCCAGCAACGCAGGGACGAGGTGGCGACGGGGAACTCCGCCCTGCAACGGATCGATGCCGGTCTGACGGCGCTCGGCGCGGTGCGCGAGCAGGTCCGCTCCAGCCCTCGCGCCACTCTGTCCGCGATCGCCTTCAGCTACCGCATTCTCGTCGCGGACCTGCTCACCTTCCGCGCTTCCGTGGCCACCGACACCTCGACGAACATCGCCGACGACGTCCGGGCCGCGGTGGCGGTCTCCGAGGCGGGCGAGGCGATCGGTCAGCTTCAGGTCATCGTGCTGCGCAGCCTCGCCGGGGGCGAGCTGACCCCGGCCGGACAGCAGGAGATCGTCGGTGCCCAGGCCCGGTACGCCGAGGCCACCAACGCCTTCCTGGCCCTCGCCGAACCGGGGTGGGCGGCCAGCTGGGAGCAGATCGGTACCGATCCCCAGGTCGTCGCCGCCCAACGGCTGCAGGATCAGGTGGGCCGGACGCTGCCCGGCGGACGGCTCGTCGTCGACCCGGACGCCTGGGTCGAGGCCACCGACGGTTGGGTCAGCCAGATGTTCCGGATCCAGAGCGACCTGGATGCCGCCGTCGCCGACCGGGTGTCGACCGAGCGCGGGCAACTGCTGCGTAACGCGCTGCTACAGGGTGTCGGCATCTTCCTGGTCCTGGCGCTCACCGCCGTACTGACCGGTGTGGTGGCGCGGCGGATCACCCGCCGGCTGCGGTCGCTGCGCAACACGGTGACCAAGGTGGCGTACGACCGGCTACCGGCCGTCGTCCGGGAGCTCACCGCGGCTCCACCCGGCAGCGTGCAACCCAACGAGGTGGCAGACCGTTCCGTTTCGGAATTCCGGATCACCGGTTCCGACGAGATCGCCGAAGTGGCCACCGCGACCCGGGCACTGCACCGGGAAGCGGTCCGGATCGCGGGCGAACAGGCGGTGATGCGGGCCAACATCGCGGAGATCTTCGTCCATCTCTCTCGACGTGAGCAGCGGCTGGTGGACGCGATGCTCGCCCAGGTCGACGAGGTGGAGCGCGACGAGGCCGACCCCGAACGTCTCCAGCAGCTGTACCAACTGGACCATCTCGCGACCCGGATGGCCCGGATCAACCAGAGCCTGCTGGTGCTCGGTGGTTCCGGCATCTCCCGGGTACGCCAGGAGCCGGTTCCGCTCGACCACGTGATCCAGGCCGCGCTGTCCCAGATCGAGCACTACACCCGGGTCCGGATCGGCACCGTGGACAAGGAACTGGCGATCGCCGGTACGGCGGTCGACGAGATCGTGCACCTGGTCGCCGAACTGCTGGACAACGCGACCGGGTACTCCCCGCCGGAGGCCGAGGTGCTGGTCACCGGGCACGCTCTCTCCGACCGGGCGATCGTGCAGGTGGTGGACCAGGGCGTCGGGCTCTCCACCCAGCGGTGCGAGCAACTGAACATGGCGCTCGCCAACCCGTCGTCGATCGACGTGTCGGGCGTGCGGGCCATGGGTCTGACCGTGGTCGCCCGGCTCGCCGCCCGGCACGCCGTCCGGGTCGAGCTGCGCCCCGGGCCGACGGGCGGCACGGTGGCCGAGATCACGCTGCCGGCATCGATCGTCGTACGCCGGCCGGTGCAGCAGCCGCAACCGGTGGAGCCCGAGCTGGGCCGGGGTCGACCCTCCGCAACCGGGGGGCGTCCGGCCATGACCTCCGGGACCCGCGCCAGCCTCCCGGTGGCCGGCTCCGGCAACCCGATGCCGAACGTCGGGCGAGTCCCGGTCGGTGTCGGAGCGGTCGGCGCGGTACGCGCGAGCACCCCGGCGCCACCCAACTCGGTCGCCGCGCCTCCCGTACCCGCACCGCTGTTCCAGCCAGCAGCCCAGCCCCAGCCCACCGCGGTGGGGCTGCCGGCCGGGCCGACGGTGAACGGCTGGTTCAAAACCGCCCTCGACGGCGACTCGGTGGCCGTCATCTGGCCGGTCGATGCCGGTGAGAAGTGGGCGACCGCCACTCCAGCGCCGTCCACCCAGGTCGGGTTGCCACGCCGGGTGCCGCAGCCCCATCTGGTGCCCGATACACCGCAACCGAGCGCGGACCCGCAGCGGAAGCTGGATCCGGCAACCGTGGCAGCGGCCATGTCGGCCTACGCCAAGGGCGTCGCCGGACGCCGATCCCCCAACTCCTTCTGACGCTGACTGTCCACCCCTCCCCGATCTGGAGTGACGTCGTGACAAGCCCGAACGACCTGAGCTGGCTGTTGCAGAACTTCGTGAGCCGTACTCCTGAGGTCAGTCATGCCCTGGCCATCTCCACCGACGGGCTGGTCCTGGCACACAATCACGGCCTGCCCCGCGACCGGGCGGATCAGCTCGCCGCCACCGGCAGCGGTCTGATCGCCCTGCTGGTCGGGGCCGCCCGGTTCTTCCAGGCGGGGACGGTGATCTCGAACGTGACCCAGATGGACGGCGGTTTCATGTTCTGCATGTCGTTCAGCGACGGGGCCTCGCTGCTCGTGCTGGCGTCCCCGGTCTGCGACGTGGGCCAGGTCTCGTACGAGATGACCGACCTGGCGAACCGGATGGGTGAGGTGCTGACCCCGGCGGTGCGTTCCCAGTTGCTGGGGATGCTGTGAACGCCAGCCGCCCCGCCCGACGCGCCGCGGCTGCCCGGCGACTCGTCGCAGCTCTGCTGACCGGCGTGCTGGTCGCCGGCACCGCCGCCTGTGACGGTGGGTCGGAGCCGGAGCGACAGACCATCCGGATCGGGATGATCACCGCACTGGCCGGGTCGCTTGAGGCGCCGGGCTCCGAGCTGCGCGACGGCTTCCAGCTCTACCTGGACATGCGCGGCAGACAACTGGGCGGCCACCCGGCTGAGCTGATCGTCGCCGACGAGGGATACGAACGCGATGTGACGGTCGAATCCGCGACGAAGCTGCTGGAGCAGGATCGCGTCTCGGCGATCACCGGCATCATCAACGGCGGTAGCGTCGCCGCGATCCTTCCGCTCATCGACCAGCACAAGGTTCCGCTGGTCGGTGCACTGGGGCGGCCGGCGGTGACCGACGTGACGTACGTCTGGCACACCAACCTGATCTCCGTCGAGCCCGGTGTGGCCATGGCACCGTTCGTCAAGCAGGAGGTCGGTCAGGGCAGCGTCTACGCCATCGGGCCGGACTTCCAGAGCGGTCGCGACGAGTTGCGCGGATTCGTCGACACGTTCACCGACCTCGGTGGCCGACTGGCCAACCCAGGCGGCAAAGCCGTCTTCAGTCCGTTCCCGGTCACCGAGGACTTCGGGCCCTACCTGGACGAGATCGCCGAGTCCGGCGCCGAAGCGGTCTACTGTTTCTTCGACGCGCAGAACGCCATCACCTTCGTCAAGCAGTACGCCGAATCCCCCGTCGCCGACCTGCCGCTCTACGCGGCGGGCTTCGTGACCGAGCCGGCAAGCCTGGTCGAGCAGGGCGACGCGGCCGAGGGCATCTACAACGGCCTGAACTACTCGCCCGACCTCGACAACGCGGCCAACCGGGAATTCGTCGCCGCCTGGAACGCGGCCTACCCGGGCCGGGTACCCACCTCGATCGTGATGGCGTCGTACGACGCGGCGGCCGTGCTGGACCGGGCGATCGCCGCAGCGGGCACGAACCCCAGCCCGCAGCAGATCAACGCCGCGATCGCCGGTCTCGGGCAGCTCAACAGCCCTCGTGGACCCTGGCAGTTCGCGAAGTCCACCCACGCGCCGATCCAGAAGTGGTACCTCCGCCAGGTTCGCCGCGACGGTCGGGCACTGACCAACGTCGTCGTCTCGGAACTGGCCACCCTCGGTGGCTGACCAG
Organism: Micromonospora sp. NPDC049374; assembly: GCF_040677165.1. Lineage (NCBI taxonomy): Bacteria > Bacillati > Actinomycetota > Actinomycetes > Micromonosporales > Micromonosporaceae > Micromonospora > Micromonospora sp. NPDC049374. The sequence goes on along the minus strand of NZ_JBFAQH010000011.1, from coordinate 186 downwards.
GCGGTACCCGCGGGTCAGCCGGGGAGGACCGATCCCGTCGGACGACAATGCCGAGCCGTGGGGGGGGGGGGGGGGGGCGCCCGGCCCCCCCCCCCCCCCCCCCGGGCGCGGGGGGGGGGCGGTGGGGTGGGAGATCAGGGCGGGGGTTTATTGGTTTGACGTCACCTCGATCGAGGGGGCCCGGAC